>JAKQVC010000235.1 GCA_029571985.1 Bacteroidota bacterium | reverse complement strand
TCTTGTGCTGCTGTTAGATCAGCTGCTAAAATTTTATATGAAAACCACTTTCCCTATGGGAGGTGGTTTTGATATTTTAGGCCTGAATTGGGCTAAGTTGCATTTTGTAGAAAACAAAGGCATGGCCTTTGGAATGGAATTAGGTGGCGAATACGGAAAATTAGCCCTTACCCTGTTCCGGATTATTGCCGTAGCTGTTATTGGTTATTATTTATATACCCTCATTCGTGAAAAAGCGAATCTCGGTTTAATCATTTCTATTGCATTAGTTTGTGCGGGTGCAATGGGAAATATTATTGACAGCGTTTTTTACGGCGTATTTTTTTCAGAGTCCACTTTTACACGAGTTGCAGAATTTATGCCTGAAAACGGCGGTTATGCTTCATGGATGCACGGTCATGTTGTTGACATGTTGTATTTCCCGATGGCATCCGGTCACTGGCCTGATTGGATGCCGATTATTGGTGGAAAATACTTTCATTTCTTTCGCCCGGTATTTAATATTGCCGACGCATCAATCACTTGCGGAGTACTCAGTATTTTAATTTTCCAACGTCGGATTTTTTCAACGCAGGAAGATACAGATGCATCTCCGCAAACCAAACCGGAGAACACTGAAGAACCAACTAGTGAGGCGCCGGCATCAGAATAATTTGTGCTCAACTTTTCTCCTTATACCACCACATGGACCAATCTTTTGAGGCTTTTTATACAGAACAAATCGAGCCTGAATTAGGCCGCTTGGAAGAATTGCGTAAAGAAGAATTGCGCCGGGTTCGTTTTATGTGGGGCTCAGCTGTAGTGTCGCTTGTTCTGGCCTTTGCAGTAATGACGCCTCCATTGGTGATTGTCTTTTTGCTGATTTCTCTGCTGCTGTATTTTTTCTTCTTCGGGTTTAACCGAAAGCGCCTCAACTTTAAAGCAGAATATAAAAAAGTAGTTGTCGCAAAAATTGTTCAATACGTTTCTCCCGAACTTGTTTTTACACCGAATTTATTTATTCCGGAATCCAGATTTAATGAAAGCAAAATATTTCTGGGCGATCCGGATATTTATAATGGCGAAGATTTAGTTAGCGGCACGATCGGAAAAACACATATCGAATTCTGCGAATTACATACGAAAGACCGCACCACCGACTCTCGCGGACGCACCACTTATACAACGATATTTAAAGGCATTTTTTATATTGCTGATTTTAATAAACATTTCCAGGGACAAACCTATATTCTCAGCGATTTTGGCGAACGATTTATGGGTGCTTTTGGCCGATTTTTTCAAAATATAAATGTCGTGCGTCCGGATATCGTACGATTGGAAGATCCGGAATTTGAAAAATATTTTGCTGTATATGCTTCTGACCCGGTTGAAGCGAGATATATTTTATCTCCGTCTTTTATGGAGCGTTTATTAGCCTATCGCAAAAAAACAAATGCAGCCGTGCAATTTTCTTTTGTTGAAAATCATATGTACATCGCTGTGCCCTGGTCTGTAAATTTATTTGAACCATCCGTGCGTCGCTCTGTGATGAATCCGGAGGATGTCAACAAAATTTATACGGGCGTAAAATTCTGCACCGATATTGTGCAGGATCTTGATTTGAATACACGCGTGTGGACGAAAGAGTAAAGCGGCAAACCCCGTTAATCTGACATCGTACATATCACTTCCCACCCCGCATTTCCCGCTTTTAATCTGCATATTAGTTGTATCGCCATGTCTTGCAGGGTCGACTGGCCATCCTGGTTACAGGTAACGTCCGGAATCCAGATTACTGTTTGCATTGATTGGCCTGTGGTGGTGTTCACCTGTTGAGCCTGCATCGGGCAATTTGGCAATGAACAGGCGGCAATTTGATTCCGATAGAGGTCAAATTGTGCCCTGGCCTGCACAGAATCCGTGCTTTCAAATAGCGTTGTAGTATACAACCGTCCTGAGTCAGATTTGGAGGTGCTGATAACCGCTTTTGTCGCCCCGGTAGGCCAAAGAGTGGCATAATACCGGTTATCTCTTCCAAGTGAAATGGCGGTAGCCTCACCCTGATAGGAGGCAAAGCGGTTTCCAAAATCGCCGGCAAGCAGGGTAATCACTTCACAAATGGGCGCTTGTTTGGCTTTGATACGGGTGTTCGCCAAAGCTGTAGAATCCTGAAGCTTGAACGCGTTCCACAAGATTGACGCTTCTGTAGCCGGGTCAAATACCGGGTAAATCTTGGTGTTCGAGTCGGGGCCGACGTACATATTGGCCTCAAACAGGCCAACCATCTGCCGGCCATTCGCGCCATAAAATGTGCCCTTACCCTGCATCTGATTCTGGTAAAAAGCGCCCACATACCAGGAACCGTTCGACCAGTCGTAGCGGCCATAACCGTGCATGGCCGCCGAATCCCAGGTTCCGGTATACATATCTCCGTCAGGAAACACAAAAACGCCGTTTCCCTGCGTGCAGTCGCCGCTGATGCATTGACCGTTCAATAAAGTAGTCAGCATCAGCAAAACCGACAATACAACCTGCTGCTTCACCTGCATTACTTGTAATATTTTAGCGTTCAATGGAGCCGGTTCCGGTATTTCGGGCACCGCCTCCGCCATATCAGTAGCAAAAACCATGTCAGTTTTATCCGTTAACTGTAACCGCAGCGTCACTTTTCCTCCAAATTTTGCCTTAAATTTACCGAATCAAGCCACTCTATGAAGTTTCGAATTAGTGTAGTCCTGTTATTTACCCTGTTTCAGGTTTCCCTTTTTGCACAGGAATCCCTCCTGTGGAAAGTTAAATCACCTAACGGTAAATTTACCTCATATGTTTTTGCTTCCACCGAATTACCCGGTGTGGAGAATTATGATGTTATAACGCCCGCATCCAAAATTATCAGTCAGGTAAACACCGTTGCCTTTTTTAATGTGCCGGATGCTACCGAAATACAGAATATTCCGGTGTTTATGAAAGCCCAGGGAGATAATACACTGAAAGGTTATTATCGACGAGAAGATCGTATTCGTTTCGAATTGATGGTGGGTGATAAACTGAAAGATAATATTGAAGAGTATTATACTTTAAAGCCATTATACATTCTGGATTTATTTCGCGATAAAGATCATAGTGCCGGCATCGGTTATCAGCAAACTATTTTACTGGATATTGCACTCGAGCAGAAAAAGCCAACCTTAAGTTTATTAACCGTTCGCCAGATTGCAGGTGTTATGGATTTGATGGATTATGCCACACAAGCTACGATACTGGCAAATTACGTAAACAATGAAAATTTATATCTGGACGCGGATGCTGAAAAATTCCAGTATTATAAATCTCAGGCCATGAGTGATTACCTGCGTGTAATTAATAGTTCAGAGCAGGAAGGATATATCAACACCATGGTTGCCGCCATGAATGATTTGCTTGTGAAAAAAGTTGACGCATTATGTCAGCAACAATCAGCCATGTTTATTATTGATGCTGATTTAATTCCGGGCGCAAATGGTTTATTGAAGAAATTGGAAGCCCGCGGATATTCCGTTACCGCCGAGCCATTCGAATACAAAGCATATACCGGAGATGAAAAACCGGATTTAACCAACAACAATCCTGACGAAAATGCAATGGCGGTAAATATTCCGCCCGATCAGTTTCCGGTGTTTATGGTGCAACCCACTACCGGTGGATATATTGATCCGGAATCTATTCGCGTTGTGAATGTGCGTAATGCGGATGCGCCAAAGCAACAATACCTCGGCTATCGCGATCCGTTTGGCGATATGTTTGACATGGCTGCAGCCGATACTTTATTTTTAGAAAGCTGGTATGATCTGCAAGGCGAAGAGGCAAACTTTTCAGTAAAAGTGCCGATTAAAAGCAACTGGGAATCATCATCTACACCATGGCTGGATGGCGGTGAAATCAGGAAGTTTACTTACCAAACCAACCATGCCAAATCAGATTTATTTTATTCAGTAGGTTATACCGTTTATCCGCCATCGTTCAAGGTGAATGACAGAAATGTTTTTTTTGAACAATTTATTGATCAGACAAAACTTTCGATGAATGGCGAAATTGTTGGCCAACGCATTATTTCTAATCCGAATTTCACAGGCCGTGAATTTACAGCAGTGAGCGATTCATTTTTTATTCGTTCGCTCTTCCTGTTACAGGATAATATTTTATATCAATTACTGGTTGGCGGGCCTAACGATAACGCTTATTCTGTTTATGCAGAGGCTTTTTTAAACAGCTTCAAAACAGGAGAAAACATTTTTGTAAACTGGTTCTTTTTCGAACAGCCTTCTTTTAGTTGTTATCTCCCAATGGACCCGAGCAAGTCAACTAAAACGTATACTCTTCCGAGCGGACCACTTCAGGTAACTACCTATTCGGCCGCTGATTTTAAGGAGTTGGTTGATTATCAGGTTGTTGTAAGTAATTATCCTCCGGGACATAAATTCGGCAACAAAAAAACTTTCTTTGACGATTTAATTGCGCAAGCCGAAAAACAATATATCGGTAAAGCACAAAAAATAGAGGTAATTGAAAACAACGGCGTTCCAGGCAGATATGTGGAAATGCAATTAATGAATCGCAAGATTTATCGCATTTACATCTATTTCGACGGCAACAGTGTTTATCAATTTGTGAGCGGTGGCGATACCAATGTGATGGTATCGAATAATGTCAACCGCTTTATTCAGTCGATTAAAGTAACCTCCGGAAAGAAATAATTCGCCGTATTTCGCAACTGGTATTTTATTGTTCCATGATGGTATCCAGTGTAATGGGTGTACCCATCAGTCTCACATTTGCCGGTATTTTACCCAACTCTCCCGAGAAAACAACTACTTTATCTGCCACCTGAAATTGTTTGGGTAACATAGCCGGTAAATATCGGGTTGTGTTTCCCTCTTCGGTAACTACAATAACATAGGTGTCAGCAATTAAAGTAATCACGCCTCTTGCGGATTGAATATAACCTGCAGAGTCAAAAGGAAATAATTCGGCAACCGTTTCCTGCAGCATGGTTGAATCAAACGCCATTTTTTCTTCCGCCATTAATTCTGTTATACGAATAGGCGCGCCCATCATGCGAACTTGCGGATCGTATTTTAAGAGAACGCCGCTGAAAGTAATTGCGCTGCCATCAACTTTAAAATCATCCGGCATAAATTCGGGCACATAGCGTTTGAGTTCACCCTCAATGGTCGACTCAATGACAAACACATCGGCTATCTGCATGACTGTGCCAAGCTGTTGTTTAATAAATCCTATTGAGTCAGTATTCACTTGTTTTTGTTCATCGTTTTGTTCACGGGTGATTGTTTCGCCGGGTGCGTCAGGTTGTTTGGTGCGATATAATACGCGGATCATATTTAATTTAACCGGCACTGTAGCAAGTTTTCCGTTCAGCTCTTTCCTGCCACGTGCGCCTTCAAATACTACTTCCTGGCCGGGTATGGCATATGCCACCGGTAAATTAACCGGTCGATAATATTCGTATGCCCCATTTCGCTCAACCTGTATCAGCCACAAATCATTTTTTTGGGTAATGGTGCCAATGGTTATGGATTGCACGCCAACAGAATCAAATGCATATTGTTGGGCATTGGTGGCAGACAAAGCCAGTAATAGTGCAAAAAAGGTGTACAGTCGCTTCATGCTGATATTTATAGGATAAATGTAACCAAAACCATACCAAAGATGCCTGCATGTGGTTAAAACAGGCGCAAAAAGAAAGGGCGCAACATCATCTGCTGCGCCCCTGCTTGTTATGGATAAGGTTATTCTTCGATTACAGTAACCGTCATTTTTACATCCTCCAAAGGACGATCGTCGGCATTGGTTTTTACAGCTGCAATTTTATCTATTACTTCTAAGCCTTTAACCACCTCTCCAAACACGGTATAACTGCCATCCAGGAATGGTGTACCGCCGATGGTTGAATAAATTTCTTTTGCTTCAGGCGAAAATTGTGTTCCATAAGCGCGAGAAATCTGGTCGAGTTCTGCCGGTGACGATTTTTTGCCCTGAACAATATAAAACTGCGAACCACTGCTCATTTTTTGCGGATTCACCTGATCGGCCTGACGCGCTGCGGCAAGAGCGCCTTTTTTATGATAAAAGCCCGGCTTAATTTCTGCAGGGATTTTATAGTCAGGGCCACCCATACCTAATCGAGCATTCGGTGCTGCGTTGCGAGATTGCGGATCACCACCCTGAATCATGAATTCTTTCATAACGCGGTGAAATAACAAATCGTTATAATAACCCTGTTTAGCAAGTTTTAAAAAATTGTCGCGGTGCTGAGGTGTTTCGTTATACAATTTCACCACCATATCACCAAAAGAGGTGCTGATTTTTACGTAGTACGTTTTTGAATTATCCATTGCTTTAGTTGTTGTGTCTGAATGATCGTGTATATGTTCCGGCGTTGTGGTTGAAATTACGGTATCCACCTTTTTGAACTGTTCATCGTGTTCGCGACCCGCCTGGTCGTTTTGTTTTTCGCTGCAGGCGCTTAAAAAAGCTATCGTGCAGCAGAGTAAGAGCATTTTTTTCATATCTGGTTCTGTTCTTCGAAATATCGAATAATGGATTGTTTAATAATCACCTCCTGTTCAGCCGCTGTCCAGGTCGGGAGTTTCTGTGTGGCCTCATACAATGGCCAGTTTTCATCGTCCCACCCCGCAAGCCGGTAATAACCTTCGCGACTGAGGAGTTTACATACCGCCACATGCATCAAATCCTGTTTCTGTTCTTTGGTAAACTTATCTTCAATGCGACCCAGCTCATTTATGCCGATGAGAAATAATATGGATTCCAACTCCGGTTTTTTGCCAAAACGCTCCTTCATCATGCGGAGTACGGCAAGCCATCTGGGGTCAAAGTCGATAGGTATTTCCTCATGCGTCAGCGACATGGTGCGAAGTTAAGGCGCTGTGGGGGATTGTGGTAATCATCCGCACGAAATCCATACCCTTTCTCAGAAGGATTACAAGCGCATTACACGCATTTCAACTCGTCGGTTTAAGGCACGGTTCGCCTCGTTATCATTTGGTGCAACGGGTTTATCAGGACCATAGCCGATTGGAATGATGCGGGTTTCTGGAATACCTTTAGAAACAATATAATCCTTACAGGCTTTTACCCTTTTGTAGGAAAGGGATTTATTCATTGCATATTCACCTTCAGAAGAGGTGTGTCCGCTCAGTTCAATTTCGGCAGTTGGATTTGCTTTCAGAAAGGCAACAATTTTATCTAATTCTGTTTTTGATTCAGGTCTTAAATCGGCTTTACCCTGATCAAATAAAATATTGTTGAGGGTGATACTTTCTCCAACCGCAATTTTTTTGTTGTCGAATTGCGCACTTTTTCCTTTTTCGAGATAAATGGTAATGGGCTCATTATTATTGCCTTCAGCAATATCTGCCATGCCATTGCCATCAATATATCCGTTTGCAGATGCGCTGATTACTTCGAAACCGGTGGGTATTTGCTGGATGGTAAATTCTCCATTCGCATTTGTTTCCGCCAATTGGTGGGTTGAAGTAAATACCGTAGCATGTGCAATAGGTGCGCCGGTTTCCTTATCTACTACAACGCCGGAAATATCCCCCTTACAGGTATTTTCCCGCTTTCTGTTAACCAATATCCTGACAAAATCAATCGCAAAACCATCTCCCACCGCTTGTGTTTCATCGATATAAATATTGAGATTTCCGCCATTTACAAAAAGCGGATACCAGTCTTCAGGAAAAGGGATCGACACCAATTTGCCAATCGGTCCGGTTTGGTCTACTGCGTTCAGAATTTTTTCAGCTTCTACAAATCTTTTTCCGTTGATATTGACACTGTATTTCGAGCAAAAGGTTGGCGATTGAAAATCATCAATAAATAATTGCAGCCAGGCATTTTCTACCTGAACACCCTTCATGGCATCTATAGGCAGCTCCCAGGGAACGGGTTTATATTGCATTGACGGATCAGCAGTGGAATAACCTTCTGCACCGCAGGGATATTCTGCCCGCAATCCGGTAAATTTCGATGACATCAATATGCGATCAAAACCAGGCAAATCTCCCGATTGTGGCTCCCACGGAAATTCATGAGAGTTGGTCATTCGCCCGCAAAACGGGTCAAAATCATCAGGCCACCCAAAGCCAAGATTGTCAACATCGCCAACGCGAATAATATAATCAGCTTCCAACGTGTTTTTAAGCACAGCTTGTTGCTTCGACCAGTCTTTATCCGCACTTACTGTTGTTACTTGGGCGTTGGTTAACCCGCTGACCATGAGCATCAAACAGGTAATCAGGCAAAGTTTAATCGGCATGATGTTGAGCTTTTGTTTAAACAAGTTACGGGTTTTTCTACAAATTTGCTTGTGTCAAAACACAAATCCTTACTTCACGTCTATTACTTTAATTGTCCCAAAACGCGCCGCTGCCTGTAATTTTTCCGGCGAGAGGATATGTAATAACGAGGAGTCTGCCATGTCCGTAATCAGCAGTTGTGCGCCTCTGTTTTGATAATCCTGCAATAGTGAATCTGTGAGCTTGTTTTCTTTAAATGTCCAGCCTTTCGCTTCCAGATAATAGGGCCAAATATATTTTGATTCATCATTGCCACACACGACCAGCGCGCCGCCGGGAATATATTTTTGTATTTCCTCGTGGTGAACATACAGATCTTTGTTAAATCCGGGCTTGTTTTCATTCCATCGTGCATCCATGCGTGTAAATGCAATAAGTGGTGAAAGTGCAACAATGAGTATAAGGATATGCTTTCGATAGTGTATGTGCGACTGAACTAATTGTTGCGCGCCGAATGCCACTACAAGAAAAATTATCGGCAGAAAGGGCATGAAATAATAATCATGTGCGGTATGCATGGCTGGTGCTTCATATAATACGTAGCAGATGAGTAATGCGCATACAATCAGCATACTCATTCCAAAGGCAGTAAATTTGCGCACGCGTTTTGCAACAAAAAACAGTCCGATTACAAAAACAATAAAAGTAATATATCCGGTTAATACGCCGGGTAACAGCGACACCACATAAAATTGCAGATAGCCCAGATATTTTCCGGGGGTTAATGCGGCGGCAGAAAATACGCCCCCAACAACGGGATTATTTATATCACTCATATCCCGCAAAACGGTATAAATCCAAATTAATCCCGGTGTAGAAATCACCACAGCAATCAAGCAATAGGTTATGGTGGATTTAAGACTATACGTCTTGTTATATAAGCGAAAGAAAACAAACACCCCCAATCCTGCCAGATATAAAATAAAAGGTGTTTTAATCATGGCGGCGATAATAAACATCAAAACTGTGCCAATAAAATCAGCAAGCTGTTGTTGCTCGTAAAACCTATACCATAACCATAAACCGGCCATCGTGAGCATCAGTGCAAATACGTCAACCAGAGGCACCATGCCATAGTAGTACATCATTGGTGTAAATACATACATAATGGCTGCTGCGAGTGCGGTGTTCTCCGACTTAAACCGTTGTTGCAAAAAACCATATAAAAACAACATCCCCAGCACAGAGAATAAACACATCATGATACGTGTAACCAAAACGGAATCGCCTGTAATATGATACACTCCGGCAATAATCCATTGCATCAGGGGAAAATCGGTTCGATAAATGCCGGTGCCATCACCTCTGGCATTAATACGCGGGTGGAGGATATTGGGATCCTCCTCATAGAAATTATCGATAACCGTTTGGGTTTGCGTCTGTCGCCACACATGAAACCCAATTAAATCAAGCGGAAAAATGCGGATATGCATCAGCACAAAAAGCACAATGGCCGAAATCAATATAACAAGGGTCCGCTTCTGAAGCATCAACCAAAGTTACACAGTTTCTACCTCCTTCCCGTCTTCCCGTCTTACCGGCCTCGTAAGTAGTCACAAAAGACGAGGCCGGTAAGACGGTAAGTCGGGAAGTTGATGTGGGGGTTATTTTGCAACTGTGAGGATGCCACAATTAAATCCGTTGTTTGTGTCGACTTTGATTAAGTAGGTGCCGTCAGGCAATTGAGTTGGTAGATGGTATTGTTTGTTTTGTGATGCAACTTCGGTAATGATGTGTTGTCCGTTTACATGATATATACTAATCACATCACCACTTTGCAATTCCGGAATTGCTACCACATCGTGCGCGGGGTTTGGATAGATATGTAATGTCGGAGATTCTAGCTGTTGAATATTTACAGGTTGACTCAATTTCATCACACTAAAATTTGAGCCTTCGCCGGCAGGAAGTTCACCTATACTCACATAGATATTATTATCCGGGCCTAAAACAATATTATTAATACCGATAGCGAGACCTTCTGTTGATAGTGCAGGTAAAGCCGAAAAATCATTTGCATAATAGGCGTTGGCAAACACACTGAGTATGAGTTTGTTGCTGCTATCAAATGCATATTTAAATTGAAACAATCCATTAGTTGCGTTTAGGGTGTCGAGCACATGCTCCCAGCCGGAGCCGGTATATTGTACAATTTTATTGGTGTTATTGGAGACATATTGTGCATGTAACTGGCCGGTGTTATTAAACGCAAGTTTACCACCTGTGCCCAAGCCCGTGAAAAATACTTCAGGTAAAGGCGTGATGGTTGTGCCATTAAATACGTGTATATAGTTTTCAAAGGTAAATGTTACCATGTTCAGTACGGATTGTATGTAATACATTTCATTATCTGCATTGATGACAATACTTTCATCACCCGTCCAGGATGGGCTGACAGTTTCTGTTAATGTTATTTCAGCCACCCATTCTGTTCCATCAAATGCATAAATGGTTTGATTAAGGGTATTAAACACATACGGTGTGCCGTTGTTGTCGATAATAAATTCGTGGGCCATATTACCTGTTATACAATCGCCCAGTTGCGACCAGGCAGCGCCATCAAAATGATACACACATAATTGTGTGGCACCTGTAACCATCGCCACATAAATTTCATCTTCAAATACTTCAAGGTCGATATATGAAATTGTTCCCCCGGCAGGCAAATCGGAGCCTACCTGATTCCAGCTGCCACCAGTGTATTGCATAACTTTTCCGGTGGTGCTACCGCCGGTCTGACGGAAAAAGCTAACCACCGGTGTTGCGTCCGACAAAAAATCCAGGTCTTCAGATCCGGCAGAGCTTAAAGCATCCACTCCGGATTCGATACAACAGGAGCCTACATAACTCCATGACTGGGCACTCAGGCCAACAGTAACCAACAAAAAAAGAGAGCATAAAAGTGTGCGCATAAAATTCTATTTACCGACAAAAGTAGGTCGGCCCGAAGCGCGGGGTTATGGATACTTATAGGGAATTTATATCCATATTTATATGGATGCTAGGATATTATACCATTTCGCATGGCAAACTTTATCAGGCCCACCAAGGTTTTTGACCCAGTTTTTTCCATTATATGCAAGCGATGTGTATCCACCGTTTGCTTGCTGATGTTTAATGTATCCGCAATCTCTTTACTGGTATATTCGGAAACAATGAGTTGCAGAATTTCAATTTCGCGAGGACTTAATGGCTTTATATTTTCTTCGTGAGTTTTCAACTTTTTGTAATCACTCAGAATATATTGATAAACCGCCGCGCTATAATGTGTTTTACCATTTATTAAATCCGAAACTGCTGCAATTACCTCGTCCCTGCCTGAATTTTTTAACAGATATCCTTCTGCTTCGGCTAATAATATTTCCTGAATAATTTCCTGTTCATCATGCATAGTAAGTACCAAAACCGGGATATTTGGATATTGGGATTTAATAGATGTGATTAAATCGATACCGCGCATACCGGGCATGTTTAAATCCGTAATAATAATATCACACGCCGTGGTGGATAATACCTGTAAAAGCGCACTGCCGTTTTCCGCCTCAGCTACAATTTTCCATTGCGGATTAGCTGTCAATAATAAAGTCAATCCATCACGCACTAATTGATGGTCGTCGGCTAAAATAATGCGGATAGAATCGTTCATGCGGGTAATGCTATGGTGAAAGTACTGCCTTTTCCGGGTTCGCTCTGGATATGTATGGTGCCTTTCAGTAAATTTATTCTTGCAGCAATGTTTTTCATACCAATACCGGATGTCTGTTCAAGTTGCGTGGCATCGAATCCTTTTCCATTATCTGCAACCATAATCACAATGGTTTGACCTTCAACCCGAACATCTATTTGTATGCGGTCGGGGCTTGCATGTTTGATGCTATTGGTTACTAATTCCTGGATAATTCGATAAATCGCAATTTCCCGATCGCCGGACTGCGGATTATAGTGATGGTGTTCGAAGATAATGTCGAGCCGGCCTTCCACACTCATCGTGCGCGCCATTTGCCGCAGTGCTGCTATTAGTCCCAATTCTTTTAAACTGGCGGGCATCAGGTTGTGCGAAATATGTCGCACTTCGCGGGCGGCTTCATCTAAGGCGATGTTTGCTTTTTCGATATTCGGTTCGGATTTTTCAACAAGTGATAATTGCATTTTTACCGCTGATAATAATTGACCGATACTATCGTGCAATGCGGAGGCGATGCGTTTGCGTTCTGCATTTTCTGCTTCAATTACTGATGCGTAATTATTCAGCTGCATATCGTACAAAGCTAATTCAGCGCGCTGTCGATTGCGCAAGGCTCTGCGATTGAGTATTAAATACCCGATTGCAGAAAGCAATAAAATACCACCAATGATAATTCCCGCCCAAATGCGCTGGAAGCGGGTTTTCTGGCGAAGTTGCAAGATGTCTTTATCCTGCTTTTCTTTCTCATATAGTGCCGCATAATTGGCCGATTGGCGCGCAGTTTCTAAACGAAACAAAGAATCGTTAATCGCCTGAATAGCACTCATGTGATTATACACTAATTCACCACTGCCACATCGGCTTTCCGCATATGCTAATCCGTTTAAGGCCCATCTTTGTCCTTCTACATCTTCTAACTCTTTAAATAAGATATAACTGCTGTCAATAAATGGCCGTCCTTTTAGGCAAGCATTGTTACGTGCTAAATGACAACCATATCTGAACAAGGCATAGCCTAATGCGCGATTGTCTTTTGATTTTCTGGCTAAAGAAATAGATTGCAGATATTGCTTAACCGCCATTGCGGTATCCAACAATATTGTACTATACGCTTCACCCATCATACCAAAGGCAGATGCTGCTTCGGCGGTATAACCATATTTCAGCATCATTTGTGCTGAAGTGTTTAAATAAATAATACTGGAGTCGCCTTGTTGCACACCAAAAAACATGGCCCCGATATATCGGGCTGTGCGCATGTAAATTGTATCGGCACCCGCACAGTTTTTTGACAGATGCAGCGCCTGATACAACCACTTCAAAGATGCGGGTCTGTTCTTTAAAAAGTCATAGGCAACTCCTAACCGACGATAGGTTTCAGCCTGCTGATTACAATCACCTCCTGATTCAACAATTTTAAGTGCTTCGAGACAATATTGTAAATGATCGTCGTAATTGCCAACGGTTAAACTTGAATCGGCTTGTGCATAGAGTAGCGATAATTGTTTAGACGGTTGTGCTTGTGCTGTAAATACAACTAATAACAGCACGCAGCCAAGTACAACACGTAATCGCATTGTGTGAAGATACCGCAGGTGGGTGAGATTTTTAAAGGATATACTGTTGTTAAGGAATACACGAGGCCGGGAAGGCTGTAAGACGGTAAGAAGTTATACTTCCCGCCTTCCCGTCTTCCCGGCCTCGAAAAAACTCAATGCACCACAACAAATGCCACAGATCCTGCTGCGCCATCAGGTTGGTTGTAACGGATAGTATACACCCCCTCAGCCAAATCATCAACAGAAATTTGTTGCGAGATTCCTGTTAATGTGGATGTGAATACCACGCGACCAGATAAGTCTGTAATTTGAATATCCATTGATCCTGATGGAATTCCATTTTGCGAAATTGTCATCACGGATTGGGCAGGATTTGGATAAACATGTATTTCTGTTTGTGCAGATGCTTCATCCTGCACATCAGACACAATTTGATTAAATTTCCACAAGTGATTTGTAAAATCAACTGCCATAGGACCGGCATATAAATAACCATCATAAATCGCCAAACTATTAATAATTTGATCCGGAATTCCTTCACCAACAGCGCTCCATGTAGAGCCATCCCATCTGGCAATATTCTGCACATCAACACCTCCGGCGCCGGTAAATTGACCTCCCACATATAAATAATCATTCGTTGCCACAATTGCTCTTGCGCAATTAAATCCTCCGGTTAATCCTCCCCCCACATCGCTCCAGGTAGAACCATCCCATTTTGCAATATATCGCGCGGTTCCATCCACCGCATCATCAAAACAGCCTATTGCATATAACTCCCCCTGAAACACAGCCATACTGGCGCCCGCAGGACCACCTGTGCCCAAATCTATCCAATCCGTTCCGCTCAGATATGTTAATGCATCACCGTTTCCGCCACCGGCTATTATCTGGTCGTTATACATACATAAATCGCCAATCGGGAATTCAAATCCATCACCCACGGTTTCGTAATATGCGCCATTAAATTTTGCTACGTGATTATAGTCCGTTCCTTCAAACTCATCAAAAAATCCTACCACATAAAAAGATTCATCAACAGCCAAAAGATCATAAACATTACCATTTAATCGATATTGATCGCCCACCAGCGCGGTGCCATCCCAAACTGCAACGAAACCCGGACCATAAATACCATCATAAAAGGCACCAACTGCCATCAACATGCCCTGATACGTGCTAAAATTATCTATGCCCAAACCACCAATTAATGTGGTATTGCGGTTAGAATAGGCATCACCGTCCCATTCAGCCAGGCCATATGCAGCATCACCGTCAATATTGGTGAAGTTTCCGCCCACAAACAATTTGCCTTCGTAAACATAAAGGGCCGTGATGTGACTATTTAATTCGCCACCAACGATAGACCAGGTTTGAGCCTTGCCGGTGTTCGCCAAAAATGCTAAACAGAATAGTAAAGAAAGTGCAGATTTTTTCATGGTTGTTTTGTTTACTATAAAGATACAAAACTCTTCATAAGTAAAAAGAAAGTGCATAATGGGTTGCGCTATTAAAAGATATAGATTGACTTACGCGATTCCCGCCAGACTCGTCATACAACTATTCATTCCGTATACCTCTTGCCAGATAATGCGTGGATTCATCAAATCCTCCCCAGTTGTAAAAGTAGTATTGTAAGTCTAAGAATAAAGAGTCCTCAGATAATATAGCCTCCCCGTAAAACGTAGATGCCGTAAGGTTTCCGCCGCTATCGTAAGATAGTTCCAAAACGGAATCGGTTCGTGTGGCCGGGATTTTGATATTATAGAATTTTCCAGGACAACCCACATAATATATACTATCCCCTTCCTCCATAGAAATTTCAAAATTATCTACCACATAATCCCTGGTTTCTGTCACCCATGTGATTGTGCCATTGCCATTATCTACCCAATATTGATCATCATACAAAAAATGCATGGTATACGTGCCCACAAAGAGGTCGCCATTGCGAAAACAATCATCCGCTTCACTGTAATGGTTGTCGTCTCGCCTGTCATCTGCCCATTCAGAAATACAGCCAACTCGTTTGCAGGAAATCGACACGGTAAGCATTAAGCCAACAGCAATTATGGTATACGTGCGCATGGGTTGCATATACCAAATATAAGTAACCCGGTTCAAGTATTTGTCATCTCCCGGTAAGAATGCACCGCGACCCGCCTGGTGATATGTCTATCAATAAACACATACTACCTTTACTAGCGACTCGTTATTCTACTGCATATTTATTTAGTTTTGTTCACTCGTCACAACCAGTATACAAAGATTCAATGCGACATCCACTTCTCCTCTTATTGCTGCTTATACACCTATATCCATTACATGCAGCGCCCATTACTTTAAACACCTGGTATCCGGGCGTTTCCTTAAGTAAATCAACCGGTTTTTCAACAGCTGTGCAGGTTAAAAAGAATACCTTCTATCAATTTTATGTGATGCAGGATGGCTTTGATGTGGAATTAATACTTACAAATTCCACCTCTGACACACTTGCCTATATGGATACAGATAATGGCACCTTTGGTCACGAAATAATTAATTATCTGCCGAATAAAGATGCGGTAATTACTTTCCATATTAATGGACTTTCCGGCGACTACAATCCGGATAATGGTACTGTCGGATTCTATATCAAGGCTTTCACTAAAACAGAAAAATCGAGATACGATTCTTTACAGACATCTCTGATTGCCGAAAACAAACAGCACATTTTAACCGCTGATATCGATCATTTCTGGTCGGCCTTCGACAAACTCGCTTACTGCAAAAACTATTATGACAGCTTAACCGTTTTTCAAAATGAATATTTAGATGCAGCAACCAATGGTTTAAAGGCGTTTATGAAAGTGCGGGCCCTATATGCACCTGAATATCTTAAAATACTTAAACAAGAACATGATTTTTATGCCGGTGTGCGCAATAACACCTATTTAACAAAAACGTCGTCACCTTTAATTGAAGCCGTCTTTGATAGTTTAGAGGTGATCTACCCGCATTTTAAACCCTTCCAGGTATGCTTTGCGATTGGCGCCATGCGCACCGGGGGCACAACAACGGATCAGTTTATTCTCATTGGCACCGAATTAACCACTACAGGAAATGTTGACCGAATCCCACAACGTATTAAGAGTATAGTTGCGCATGAAAGCATACATACACAGCAAAAATATGTATTGAAACAAGGCGCAATTGCGTGTAATCAATTAGACGAATGCTTAGATGAAGGCATTGCCAATTTTATTGCCGAAATCATAACAGGCACAACCAATTATGGTGAAACAGATACCTACGGTTACGCACACGAAGCTGAATTATGGCAACAATTTAAACAAACACTCTGCGCACCAAATGCTGATAACTGGCTATATAATGGCGACTCCGCCGGCGATAAGCCGGCAGATCTGGGCTATTTTATCGGCTATAGAATTGCAAAAACCTATTACCGATAAAATAGCCCAGATCTGCAAAAACCTATTACCAACAAGCAGAAAACAAACAACTGGCCATTATTGAATTAATCGAATGTGACGATCCGTTGAATTTGTTGGTGAAGAGCGGGTATGATGGGAAATAAATCCTGATCATACTGTTCTAATCCGAATAGAAATAAAATCGTATACGTGTTCCGAAAAACTACTTCGCGACCCAACCCTGCTGAAAGGCAAACAACACAATTCCCGTTCGCGATTTCAAATCCAGTTTCGAAAACACCGATTCGCGATAGCCATCAACGGTGCGTTGACTCACATGCATGCGGTCTGCAATTTCTTTATAGGTGAGTTCAGAGCAACAGAGTTGTATAAATTCTTTTTCGCGTTGTGAAAGTGTGTCGATTGGTCGCAGCACATTGCTAATATGTTTTTCGGGGGCTTGTAATGCTGCAAGTTTCGTTTGCATCACACTTTCCAATACCTGTTTAGAGTAGTAATATCCTTTTGCATGCACGTGCAATAATGTTTCACGGACAATTTCCGGCTCCGCATCTTTTAATAAATACGCATGCGCGCCCGACTCAATCATTTTAGCAACGGTTTGATTTTCGTTGTATACAGAAAGTGCAACAATTTTAATTTCCGGAAACTCTTCATTTATACGTGCGGCTGTTTCAAATCCATCCATTTTAGGCATACCCACATCGAGCAGGACCATATCGGCCGTTGTGGTGGTTGTGCGCAGCCAGGATAATAATTCCAGGCCATTTGACACTTCACATATCACCTTGAAATCACCAAACCCATCGAGTAGCACTTTTAATCCGGAGCGCACCAATACATGGTCGTCGGCAATGGCGAGTTTAATCATAGGGTTGATGCTTGAACCCCTAAGGTAGCAAGTGTTCAGGACATCGGGAATTGCATTTCGGCAATAAATCCGTTTCCGGGTGTCGATTTGATGAGAATTGTGCCATTCAAAACGGCTACTCTTCTGCGCACATTTACAAGACCCAGACCACTGTTTTCGGGCACCTCCGATGTAGAAAATCCGATTCCGTTATCCCTATACACGATATGCATCGCCTCAGTCATTTTCCATATGTTAATTTCAATTTTCGTCGCTCGTGCATATTTCAGCGTATTTGTGACAAGCTCCTGGAGGATACGGAAGATATATAAGTCGCGACTCTGATCAGCAGAATCAATCCCCTCATCTAACTGCAGTTCAATCTGAAGTCCGTCGTTTTTGCTTAGTCGTTCAGCCATCCGCACTATAGAAGCCTGCAAACCAATCGTCTTCATATACTCCGGACTCAACGATTTAGAAATCGTCCTCACCGACTCCAAACCCGCTTTGACAGCCGCTTTCGCCTCATTAGCCCCCTCCATCCGATTCAACTCAAGTATCGCAACCGTCAGCATCTGCCCTACGTCATCATGTAAATCAGATGCTACTTCTTCGAGTGTGGATTCGGTGACTTCGAGGCGAGTGGAAAGCAAATCACCTTCATATGCCGCTTTGGCTTCGAGTAGTGCGGTTTCGTGCTTAAGGCGCCTGTTTCGTGCAAGCAACAATAAATTGATCACCAGTGTTGTAAGAAAAACAAACAACGCCGTACTTATTACAAGGAAATATATGAGCTCTGTGTTTTTTTGATCCATAAAAGTCCAATTGTAAGTAATAAAAACCAGGCTGAATACATTACGTCATTTAATACATAAAGCTTATCGGCAAGATCAGTATTCACATAATTCAAGTAAGATACCATTGCTGTAATAGGCAGGCTAGCGGAAACTGTAATAAAGAGGCTAGTTGCAAACCATATACGAAAATCATTATCTAATCTTACTTGAGATTTATCAATAATATCAAGCAAAAATAAATACGCAAAAACAGCTTGCAATAATTGACCGGGAACTATAGTGAAGCTAGCTACAACATAACCAGTCTGCCAAAAACTGAGATTAATAATATGCAAAACAACAAAGGCAAAAATCGAAACAATAATAATCCTACGAATTAAGGGATTCGCCCAAGAATAAAAGACAAATATCGTTATTGGAATTTCAAAAAGAAGCGCCCAATTATAGAATTTCAAGTTAAATGCCCCTTCATTAAAATATGTTATGGACGCCGCCTTTAGGTCTATCAAATAATAAACCAACGGTAAACAAATTACAAAAAGTTGTTCCTTACCGAATTTAGGGCGAAAACCGAATAACGCCAGTAAATAAACAAACCCAGACAAAATCGGAGGATTGCTTACGTGTGTACTAATAAAGAAATTATTAAAATTTGACATCCAATTGCAATAAGCCAAAGCTATTGCAATTTACGGATAAAATTCTTTTCTTGTGATGCCTCCAAAATCGTCACACCTTGGCGGGCACGGTTTTGCTATTTCCTCAATGCCAAACATTCTTTTGGGAGAGCCCATGATAGGGGCGCTCCTGGTTACCGAACCGATTTTATCATATAATTCTAAAAAACAACTATATCCTATTAAATCCTCCGCTTTTTTAACAACAAACCTCCCGCCAATTTTGAAAAAATCCTCCATCATAGAATCAGTAATATATCCATGATTCAATTCTAGAAAGTATTGTTTGCTTTCCAACTCGGCAGCAGCATAGTATCCATTATCATCCAAGTACGCCTCAATATCATCCAATTTATAAAAATGTGAGGTTTTATAGTATTTAAAATCTCTTTGTGGGGTGTTGCAAATAGTAACCTTATCATAATAGGCTTTAATTAATGCTAAAGCTTGTTCTCGTGAAATTGCATCTTTTGCCAACATTGTGTTCTGATAACGATAATCAATATTCGAAAATTTATAATATCCAATGTCGCTATCTTTTGAAAATTCCCTAGTTATACATATTATATGTATTAATTTATTCCCTTCTAATGCCGGGTATACCAATAAACCAGCATTTAAATAGTCGTCGCCTATAAAATATGTAACGTATGTTAGCAAATCATTTACCGAAATCTGCGGATTAATAAACTCAAAATCTTCCCCGTATTTTAATTTATCTCTGACCTCTTTCTTCATTTGAATTGCCCTTGCGGCATCAATCGGCTTGCTTAATGCCCTCTTTAGGTTATTCAATTTACTTTCACGTGTATCATGAAATGAAGTGTCATTAATCAAAATTGAATCTACAAAAGTTAGAATTTCCTTCTGTTCGACAGTTATTTGTTCGCCTGTTTGATCTGGTTTAAAATAATACAAAATAATAATTAATCCAATAAGCAATATGGCTGCTATCGGAATTAGGTGTTTGGGGTTCTTCATAATATCTAATTTGAAGGCTAAATTAATTTCAAATTTTTATACAATAAGGGGTATTTTGACCCGGGGAAAACACCCCCAAGAAATATCCAAAACACCCATGCTTACCTCCAACCATCCGTGCAATTTTGGACATTCAAAAACAGAACAACTATGAAAAACTTACAACTTTTAGGAATTTTAATTTTTTTGCATGGCTATTGCATTGCACAAACCAAAGTATATACAGATGGTCATAAAGAAAACATCGTATCCTCGAAAACTTCTGTAACTGTAGAACCTGGTTCTGCGCTTGTCATGCTTGATGATCAACATAATGTATACTACCGGCTTCCCGTAAAACACATGAAGTTTACCCCGTCGTCGCTAGAAACAACCTCCGAAAAAACCGTGGAATCAAATACCGTGTCAACTGGAAATGCAAATGTGGAAACAGCTAACGAGGAAACTAGTGAGGAAACTAGCGAGAATGAATACAATTATAATGACGGGATAGAGACTGGGCTCAATTTAATCAACAGTGTTGCAAAATCAGCAATTGAAAGTGATACCGGCTTGTATGAAGCGTCCTTTTCAGGCTCTTGTTCTGGCACCGGTTTATATAATGATTTAAAACCCAACCCTCCTATTATTCATATTAAACGCACTGTAAGGTTAAAAAAAGATGAAAAAACAGAAAAAACAGCAGTAGATTTAACGCTTACGCCGGAAATAAGCCCTGATGGGCTCGCATTTAGGTATTCAACTAGCCTTCCACTCACTTATAACTATAGTGCCGCCAAACAAAAACGTGGGTTTAAATATATAGATAGTCACATTACCATTAAATTCACCTACTATACAAATGTTAAGGGTGAAAGTAAATCCGAAACAATGCAGGAAGTTTCGCTGAATCTTAATGACATGACGACCAGCAACTCACCTCAAACTAAAAATGAAAATAGCGGATGGATACTGTTGCCTCCTATAAGTTCAACCAGCACAAAGGTCAAATGTGAAACCGACGACAAAGATTGTATAAATGGTTTGAAAAACTCTTATACGGCAATCACATCAGAAACCGGTAATTACAATGTTCAGGTAACAATAAGTGAAAAAAATATATATAAATCCAAGGCCGAAGCAAGAAAAAACAGATTCAATACTATTGCTCCATCCGTAATCGAACTCGCTACGCCTGTACTTATTTGGCTATTGTTATCGGAATAGTGTATTTGCAGCTGGACGGAATATTTGAATCAATTTCAAAAGGTGTCATTCCTTTTATTCCTATTCATAAATTATTGCCAAGTAACGAAATTCAGAATCCCACACCCATATCTCCAGCCGAAAACGACTTAAGCGCATGATAAACTAAATAAATATTTTAAGTCCCAGGAAATTTTAAACTGTTCTCGTTGTGATATATAAAGATGGGTTCTATTTATTATAAATTAGAGCCCATCATTATTATTCATTTAGATAATCAAATCACACTTGCCGCTCGTCAGCAACTGCTACAAACCCCAATGTGACGATACTTTTGAATCAAAATATATAAATCTCTTTAACGCCTCTTCCTGAATTAGTGCGAATCTGCGAAAACCAACCTTGAGTATCCGGATTATTCTATGATTAAGCCAAATCGTTATTAACCGCTCTTTATATTTAGGAAAGTTCATTACAAAGGCATAAATAAATCAGCTCCGGTAATTGCTCATTGCTAAATAATAATATTAACTGCGCAAAGGTTTTACCTTGGTAATCTTGTAGTTATCAGTGCCCTTCTTACCAGAAACTTCTAAAACCATTACATTAATTATATGGCCTTCGTCAAGGCGAGCTTGTACGTTCACTAATTCGGTTTGGCCTTTTACAAATAATTGAAGTTTGCAATTACCTGCATTATACTGAAGAACTTTTGCGCGAACTACTGTTGAAAGTTTAACTTCAGAAATTAATGTCCAACCGTCTGCCTCAATTTCTCGAGCCATCATGTTTATTACTGGACGCTCGTCAATAACATTTCTTACTTGAATTTCATCTCTATTCAACCCACCTCCTTCAAATTGCTTTTTATGCTGTTTTTGATCTTGCTGTTGGCGCTGGTCCTTATAAGTAATCACATTCTTAGCATATTCAAATTTTAAGCCATCAAATTGATTCAAATCAGAGCTCAGGCGGCCGTACCCAATAGTTGTTTTTGCACCAATACCAGCGTCACAAAGGACGCGTTCAAACAAACGCATTTTATCCAATGCTGTTAAAGATAACGTGCCATTGCTTGTAAGTTGTGTATCCTTTAATTGAAAATAAAAGTTAAATCTAACATCCTCCCTAACCACCAGGAATGAGATAGGAATGGGCTCTTTAATCGGACTCTTATGCGGGGTAATATTATCTTCTGCAAATAATAATCCAGTTTGCTTATCGGGAAAAGCGTCCAAAAATACATCTACCTTGCTAAGTGGCGTATTCTGATTATTATCGTTGAATAGTCTATCCAAAACCCACTTCCAATCCATGCCCAATAAATCATTTTGAGAAAAATTAAACAGCTCCTTAAAATAATATGCAATCATTATAACATTTCCTCCGCCGTCATTATCCACTATCTGACTTAACCATGATTTAATAACTCCATTTGCTGAATGGCTGGGAATATATGGCAGCCCCGTCAAGTGACCAAACTGAAGACCAAGCTTTAATTCTCCCTCTATCCCTACTTCGTGGTGATAACCACTCCCAATTAACAAACCTGGATATGTTGTCAGCAAGGTGATTTTAGCATTATTTCCATTTGAGACTTCATACTCTGCCAACATTTCAACTAATCTGACATTACTCTTTATCTGAAATTCAAATGAGCGCTGATTTCTACCTGTTATTAGGTTTTTATTAGCTTCTTAGCTTTTTAATGTCGTTCATCTTTGGAGCTAATTACAGCATAATAATCGATAGCATCAGATATATCACTGGATAAAAAATAAGTCTTCGTATAATATCTACCAACATTCATCATTTATTCAAATTAAGATAGATTACTTTCATTACTCGGCTAAAATCGAATTGCCATTTTCAAGCCACATAAGGCCAATTCAACATTGTGCAATAGCCTTTTACGCTGTCCAATGAATTATATTTCTTTTCTATATAGTGGAACAACTCCGCGCTTTCCGATTTGCAGTCCATCGCTCCAATCTCTTTCTTATTATCCAGGTATAGCAGTACAAAATGCAACGCTCTATTGATTTTGTTTCTTCGCACATGGGCGGCCTCCTTTGATTTTACTGAATAAAGCAACACTGCACCGATAAGGCCGGACTGCACTATACTAGGTGCATAGGATGAAATATCACCTTAATACTCACCATCAATTTTACCATCTTCCAAAAAGCGCTTCGACGCTTCAAAACATCTTTGTGCCAACTCTTTACTGATTTGCATATGCTAGATTTACAGAATTGAATTAAATAAACATTGTCCATAACCAACAGTAGCATTTGCCCCTACTTGGATTCTTTTATTGTCTATGCCGCCAATAAAAAATTGAGAACTATTTTCAATCAAATAATCCGGGATTAACATTTGACACATCAGCCGGCTTTCTCTGGGTAAAAACTGTTCGTACCATAAGGCCTTACTCATCCCGTTGTCGAGCTTATTGCGCGCAATTACCGGCAAATGAAAATTATCCGTTAGCATTGAAAACAATGAATCAGAAACAATCACAAAATCATCGCTACCACCAAACAATTGCTTAATCAACGCATCTTCAGTGGGGATTGTAATCTTTTTTGAAACAACGATGTCTTCTTCTTCCAGGCAATCGTTTGAATGGTCTCCAGTAAACACAGCTTGATAGTTCTCTCCCAAATCTGTTTTTAATCTTTGAAACAACTCGCTGGCTGAACTTGCCATCTGGCGGAGCGTATCTATTAAATTTGTATGCTCAGAACCAAAAAAAGATAATCGATCTGCCAATTCAAGAAAAATTAGTGGACAAGTTACCATTAGATACGGTCTGTTATTAGATCTGATTGGAATCGATAATAATTGCGCTTGTAGGAAGATATACCTTCCTTGTTCACTTTGATTGTCCTCCTTTGACTCCTTTCCAAAAATTTCGTCTATTAATTTTTGCTTATTGCTTTCAGGTAAGTCATCTACGGACTTTTCAAAGTACTCTCGCAATGCGCCTTTTAAACTACTGTCATATACGCAGGGAAATGCAGTTGCTGCGTCCCGCTGAATGGGATTGTCAATTGCCCCATAATCATTCTTACCGCTTCCTGCATGTAAGTTGGTCAGGCACCGAATTTGAAAATACACACTGTTATATCCCATATTATTTGTTATTAAATGAATTAAAATCTATTTCTTCTTTTATAGTAACAAAGCTATTCATCCCTATTATTGAATAGCTTTCATTTATAACTGATTGCCAAGCCGTCATGTCTTTAACCCATAATATACTACCTGCAGCCAGAATATTGTGTTGGCTAGGCTGTGAATCCTTATATATACTTCCTGAATAACTTTCGTTTCCTACCGTGCTTTTAATAAATCCAAAGCGCTTACGGTTCGTTAAACCCAAATCTATGGCCTTCGTATAGCCCGTCTTTAAAACGGTTTCGCTCAGTAATAAAACTTTTAACGACTTTGAATCAACTCCAAAAACGGTATTGCTAAAATCGGGGCTCATAGCACTTTTGCCAGGACCACACTTCGTAAAACTCACCCTAACGATTAATCGCTCCTTGCCAAACGTGGTGTAATGCACCTTTGCATCCATGTCAGCTGCATCGTCTATCTCTAGATAGGTGCCCATACAAAAGTCACTATTAAATCGATAAAAAACTTGCTTATAGTATGCCTCATCGTCAGTGCGTCCCTCTTCTCCCTTTCGAATTCCAACCCGTTCATTCTTTTTTAGAATATAATTATGCCTGCCCCATAAATTATTTTCCTCCTCAAAGACGGAGGTGTTTCTGTTTTGATACTCATCTGTAACAAATACAATTTCTTCTCTTTCATTAATTGCAACGCCTAGAAACTTCTTTTTTTCGCTATAGTTAGTCAATGGCGCCAACCGCAAGTTTTTATCCAAATCATAACTGCAATCAAAATTAGCATTGGCAGTATAGCGACTAACCCCAGACGCATAATCCATAATGTGTTGGGAGGTAACCTCATAATTTCAGCGAAAATAATTTGTAAAATCACCCTTCCTTGTCGATGTAAAAAAAACAGGGTAAAGCTTTTTGAGTATGCCATATTCAGTAATATCAGGTCTAAAGCTCGCCTTACCTATTAGTTGCGCTGCAGCCTCCCGTTTGTCATAGGGAATATTGGGCATGCCTTCGCGAATTATACCCATCTCAAGTAGAAGCACATATCTTATTAGTCCAAATACGGAGGTCTGCTGCGGCAGTTCCATCCCTTTCAGGAAATATGTTTTGCTATTGCCATATGCCCCAGCGCGACCGCTCGGCTCGATGCCAAAGAAAAAATTACGCTCTGGCTGGATTTTAACAAAATATATACTCATGCTTAATCCTCCGTTTCTTTATTTACAAAATCTATATATCTAACATTCGAATTAACAAATTCCTTGGCTGAATCTTCAGAGTTTGTGCAGTCACTATATGCCTTCCTTATCAATTCTCGCACATTATCCATGAATTTATTATCGGTATGTACAGATTCATTAAATGTGTTTTACAAGAACAGCCATTGAGAAAAATAAAGGTGGTGAAATATTATCAACCAATATAAAACGAAATTCAAACCACCAATAACCTCCAATCAAAAGTAAACGGGGCTCAAGTGTGAATATATAGTCTGGCACTTGAATTTTCGCCTTCAAATTGAAAATTTTTATTGGGTCTGTACTTGTAAAACAAGCTAATAATCATTCTACATTGTTGACAATCAATCTAATACATCGGATAGTTTTCATAGGACCCCTAATTTGTGACATGCATAATTCATCCAATTATTTGACGTACAATTGTATAGAAAGCTTGTAATAATTCAGTTACCAGCTGTGTGGCAGTTTTAAAAACAAGCCCGAGTGCGATTTAAAATTGGTTGTTGTATACTTGTATGGTTTTTGTGGAATAGAAACCCTTGTGTATTAAATAATCAATTTGAATCATCTGCTTTTCTAATACATATACATAATCCATCCTCATCAGCCGCAATATTACTCGAAGGTATATTATAATAAATCTAAATACGCCAGTATGCAAAACCACATCCTCATCAAAAAATACCTGCTCGACCTGCCAACGCAGCCAAGGCAGATTGAGCTTGTTCGGGAATCTTTATACCGTCTCGAAATCGAACACCGTGAGTTACTGGAAAAAAATGGTATCGACCTCAATATTATCAGTAATGAGATTGTTACAGAAAATGGCCTGAAGCATCTATACCGGTACCCATTAGTGCAAAGTGGTGTGCAGGACGGAAACGCCACCATCACCGCCATTGGCGACGGGGCGAAGGCCTTACAACTGATCATTGATAAAGACAGAGGACTTATATTTCACTTTAGAAATAACAGGAGTCAAAAAATTGGCATTCTGATGCCGGAAGAAAAATATTTGTCGCCGGTTGCCCAGGAAGAAGCAAATAAATATCGCGTTAACACCTGGATACCCTTTAAGCTCTTTCGCACAAATACAGAAGGAAAAAAAGAAGCATCTTTTAACGAATGGCGTGACACACCCTATGAAATTGAGCGCTTACAGATTCTGGAACGTAAGCTTACCAGCAATATTATTACGTTTTGTAAAGCCGTAAACCTTGATGTCCCGTTTACGATTCGTTGTCGCATAATCAGTAAACATGGTGAAGGTTGGCGGATGTTCAATCGCCGTTTGCGAAAAAGGTTTGACCTCACTTTTGAAACCAACATTCGCTTACCGGAAGGTATTGGTATTGGCTTTGGTTCGGTTGAGGGCTATGGCCTATTGACCTTTCCTTTAAATCAAAAACCGGATATCATCAATTCCTATTGACCTACTCCCACTAAACTGGCCGATCTGCACATAGAGCTTCTCCATTTCAATGGTATTCTCCAACTTCTCTTCTTCTTGTTTTCCCTTAAAACAGATGACAGGTTTTCTAATGCCTCTGCCTTCCATTTGCAATGGTAATGGCATTTACATCATACTGCTGACTGAGTTGTGCCAATGTCTTCTGATTCTTGATGGCTTCCAAGGCAACCTTGGCCTTGAAATCCGCGCTAAACTTGCGTCTTTTTATTTTTGTCATAGGTTTAGTAAATTTAACACCATTTTTTAACTAAACCTCTGGTCTAGGATTTGGGGAGTATTACAATTTGCCTCAAACTATTATTATGTTATTGGCCAAGTCCTAAACAATATCGAAGCAGGCAGTTTTCTTCTAAATCCTTGAGTTCGCCTTCTAATACGATAGAATTAAACTGAATAATATTTTTTTCACTATAGAGTTGAACCAATAATTGTTTACATTTAAATATATCGCTTGATGGGTTATACTCTGATAGTTTGGCGATGTTATATCTAAACTCAACTAGATTTTGAGCTTTGCCCACTGCGTGTGCATTTAATACATAATTAATTCCATCTGTAGGTCCATTAAGATTGTCTAACTTTAAATCATTGACCAACTCATCATATTTTTTGTTCATGATTTTTATATACTTCAATAATACTATCATGGCAAATCTTATTGAAGGAAATTTAACCCGATTAATCCAGTATGTTATGAGATCTTGAGCCACATCTAACATTCCTTGGGTTATCTTATACATTATATAAGAATTTAAAACCAAATGCTCGAAAAAGGTATTTGGATTAGAAACTAAATTAGCATCAAAATCGGCTTGGGTTGCTGTGCCGTTTTTCAATTTGCAATGCAGATACAAATGCTTCATATATAGATCTTGAGGATATTTTGAGGTGTTTGCATCTAATATTGATTTTGCATTACCAATTTGATTCAAATACAAATAACACATAGCCAAACTGTTTAAAACATACAGATTGTGCTCATTTTTTTTCAACAATCGCTGATATATTTCTATTGCATCGTTATAATATCCCTTTGTACATAAAATTTGCGCTATTCCGCCAAGAGCAACATGGTGCATTGGACTTATTGCAAGTACTTGCTCATAATACTTGCTGGCAATATTTTCTTTTGATAGTTTTAAATATACATCAGCGATACCACAAAGCGTGAATATATTTCTAGGATCAATCTGCAATACATCTTCATAAACGCCAAGGGCACTAGAATATTCGCTCATTTCTTTAAATACATTTGCCAAACCATTTAAAAATACCACGTTTCGCGGTTTAACACCTAGACATTCTTTGTACAATTTAATTGAATCATTAAAATTTCCCAACGTCCGATCCAACTCCGCAATACCAATTTTTGAAATTAGATTGCTAGGATCAAGTTCTAATGCCTTAGTATAAAAAACACGGGAATCCTCAATATTATTTAGCTTTTTCAAGTAGGCTGCATAGTCATTAAGCACTCTTGCTTCATTTGGATTTGTTTCAATTAAATTCCTATAAATCAATCCAGATTGAGCTAAATTTCCTTGACTAATTAAGGTCGTTGCATATCCGCTCAAGATTACATTATCATCAGGAAACATTTTAATTGCTTTTTCATACTCAATTCTAGCGGTCTCTAAATCCCCCATCTCATGGTATACGGCAGCCAAACCACATCTTCCATACTTATTTTCAGGTTCGTCTTCTAATACCAATTTATAGGCCCGTATGGCTTCCGGGTAATTTCCTTGTGATTTTTTCAAGTCGGCGTATTGGCTAGTTACAATAAAGTCATAAATCGGTATAATTTTTGTGAGTTCTAATACAATTTCTGCAGTATAATAATGACCTTCATTTGCGACCATTTGCGAAATATCAGACAAGGTCTTTATTATCAAATTAAGCGGACTTGTTTTTATTTGATTTTCAACAAGTTTTGAGAGTTCAATAAATCCTTTTGCGAATAATCCAGAGATTAATAAATTAACAATATAAGACTTATTGCTATTTAGGGCGTCTCTATTAAAGTTCAGCTTAAACCCTTTTTGCTTAAATATATATCCTTCTTGTTTCCAATGTTTAAACGACTTTTTTCTTGATCGTAGTCGACGGTAAGCTTTTACACCTTTTTGTAATATTTCTATTACGGGAAGCAAGGTATAAAATTCAAATAGCTTTAACTCTCTTACCTTCTTCATTAATAGAAATAGACTATTAAACTCAGATACGTCTAGATTAATAATTGAAGATAATTCATAAAGTTCTTTAACAGTGCTATTTTTAATTACACCGTTACGAATAAAATGTTTAAACACATTTTTTATAACATAATCGGGTTTACCATAAAAAATTACCCCCTCTTCAATGTAATAAACAATAGGGGCAAGTGAACCGAGGTTATAATTCGAATTAGTATTAAATGAATGTACGTCATGGATTTCAATAGGATCAAACCCTTCAATTCTCATTAACTTGGAAACTCTATGGGTGTAGTAACCATTTTCATCGCAATATATAGGGATTGCAAATGTGTAATTTAATCTAGACCAATAAAAACCAGCCAATTTCATTTAGACACAATTTGATCATTACCAAGGACTGTTTTGTACAATTCGATGATTGAGCCCCAATATTCTGAGGGCATCGATCTATAGGACTTATATCCCAAGGGATTGGTTATCCCATACTTGTTTGATAATAAGTCAATAATTCTATCGTCCTCTAGAAACACTTCGGGCGCAATTACCTGAAGTAAGGTGTCTTTATTTATTACTAAACCCTTATTAAATACTATCTCAATAGTTGACACCCTATTGTCATATTTACCAATAGTGTTATCATTAATAAGGGTTGTATACCCGTACATGGCTTGATTAACCGGAGAGACATCCTTTACTAACAATGTAGGGCTATTGTTTATATAATTTGAATTGTTTTGATAAAACTTTTTGATCAGTTTTCTTGCGCTATCGATTCTGGGCAATAACTCAAGTTGCTCCAAACTAACTCCGGGGTGAAAATTCCTAGATTTAACCTCGCTGACATGGTAAAACGCTCCCGAGTCAAGAGGAAATAATTTATATATTGTATTTAGTCTGTCAAAATTAAATACAAAACAAACTGGAAATAATGCCGCGTTTCCGCTTGCCGCATTGCTTGATTTTCTATAAGATGGAATGCCATAAAATGTAAAGGCGCAACTCTCATCTAAATAATCACAATAGTCCGTCTTTAGCTCGCCTGTTTCTAAAATATTCTCAAAATAAAAGGCATCGGTTGTATGTAACAACGGGAGCGTGGGTAGCGTTGCATCCTCGTTTGATAAAACTTCCATTAATGTTCTCATGGTTATTAATTAAAAACCTAAAATTATGAAATTAAATAGCCTTAGATAAATAGAACCGCATACGGGCAAGCTTTAGTTTAACTTATGACTTTTTGTACATATACTGCAAATAATCATATATACTTTAATTACCACGAACCAAGATTTAATCAAAATGAATAACAAATCCAGCTCTATTGCTTTATAATATTTCTTTCATAGTTTATATCAATAAAATATATCAACACAAACTTAAATATTTTCAAAGTTGCAATCTCCAATTTATATTAAGTAAATAAGTAGCCTCTTATTCCTGATCGGCATGAGTCAACTTTAGTCAAAAAACTCTAATCAAGGTTATTTTTATCAATTTTTTGATTTCATTTAAATTTAATGGTTTAGGGGTTGGTGCATCAAATGTCAAATTTCACCAAAATTCAATAATTTTTGCGTATATAATCCTAATTGTTTCAAAATTGCCTGTCACAGATTGGGTTCTTTCTGTAACTTTTTTATATATTAGATTTTCCTTTGTTATTGGTTATTAAATCCATAATTTTCAGTAATTTTAAACAACATTTGGGCCATTTATCCTATCCCCATGTTAAATTTCGTTACCCCCCACACCTTATTGGCACAATCTTCGTTAATATTGCTAATTAGATGGGTAGTCAGAGTCATTATGAGTTGTTGTTAAGCCGGTTGGACGCGTTTATCAGGAAGTTTTACCTGAACCGGCTGATTAGGGGGGTGCTGTTTACAGCCGCCGCCGTGGTGAGCGTTTACCTGCTGTTCAGCTTCCTGGAATATCGATTTTATTTCTCTACAGGCGTCCGAAAGGTGCTGTTCTGGGGCTTTCTGGGCGGAACGGGGTATGCGGTTGTGCGCTTCATACTGACCCCCCTCCTGAAGTATTATCGCCTCGGCAAAACGATTTCGCATAAGGATGCCGCACGCATCATCGGCGACCACTTTGGCGATATTCAGGATAAACTCCTCAATATCCTAGAACTCCGCGAACAGGCCACCAGCGCCGAACATACCGCCCTCATCGAAGCGGGTATCAACCAGAAAATCGAGAAAATCAGGCCGATTCCTTTTACCATGGCTATCGACCTGGCGAAAAACCGCAAATACCTGAAATATGCGCTTCCTCCCCTGGCTGTGCTGGTTTTTGTGGTGTTTGCCGCACCTAACGTGTTGAAAGACAGCAACTTACGATTACTGAAAAACAATCGCCACTTCGAACGTGAGGCGCCTTTTCAGTTTAACGTGGAACATAATGCCCTGGAAGTGGTGCAATACGAGGATTTTACCCTCAAACTGCGCATCACCGGCCAAATCCTCCCCGAACTGGTGGCTATCGTAACGCCTACGGGCACTTATACCATGCAAAAGGATGGTCCGGACGCCTATTCGTATGTGTTCAATAAGGTAGCTGCAGATACGCGCTTCCATTTTGTGGCAAACGGGTTTGGCAGTCGCGACTACGATTTAAAAGTGGTGCCGAAACCTACACTGCTGAATTTTGATGTGCAGATAAATTATCCGGATTACACCGGATTAAAAGACACAAAACTGGATAATTCAGGCGATTTACTGGTGCCGGAAGGAACACAATTAAACTGGATTTTTAATACAGAAAACACCGACCGCATCGAACTGTTTTTTGCCGATCAAAAATCACAAGCGAAACGCGATGGCAACGATCGTTATACTGCTGAGCGTCGCGCACTACAAACAGAATTATATAAAATCGGCATCGCCAACGAACGGGTGTATGCGCGCGATACGATCAGTTATACGATTACGGTAATTCCGGATGCGCATCCGCAAATTTCTGCAGAGCAATATATCGACAGCACGGATGATAAATATTTATACTTCCTTGGCGAAATTTCTGACGACTACGGTATCCGCAATCTGAAATTTCATTATACCATCGAAGGACGCGATAACGATGATAATTTCTTCACACGTGAAGAAAATGAAACGGCGCTGTCGACTTCACAAAATAAAAACGACAAGTTTACTCACGCCTTCGACCTCCGTGCAAAAAATTTATTGCCTGGCGATCGCGTAACGTAT
>JAKQVC010000096.1 GCA_029571985.1 Bacteroidota bacterium | reverse complement strand
GGGCGGGGGGTGAGGTTCACGAGGCGGAACATTTCAATACAGAGTAAATAACCACATGTCAAAAATCAAAGGCTTTTCAAAACTCAGTAAAACGGAAAAAATTACGTGGCTGGCGAAGCATTTTTTGACCAGCAATCCGTTGGATATTGCACGGGAGTTTTCGAGTTATATGCACTCGAATGCCGAGATGCAAAAGCTATTTGATGGTATTTCCGAAAATACACTCACCAACTTTTATCTACCCTATGGTGTGGCGCCGAATTTTGTGATTAATGGTCGCACATATGTGGTGCCGATGGTGATTGAAGAGAGCTCGGTGGTGGCTGCTGCAGCTGCCGGTGCAAAATATTGGAGTGATCGCGGTGGTTTTCAGGCGGAAGTCATTTCTACTACTAAAGTGGGACATGTGCATTTTCTCTGGAGAGGAGATGCGGATAAATTGTTCCACATTTTTGATACGGAATTAAAAGATGCGCTCATCGCAGAAGTGCAACACCTTACCGCTAATATGGAAGCACGTGGCGGTGGATTAAAAAGTCTGGAATTAATTGATTGCACCGAACTCGAACCGGAGTATTTTCAATTGAAGGCAACATTCGAAACCATGGATGCCATGGGTGCGAATTTTATTAATTCGGTGCTGGAAGCGTTTGCTGAAGCACTCACCGAAGAAGTGAAAAGTCACAAAGCATTTACCGGCGCTGAGAAACATGTGGAAGTGGTAATGAGTATCCTCAGCAATTTCACACCCGAGTGTTTGGTAAAAGCCTGGGTGAGTTGCAAGGTGAGCGAATTAGGTGCTTTTCCTGAAGCACAATTAAATGCACAACAGTTTGCCCGTAAATTCAGTACTGCAGTACGCATTGCAAAAGCGGATCCTTACAGGGCTACGACACATAATAAAGGTATTTTTAACGGTATTGATGCGGTGGTATTGGCAACAGGAAATGATTTCCGTGCTATTGAAGCCTGCGGACACGCCTTTGCAGCGCGCAACGGCAGATATGAAAGTCTCAGCGAATGTGTAGTGGAAGGCGATACCTTCACTTTCAGTATTACAGTGCCATTAGCGGTGGGCACCGTTGGCGGATTAACGAAATTACATCCACTCGCCAAACGCTCACTCGAAATATTGGGTAATCCGGGTGCAAAAGAACTGATGATGATTATTGCATCTGTTGGTCTTGCACAAAATTTCTCTGCCGTGCGTGCATTGGTTACTTCGGGTATTCAGAAGGGACATATGAAAATGCACCTCACAAATATCCTGCGTCATTTTGGTGCAAGCGATATCGAAATTCAATCGGCAACAACCTATTTTGCAGATAAAACGGTATCCTTCAGCAATGTGCGCGAGTATCTGCAGAATTATCGGGCTAATCTCGCACCCGAAAAATAATACGTATTCAAAGGGTCTCCATTTTTTTCTGACGTATCTTTAAGCTTCAGATGCAACAAGAATTTTATGCGCATGGTAAACTGCTCATCGCAGGCGAGTACCTGATTTTACATGGTGCCATGGGACTGGCTATTCCGGTGCGCTATGGGCAACGCATGCGGGTGTCGACACCAGCTGATATGTCCGCAGAAATCCACTGGCGCGCATTAACAGATGAAGGGAAGGTGTGGATGGATGTACAATTGCGTGCAGCCGATTTTGCTATTACGCAAACGCAAGCCGGTACAGAAAAAGAAATAACCCAACTCCAAAAAATCCTGCAGACCGTGCGTGCACAAAAGCCTGATTATTTAAAAGATGCTCGGGGATTATTGATAGAACATCAATTAGAATTTCCACGCACGTGGGGATTGGGCAGCAGCTCAACTTTGGTTAGCAATGTTTCAGCACATGCCGGTATTAATCCTTTTGTATTGCATAAGTCTGTATTTAATGGTAGTGGATATGATATAGCCTGTGCACGTTCTAAATGGCCGGTGTTATATCGAATTGATGATGAAGGTCCGGTGTATGATACCGTGCATTTTATGCCACCTGCACCGGAGCAATTAGTGTTTGTGCATTTAGGGAAAAAGCAGGATACACAAGTTTCGGTGGATGCATTTTTATCCGGTGGCAATAACCACGCAGAATATATAGAAATTATTTCTGAACTCTCCGAGGCATTAATGTTTTGTGATGATGCAGCAGATTTTATTCAGTTGCTGGATGAACATGAGGAGGTGATGCAATATGTATTGCAGCAGGAAAAAATTAAAACGCAATTATTTGCTGATTTTCCGGGAAGTGTAAAATCTCTCGGTGCCTGGGGTGGAGATTTTGTGTTAGCTGCTGCGCCGATGGAGCCGACAGCGTTGCAACAATATTTTACAGATAAAGGGTTTACGACAGTAATTCCGTATTTAGATATGTTTTTAAAACAATAAGCATCCAGTTCAGGTATGCGACTATGATGTATGCAAATTACGTGGAAATCTCCTTCTAATATTGCCCTGATTAAATACTGGGGAAAACATGGTGAGCAATTGCCGAATAATGCGAGTTTATCCTTAACGCTGCGTGAGGCGCACACGATAACATCGCTGGCACTTCAAAAAAAGCGTTCGAAAAAAGATATTGAATTAGATTTCAAATTTGCCGGTGATCAACATCCCAAGTTTGCGGCAAAACTGGAATTATTTTTATCGTCCTTAAAAAATGATTTTCCCTGGTTAAACAAAAATAGGCTGGTGTTGCGCAGCGATAATTCGTTTCCGCATTCAGCAGGCATCGCCAGTTCTGCTTCCGCGATGAGTGCGCTCGCTTTATGTTTGATGAGTGTGGAACGTATGCAAACCGGTAAGTATACAGATGATGCTTCCTTTTTACAAAAAGCAAGTCACTATGCGCGCTTAGGCAGTGGCAGCGCGGCCCGCAGCCTGTATGCAGATTTCACCGTGTGGGGAAAAACACCTGTGGTGAAGGGCAGCAGTGATCTGTTTGCGATACAGTCGCCAACTCAATTTCACGCCGACTTCCATGAATTGCAGGATAGTATCTTAATAGTCAGCAATCAGGAGAAATCTGTCAGCAGCAGAGCCGGACATGCCTTGATGAACAATCATCCAATGGCAGCACAGCGATATAAAAATGCACGTAAGCGTCTTGAAGATTTGCTTGGTGCGTTGGAAACTGCTGATTGGGATATGTTTTGCAAAACGGTAGAAACAGAAGCGCTCGAATTACACGCGCTCATGATGACCAGCGACCCGTCTTTTATTTTGATGCATCCGAATACATTGGCAATTATTGAGCGCATTCGTTTTTTCAGAGCCACAACAAACATACCGGTATGTTTTACCTTAGATGCCGGTCCGAATGTGCATGTCATATACCCGTACTTCGCGAAAAAACAGGTACGCAATTTCATTCAGTCAGAGTTATTAAAATTCTGTCACAAGAAAACAGTTATCTACGACCAGATGGGCGACGGTCCCTCGATGTTGATTTAATATGCAGGAATTATATCCTTCCAAATTGATGATTTTCGGAGAGTATGCAGTACTAGCCGGAGGTGAAGGTTTGGCTATTCCCTGGGATGACTTTGTGTTGGTGTGGATTGAAGATGCAGAAACACCTTCTGCTTTTTATCCGCATTTAGTGCGATTTGCACAATGGCTGGCTGAACAGGGTTTTGATACGATTATAGATGTTGCTGCTTTTCAATTGGCCTTACAAAATGGATTGGATGTGGCGAGCACAATTCCGATTGGTTATGGTGTAGGAAGTTCAGGTGCAGTGGTTGCTGCGGTATATGATCGCTTTGCCCGAACAAACATTCCGGTTACAGAAATTGAATTACTGAAGCAGACACTTGCTTCCATGGAGAATTTTTTTCACAGCACCAGCAGCGGATTGGATCCTCTGGTCTGTTATCTCCAGAAACCTGTTCACATAACGCCTCAAGGCATTCATATTCTGGATGAAGTAGATCTTGATATATTACACATGCAATTATTAGATTGTGGTGCAGAGCGATCTACACAAACTTTGGTTGATGCTTTTCGCGCACGCATGCAAACAGCAGAGATGCAGGAAGCGCTGCAACATTATATTCAATTAAGCAATGCCTGTATTCACGCACTCTTACAAAAAGATGCACAGGCTTTAGTAACTCCACTGCGACAACTTTCTCAATGGCAATGGCAATATTTTGATTTCGCCATTCCCACACATCTACGAAATGAATGGGCCGATGCCAACACCCATCAAACGGCCATCTACAAATTATGCGGCGCCGGGGGAGGAGGGTTTATGTTGGTGTTTTCGAAATTGTCAGAATTAGCCGATTAGCCAATTAGCCGATTAGCCGATGAAATGCAAATGTGCAAATGAGGTCCGCCGGACGGCGGATTTGCGTGTGGAAATGTGAAAATGAGCGTCTCACCGGTTGGAAATAGTTAATTGAAATATTAAGTAACAATAACCTTAAAATCGAAAGAGTAGCTCCCTTTCCAGCAAGGAGGCCTGCCGCACCGACGAAGGAGGGGTGGGGGCGGGGGGTGAGGTTCAACGAGTGAGCCATTTAAAAATTCGCCGATTAACTAATCAGCAGCATATTAATTTATTGTCGCACACCTTCACACTTGCACACTCGCACATTTAACTTTCAATCCCGAGTAATCGGCACTTCGCTGTGCTGCGTCGGCTAATCAGATTTGCAATTACTTCACTTTTATTTCAGTGTAAACCGGCAAATGATCCGAAAATCCTCCATACCATTTTGTGCCGCTGTAGGTGCGGTTTGGAGAAAGGCCGTAGCTTGGATGTGTAAACATCATCCAGTCCTGTTGAATCCATTTAGTGGCATCTGTTTGAATATCCAGCTTTTTGCCATCCAATAAATTTGCGCTCACAATCATTTGATCTAATGCCTGCCAGTTGCCTTTGTAATTGTATGAACCTTTGCCGCTTTGTTGGTCATTTGCCAGTAAATTAATTAAAGCGTTTTTTGGATAATTGTCGCCTTCCGGTATTGCGCCTACTATTTCCTGAATACTCTTATCAAACGGTGTATCATTAAAATCGCCCATTATGATGATGTGGGGATTTTTGATAGCTGTTTGTACAGAATCTACTGCATGTTTTAATGTTTTTGCTGCTTCACCACGCTTCCAGGCACTGGCTTCTTCACCTTCCGATCTGCTTGGCCAATGATTCACAAATAGTTGAATGATATCATCAGAACCGCGAATTGTTCCGGTAACAGATAAAATATCTCTCGTGTGGTCAACAGAATCGCCTTGCATTAAATGTACTGCAATTGCTTGTTTACTTGTTACGGTAAACAATTCAGTATTATATAGCATAGCCACATCAATTCCCCGTTCATCAGGTGAATCAAAATGTACATAGGCATAATGTGCATTTTTTAGTGCAGGTTCATTAATTAAATCATCCAGCACTGAAGCATTTTCCACCTCACATAATCCGACAATCATTGGTAAACTGCCAGAACCTTCAGCAATTACCCGGGCCATTTGTTTGAGTTTGGTTTGATATTTTTCTGTATTCCATTTGCGGTCGGCATCCGGTAAAAAAATGCGATCATCGGTATTGGGATCGTCGATGGTATCGAATAAGTTTTCCAGGTTATAAAACATAATGCCGGTTTCAGCAGGTGTTTGTGGTTGCTGTGCTGAGCACGACATATATAAAAAAGCAGGGATAATGAAATAGATAAGGCGTTGCATGCCGATAGTGATTAATCAGACAAAGATAGTTCATTGGTGCATGCACAAGGAGATATTGCAGTGTCTTTACATTAAATTAGTTTATGCGATATGCATGCAAGAAACGGATTGCATTAAATATTGTAAAACCGGCTTTCAGGGTCAGAAATACCCGTTTTTGTGACAGATTAACAGGTAAGAGCCATGTAAAAATGATGTTAAATTGAGGCCAAATTCCTACAGCTAAGCCTTACCTTTGTATCCATGAAGTTTTCTGAATTTCCGTATGAGCGGCCGGATATTGATGCTTTGCGCGTTCGTTTTGAGGAGACCATTCGTGCATTTAGTGAAGCTACATCGGCTGAGGCACAGCTGACTGCCATGCGCGACATCAATACCTTGCGCAGTGGTTTTGATACTATGTATCAAATTGCAGCCATTCGTTTTTCAATTGATACGCGGGATACCTTTTATGCCGGCGAGCAGGCGTTTTTTGATGAACATGCTCCCCAGGTTGAGGCGTTTATCAGTCAGTATTATCAGGCATTGGTAAAGGCTACCTATCGCGATGCCATTGAACAGAAATTTGGCAAACAATTATTTCGTATTGCAGAAATGCAGTTGCGCGCTTTTCATCCGGATATTATTCCCGATTTGATTGCTGAAAATAAATTGAGTACAGCCTATCAGGAGTTAATTGCATCTGCTTTAATACCCTTTGATGGTGAAGAGAGGACGCTGGCGGAAATGGTTCCTTATACACGTTCGGTCGACCGAAATATGCGCATGCGGGCCTCTGCTGCGCGATGGCAGTTTTTTGAGACACATGCCGAACGCTTCGACACCTTATTTGATGATCTGGTGAAAACGCGTCATCGCATTGCTCGTGCACTTGGTTTCGATAATTTTGTTGCAGTTGGCTATCTCCGCATGTTGCGCTGCGATTATGATGCCGGTATGGTGAAAGGATTTCGTCAGCAGGTATTGCAACATGTGGTGCCCTTATCGGCGCAGTTAAAAAATAAGCAGGCGAAACGATTGGGTTTGCCGTCATTGAAATATTTTGATGAAGCCCTCTCTTTTAAAACCGGCAATGCAACACCTAAGGGAAGTCCTGAATGGATTATTGAAAATGGACGCGCAATGTATAACGAACTCTCCGCTGAAACAGCTGAGTTTTTCGGATATATGTACGATAACGAATTAATGGATTTAGTAGCGAAGAAAGGAAAAGCAGGTGGTGGATATTGCACCTATATCAGCAAGCATCGTGCGCCATTTATATTTTCGAATTTCAATGGCACCAGCGGCGATATTGACGTGCTGACACATGAGGTGGGTCACGCTTTTCAGGTGTATATGAGTCGCGGTTTTGAAACTCCGGAATATTATTGGCCTACCAGTGATGGTGCCGAAATACACAGCATGAGCATGGAGTATTTTGCCTATCCCTGGATGGATCGCTTTTTTAATGGTGAGGCAGATAAATACCGGTATGCGCATTTAGTAGATTCATTGATGTTTTTACCGTATGGCGTGGCTGTTGATGCTTTTCAGCATATTGTTTACGAGCAGCCTGATCTTTCTCCTAAGCAACGTAAAGCGGAATGGCGTAAACTTGAGCAACAATTTTTACCACATAAAGATTACGATGGGCATGCCTTTTTAGAATCCGGTGGATTCTGGCAAACGCAGGCGCATATTTATCAATCGCCATTTTATTATATCGACTACACCCTCGCGCAAATGTGTGCCTTCCAATTCTGGCATAAAGCGCAGATAGATAAGGACGATGCTTTTACTGATTATGTAAAACTCTGCAAAGCCGGAGGCAGTAAATCATTTTTGGAGTTGGTGGCTTATGCCGGATTGCAATCGCCGTTTGATGAAACGATGTTTGCTTCAACAATTTCGAAAATCGGGAAATATTTGACTGAGGTGGATGATGTAGCGTTGAATAGTTGAGGAGATAACTCGGTTATTCAAGAATGGATGTGCAGGTTAAATAGTGTGTGCGGTTGGTTGTTTAAGTGTACAAAATAAACTGATTAGCTATTCGTTTATTATTAGCAACACGATTCGAGTACTTCTTTTAAAAGAAGTTAGAACATTTACGGCACTTACTGCGCAAGTTTTACACTACATATCTTAATTCTTAATAAATGCTAAAGTCGAATACGAGTTTAATAGCTGTATATAGTACAAGCCACTGTTATAACTAGAAATGTCGATTTCGCTGGTTATGTCAAAGCAGCTTCCAGTCGCTATTTGCGCTCCTGTAGCATTGTAGATGATATAATAACCAATAGGATTTTTTTGTGGGGATTCAATAACTATTTTATTGTTTGCAGGATTTGGATACAAAGAATAGTCGGGTTGGATTTCCGGGCTGCGTTCAATTTCAGTAAAAGTTTGTGTATTAATTATCTTCCAGGCATTGTTTGTTGCTATACCGCACATGTACCAAAGGGCATCCTTGAATACGGTAGAAGATTGGGCATGTCTTGTGCCTTCGGGCCAATTTCCGGTGGTGCTTTTTAATTCGTGCCAGGTAATGCCGTCTTCTGAATACCAAACATCACCCATCTCAATCCCGGATGCAACACCCGCCATAACCCACATTTTAGAATCAAACCATGCAGTAGTGTGCCAATATCTACCGGCCCAAGGTGCAGATGCATTTACTAATGTCCAGTTTATTCCATCACTGGTTTTCCATACTTCATTATATGATCTGCGGTCACCTTCATTGGATCCGCCTAACATCCAAATTTGACCAGTATCATCCACACAGGAATTTATCTGCATGCCTCTTCCTGACCAAGGGGCATTATCCAACTGATTCCAGACAATTCCATCAGTACTTTCCCAAACCTCATTTAATCCGGATGCTGAACATTGTTCGCCGCCAAATATGTAGAAATGATTATCCGCATAGGCATAATTGGGGTTATTGCGATTTACATAACCTGGTATGACATCTTCCAGTTGTATCCAGTTTATTCCATCACTACTTTTCCATACATCAGTCAGACAACCCGATTGTGGATCACCTCCTATAACATACATATTTAAACTGTCTGTTAACCACGCGCTGCAATGTCTGGGTGGCCATGAAGCAGTTGTTTCAAAGGTCCAATGCACACCATCAGACGAACTCCACACTTCATTATGTGTGCTTAAGGGTAGGTGATGCGGAGGATCCCAACCACCGAGTAGCCACAACTTGTTTTGAAAGCTCAGTAATCCTGCTCCATCTCGTGCTGTAAAGGGTAGAGCAGGTTGAACGCTGATAAAATCATATGGACTAATTGTCAATAATCCGGATAGATAATGTTTAGATGTGTCAGCCAGATCTGTAATCCTGAAAGCGAAATCTGTTCCTACCGGGTATGGACTTAAATCAAAATAGAAACCATTTTCATAAGCCATATGTGTATGCGGTAGATAGACTTGCCAAACACCATTGTTGATGCTGAGTTCAACATTTATAGAATCACTGATTACGTTGTCGTTATACGCCCAGAATATCAGCGGGATTGAGTTTTGAACAAATGCATCTGTTGGTTTCGGGTATAAAAAAATGATTGGTTGATTTTCAAACCAAAGTTGGTCAACTTCTGCTTGTTGTACGCTTTTGTTGTATAATCTCAAATCATCAATTGCTCCCTTAAATCGATAAGGCAATCCGCTAAATACTAAATTTACATAATCGCCTAAGGTGCCGCCATATAAATTATCTATACTCGGAGTATATAATTCATGATTGCGATAAATCCGCAACGTATCTGTCTTTCTTGTTATTACTATATGCGACCATTCGCCTTTTGTAAATAGGCCAGGTGCGCCCTCTGCCATGGCATTATTAGTCATGCCTGTTCCATTCCAGTAAATAAATGTTTGATACCAGGTTTGTTTTGCAAATTGTAAATGGTAGGCATCATGACTATTCAGTTGTATCTCAAAATTTGAAGTAGTATCGTTGGCGCCTTGCTTAGATGAAAAAAGATTCATAATAGCGGAAGAATTTGTTTTATACCAAAAGGAAATGGTAAAATCGCCAACAATGGGTCCAAATTCAGTTATAGGAATGGTTAATGAATCATCAATACCGTTAAAAAGGAAAGCCTGATTAGACACGCCAAATCGGTCATCGGTATATGCGCCTGAGGCTGAAATAATACTGTTCCCCTGTCCCGAATAGTCATGTAAATCATTATTAAATGGATAATATCCTTTAAGACTATCGGTGGGTATTTGAGCGATTAACAGATTACTCAACAAGGCAAACAAAAAGCTGAAGGATATTTTCATTTTTTTTATTTAAGTATCATGTGTTCTGCGGTTAGGTGTGTTACCGGATGTTATGTTCTTTCAATTTGAAACATCTTGACTGGTCAACAACCTCTCTTAAGATGCCTAAATCGTAACCGGGTTAATGAGTTTGATGCTGAATCCAAAACTAATAAATATTCTGACAGCAGTTGAAATTCTATATTAAATGTGGATTTTATAGCATCTGAAATAATTCTAATCGGAACAACGCCCATTTGTTGCTCTGATGAAACTCATAGAATATCATAGAAGTTGTTATGCGATTGGTCTCATGTATTTTAATTCACGGGGCCCCGCCGTGAGGCGGGCAGACGGGAAGACTTGGAGACGATAAGTGACTGGATGTAGTTCAAAGTAGCTGAAGGCTGCCTGCATTGTCTCACTTCTCACTACCAAAAAAAAGGAATAAGGAATAATCAATAAGGAATAATTTGAATTTTCGCTAGTCTTTGACTTACCGTCACTTACCGCCTTTCCGCCTTACCTGTTCCTGCATTTGTCACCACACACCACTCACCACTCACTGTTCACCACTCACCATTCACCCCCGCATAACTAAGCACCTTTCCGTCCAATAAATAAAATTAAAAATATTAAACACCCTTTGTTCAGCAGGTTCTGCAGAGAGTTTTTTTAGGTTTTTGATGAGCGTGTTTTTGATTGGTTTATTTGGATTGCGAATGGACTGCTTTAAGAATTTGAATAGCACGGTGTATGTCTCTGAACGATGTTGTCGGGTAGCCGCTGATCGATTGAATGCGGATATTAAGGAGTCGATGAGTAGAATATCGCCACGTTCATAGTGGGCGAGAATTTGCATGATGCGCGCGGAGGCATACAGGTCGCCGATGTCTTCTGCATGACACACAGCAAACAAGTGCTGTAACGTATTCAGGCAGCGTTCGGTTAACCCGGTATTAATTTCGGTATAGGCACATAGATAGAGCAGTGTGATGATATGTGGTTGTGCCATACGCGATTGATTTTGCTTCCAGCCGGCGTGTACGGCATCTGCAATAGACAATGCAGCTTCGAATTTTTCATTGCCGATATAATAGTTAAGCAGTAACTGATTACTGATGCGAAATACCTGTGTCTGAATATTCGGAATATGCCTGAAAGTTCTGTTGGCAGGCAATGTTTGTAAAGTATCGATGCCGTTGAGAAGGGCAGTATGTTGTTCGGTAAGCACACAATCAATCAGGTAATTATTCAAGGTGGCAAAATATCTGTCGGCATGCGCATCACGTAAATGCGGATGGTTATCCATCAATTGTAAAAATGACTGATTGTAGGTAAACGCTTTTTTAGCATCCTGTGCAGCAAAGGCGTGTAAGGCGTGAATTTGCAGTTTGTCTAATTGCGCAATAAAGGTTTCCGCTTTTTCTGTCTGTGCAAAAAGAGGGTGCGCTAATACAGCATTTAATTCACTATTATTTTTTCCGGGACCGATATGCTTGGCATAATGTAATTTATATATATGCGAACTGTGTTTCCAATAGGCAGCATTGAGTTTGATAAAATGCAGACATTGGATTTCCTCCTGTTCGAGGGCATCAATATCGTCATTCGATTGATGCTCGAATTGCTGTCGCGAGGCTAATTTTTTTTCCAGGCTAATGAGTGCAATCACCTGTTCGAATTGTTCGAGTGCGTATGCTGCCGACTTATATTTCGCTATCGACCTTGCGCAGGCTTCGAACAATCCGCGTTGTAAGAGTATCTGACTGTAGTGCACACCTCTGATGATATGCTGTACCGGATCATCATATGTTTCGAAATGGTGCAACGATTCGAGGAGGGCGTCGAAAAGCTGGCGTTTAAGTACGGCTAAGTAGGATTTGGATTTGCCTTTTGCAAATTGCGTGTGCAAGGCAGTCTCATCATAGGTTTCCTGGCTGCTGATGGCCTGAAACAAGCGGTAATATTGGTTATCTTTAGGGAAGTGTCGCGATGAAAAAATATGGAAATACCGCCTTTCAGCCATGCTGAGGCCCTGAATAAGCTGCCACAATGCACTATCCGGTTTTTTCACAGACCTTTAATATATAATGGATAAAAATAGCAATATATATTGATTTTATTGAACAAAAGTTTTATCAGACACCTAATTTATGACCTACATTTGATTTCTTTACTATGCCAACCTGATAGATTTTTGTTGCGTAAATAAAACTGTATGAAGAATAATATACTGACATTAGCTGTAGCCGGCCTCCTCCTGACCACCGGCGTGCAAGCTCAGGAATGGGCAAACTTCAGCAACATCACGGCTGTAACCGATGTGGAGCCTGCGGGAGATCTCTTGTGGATGAGTGGTAAGGGTGGTTTGGTGGTGCAGAATACTACTACCGGCACCAAGACCTTCTACCATAAGGAAACGGGCGGACTGCCTTCTAACAGCATCGAGCAGATTGTGCGCACTTCAGATGATGTCATCTGGGTGGGGACTTATGAAGCGGGTGTAGTTGGGTTTGATGGGGCAGAGTGGACTACCTACGACTTCCCGACAGACCTCTTATTATATCGTATGAAGGCTGACCTCAACGATAATTTATGGTTGCAGACGGCTTCCGGTATTTATAAGTTTAATACGGATACGCATGTGTATACATTCATAAACTCTGTTGGCGGTGCCGGCTGGGATTTTAATGCCTGGGACTTTGATATTACACCCGATAATCAAGTGCTCATTTTCACCGGAACGAAATGTTTGGTTTTTGATGCGGCAACTACAACAGCAGTCGACAGTTTTGAAGTATCGGATTCTCCGGTTGTTTTAGGATGTTCTCCAAGTACCGTTCGCGTGTATAATGTGGATGAAAATACTTACCTGATCAACAATGGTTTTGATCTGGCTTTTGTGTTTAAAGATGGTTCTTTTGCCGACGGTAAAACCGGTTTGCCTGATTTTGCCAGTGTAAATAATATTCTGCGTGGCACAGATAATAAAATTTATGCCTATGTAGATGCACATGCTGTATATACCCTCGTTGATATGACCTGGGAATATGTTTGTGAAGCTGCTGTTTTCACCCCTTATCAATTGTTATATGCCGATGGCGATGATTTTTATTTCAATAACTATACTTATAATTCAGCTGCGCTGGTTATTCACCGCTCTCCAACGGATTACGCACAAATTTCAGTAGCTGAGTACAATATGCAGAATAATAGTATCCGCGGACTTGCATTGGATGCAGAGGGTGATGTGCACATGTTGAGCGGCGCCGGCCAGTATGTATATAACGCAGATGTAAATGACTGGGATTTAGAACGCGATGTGCCAACCTTATACGGCGCTTATGATTTGCGATTTGCCAACAATACTTTTTATTGTGTTAATTATGGCAACCTGATTCAGTATTTCAATGGTACCGACTGGACCGTTATTCCGTTGGCGGATGGATATTCTTCTATTTATATTTTTGATTATGATGTAACAGCAGATGGAACCATTTATTTTGTAAATGATGATGGTGTTTTCCAATATGCGGATGGTGAAACTACTTTATTATTCGCCACTCCAGGCGTAAGCAATTGGGGTTTGTCAATTGCTTATGATGAAATGCGTGATTTTTTATGGGTGGGAAAAATGGATGGTATTGTAGAATATGATTTTGCTACCCAAAACTTTATTGATGCCAGCGATGTGCCAGCGCTTGCTGCAGGACCTGCAATTAATTCGATTGAAGTGGCTCCTGACGGTGCGGTATGGTTTGGTGCAAATAATAACCGCGCCTACCGTTACGATGGCACTACCTGGGAAGATTATACCATTGGCGAAGGATTTGGCTTTGTAATTTCTTTCGCATGGTCAGGTTCAAAAAGCTATTTCGGTATCACCGATGGGCAGGGTGGCGTGCATGTGTATGATGCGCTAACAGAAACATGGACCTGGTTGTCGACAGCAAGTGATGTGCCTATGCCAAATGATGATGTCAACTATATTGCTGTTAAATCTGAACAACAATTATGGGTGGCACATGATTACGCAGGTATCAGCAGATATACAGAAGCGGTTGATCCGGTATCTGTGATAGATTTCCAACAAGCTGCATTGGTATATCCGAATCCGGTTGCGCAAACCTTATTTATGCAGGATTTTCCTGAGGGAGATGTGCAGTATCAGATTTATGATATGCAGGGCAGAAAAATAGGTGGAAATTCCATCACACAAAATGGTATAGATGTGCAAACATTGCCTGCCGGTATGTATGTGTTACAGGTTGAAAAAAATAATGCTGCTGTATTCAGTGGGACATTTATAAAGGAATAAATTCGGCTTTCTTCCTCAATTTCAGAACCGCAGATTATGCAGCTTTTGCTGTGTATCTGCGGTTTTTTAATTTCTAAATAGCCGTGAAATGCACGAGGCCGGGAAATACACGAGGCCGGGAAGACTGGGAGTCGGTAAGTCTAAATGCGACTCACCGTTCACCACTCACCACTCACCCCTCCGCTGATTCTTCGGCGTTTAGTCTGAAGCCGTTGCCGTGAATGTTTACGATTTCAAGGCTTGGGTCGTCTTTGAGATATTTGCGGAGTTTGGTGACGAATACGTCCATACTTCTGGCAGTAAAATAATCATCGCGGCCCCAGATTTGTTTTAGGGCTTCTTCGCGGTAAACGATGTCGTTTATTTTCATGCAGAATAAACGCAACAGCTCGGCCTCTTTAGGTGATAATTTGCTTTCGTGCGTGCCATTGGTGAGCATGCGCGTTTTGTAATTGAAATTGAATTTGCCGACTGTAAATTCTTTTTGCTGCTGATTCGTGCGCAATTTACCACCGCGTTTTAATACAGCAGCGATACGATAAAGCAATTCTTCGCTGTTAAAGGGTTTGGTGATATAATCATCAGCTCCCGTTTTAAATCCGGCAAGAATATCTTCCTGCATGGTTTTGGCAGTCAGGAAAATTACCGGCATCTCCGGATTAATCCGTTTAATCTGTTCGGCGAGTGAGATACCGTCTTTTTTGGGCATCATCACATCCAGGATGCAAAGATTGAATTCTTCTTTAAAGAAGAGGTCCTCACCTTTTTCGCCATCCGTTGCCAGGCGAACATCGTAACCATTCATCGACAGGTAGTCTTTCAGCACAGCGCCGAAATTTGGGTCGTCTTCTACCAGTAATATTTTTGTTTTTATCTCTTCCATAGTAGTATGCTTTATTGATGTGGTAAAAAGATTGTAAATGATGAGCCTTTTTTAGGCGTACTTTTAACTTCAATGGTGCCCTGATGTGCTTCTATAATAGCCTTGACATAAGTTAAGCCCAATCCAAAGCCTTTAATATTATGCACATTTCCAGTTGGCACCCGATAGAACTTCTCAAAAATCATGCTCAAATGTTCAGCACTCATGCCAATGCCGTTATCTGAAATGGTAATATAGATGCCCTTGGCATCGCTTTCTGTACTAACACGAATCTGTGGTTGGTCGGGAGTGTATTTATTGGCGTTATCCAGTAAATTGGATATTACATTACTGATATGCACTTCATCCCCCACAAACTCGTGACGCATGGCGCGTAAATCTGTAACGATGCTGCCGCCTTTTCCTTCTACTAATATACTGATATTTTCAACAGCACGGTAAATGATTTCATGTATATCAATATCATCCTTACTCAAACTAATTTGATTTTTATCTAAAAGCGCCATCTGAAGCACTTTTTCGACCTGACTGTGCATGCGTTTATTTTCCTCTCGAATGATATTTGTGTAATATTTTACCTTTTGCTGGTCCTGCACAATCATCGGATTGTTTACCGCATCAACGGCTAAGGATATGGTTGCAAGAGGTGTTTTAAATTCATGGGTCATGTTGTTGATGAAGTCATTTTTAATCTCCGACAATTTTTTCTGACGGAACAACATTACCACCGTATAACTGAACAAGGCAACAATAATGGTTGTAAAGAGCAGCGAACCAACCAGCATGCCCCAGATGCTTTGCAGAATAAATCGCTTTTGATTGGGGAAATTGACCAGTAAAACGTCGTTGTGGAAATAGATGTCCTCGGGGAATAAACTCACCTTATGCGGTGATGCCGCCAGTGCTTTTGTTTCTTTTTCTCCCGTAACATTATTGATAAAAAACTTATCATCCATCAGCACCCCAAAAGCCACCTCGGTGGTGATGCCCCGGTTGCTCAGTTCGAAATGCAGGATTTTTCTGAGAAATACAGTATCAATGGTTTGTTCAGGCTCAATACCTTTTTGCAGTAATGTAAACATCATCTGCTCCATTACTTTTTTAATGCGATTGGTATTGATTTGAATCTGACGGTCGATGTCATCCAAAATATCATCAATCAGTGCCTCATCGGCCAGCACCTGTTTATCGGAGTATTCAAGTGGTTCAAGAATCATGACCGGCCCCCGTGGATTAGGCGCACCCTGCAGCATGTCGTCAAAAGGTTCAACAGGTATCATGTCGTTGCGCGTGTAATAGGGATTGGTAGGCTGCATTTGCGCAAGCATGGCGGCCATGGCACTGTCATTTGCCATGCCACCGAAGGCAGTCAGACTATCACCCATACCCACCCAATACATAGAATCGCTGAACAATAATTCCATCTGACTGCTCAGCAAATTGGTTACAATATTAGTTTCAACCTTGTCGGCAACCCGGTTCAGGGCCTCATTTACCTGGAAACTAAAGATTTCTTCCTTTTGTACAATGGTATTCTGAATCCAGTATACCTGCACCAGAATAATCCCAAGCAACGCAGTACTCATGGACACCACAATCCACCATAATCGGTTCTTCAGCATTCCTTACAAATCTACAAGTGTTAAAATTGTTACGGAACCCGTTTAACGGAACATTAACATTCTTTAATCGGCTATTAACTACCTCCGGGCTATGAGGCGTGTAAATTTGTAATCCGAAGCCTGAAAACAAGGGCTTTTGATTGACTAAACCTATAATGTGTATGAAGAACCGGTATTTTGTGTTTGTGGCTTTATGTATGAGCTTTTCTGCGATGTATGCTCAACAACCTCAGGAACAGGGTATTCGACTGCGGATTGATGCGGAAGTGGATGGGGAACATATCACCCTGGATACCACTATCGACAACCTTACAGATTTACAATTAGAGGAGATGATGCGCAACCTCGGACTCGAGGAAGAGTTGGGTGAGATTAATATTGATATCCGTTCTGATTATGCCAACGGGTATTGGGATGCCAAAGCGATGGAAGATTTAATGCAGAGTTTGGGTGATCTCAGTATTACCATTCCGGAAATACCCACATTACCTGACCTGGAAAATTTGGTGCCGATGGATATCTCTATGTATGCATCTGAATCTCCTAACAAAGCACTGATGGGTGTTTACTCAGAAAAAGTTCCGGAGGGCGCAAAAATAACAGGACTTACAGAAGGTGGTGCAGCCCTTGCAGCCGGATTACAGGAAGCAGATATTATTCTTGCCATTGATAAACGCACAATCGAATCGCCGGCTAATTTGAGTGAAGTTATTGGTATGTATATGCCGGGTGATGAAATAACCGTAACGTATTTGCGCGACGGAAAGGAAATGACAACAAAATTAACCTTGCAGGAAAATACGGAAGCGTTTGCTTTTCCGGACGACATGCAATTTGATTTTAATATAAATGATTCCATTTTCAATGGACAACCATTTGCATTCGATTTTGCAACTTCGAACAGAGGATTTTTAGGTGTTTATCTGGAGGATGGTGAGGAAGGTGCGTTAATTACAGGTCTTAAAGAAAACTCAGCTGCTTCTGAAGCAGGATTGAAAGAAGGTGATATCCTGACAGCTTTAGATAAAACGACAGTGAAAACCTACGATGATGTAGTTGCCTTTATGCAGCAAACCACGCCGGGACAAAAAATTCAGGTTACTTATATACGTGAAGGAAAACGAAAAGAAGTGGATGTAACCCTGAAAGAACAAAAAGGCGGCATGTATTTCTTTAACGAGGATGGCGATGATGAAGGCGGGTATTTTTATGGTCCGGATTTAAAAGTGCTTCCAACACCTTGTCCGCCCGGAAGTTGCTACAGTTATGTAACGCGCGATAGTTCAAAACGTGTGTATATTGCAATTACCACGCAACCTAAATCAGGCGATCCAATGGCGCATCCATTATTGCAGCAAGATAATTTAGCAGTATTCAGCAATCCGTCTGATGGCACTTTTCAGGTTCAGTTTACTTTACCGGATGCAGGTGATACTTACGTAAGTATATCAGATGTAAATGGAAAAGCGGTGTATGAAGAAAACCTGTCAAATTTTTCCGGAACTTATCAGCGCAGCATTGACCTTGGTGATATGGCAAAAGGCACATACTTTGTGCGCGTGATGCAAAACGGCTATACTGCCACCCAAACGGTTATCATTCAATAAAGTACAAACAATAGGATTATAGAATGTCAGTAGCTGTCTGATCAGGCAGCTACTTTTTTTGTCAGGTATACATCCCACGTTTATGCATCAGCCCTAACCAATAATATGGTTTTGAATGTTCGTCCTGGTATTAGATCACTTTACACCTTCCAGTCTCACCAACTTCCGACCTTCCAGCAAAAAATTTTTTTTAGAAAATAAAGATATAATCACAGGAAAAACGCACAATTGTATTTGACACATTGATGTCCTGGTAATGAATTCAGAATCTACACACCACCAAACCTAAATTTATTTCCTTTTTTTAGCGCGCAGATGTGTTACTTCACCCACACGGTGTTTAATGATGAGTGTTAGCAGTTGCAGTGGTAATTTCCTGTCGAGCGGTAGTTGAATAGCATTTTTAGCACATTTATATGGTGCAAGGTCGTTTCGAAATATTTCCATGCACTCAGCGCCCGGAAAAAAGGCGATATAATCCGTATGTGCTGAAAAATAAACAAGCATAATGCCATCCTGCTTGTACGCAGGCGACCGATAATTTAAGGTCTCTGCAGCATAGGGGGCATGTTTTCGGATAATGCTGCGCAATTGTTGCATCTTTTCCTGAACTTCAGGAGGATATGCAGCAATATATACATCAACATTTTCTGGTTTAAACATACCGGCTGATTTTGCGTAAACAAATGTACGACAAAATCGAGCAGGCCTGCCTTGAAATGTGCGTTTGTTTAAGTGAGAATTATCAAATGGCAGCTGTTTTGGTGAAGTACAGCCGGCTTGTTTAATAAATGCTTAAACTGATGATGTAGATTTCGCTTAAGGCTGGCAACAGGATATACGCTTGGTTAATTATACGCATATTCGCTCTGCACAAGGGAATACGTGTAAATTAAAAGCGTATATCTTATTGCTTCAAAATTTATTTTGATGCGCCTGAGGATTGTTGTTTCTGTATCATGGAAACCAGGTGTACAATATTAATGGTGGTTTCAACAAAAAAGAAGTTCGATGTTTCTGAGTAGATGCCGTTTGCATTTGCCTGCATGTTTTGCACAAATTCGCCAACCATGAAATAACTATAGCCGGAAATAATTTCCAGACAAGGGAATGGTTTGTATCGGACCCTTAAATTGGGACCGTTTCCGATATTGTTTCCGCTCTCTCCGGTTTTATCACGGTTATTGCTACCGTCTAATAAATTATTAAATCGGTCGGTTGAACTTTGCAGATAGTACCAGGTGTAGCCACCATCTATACCTAATGACTTTAGGGGCTGAAATTCAAATCGAATTGCCGGCGCCATGACATTTTCAGGTATAATATAATCATCTGCAGACCAGGGCCTCCCAAATCCATAAAAACGATCGAAGCGATTATCTGTATCATCATTTGGGTCTTTATCACCTGTTGCTTCTCCATAAAATAAACTAAATCGCGGCTTCATTTTATTTTCCTTGAATGTATACCCGATTTCTGCGGTAATTAAATGCGCCTGTTTTGTTTTGCCTGCATCTACGCCCAATTGAAGTGTGGTAGCAAAATCGTAGTTAATTGATTTGTCCCACAACCAGCCTGAAAGTCGTAAACCGGGTGCCATGATATTTCTGTTTACGTTTCCGTTTTCAACCCCGGCAATTTGACGCAATCCCATGTAATAGGGTTCAATGGTTATATAGGGTGACCATTTTCGCCAATGACCAATTGCAGCATTAAACCAAATATCTGTTCTGGTGGTGTCAAAATCTGAAGTTGTTTCCAAACTGTCAACCAATCTTGAAATAGGATGTAATATCAGTAGGTCAAATTGCCAATCATTTGCATCTTGTCCAATGGAGATTCTCGTGCCTAAAAAATTATTGGAGGTATTACGCCACTGATTTAAGGCTATTAATCTACGGTCTAAAAACTCAAAAGTCATACGACCACCTCTTATTAATACAGGCCTGTAATTACCACGTGGGTCTCTCGGGAGTATTGATTTAAATTTCAACTCGCCATAAGCCTGAATAAAGGTCATTGGGTTCCAATCGCGGTTGTCGATGGCAAATTGACTGTTATACCGTCTCGAATCCTGAAATTCAGCAGTTGCGCCGAGGAAACCAAAACGTTCTTCAAATCCAAAATAGGCCCTGCTTTTGAAAAGAACAGGCACATCTTCACTAAACGTAGGGGCGCGGCGAATATCATTTTGACGATATTCGGTCCGGTTACGGGTATCCAGACCAATATTTATCCAGTCAACCTGGTGAACACCCGAAAATCCAAGTGCTTTCAGGTCGCGCACATAGTTAGGGGGATCGCTTTCGCGTTTCGTGCCGTATGAGCCGGGTTCAGTGTAGTAAGTGGTTCTGGTGACGTCATTTTGCGCCATTGCGAATAGGCTGATAACACTGAAAGCTACGGTAGTTAGGCTTCTATAAAGCATAGTGGGGGTAAATTTCGGGTTTACGACAGATATGGCGGGTGATTTTGAGTACAATTTCACTAGCTAATTTTTTGGGTAGCGGATAGATGCTTGGCACAAATATAAGTAAATCTATCGAATAAGTAGAATAATAATATATGTATACATATTACCTATAGCCAAAGGCGTATGCGGTGCCAAAATCTTATCTACAATGGTGTTCCGTCAAATGAATCGCGTTTCAGTATAACGCATTTATTTAATAGTAGCCTGCTCATACGCTTCCTTACCGCCTACTATTGGCAAACTGAAATACGAACCATTTAAGTCAATAGTTAACTCAGTTCCCGGATCGGGCAAAAGTGTAAATTCACTATCGCTGGAAAATATCAGTAATCCCAATTGCTGACCTGCAGGAATAATCTGATCATCGGGCATTAGCTCGAAGCTGACCTGATAATAATTACCTGGAATTAATGCTTGTCCTTCGCTAATGGATTGATGATTTTGAGGATCAGCCCATCCTCGTGTGATGATATTTTCATACACCTCAGTTGTTTTTTCATCTTCCCATGGAAGTGCTACCAACCACACAGATAAATTGGCAGCGGGTTTATTGGAAGCCAATCGCAGACTTATTTGTGCCGTACCTGAAATACGCATATCTTTTTCTAATACTGGCGACAGGCACAACAAGCGATGCTCCCCTGAGGTAGCAGTTGCTAAATCCTCACCGCTAAAATGATAATCATCTATAAAGGTGATGTCCTGGCTATTTACATTGGATGTTAATTGTAACTGACCGGTATTGCTGTTATCTGATTGCAAATAAAAAGTTACTTGTTCGGCAAGAGAATCCGGATACATAGAGTAAGCTGTCGGGTTTGTTTCAAACTCGCGCACAATTTGCACAGGCGCATCGTTTTGCACGCCATTGTCGACACCATGCAAATAATGCGTAAACCATCTGTTCATCATGGTCATTGGCGGATCACCACCATGATCTTGCTGATGGTAATATAATTGCACCGGTAATCCTTTTTCCTTTGCAGCCACATAAAAACGATAACTCTGCTCGGTCATCACATTCCAGTCATTAAATCCATGCGACATTAACATAGCGGCATGCATCTGATCAATTTGATTTAAATAATCACGTGAAGCCCAAAAAGCATTATAGTCGCCTGTTTCCCGATCCAGATTTTTCACTAAAATGCTATCGCGTACTTCACGATTATTGCGATTGCGTTTTGATTTATCACCGGTATGAATAAAATCATACAACACATCAATATCTTCTCCTAAATATCCTCCCGGAGAGCGCACTAAACCGTTTGACCGGTAATATTGATAAAATGATGTAACAGGTGCCACCGGAATAATGGCTTCTAAACCCTGAACACCGGTGGTTGCAGCGGCGATGCATAAAGTTCCGTCGTAAGAGGTGCCTGTCATACCTACTTTACCATTACACCATTTGGCAAACACCTCTGTATTACCGGTTCGTGTGCTATAACCTTTCGCTCTGCCACATAACCAATCAATCACTGCCTTCGGTGCCAGCGATTCGTTTTCTCCACCAACCGTTGGTGCGCCATCCGATAATCCGGTTCCGGGTGATGAGGAATATACCATCACATAACCTCTCGGCACCCAGGTATTATCCATATAAAATGCCATGAACGGACGTTTATCGCGTGTGCCTCTGCTCGGGTGTTTATGCATTTTAGGCGTATCACCAATTTCATGTTTTACATCCCAGTTATATTTCTTGTCGAATAGACCCAACAATGCCCATAATTTTAATCCATAATACGGGCTTGTAGTGTACACGACCGGTAATTTTAAATCGCCATTTTCGGTTTGAACGGGCCGGGTAATAAATACATGCATCCGGTCGAGTAAACCATCGCCATCAGAATCGAAGGTGGTTTCTACCCATAATTCCTCTTTAATCCAATTTTCAGAGCTGCTGAATTCAGGTACAATTTGCGCTTCCCCGTTTCGGAAAATGGGTTGAGCGATTTGGGCCGATAAGGTATTGAATGCATACAACGAACCACATAACATGGTGAGCAGGAATTGTTTACCCGACATACACTAAATTTTGATTATACAGGTAAAATTAAACCCTAATCGTGTTAATAGGAAGCGCCGATGAAATTTTATCCGCCAGGCATCAGGTGTTTACCCGGTTTTGGCCGATATGTTAAAACGAAGTCTGCTTGAAAGGAGTGATTAGTAGAGCGTATAATTAGGATTAAACGACAAGATTCAGTTGATTCGAATGACTGTACGCCTTTGGAAATCTACATGTGAAAATTGGCTAATTAATGATTGCCGGTAGTAAATAGTTTCAACATAAATGTGCTCATGTATTACAAAAAAATTACATCGCATTAACCATTGATGTAGGTGACTTTTTTGAGTTAACAGGTAGATTACTTCCCGCTTGAAACCCGTTTCGCTTTGACGTTAAAATTTCCCTGATGAATCTGTATGGTTTTAAAATTGCCCTTTTTATCTGGTTCGAAGGTTAATTCACCGTTGATTTCGGTTGCCTCCCAGGTAAAGGTGTTCGAGCGTCTGACTAAAATTCGTTGACTTTTTTCGATTCCGGATTTTGCATCGTACATCCACATGAAATTAGGAGATGCCTTTTCGAGCCCCAATTTACCAAGAGGAATAAATCCAAACAATCTTAATTTGTATACACCACAAAACTCTTCTGTCAAGGGTTCGGTATTTAAATCGAAGTCAACAAAATGTGGCCAAACATATGCAGTATCAAAATAGATAGATAAAACACCAATCATCAATTCGTTTAGGTCCATATTCATGCCATTGGTGGTAATGGCCATGGTGACTGAATCGTTTGGAAAATAGCCGGCATAACTACGAAATTCATCAATGCGGCCGGTATGGCCCCAACCCTGGTGATTGTAAAAAGGGGCTTTTAATATGCCATGTCCAAAAGATGCATTTACCAGCAACATCATTGAATCGCGTGATGCCGCACTTATAATCCGGTTATCGAAAAGTGCCTGCATCAACATGCATAAATCATGTGTATTGCTAACCATGCTCCCTGCTGCACCAGGAAGATTTGGTTCTGAATCTACATCCGGGTTCCAATTTGCGCCATCAAAAATATAGGAGGTTTCCCGTATTGTGCGATCAGGACTTCCATATTCAAACCAGGTGTTTTCCAAGCCTGCCGGTTGAATGACCAACTCATCTACTATTTCTGCAAAGGGTTTGCCATAAATATCCTCAAGTATATAACCCAGCAGAATATAATTCGAGTTACTGTATTCAACATCTTTTCCCGGTTTAAATGCTGGTTTTTGGCTAATGATAATATCGAGAATTTCCTGTTTTGTAAACGATTGGTTTCTGGTAGCATAATAATTTTCCCAAGCAGTAATATTGAAAATTCCACTGCGGTGCGACAACATCATTTCTATCGTAATGTCTTTGGCGTGCGGTATTTGTGGATACCATTTATTTAAAGTGGCATCCCAGGTAAATACATTTGCTTCCATTGTTTTGTAAACTGCCAAGGCGGTGAAAACTTTTGTAATACTGCCAATGCGATAGTGATTTGAACCGTTTGATAAATCATTATAAGTTGCATGAAAAGCAACCTGATTACCCTTCATGAGCATTACCTCTCCATTGAATGCGTTGAAACTATGCAGGTAGCTAAGTAGAGAATCTATCTTATGCGCAGTAGTATTTTGTGCTTGAATTGAGCATATGGATGCACAAAGAAGTAATGTTGCAATGAAACGCATATGGGTATTTTATTGCTCTAAGATAGTATATCACCTATGAACTAGGAGTCAAGAAGTCGCCCGGGTTTTACCGTCTTGCCCGGCATATTGCTTTTGATTTCATTTGGGATTGACCGGTCGGTTACAGCAGCATGATTGACCCTCCGGGCAAGTATCCACGAAATAGGCACGAATGCCCGGTTTTGCAGGATTTGTGTGATAATCACCATGGAAAGCTTTTATGCAAATGGATTGGATTGTGCATAACCCATTTGTGTATATACACAAATACTTTACATTAGAGTTACAAAACAAACCCAATTATGCTAAAAACCTTTTACCTGTTGGTTGGCGCTATGTTGCTGACAGCGGGAACCTTTGCTCAAACGGTGATCAAAGGAAATGTTTCTGATCTTGAGGGCGGGTCTCTTCCGGGGGCTACCGTCATTGAAAAAGGAACCACAAATGGTGCGGTGACTGACCTTGATGGTAATTTTACCATTGAAGTAACTAAAACGCCTGCCACACTAGTGTTCAGTTACATCGGTTATACGACTCAGGAAATTGAAGTAAACGCTCAAGTAACTCTGCGTGTGTTACTGGAGAGTGGATCGTACAGCCTTAGTGGTGTTGAAGTTGTGGGTACACGCAGCTTGAACAGGTCGGCCACTGAGAGTATGTCGCCCATCGATGTGATTGATGTGAGTGCGGTAACCGCAGCAAATGGTCAGCTTGATATTAATCAGTTGCTGCAATACACAGCGCCTTCCTTTAACTCTAATCGTCAGTCAGGTTCTGATGGCGCCGATCATATTGATCCGGCTACCTTACGTGGATTAGGACCTGACCAAACCCTGGTCTTAGTGAATGGAAAACGCTATCATCAGTCATCACTCATCAACATTTTTGGTACTCGTGGTAGAGGAAATACCGGAACTGATTTAAATACGATTCCGGCTTCTGCTATTGAGCGTATCGAAATTTTGCGCGATGGCGCCTCTGCACAGTATGGTTCAGATGCGATTGCGGGTGTAATCAATATTGTATTAAAAGATAATGTGGATGAGTTTACCGGTAATGTAAATACAGGTGCTCATTTAGCACAATATAATAATGGTGAAGGTTCGCTTGACGGACAAAATTTGCAACTCAATGGTAATTATGGATTTAAATTAGGTGAGGATGGATTTATTAATGTAACGGCTGATTACAATTACCGGGGTCATACCAATCGTGCATTTTTTGAAGGTCCGGATTTTCCGGCATTGGTTGATTATCGCAATCAATTTGGTGATGCTGAAGTAACGAATTTCACCACATGGTTTAATATGCGCATGCCTATTAGCAATACAGCGCATATTTATGCATTTGGTGGCATGAATAGTCGTATGGTGGATGCATATGCTTATACGCGTTCTATTACGGGCGATAATGCCAATGCTTCACGGGTAGATACATTAATTTATCCCGAAGGCCGGTTTGATCCGGTTATTGCTTCAGTTGTTAAAGACAATTCTTTTTCAGCAGGTATTCGTGGAGATGTTAAAGGATGGGATGTCGATTTAAATAATACATTCGGTAATAATATGATGCATTATTATGGTCGCAATACCTTAAATGCTTCTATGGGTATTAATTCGCCAACCGAGTTTGATGATGGTGGATTTGGATTAGTGCAAAATACCACAAGCCTTGATTTTACCCGAATGTATGATGGCTTTGCAAAAGGATTAAACGTAGCCTTTGGTGCAGAATATCGCGTAGATAATTACACCATTTTTGCGGGTGAGGATGCTTCTTGGGCAAATTATGGTGAATTGTATATAGGTGAGGTGGATACGATACCAGGAATAGACACAATTGTTCGTCCAAGCGGAGCACAAGGCTTTCCTGGCTTTCAACCAGGTGATGAAACAAATGAGTATCGCACAAATATTGGCGTTTACATAGATTTGGAAGCAGACCTTACGGATGCATTTGCAGTAAGTTTAGCTGCTCGGTTTGAAGACTATTCTGATTTTGGTAATACGGTGACTGGCAAGTTTGCATTTAGGTATGCCTTTAATAAAAATTTTGCTTTAAGAGGATCGGCTAGCACAGGATTTCGCGCACCATCACTTGCCCAGGTGTATTTCAGCTCGACATATACAAACGTTGAATCTGGTGTAATAATTGACGAGGTAATTGCTGACAATAAAAGTGTTATTACTCGATCTCTCGGCATACCAAGTTTGAAGGAAGAAACCAGTTTAAATGCCAGTATCGGTGTTACAGCAAAACCTATTTTGGGTTTAAGCCTGACATTAGATGCATACTATGTGGCAATTGATAATCGCATTGTATTAACAGATGGTTTTGGCACAGATGACGATGTAATTGGATCAGTGTTGGAAGATTTAAATGTTGGTTCTGCCCGCTTTTTTACAAATGCAGTTAGCACTACATCGCAGGGATTGGATGCAATTATTTCTTATCGTATGTATTTGGATAAAAACACACTTACACTAACCTACGCTGGTAACTTCAATAATATGACCATTGACTCAGTTTATACAAATGAATTATTAGCAGGTAAAGAGCAATTCTACTTCAGCGACCGAGAACGTCAGTTCTTATTAGCTAGTGCACCACCAGTAAAAATGCATTTCAATGTGGAATTTGCAACGAATAAATGGAATTTTAACTTGCGTGCCAACTATTTTGGCGAAATTAACCTGATTAACTATAGTGAATTGCCTTACACCTATTCACCTAAAACAACGCTTGATTTAAGTATTGGTCACGATCTTACAAACAATTTACATTTAACAGTAGGTGCAGCAAACTTATTAAATACCTATCCGGATCCAACAAATCCATTTGAAACTGAAACAGGCGGTGCCTGGGATGCAGTGCAAATGGGTTTTGGAGGCACCTTTGCCTTTGCTAAGTTGGGCTTTACATTCTAAACCAATAGGTTCTCATATTACGGAGCAGCTCTTTGCGGGGCTGCTCTTTTTTTTGCTCCGGGACGGCTTGTCGAGGCCTGGAAGACTGGAAGGCGGTAAGTCCTATTACTCAACCGACTTTTTCTTGTTTTGTTAAACTAATTTGATTCCTCTTTGGTTACTACCTTTGCATCATCAAAGAAAGACTATGAGTAACCTCATTATAAGTGTATATACAGAAGCCACTCCAAATCCGGATTCATTGAAATTTGTGATGAATAAAATGCTGCTTACAGGCCGCAGCGTGGATTTCGAAAGGGGGGATGATACCGGCTATGCGCCTTTAGCGACCGCCATTTTTGATAAATTTGATTTCGCGAAAGGGGTGTTTATTATGAACAACTTCGTTACGGTGCGCAAGCAGGGTGAGGTTGATTGGTATGAGGTAAAATCGCAGGTGAGCGAGTTTATCAAAAATTTTGTGAGTGAGGGCAACACCGTTATTGGTGAAATTCCTGAAACAGATAACATCAGCGGTGAGATGGACGGCGACGCAGTGGTTGCCAAAATCCGTCAGATGCTTGATCAATATGTAAAACCGGCTGTTGAAATGGATGGCGGCGCTATTCAGTTTAAATCCTTTGATAACGGTATTGTAACACTCATCATGCAAGGAAGCTGCAGCGGTTGCCCCTCAAGCACCGTAACCCTGAAATCCGGCATCGAAGGCCTGCTCAAACGCATGGTTCCGGAAGTGAAGGAAGTTGTGGCTGAGTCTATGGAATATTAACGTGCGGAGGTGGAATGCAATTGTGTCGACGTGTCGACGTGAAATGCAATTGTGTTCAAGTGTTCAGGTGTTCATGTGTTCAGGTGTTCAGGTGTTCATGTGTGAGCAATATAGAATACAGCCCCATCGGGGCGACACACCCACTAACAGGCTAGCACCCCCAAAATACAGCCCCATCGGGGCGGCACAACGGCCTATTCAATACATTCATGCTTATTCTTACCACTCACCCTGAAGTAGAACTTTTTCTCTGCTGCGCGCCGAAAAACTTCACTTCAGGGCAGGCCCATCCCACTCACTACTCATCACTCACCACTCACTGCTCACCACTCACCCTACAACAAACTGCTTGCGATAAACCCCGTTCCGGGTTTCTAGTTGAAGGATGTATGTGC
>JAKQVC010000170.1 GCA_029571985.1 Bacteroidota bacterium | reverse complement strand
CTGCGCCGCGATAGCGAATTTCATAGTGCAGGTGCGGTCCGGTACTCCTACCCGTGTTTCCGCCTAAAGCAATTTTATCACCTGCGGCAACTGTATCGCCTAATGCTACATTTATTTTTGATAAGTGGGCATAGTAGGTTTCCAGACCATTAAAATGTTTGACTACAACCAGGTTACCATAACCCGAAACGTAATCAGCTTTTTTCACAATACCATCGAACGAAGCATATACATCATCGCCCACCTCAAGATCTAAATCAATACCGCTATGAAAACGGCTTCTGCGCCATCCGAAATCTGAATTTACAATGCTTTCATCAAGCGGAAAGGTATAGCAATTGCTCCATGGGCTCACCATATAAACAGCTATACTGTCGGTCATTTTCGACGGGTCGAATACTTCACCTGCAGCCAGTTCATTTTCGAGAAACAGCTCATCGTACATTTCGAAATGCTCTGCCTCTTCCGGGTTAGCAAAGTCGATACCACCGATATCCTGCGCCAAAGCTTGTTCTTGCAGACGTGCATTTTCGCCGAGAATAGCCAACTCTTCGCTCATCGGTAATTGAGTGGCAGCCGGATGATGCTCGTTGCCACGAAGTCCGGTTACAGCAAGCACGGGATTCTCCAAACGTGGAGTGATAACGGTGCTTGTGGTATCCGTCCAGAAATCTTCGATAAACATAGATTGACTATCAGCGGCAGCCAGTTCTTGCTGTGGTGCTGATTGCAATGCGGTTGTGTATGTTCCGCAAGACGACATCACCAGTGCGGTGATACCTGCCAGTAAACCTGTGGTGGGGTTGATGTTGTTGAATTTCACTACCACTTCCTCCGTTTTTTTACAGTTTTACACAAATATTTTTCGGTTCCGTAAAGAAGCGCAAAGCTTCCCATCCACCTTCTCTGCCAACTCCGCTGCTCTTCACTCCTCCAAAAGGTGTTCGCAGGTCACGCTCCAGCCAACAATTTATCCAGACAATGCCGGACTGCAATTGCTCGCCAAGGCGGTGGGCCCGCGTTAAATGATTTGTCCAGATAACGGCTGCTAAACCGTAATCCGTATTATTGGCCAAAGTTACCGCCTCCTCTTCCGAATCGAAAGGTTGGATACTCACAACCGGACCAAAGATTTCCTCCTGATTTGTCCTGCAAATAGGACTGAGGCCATCGATCACGGTTGGGGCGATGTACCAGCCGTTTGCCCTTTCACCTTCCATTTTCACCGGATGTCCGCCACACAGAACGGTTCCACCCTCTTCCTTCGCTAAGGCGATGTAGGACAGTATTTTATTGTAATGTGCTTCCGAAACTACGGCTCCAATTTGGGTATCCGAAGCTGCGGGGTCGCCAACTTTAAGCTGCTGAACGCGCGCTACGAAATCCTCCCGAAACCGGTTGTAGAGGGGACGCTCTACGTAGATCCTGCTTCCACAGAGACAGATTTGCCCCTGATTGGTAAAGCTGCTGCGCACCGTGGTGTTCAGCATCTCTTCGTAATCGCAGTCTGCAAATATAACAACTGGATTTTTACCCCCCAACTCCAGGCTCAACTTTTTGAACATCGGCGCAGCCACAGAGGCAATTTCGCGGCCTGCTCGGGTGCTGCCGGTAAAGCTAACCGCCTTGATGATCGGGTGTTTCACGATTTCGGCACCGCAATTCGGGCCTGTTCCGTGCAGGATATTCAAAACGCCGTCGGGTAAACCTGCCGAAATGCAAATTTCAGCCAAAATAGAGGCGGTTACCGGGGTTACTTCGGATGGTTTGGCGATAACGCAATTGCCCGCAGCTAATGCAGGAGCTATTTTCCAGGTGAACAGATATAAAGGCAAATTCCAGGGTGAAATGCACCCTACTACGCCAATAGGCTGTCGCAAAGTATAATTGATAAAACCAGGCTGGTTGTGGCTTTCAGAGGCAAATTGGAGGGCTGCAGCGGCAAAAAATTCAAAATTATCTCTTGCCCGGGTGATGTCCATTCTTCTGGCCAACGAAAGTGGTTTGCCCGAATCGCGACTTTCTGCCTGAGCGAGTTCCTCAAATCGTTCTTCAATACCCCGGGCAATAGCCATAAGCAGGCGACTGCGCTGAGCAGGATCTGTTTTCGACCAGGTTGGAAAGGCTTGTTGGGCGGCAGTTACGGCGAGGGCTACATCCTGAGCATCTGAATCCGGAATTTGACCATATACCATACCGGTTGCAGGCTCGAAATTGTCGAGATACCGGCCATTTGCCGGCTGAAGCTGCTTGCCTCCGATATAGTTGGATAATATGAGCAATCCGATTCCGTAAAGGTGAACACTTGATTCGGGCGCAAAGATACGGAAAATAGGTAAAATTTTAACATCAACCTAACCGGCCTAACCATTTAAACAAAGGCTTAGAAATGCGTATGTCCATTCCTCCATGTAAATAAGCGGGCTTCCTTTTCTAAATTTGCAGCCTATGTCACAAAACCTGTCAGAACAAGAACAGATACGTCGCGAAAGTTTATTGGCGATTCGAAACATGGGTATCGACCCATATCCTGCAGCTGCTTTTCCGGTAACGCATACATCAAAGGCAATTTTAGAGGGATTCCCGATCCATCCGGATGATTATACAGAAGTCAGTTTTGCAGGTCGCATTATGAGTCGCCGCATTATGGGCAAGGCCGCCTTTACGGTATTGCAGGATGCGGTTGGTAAAATACAGATTTATGTGCGCGGAGAGGATATTTGTCCGCCCGGCGATTTGTCGCTTTACGACGAACTTTTTAAAAAGCATTTAGACATTGGTGATATCATTGGTGTAACCGGATATGTGTTTACAACCAAAACAGGAGAAACTTCTATTCACGTAAAAACGCTTACGTTACTCAGCAAAAGTCTGCGTCCGTTGCCAATTGTTAAAACAGATGCAGAAGGCAATGTACATGATGCCTTTACCGACCCTGAGTTGCGATATAGAATGCGCTATGTTGATTTAATTGTAAATCCACAGGTGCGTGAGGTATTTATTAAACGCAGTCGTATTGTAAATACCATGCGCAGTTTCATGAATACCTTCGGATTTTTAGAAGTAGAAACACCTATTCTGCAACCCCTCTATGGCGGTGCTGCAGCCCGTCCGTTTAAAACGCATCACAATGCCCTGGAAATGACATTGTATATGCGCATTGCCAACGAATTATATTTAAAGCGTTTAATTGTGGGCGGATATGATGGCGTATATGAATTCTCAAAAGATTTTCGCAACGAAGGCATGGACCGTTTTCATAATCCGGAATTTACGCAGGTAGAATTATATGTTGCCTATAAAGATTATCAGTGGATGATGGATTTTGTTGAGGAGATGATTGAAAGAGTGGCTGTAGAAGTTACAGGTTCTACTGAAGTTCAGGTTGGTGAACATATTATTTCATTTAAACGTCCGTGGAAACGCTTCACGATGTTTGAAGCTATTGAACATTTTACCGGCATTGATATTTCAGCGATGGATGAGCAGCAATTATTTAAAACTGCTCGCGAATTGCGTGTGCATGTAGATGCAACCATGGGCAAGGGCAAACTCATCGACGAAATTTTTGGTGAAAAATGCGAGCCTTATTTAATTCAACCCACCTTTATTACCGATTATCCGGTAGAAATGAGTCCGCTTGCAAAAAAACATCGCAGCAAAGATGGTTTGGTAGAACGCTTTGAAGCAATTTGCAATGGCAAAGAAATCATGAATTCGTTCTCCGAATTAAATGACCCGATAGATCAGCGTCACCGCTTTGAAGCACAATTGGAATTAGGCAAACGCGGCGATGAAGAAGCGATGCAATTAGATGAAGATTTTCTGCGCGCATTAGAATATGGTATGCCACCAACAGCCGGCATCGGCATCGGCATCGACCGCCTCAGCATGATTATGACGAATCAGCATGCGATTCAGGATGTATTGCTATTTCCGCATATGCGGCCGGAGGGGTGAGGGGTCAGTGGGTGAGTGGTGAGTGGTGAGTGGTGAATGGTGAGTGGCCTGCCATGAAGTGAAATTTTATGGAGCGAAGCGGAGGAAAATTTCTACTTCATGGTGAGTAGTGGGACAATGCAGGAATTTTGGTGGAGAATGAAATAGTTCATCCGGTTACTAATATCATAAGTGAAAGCTGTATTCTAAGGCCGTAGGCCTTAATGAATTTATCTCACCACTCAACACTAATGAAATTTTAATTATTTATAAAGTCTTGCCTACCGAGGCAGGCATATATGTATTTCCGCCGCGTAGCGGAGCTTGCATTCGTCCCACTACTCACAACCTTTTGGAGGAGTGAGGAATAAGGAATGAGGAATAATGCTGATAACATTCCGCTCTTGCGCATCAGCCAGATTGCTTCGCCGCACACACCTTCGACGAAGTCGATTTCCTGCATTCGTCTCACTACTCACTACCCACTACTCACTACCTTTTTTGGAGGAATGAGGAATTAGGAATAATGTTCATTGCATGCGGCTCTTGCGTATCAGCTAGATTGCTAATGATTATGGTAACTGGTGAATTAAGGAATGAGGATTACAAATTGGATTTCTTCGCGCCAACTTTCCGGATTATCGACTTTCAGCCTTCCCGCCACATGGTGGGACATTGCGCATTATCATCGACTGCGAGCTAGTAGCATTCCCAACGAATACTCGAACAACTGTCTTGGAATTTTGTGCTAAATTGAGTATATTTGGTAAAGGTATATATATGTGCACTTTATCGAAAATTTTATCAAAAATTGAAATAATGAATATAAACCACTGACAATCAAACAGATACAACACAACTCGATGCTTAATTCTATAGAAAACATTCGGTTTCTATGTAGTAAAGCATAGGTTCAGTAAACAACAACTTTTCTAGTTTAACTACATCGTATTTAACTCCATGAAAAAACTCCTACTCATACTCACTACTTTTTTTGCTGTATGTTGTCATGCCCAAACTGATGTATACCACCCCTTTTTGCACGAAAACGCCAGTTGGAGTACCGTTACAAAGCGCTGGGATGAATTTTCAATCGATACTTTTTTTACTTATACTCCAATATTTGTTGATGGAGACACCATTTTTGAAGACCAATCGTATATTAAAATTAAAATATTTGAAGATTGTGCCGGTTGTTTCAGGGCCTTAATGAGAGAGGATTTAGGTGAACGTAAAGTGTATGTTAACTATTTTGAGGCAAGCGGCGATACACTCCTTTACGACTTTTCGCTTGAAGTAGGGGATAGTGCAAGCCATTGCTATACCTTTGCCCACTTTGATTCATCGAGGGTTATTCAAGTGGATTCTATTCTGATTGGAGATAATTATCGGAAAAAGTTTATTATTGCCTGCCATCTGGACGGCATTTCCGACACTACCTTTTGGATAGAAGGGGTGGGTGGCATTTTTGGACCGGCACCACAGGAGGGTCCGCAAAACTTTGGATATGGCTACCTCGAGTATGACTACACTAAGCGCAATTATTTAGTTTGCTATAAAGAAAATGAAGTGGCACTTTACCAAGAGCCTTATTACCAAATTATTTTTGGAGGTGATTCTATAGAATATACATGCGACTATGTTTTACCAATTGAGGAGCATCCTATCGAAACATCTCTGGTATTATTTCCTAACCCTGTTTCGGGGAATCAATTACATACAACGATTGGAGGTTATAATCAATGCTTAATCTTTTCGGCTACGGGGCAGAGGATGGATATTAATCACGAGGCGACAGAAAGGACAATTCAATTTGACAATCTTCCTGCAGGACTATACACCATTACTTTTGTTTTTGATGAACAGCAAACTATAACAAAGCATTTTATTAAACTTTAAATATTTCCACATGAAAACAATCTCACAACAATTGAATGGCAATTAGCATCATTCGAAGGTTATCATCGGCACAAAGTTCATACCTTATTTAACCTTACCAACACCAGCCTTTAATAAACTCCTCAAAGCCGAAATTGAATGTCAGACAATCTGGGTAGAGCGATGAAGAATGAGGGATAAAAATTGGATTTCTTCGCGCCATCTTAACAGATTATCGACTTTCAGATTCTTTTCCAGTAATTGTGTCTGCATTTGTCCCACTTTGCACTACCTGATACTGGATACCTGATACCTAAAGAATGAGGAATGAGGAATAAGGGTAATTACATTCCGCTCTTGCGCATCAGCTAGATTGCTTCGCCGCTCCTTGGGTCGCGGCTCGCAATGACGGGTGCGTGATGAATCCAGGTGGTTGCCTTGCAACCACGTCTTGCTGATGACAACCGTCATTGCGAGCAAGCCAGCCGGCGCGCAGCAGAGGCAGGCGCAGCGAAGCAATCTTGCTGATAGTTAGTTAACTTTTGATTCGAAGGATTTTTTAAAAGGAATGATGCACTTGCGTTGAGCTGGATTGCTTTACTGGTGATTGGTCGCGGTAGGGGTAAATTTTTACATTTTAATTAATTCCTTTTCAATTATTCAAGTTAAACATCTAAATTTATTATCGGATACTGAGTTGTTGGTATCCATTAATTATATAAACCATGAAAAATGGATTGTTAATTTTATCGTTATTTGTTGTTTTCCGCGTATCTGCTCAAAAAGAAACGAGCAATTGGGTTTTTGGTGATTCCGTGTTAATGTCATTTACCGATACTGGGATTACCAGTATGCAAATCCCATCAACAATTCAACACGAGACGAGCGCTTCAATTTCCGACAGTTCAGGCGAATTACTATTTTATACAGATGGCAAATATGTGTGGAATAACAACTTTATTACTATGCCAAACGGTTGCTGTTTAAATGTTGATCAATATGGCACTTACGCCTCAAGCATTACTCAAGGTGCAATTATACTCCCAGTTCCAGCATACAATTACAAGTATTATATTTTTATTAAATCCGAAAACAGTGTTAGTTATAGCATGGTAAATATGTCTTTTGATGGCGGGATGGGTGATGTAGAAGAAAAGAATACTATTATTCTTGTAGACACAATTATGGAAAAAATGCATGCTGTAAGGCATGCCAATGGACGTGATTGGTGGCTTTTGGTTCATGAAAGCATTCCAAGTTTTAATCCAGGACTCACAAACACATTTTATAAATTTTTAATTACACCAGATGGAATTTCAAGTTCATTTGAACAAAATATTGGAAATTTAATAGATTTTTACACGAGTCCAGGTGAAATGATATTTTCACCGGATGGTAGCAAACTTGCACTAACCGGCTATAATTTTGTAGAAGTTTTTGATTTTGACAGATGTAGCGGTGAATTAACCGAGTTTGCATACATTGATAATTTTGACATAGGTTCGTTTGGTAGTTATGGATTATCATTTAGTCCTGACAGCAAGAAAATTTACATATCAAACTTTGATTTATTATACCAATACTGTTTAAACTGTAAAGATGAAATTGAAGAAACTAAGGTCTTATTGTTTGATAATCACTACGGAGGGTATTTTATTGGTCAACACGAATTAGGACCAGATAATAAGGTATACTTTACAATAAACTACACTCTTATGCCAAACAATGAATTCACCTTTAAGAACATGAACCTCTGCGTCATCAATGAGCCAAACTTAGAAGGGTTGGCATGTAATATTGACACTTCAACTATTTGGCTGGGTGGCAGAAGATCAATTCTTGGTTTGCCCAATATGGTCAATTACAACCTAGGTGCTCTCATTGGAAGCGATTGTGATACCCTGGGTGTTGCCATTATAGAGCCGGTATCCAACAAGGTGTTTACTGTATTCCCCAACCCAGTAGCAGATGTTGTGTATTTTAAGCAATCAACCCAAACCAATACCACCTTTCACCTGCGCATAACAAATGCAGCCGGTATACTTGTTTACAATAATCCTGAGTATAAAAATAATCAACAAGTCAACTTACTGGATATACCGGCGGGGCTCTATCAATACTCAAT
>JAKQVC010000155.1 GCA_029571985.1 Bacteroidota bacterium | reverse complement strand
TTGGCGGTACTCATCTGCGGTCCGGCAAATAGGGCTACCTGGTTCTGGGCAGCAATGGCCTGGCTGGCAATGAGTAAAACGATCAGAATAATTCGGTTCATGTGGTGGTTGTAATTCAGTTTCAGTAAGTTATGAGGCTTTCCAGGGGGCCAGCGGACTGAGTGGCAGTAGTTGGATTTGCGGGGGCTAAAATAGATAATAAAATGTGGCTATGCAAGCTAAAATACATTTTCCCGCAGATGGGCGCAGATTTCCCCACAGATAGGCGCGGATGGATTCTGATGTTTTCATCGGAAACTTTGTTGTATTTCTTTTAGTTGTTTTTAATACAAAATACATTTTCCCGCAGATGGACGCAGATAATCCCGCAGAAGGCGCAGATTTAATCTCAATTCGACGTGGATTTCCACAGAATGAACCTGTTATTTTCACCGGATATTCTGTTTTATTTCCCATGGTTATTATAAGAGCAGGTTTGAATTTTGGAGGTATAAAAATTGTGAGCCATGCATGAAAATGACATTTCCTTTTTAATTCGGAAAGCGATATTTACGGTATATAACACCCTTGGTCCCGGATTATATGAATCGGTATATATTACCGCTCTTCGTCATGAACTTGAAAAACTGGGGTTGATGGTCAGTGTTGAAATGCCGCTGCCCTTAATTTACGATGGGATCAGATTCGAAGCGGGCTTCCGCATTGATATGATGGTGAATGAACGAGTGATTATTGAGGTGAAGTCTGTTGAAAAACTGGCAGAAGTACATCATAAACAAATTATCACTTATCTGCGTCTCTCCGCTATAAAACTCGGAATACTTGTGAATTTTAATACGAGCAAAATTGCAGATTCGATTCATCGTAAAGTGAATAATCTGTAATATTGTTTTGCTGGAGGCATCTGCTTTAATCTGCGTCACAGATCTGCGTCCATCTGCGGGAAAATTGTATTTCTGTATTTCTTCATTGCAGATTCGATTCATCGTAAAGTGAATTATCTATAGTGTAGTTTCTACAAGATGCATCTGCGTTGATCTGCGTCACAGACCTGCGTCCATCTGCGGGAAAATTGTCTTGGAGATTCGATTCACCGT
>JAKQVC010000125.1 GCA_029571985.1 Bacteroidota bacterium | reverse complement strand
TATCATGAAGCATTTGGTACTATGATTGGCCTCGCGAGTTTGCAAAAACCATTATTAGAAAGCAAAGGCCTGATTAAGCCGGGTGTGGAAACAAATGATACATTAAAGTTATTGAGTGAGGCCCTGGATTATATCGTACATATTCCTTGGGGAAGTGGCGTGATGACTGAGTTTGAGTATGCCTTATACGCACAAAATTTGCCAAAAGATCAATACAACGCAAAATGGTGGGAACTGGTAAAACAATATCAGGGAATCGTGCCGTTATCTCCACGCGGAGAAGCGTATTGTGATGCGGCAACAAAAACACATATCAACGACGATCCGGCTTCGTATTATGATTATTCTATCAGCAATGTGTTACTATTCCAGTTTCACGATTATATTGCTAAAAACATCCTGCATCAGGATCCGCATGCAACCAATTATTGGGGTTCAAAAGAAACCGGTGATTTCCTCCGCAAGGTTATGACACCCGGTGCTACAGTTGATTGGCGTGAACACCTCAAAGCCTCCATCGGCTCCGACATGAGTGCAAAACCCATGCTCGATTATTTCATGCCACTCATGGATTACCTAAAAAAACAAAACGCCGGCAGAACCTACACCCTACCCGAAAAGCCGGTCTTTAATTAATACAATTAAAAAAAACTATTACAAAGGAGGTTGAGCAATCAGCCTCCTTTTTTATGCAATATCCATTGTGAAATGCATGCATTTCGAACATTGAATTTCTTCCCGAACCTTCCCGACTTGCCGCCTTACCGGTTCAAAAAAAATACTATAGTAAAGTAATCATTTTTTCTCTTGCATAAAGGCGTCAAGAGAAATCAACCAAATCATCACTTCTTCGCCAACTTATCCAAATTCTGGTAAGCTTCCAACCCGCACTCCAGAAAGCCGCGGTATTCAGCTATATCGGGTGTGTAGGCGCGAGGTTGATTGAGCACTTTTCCGTCAGGTGCAATTAATACGTAATATGGTTGCGCGTTGGTGCCGAACTGACTGCTCTGTAAATCGCTCCACTTATTGCCAATGGTGCGCACCTTTTGTCCGGTTGAGGATGAAATATATTGGTCTTCCAACGCCAATGCTTCTTTATCATCCACATATAAACTCACCAATACATAATCCTTGCTGATGATATTAAAAATTTCATCCTTTGGCCATACATTCTCTTCCATCTTGCGACAATTCACGCAAGCGTAACCGGTGAAGTCAATAAGTATAGGTTTATTCTGCTCCTTAGCAAAAGCAATACCTTCTTCTAAATCATGAAAACAGTTGAGCCCCAGCGGACATTCCGTATCATAATCGTAAATGCTATACCATTGCGGAGGTAAAAATCCACTCAATAAACGCACCTCGCCGAATTTGCGCAAGCCCTGACCAAAATACAGGGTGGTCGCTAAAAAGCTAAGTGCGAAAGCAATTCGACCCATTGACCACTTGATTTTTTTATCATCATGCGGAAAACGAATAACCCCAGCGACATATAATAAAATCAACAATGATAATAATGTCCATATACCCAGAAATATTTCCCGCTTAACTACATTCCAGTGATAAGCAAGGTCTACATTGCTCAGGAATTTAATTGCCATTGCCAATTCGATAAAGGCGAAAACGATTTTAACTTCATTCAGCCATCCACCACTTTTCGGCATTTTATTCAGCAGCTGCGGAAACAATGCTAAAATGGTGAAGGCCAAGGCAAAGGCCACACCAAAGCCCAGCATCCCCATGGTGAGCGCAACGCCTCCATCTTTTAAACTATTCGCTAATAATGAACCAAGTATCGGACCTGTGCAACTGAATGAAACAATACATAAGGTAAGTGCCATAAAGAAAATACCCAGCAATCCACCTAAATCAGATGCATCATTTGCTTTGTTCGCCCAGCGCGATGGCAATTTAATTTCGAATAATCCGAAGAGAGATAATGCAAACAAAATGAATACAAAAAAGAAAACCAGATTCACCACATTGTTTGTAGAGAACTCATTAAGTTTATCACCACCAACCCCAAATAATAAAAATGGAAGCGATGCGAGAAAATACACAAACACAATACTCACGCCGTAAAAGGAAGCATTAAAAATACCTTTTCTGCGGTTGCCTGCATGTTTGGTAAAGAAGGAAATCGTAAATGGAATCATCGGAAAAGTACAAGGCATGAGTAAGCCAATTAACCCACCAATAAATCCCAGCAGAAATGTGTTGAATAAATTACGGCCACCTGCATTGGTAATTTGAGTGCCCACCT
>JAKQVC010000120.1 GCA_029571985.1 Bacteroidota bacterium | reverse complement strand
GCGATGCGCTCGTATTCCTCGAGGTTCGAGGCCAGGATGTCCTGGTATTCGTCGAGCGTGCGCGGCCGCGACAGCGCGACCTGGGTCTGAGACCCGGTCGTGGGGTCATAAAGCGATTCTGTCTGGCTTTTGGATTTGCTGATACCGATGACTTTGGCCATGATGCGGGAAACTTCGGAAGGCGTGTAGAACTGGCCCTTGCTCTTCCCGCTTTCCGTCGCAAAGTGGCGCATCAGGTATTCGTAAGCATCGCCCAGCAAATCATCATTCTCGGCGCGGTTGCTGCTGAAATCGAGTTCCGACTTCTCAAAGATGGAAATAAGATTGGTTAATTTATCAACCTTATCCTTTCCCTTGCCCAGCTTTTCATCATCATTGAAGTCCGCAACGGTAATGACACCCGTCAGTCCGTTGGCCTGGGCAAATGCACCGATAATTTTGTTGATTTTGTCCCCGATGTCGGCTTTGCCCTTGTGCTTCACCATATCGTAGAAGCTGGCGTCCGCCGGTATGTCAATCATCGGGTCTTTTTTGTCGGATACGTATTTCATGAACAGCATAACCAATACATAGTCCTTGTATTGGCTGGCGTCCATGCTGCCGCGCAGTTCATCACAGCTTGCCCATAATGAACTGTATAATTCTGACTTCTTAATGGCCATGATTATTCTCTTTTAATTTTGATGGAATAGATGTCTTGCGGCGCGAAGTATAGAAAGAAACAGGCGAATATGTCAACCCTTATTAGCCGATCCCACTTCAGGGGGGGGGTTGATTATTGTTTATAATTAGTTTATCGTATACACGTACTTTAGCTCAGCCTCAAAAAAAGATTCATTTTAAAAAATTAACGCAACGAAGTATGGGAGTAGAATCATATCATGAAAACTCTCGGTAAAATTGTTGCGGTGATTGGATTACTGATCATCATCGCCTTTGCCAGCGCTATTGGCAAGAATCTTGGTAAATCATCCGTAAAAAATTATGAGCAAGGGAAAATTGACAGAGCAATAGAACAAGCATTGCTAGAGGCCTCTCAACAAATCAATAAACAGTTGCCAATGATGGTTGATTCAGAAACTCGTTTGGATGTGACAATGTGTGCCGGCAAGCACGTGGCATATAAATACACAATGATCAACGTGTCGGAAAAAGAGATAGACAAAATAGACTTTGAAAATAAGATAAAGGCTCTACTGGTGAAAAATCAATGCAGCAATGAAAATACGATCAAAATGCTGAAGATGGATGTTCGATACAACTATACGTATCTGGACCGGAATGGAATTTTACTCGCCGCAATCAATATTAATAAAAGTCACTGTGGCTTTTGATTATTTGCATTACATAACAGGAGCAATTTACACGATCAATAATAGTTCCAATCACACCATTTATTCATGCGAGGCAGGCTATGAAAAAATGTCCTTATTGTCAGGAAGAAATTCAGGATACTGCAATTAAATGTCGTTGCTGTGGGGAATGGCTTAATAAAAAAGATGAACCCTCGTCAAATATAGTTGAACCTAATGCCAGCAACGCAACACCGCCACAAATATCATTA
>JAKQVC010000013.1 GCA_029571985.1 Bacteroidota bacterium | reverse complement strand
CCGAGGTGGAAGCAATATCAATACTCGATAATGACATCTCTAATATACTCTTTTGACGATTGATGTTTGCTGATTTGTAATTATCAACCGCGTTCCATATATCCGCAGCGATATTGATTCCAGCACGTGCTATACGTGTGCCGGCGATTCCAGTACTTATTGATTCATTTCCAACCATAGGAACGACAGCCGATAAGGCAGAGTTAATAGCACCGACTGCAGCATTCCGTGCGGTGGCCGATTGCTGAATGTTAAATAATCGGTCATCATATTCTTTGATATATTGAAAATATGTGCTTGTGTCGGTTGCATACAAAGGCATACGGTTTGGCAGTTGTATCACTCTTATACCTTCATCCAGGGTTTTGAAATTAGTAGCGCCCCCTACGATCATACCAACGTCTTCTAAATTAGAATTGTACGTTATCGCGACAGTTGGTGCTGTGGTCGCCGCGGGTATATATTCCCGATATAATGGAACTGATATGCCAGCCAAAGTGACTGTTGGTAAATAAAATTGCGATGTATATAGTTTCGGTTCATTAAGCGGTATGCGAGTTGTGGCAAAAACACCAGTTTGTATCCGTGTTCCCGTTCCCGAAGCATCAGAAGCTGTACCAAAGTCAAAATTTAAAAATGCACCGCCATCATAATCATCGGCACCATAATTGGAAGATGCAATTTGTAGTTTATTAGTCGATGAAGTAGTAACGATAAATGTGGTATTAAAATCAAGTTCGTCAGCCATAAAATCACGCAGTTCTTCGATGCTCATGGCCGTACTATCGGGTAAATCAATTACGATCTCTATGGGTGGATATGGCATTACTCTCGTTAATTGTACCTTACATTTAGTACCTATTTCGGTATCGGGGCGACCACTTGTAATTGTAAATTCAAAAATAGTACGGAGTGGGGTTTTCGTTCCACTGGTCGTAAAGGTATACGAACTGGATGGCAATGTGACCGTCGTCGAGTAAGCTTTGCCCATATCGACCATATTATATACATAATAGTTGCCGCTTAAGGAACTTAGAACTAAACAAGCATTTCCGGCGGTCGGGGTGTACGGTAAAACAAGATACTTACTTATAGCGCCATCATAAACGTTTATATCGTCTTTTGATCTGATATAGCCCGTAAGAGAAAACGAAGCTCTACCAGCCCAGACAGTTGGTGTCGCGGTTGAGGTTTGACCATAATATACATAATCGCCCGTGCCAATTGTTTTTAAAAGAACTCCAGGGTTAATCGCGTGCGTAGTGTTGTATTTTAACGAGCCAACCAACGAGCCATCGCTTTTTAGATATACACCGGCGGTAATA
>JAKQVC010000107.1 GCA_029571985.1 Bacteroidota bacterium | reverse complement strand
CCTATATATGTATGATATATTTATTTAATTATATTTAATAGTTTTATTTATATAATTTATATTTTCATATGCTCTCAATTAGCCTATAACTCTCCTATATAGCCTATAACAAGCCTATGGAGAAATTATAAATATATGAAGTCTATGGTAGAGAATACGAGATACATTATTTCTTTCTTTGGTTCTTTCTTTCTTTGGGCTTTTTGTAAAAAAAAATCAGAAAAACCGGTTGACTTTTGCATTTAGACTTGCTATTATTATATCGGCCTGAACTATAACGGTGGTGGTGATGCCTATGGAGCAGGACTATCCGGATTTTAATGGGGGATTATTATGAAGAAACTGCCAACAGCGCCAAAGACCGGAAAGAAAATTATGCCTGTCAAGTCTAAAAGTAAAATGTCTCCTTCCGACTATATGGATGCCTTCGGAGCGTTCAAGGGGACGGTTGGAAAGGCCAAAAAGAACCCATTCAGAAAGAAATAAGTCTGAAAGGATTTCTTAAATGACATTCCTTATCAGCGACAATCAGCAGGATTACCACAAGTTCGTTGCGGAAGCGGTAGAGATGTTGCGGGCGTATGAGATTGAGGGAATAGCGATAGTAGCCCTCACTCCGGAAGCGAACTTAACTGCTTATTGGAATCTTGACTTGCGCGGCAAGACGATTGCACAATCCGAGATAGAGATGGACAGGTGGGACAATTTCCTGCAAGCCAATACAGGCCGGTATGACCTAACAGAATAACTTCGCCCTCACAGGTGATGTGATTTTCCCCTCCCTTGCGCTCACGGTTGCCCCTGCCGTGGGCGCATTTCCGTATGCAATCTTAAATTATCCTAAACAATGTGACAATATGGGATATAACCTACAGAAATAGCACAAAAGTAAGGTTATCAAGCGCAAATATTGAAACATAGTTAGTAAATTGTAAAGTGTACTTTATAAAATCCTTGGAATAGTGCCAATATAGACGACTTCAACCGTTATTTCGTACCGATTGAAACCGACAAAACACACGGAATGCCGGGTTTTTTGGGAATGAATTACACAAACTTTCCAAAAATCAAAGTTTTTGGAATGTGTTACCATATTGTTGGTGTCAACAAAAAGGTCACAATCCGTGACGCATTGACACGGTTTCAGTTGCTTACAATTTGTAACCAACTGCCAAAACAGGTAGTAAAAGTGTGCCAAAACAGATAGTATGTCCCACTATCTGCATAAAATATGGGACGAATTATGCAGATACGGTGAAAATATTTGCAAAACCTATTGACAATGCTATTTCGATTTGCTACTATTAGTGCAAATGAAATTGAAAGGGGAAAGGTAAATGAATTGGTTAGTACAGGCTCGCAAGGATAGAGGAATGACGCAGCAGGATGTTGCCGATAGGTGCGGCATAACACGGCAGATGGTGAGTGCCATTGAGCGGGGCAGGACGCTGCCGAGTGTGCCAGTAGCAAAGGCGATAGCGTCCGTACTTGAAATACATTGGACAAAGTTTTTTGAATAATACTGGGAGTATAGAAAGCGCGGATGAAATTGAAAGGGGAAAAAACGTGGTTAAGTTGCTCATCGGTGGTTCACCCTGCACCCATTGGAGTATCGCGCAGAAGAAAAACCGTGAAACAACAGCGTCGGGCATAGGGTGGGAACTGTTCCAAAATTACCTTATCGCAAGGGAAAAGTTTCAACCCGATTATTTCCTGTACGAAAACAACAAATCGGCAGCGCAGGAAATCAAGGATGCAATCAAGGAAAGCCTCGGCGCGTGGGACGGTACGTTCTTCATGGCTGACACGGGTGTGCGGTATATCGAAATCAACAGCGCATTGGTATCGGCGCAGAACAGGCAACGCTTCTATGTGCATAACTGCGGGGATGTGGGACAGCCTGCCGACAGGGGCATATTGCTGAAAGACATTTTGGAAACAGGCGAGGATATGAACGAGAAAGCGTATTGTCTGACGGCGAGTTATAACAGCGCAAGCGCGAGGAACACAATAGAGCGGAAACAACGGGAAATGGTTGCTGAACCTGTATGCGTTGCCGAAAGGGGCAGATATGGTGATACCGGCAACCGTTCGGCTAAATCTGACGGCACGGTTGAGCAGTACCTTGAACCCCGCGTTGACGGCAAAACAAACGCATTGACAACGGTGCAAAAGGATAATGCGGTGTGTGAACCCGTATGCATGAAGTATGAACGCACGGAATATGCAAAACAAGTACGAAAAGATTATGAAAACGGATTGCTTGACGCGGGTATGAGTGAAATGCGGGAGATGCAACCGCGAACGGACGGAAAGTCGAATACGCTGACAACCGTCCTAAAAGACAACCCCATATGCGAACCCGTCCGAATAGGCACAATCGAAAGCGGCGCAGTTGATACGGAACAGGACAGCCAAAGTTATAGGGTGTATTCGCCCGACGGAAAAGCAATAACGCAATGCGGGCAGGGCGGCGGTGTTGGGGCTAAAACAGGGCTGTATGCGGTGCCAATAGGGGAAACGGACAATGGAAAATCATTTGCGGTAACGGCATACTACTCGACAGGGCAGAACCCCGAACACACGCTCGACAAATCGCTTGGTTCAATGGTTGCAGAACCCGCACAACCTGGCAAAAAGGTTTACACCGTATCGGACGGGCAAATCGAAATAAAGGGCAAGAAGTACCCGATTAAGTTGGCTGACGGGCAGTATATCATCCGCAAATTAACCGTGACGGAATGCTGCCGATTGCAGACAATGCCCGATGACTACTGCCGGGCGGTATCGGCTACACAGGCATACAAAGGCCTCGGAAACGGATGGACGGCAGAGGTGGTTCGGCACATCCTGTGGAACGCGCTGAAAGATGTGCCGAAAGACGAAAAGATAGTTGTCTGCTCAATGTATGACGGAATCGCAACGGGGAGGTATATCCTCGACATAATGGGGTTTACCAATGTTGAGTACCACGCCTATGAAATCGACAAGTACGCCATGCAGATTGCCATGAGCAACTATCCCGACATTATACAGCATGGTGACGCATTTCAAGTGAGAGAGGATAGTTGGAATATACGGAGCGTATAGAAAGCAAGGTTGAAATAATACTGGGAGTATAATGCAGGAGAACTTGCAAGGCTCTGTTATATGTTGAAGAATGTAGAAATCTTCGACACGATACGGCTATATGTTGAACTATCAGCAAAACCTCAATATATACTCTCCGTATAACAGCCCGCGATAGCCAAGATTAGATGTGTGTGTATAGCATAGTAACCTGTGTTGAGTAATTAGTAGCATCTATATCATAGTACGGGGACACCTTATATAAACTACCCCATAGAAGAAAACTATCCTTTTAGATGGAGAAAGAGGCGCTTTTGTAGGAAAGGCAAAAGGCGCTTTTATAGGAAAAATTATAGGAGAGCGGTGTAGTAGAGCCCCTCCCCCGGGTACTCGCGGTGGTACCCCCCCCTGCTGTGCAATAGGTATAATATAATAATATAACAAGTTTATTCTATGATATATAATACATTAGGTGGGCCTGCTGCTTACACCATAAACAAGGCAAGGCGAATCAATGGCAAGGCATACGGCATACCATAAACAAAGCAAGGCGATATGCTGCCTGCTGCCATCGGCAAAGCGAATGGCAAGCAATGCGGCAAAACATACCATAAACAAAACATACCATAAACAAAACATACAACAAATTAATAAACAATGCGAGGGTCCTTTTTGGGAACGCATTATACAACTGGTATTATCAATCCGTTCATTCCCTTCCACTTCTATACTACCAGTATAACACCTCGTATTTCATCGTCAATACCGCCACCTGCAATTCCAATGGCGAATTAAACTTTGGTTATTATGCCTATATACAAACGCTGCAAGGCGTGATACCATTATGGCGCAAACGAACCTTGACAACTGAATAGTGGAACGCATGAACCGGCGCCGGATAACAAGGAGGGGCAAGCAATGGAAAAAATCACAAATATCGATGACCTTATCTATCAATACTATCAGAAACATCCCGACGGCCATTTTTTCGATTATGACACCTTAAAATGGTTTGGAGAGTGCCGGAGTCGTATGCGGTTGTTAAAAGGTACTTGTCTTATTACAAACTATCGTGGCGAACAA
>JAKQVC010000106.1 GCA_029571985.1 Bacteroidota bacterium | reverse complement strand
GGGCGCACAACCATTGGTATTCTCTGCACCAAAGGCAGCAGTAGGCGCTGCGGTGATGCTATCGAATACATTGAACTTGTCAACTCCGGCTTCAACCAGGTGGCCTGTAGCAGACTGGTCGGCAGTTCTGAAACGCACCTGCATAGTAGAAGTAACCGGTAAAAAGCTGTTTATATCGATTGTTTTTTCATTCCATTGGCTGAGTAATGCAGCAGGTGCGCTTCTGATGAAATCAACCTGCACTTCGATAGCGCCATTGCTAATAAATACTTTTAAGGTATCATTTGCGGAACCGCCGCCTCCACCGTTATAGAACCAACGGTTGTAGTTGAGCTGAGGGTCAACGTAAGTGCTTAAATCCATTACTGGAGAGATCAGGAAAACGGCGCCATTATCTACGTCATCTGTAGACGCAGACTCATCCGGATCATTACCTGTTACGTATGCTTCTGAGCCAAAATCGGAATCAACATCATCTTCAGGATTCGATAATTCGCCACCTGCTAGTGATGTACCGTTTGGATCACCTTTTTCCCAGCCACCACTATCTGCTAAGTCGGTAGAAGTCCAGTCGTTATTGAACAGGAAATCATCATAATAGCCTCTTTGTAAGGTGATGGTATAAAAGCCGCCGTCAGTTACGGTAACAGGAATACCGTTGGTAACCAGTCCCCATTTACCAGCGTAGAAGGTATAATCTCCGGTAAACATTTCCAGAGAGAAATTACCAGCGGCATCTGTCGTAATGGTTTCTGAATACAGTCCATTTTGGAATAATACATCGGCATTGGCTGCGCCTAATCCGGTAGCGGCATCAATTACCTGTCCGGTTATATTTATAGGAATCAGCGGTGTTAAGGCGGCATTTACAATAACAGTATCTCCAGCAACCAAGGTTATGCCGGGGATGAATTCAATTTCATATCCGGATTTGGTGAAGGTGAAATCATATGCTCCGGAAGTGGAGGTTCCGCTGCTATAATTACCTGTTAAATCGGTCACTGCATCCACATCACCCGTATAATTCACTTCCACGCCAAACAAGGGGGCGCCGGTTACGGCATCTGTTACGACACCTTTCACATAGGCAGCGGGAGCATATTCCACTCCAACGATAAAGAGACCTTCCTCCATATCGGAAACAATAATATTTGTAGATGGCAAATAAGGCCAGGCACCCCAGGCGCCATTGAAACCATTTCCGCTTAAAGGAGAGGTATCATATTCGCCTATTTTAATCATATTTGAAGGGTCGGTAGCATCTGTAATAACAACACCATCACGATAGTAAGCAGTCACCAGATAATTTCCTACCACCATTACGTTATGTGGAATAGAGTTGGTGCCCGGATTGGCCTGAAACTGGTCTAATTCAATGATATCTGTCAGGTCAGAAACATCGTAAGAGGCTACCACTGCGTTTGTCACTTCATCTGTCGAAAACAGAATCTGGTTATCGTCAGTAAGCCACACATTATGTGTGAAATCATCTGGCGTACTTTGTTGTGCCCAGAGTTCAGGAGATGTTTTATCTGAAATGTCCCATACAGAGAACCATCCATTATAAATGTTACCAGCCCAAAGTGTATCGCCACGTACATAGCCATCGTGGATATACCATTCATCCACTTCCCCAACAAATTCAGGGTCAAGCGGGTCAACAGTTGCGTCTAACATTTGGTCGCCACCGTTGCCGATGTTGGAACCAAATACGTGAACGATGCCGTTTTCGTCGCAGAATACTGTATGACCAGTACTAAGTCCAATACCGCAATCAGTATAATTATAATCAACAGAGGCAGGGAGATTGCTCAAATCGATACATAGCAAACCACCACCGGCTTCTGTAACTACGTAGGCATAATTTCCATAAGTACGCACTTCGCGCCAGATACTGTTATTACCATCAACAAACTGCACTTCAACAGGTGTTGTCGGGTCGGTAATATCTACGATAGAAGTTCCATCGAATGTACCAACGATGGCATATTCATGACCGGCACCGTCAGACCATCCTGTAAGATTCGACAATTGATCTGCATAGGGTAAATGGCCCAGGAAGGTAACTGCCTGGGAGAATACAGACAATGATGCGCATATCATTGCCATAAAAAGAGGAGTAATTCTTTTTAACATAAGGTTTAATTGATCCACATCAAAGATACTTAAATTCTTTAGCTGTGCGCTGCAGGTAGGATGTGGATTGCAAAACAGCCGAGAAAGATGGCTGTTTTGTGACTTAGGTTGGAGGTAAAAAAGGGATCAGACCTGCGTCAACCAAACTGCAGGCCTGATCAGGTACCATTAAGCCTTTTTACAGGTACTGATACCAAAGGGGGCATATAGTGGACAGAAACTGACAACAGAAGTAAGCAGGAAAATTGCGCCCAGGATAAGTAAAACAAGTCCGAGGGTGCCACTCACGGTACCTGTAAAATACAAGAGTGCAAAAACGATTGCCAGAATAACCCGTATAACGCGGTCGGTAGATCCCATGTTCTTTTTCATAATAACAGATTTAGTTTATGTATTGAATGACCAGTGCTATTAATACAGCAATGGCTATACAGGTAAAACACATGATGATGAATTTTTTGTAAGCCATCGTGAACATCACTGATGGAACAAAGGTATAGGTGGGGTAGGGGGTAAACTTGTGACTGTGGTCACATCAAACGAGAATTTTTATGCCATCGTGTCCAGAACTGATAAAACCTTCGGATTCGAGTCGTTTGAGGAGTCGGGAAATCACTTCGCGACTACTGGCCAGGTCGTTGGCAATTTCGCGATGCGTAATATGTAAATCTTTTGTTTTTAAAACGCGTGCCCGGTTTTGTAAATATTGCCAAAGTCGCTGGTCAAGTTTTTCGTAAGTCAGCACACTTATGGTGTCTATTAAATCGCGATATCTGTCGTTATATAAATCCAGAAATAATTTATTTAAGGATGGAAAAAGCGTAAGCCATTTTCTGATGTCATCAGCCTGTAAGAGTAACAAGGTGGTTTCAGTTTCGGTAAATGCAGATACATTGCTTGGTTCGTTAGAGAGGCCGAATGCAAATGACATGATACAGCTATCGCCCGGTTTGATATAATATAAAAGCAAGTCTTTTTCTCCCTTGCCTTTAATAACTTTTAATAACCCGTTTATCACGATGGGCACTGTTTTGATGTATTGCCCTTCGCGCACTATCTGCTGCTGACCGGGGATTGTTACTTCCTGACTTTTATCAAGAATCTCCTGCAATAAGTCGGCCTCAAGAAAGGGTAATTGACTGCGTAATTGTTCTACTGAAATCATAAGGTTCTGGCGCGCTTGCGCATGGTTTTTAATTTTTCTTTTTTAGTGGCAGTCAGTTTTTCTGATGCTGAACTAAATGCAATTGAGGAAAGGTGTGCATGATATTTTTCCAGGAATGCATATGTTTCTTTCGGATATATATGTCCGGTTTCACGTAGGCACCAGCCTATGCCTTTTTGTACAAAAACATCTTTATCGGCAAGCAAAGGTTTAACCAGAGCTGTGATTTTGGTAAAGGGCGGATATTTTTTTCTGAAGCGTGCATAGTCTAACAAACTGAGTACGGATTGGCGACGTTCCCATGCGTTTGCCGAATTATTCCACTGTTTCAAAACCGGATAAACAGCAGAGGGCATGCGTTCGTGCAAGGCTGCAAAATAATGTGTCATTTGATCGCTGTGCGCCCAGTTGTCGACCCGCTGGAGCCATTCCTGCATTTCCTGAAAAAAGAAATCAGGTTCGGCGTATTTGATATATCTGTCGCAAAAAAATAAGGCCTGAGTCATGACATCAAAATTCTCGCTGCTGAGCCAGATGTATTTCCAAAACAGATATTGCTCATCTGATTCAAGGTGGCTGAAACTGTAGCCTTGTTTCGATAATTTTCTGGCAACAGGCATTTTCACACCCCAAACCTCTAATCGGGTGCCGATATATTTCTGCAAATCGAAATAGTCATCTTCTTTTGGAATGCGACGGTGGGGATGCAAAGCACTTTCCACTTCCTGTTTTGCCTGTATGAGTTCTTTAGTAGTTGGCATAGCTTAACAAATATTAACGCCAATGGCATTTACAGCAATAATAATAGAATTATATTTAAATTAAAATAACGATTATGCATAAACTGTTTACTAAATGGGTAATTGCAGGATTCTGCATGCTGCCCTTTGCTTTGCGGGCGCAACTTACACTTCCGCCAAGTGGTGACAATCAACAGTCCTCCGTAACACAATGGATGGGACCGGTGGAGGTTGAGATTCGCTATAGTTCGCCTGATGTGCATGGCCCTAACGGTGAAGACCGGACGGGTCACATTTGGGGAGAACTGGTGCCATACGGATTAGCAAACCTACAATTTGGCTATTCAACAGAAAGCAATCCATCTCCCTGGAGAGGTGGTGCCAATATGAATACCACCATTCGGTTTTCTCACGATGTACTTGTGGAAGGAAAACGGCTTGCCGCCGGAACTTACGGGTTGCATTTTATTCCGGAAAAGGATGAATGGACAATTATTTTTTCGTCGAACAGTACGGCATGGGGAAGTTTTTTTTATAACCCGAAGGAAGATGTTTTACGTGTAACAACAAAACCGGCTGCAAATACTTACACCGAATGGTTGACTTACACTTTTACCGATAGAGAGCCGGATGCCTGCACTGCAGAATTAATGTGGGAATTATTGCGGGTGCCAATGCATATTAAAGTGCCGGATATTGTGCAGGTGTATATTGCGCAATTCAGAAAAGAGCTGCAATCAGATATCGGATTTGGATTTCAGGCATGGGTTGATGCGGCTAATTATTGTGTAGCAAATAAAACAAATTTAGATGAAGCCTTAACCTGGGCAAATTATGCTATAGAAGAACCTTTTTTTGGGCGGAAAAACTTTGCCACCCTCAGTTGCAAAGCGAATGTATTAGCCGCCATGGGTAAATTGACACAGAGCGACAGCATTATGTTGGTTGCGATAAAAGATCCGTCTGCAGCGCCACTGGATGTGCATTATTATGCACGTGGTTTGCAGGCTCAGCAAAAGCAGGCTGAAGCTTTAGCGGTTTACAAAATTAATTATGAAAAATACCCTAATCTGCCGGTTACCAATTTAGGTTTGGCCAGAGGGTATTCTGCAACGGGCGACTACAAAGCAGCCTTGAAATATGCAAAAGCCGCTTTAGCCCTTAACCCTGATCCGCAAGTGAAACAGACGCTTGAGCAGGCTATCAAATCCTTAGAAGCGGGGAAGGATTTTAATTGAGAACATCATGCATGATGGATTTTGGTTATACAAAAAATCCCGCTCCTGATGAGAGCGGGATTTTTTATGCTTAATAATATTCTTTATTTACCTGCGATATGCATTTTTTGGAAGGTGTCATCTTTCAGTGCTTCCAGTGCCCGTAAATAGGCCTTGTCATCGCTGTTGCTCACAATCCAATAGGCTTCAAAATTATACAGGTCGCGTGCAATTACTGATTTCAACACATTAGCTAATTGAGCTTCGCATTTATGGAAATCAGTATCATCTTTTTTAACGCTATCTTTTTCAGCATAGGCGAAAAAAGTATCCCACAATTTCGTATCTACTTCAAATTTATCTCTGAAAGCAAATGCATCAGCATATTGCTTAGTCAGCATTTCCCGATTTTCATTTACGTATGTAAGTGCAAATTGATTAACTATTCCTTTGCCCACTACTTCAGCATAATAGTCTGTTGCCCAGCTGGTGTCTAAAGGAATATAGATGTCAGGCATAATTCCTCCACCACCATAAACAGTGCGTTTATTGCTCGTGTAAAAGGTGAGTGAATCCGGATAATGGAAAGTAGTATCAGCAGTTAATTCTCCATCCACATACCGGTCATTTAATTCGTTGTGATAAGCATCAATACCGTTGGCATAAGATTTTTGAATGCAACGTCCTGAAGGCGTATAATATCGTGAAACCGTTAAACGCATTGCAGAGCCATCTGTTAAATTAAAACTGCGTTGCACAAGTCCTTTACCAAAACTGCGACGGCCAATTACTAAAGCACGATCCCAATCCTGCAAAGCTCCGGTAACAATTTCGGAAGCGGATGCAGAACCTTCGTCGATTAATACAATTATTTTACCATCCTGCAACATACCTGTTCCACGTGAGAAGGCATCCTGACGCGGATATGCGCGACCTTCGGTGTATACGATTAATTTATTGGCAGGTAAAAATTCGTTGGCCATGTCAATAGCAGCATTTAAATAGCCACCACCGTTTCCACGTAAATCGAGGATAAGGTTTTGCATGCCTTTCGCTTTCAATTCTTTGATGGCTTGTTGAAATTCTTCAGTTGTGGTAGCCGCAAATTTGCTCACACGAATATATCCGGTTGCCGGATCAGCCATATATTTAGCATCAATGCTGTACAGTGGAATTACATCTCGTGTGATTTTAAATTCCAATACTTTTTTTGCACCCTTACGTTCAACAAACACATTCACGTTAGTACCTTTTTTTCCACGTAAGCGGTCAGTTACGCCTTTATTGGTCATGCCAATACCGGCAACAGGTTCTTCGTTAATTTGTACAATTTTATCACCGGCCAAAATACCCACTTTTTCGCTTGGCCCGCCGGATATAACACTCACCACGATAATGGTATCGCGCAGCAAATTGAATTGAATGCCCACGCCTTCAAAGTTTCCTTCAAGAGGTTCGTTGGCTTCTTCTAATTCTTCTGGGGTAAAATAAACGGAGTGCGGGTCAAGTTGTAAGAGTACTTCGATGATGGCATCTTCCACTAATTTACCTGCATTCACATCATCCATATATCTATCATCGACAATGGATAAAAATCGTTCAAACTTTTCCAGAGCTTCTTCCTGGGTAAGTTCCTTTTCTGGTGCAGGTGTTGATGTCGTCTGACTGAAGGCCGAAATCGTAACAGTCAGTAATAATAAAGTCAGTAAATGTTTAATGTTTGTCATATTCGTTCAAGTCCTGAATGGTGTTAAAATTAGGCTGATTTTTATTGTTAAACGATTATCGTGCCAAAAAGGGTGCGTTTTAACAAGTTTTAACCGCCATTTTTCGCGGAACTATTCCCTCCCGCTAATGTTTATATGGTGATAAGTACCTCCATTTTCCATATCCGGAGGCTGTTACTTTGTCATACTTTTGGAAAGGTCAACGCATACACGAGCCGTGTATTTCATGATTCTGAGCACGTTTTTGTTCAGCATTATGAATGTGCTGGTGAAATATTTACACAGACTTCCCTCCCACGAATTAGTGTTGTTCAGGTCGCTGGTAATGTTTTCGATTACGGCGTTTATGCTCCGCCGGGCTCATCTCAACCCCTTTATCTGGAAACCTCGGTGGATATTAATCGGACGGGGTGTTGCCGGGTCACTGGCACTATTGATTTATTTTTACAGTATACAGCATTTGCCGCTGGCTTCGGCGGTCACAATCGGATATTTGTCGCCCATTTTCACCATTATTTTCGCGAGTTACCTGCTCAAGGAGTCCATGCGATTTATTCAATGGGTCTTTTTTATTGTTTCATTTGTCGGAATTGTCCTCATGCAGGGTTATTCGCCGGGTGAGGAAATCTGGATTGTATTACTGGGTATTTTAGGCGCCTCTTTCAGCGGATTAGCCTATAATGCATTAAGAGCATCTGCAGCTTTGGTGCCCACCCTTGTTGTCGTGTTCTTTTTACCACTTTGCACCATTCCCATAGTATTGCCTTTCTGTCTTGAACATTGGATTATGCCGCAAGGCTATGAGTGGCTGCTCATTATTGCAATGGGTGCAGTTACTCAGGTGGCCCAGATTTTAATGACGAAAGCCTATCAAATGGAAAAGGCCGGCGCAATAGCCAATTATGCTTATTTAGGTGTTGTCTTTGCCCTGATTTTCGGGTTCCTGTTTTTTCAGGAGCACTTTTTTCTCACCGAAATCATTGGCATGGGGGTCGTAATTCTAGGAATACTCCTCAATTTTCTATACGTGAACCGGGTAACCAACTTAAGGCGATTACTCGTGTATTTCCGGTGGATTCCGGGACTATAAACGCATTAATAAGTGAAGGTGCCCTTCTCTGTAGTTAGAGTAACCTGTTTGCCGGTCATGGCTTCTGTGTAACCGATAATTTGGGTGTCGATGTTGAAAGACTTCCCAATTTCGACAAGCGCAGTTGCTGTTTGCTCATCTGTATACACCTCCAGCCGGCATCCCATATTGAAAACTTTATACATTTCCTTCCAGTCTGTTTTACTGGATTCCTGAATGAGTTCAAACAATGGAGGGGTACTAAAAAAGTTATTTTTTACAATGTGCACATCGTCAACAAAGTGCAGCACTTTAGTTTGACCACCGCCGCTGCAATGTATCATGCCCTTAATGGCAGGGCGATGATGCTCAAGGATAGTTTGAATAACAGGTAAATAGGTTCGGGTAGGGGATAATACCAGTTTGCCGAGTGTTATGGAAGAGTCGCCAATTTCTATGGTGTCGGTCAAACGTCTGTTTCCGGTGTATACAACAGCCTCAGGTATTTCTGGGCTGAAGCTTTCAGGGTATTTTTCGGCATATTCCTTGCCAAACACATCGTGTCTTGCGCTGGTAAGGCCATTGCTACCCATACCGCCATTGTAGGTGGTTTCGTAGGTGGCCTGACCATAACTCGCAAACCCGACAATGACCTGTCCGGGTTTTATTGCATTTACAACCAGTGATTCTCGTTGGATACGGCCAAATGCAGTGATACCCACATCAATCGTTCTCACAATATCGCCCACATCTGCAGTTTCGCCACCTGCGTGATGAATGTGGATGTGGTTGTTGCGCATATTGTCCAGGAAAGTATTCGTGCCATTGATAACGGCAGCCAGCACTTCACCGGGAATTAAGGCTTTATTTCGGCCGATGGTGGAGGAGATGATGATATTGTTAGTGATTCCTACGCAGGCCATATCATCCAGGTTCATCACGAGGGCGTCCTGGGCAACGCCTTCCCAAACAGATATATCACCTGTTTCTTTCCAATAAATATAAGCAAGTGAGGTTTTGGTGCCTGCTGTATCGGCGTGCATTACGTTACAGTAATCCGGATCGCCGGCGGCCAAATCGGGCAGGATTTTACAGAAAGCAGTGGGGAAAAGGCCTTTATCCATTTTACTGATCGCCTTATGCACTTCTTCCTTTTGAGAGGAAACTCCCCTTAAGCCATACTTATCCTGTTCCATGGTGCAAAATTACAGAATTGCGTGTGAGCACTTTGTGTTACCTTACCAATAAATTAACATTAAATTGAGTTTAGGGTCATATTGAAGGGGCGAATTACCTGTAATTTAGCGGTGAAATAGGATACAGTAAAAGCAGTGTTATGTCGGTGAAGAAAACGAAGCAAAAGAAGTATAAGGTCATAAACAGGGATATCAGTTGGTTATCATTTAACGAGCGTGTGTTGCAGGAGGCTGAGGATAAGCGGGTGCCGTTGAATGAGCGTATCCGTTTTCTGGGCATCTTTTCGAATAATCAGGATGAATTATTCCGTGTGCGGGTGGCGGTATTACGACGGATGATGCGCCTGCAAAAAGCGGATTTGAAACAGGTTGATACCAATCCGGCGAAAATTCTGAATCAAATTCAAAAGAAGGTGTTGGTGCTGAAAAACCGTTTCGACCAAGCCTATTTGACGATATTGGAGGAGCTGAAAAAGCATAAAATATTTATCCTCAACGAAAAAGAGGTAAACTCTCAGCAGGGAGAAGTTATCCGTCATTACTTTAATGAAACCGTAAGGCAATGGTTGTTTCCCATCATGATAGATGAGAAAAAGAAAATGCCTTTGTTGAACGATAAAAGTATTTATCTGGCCATTCGCATGGTAAAGAAAGATAAGCCGACGGCCACGCGATATTCGCTGATTGAAGTGCCTGACGGAGAGCCTAAACGTTTTTTTATTTTACCGGATGATGGCGATAAAAAATTTATCATTCTGTTAGATGATATTATCCGGTATAATCTGGATTCTATTTATTACATATTTAATTATGACAGAATAGAGGCGTATACCATAAAAATTACACGAGATGCTGAATTAGAAATTACGGCAGATTTATCGCAGAGTGTGTTAGAAATGATTCAGAAAAGTGTAAAACACAGGAGTCGTGGTGAAACCACCCGTTTTATTTACGATGCGCAAATGCCTGAAGAAATGTTGCAGTTTTTTGCAAAAAAACTGAAATTGCAACGACAGGATCCCATTATTCCGGGGGCACGTTATCACAATTTTAAAGACTTTATCAATTTCCCGGATTTAGGCAGAGAGCGTATATCGAACGATAAGCTGACTCCGCATCATCATCCCTTATTAAATCAGCACAGCAGTATTACCAGTGTATTGCGGAAGCGTGATATACTCTTACATTTCCCCTATCAAAGTTTTCATCATATTATTGATTTATTGCGTGAGGCAGCTATTAATCCAAATGTCACTAAAATAAAAATGACCTTGTACCGTGTTGCGCGTCATTCGAGTGTGGTGATGAGTTTAATTAATGCCGCCAGAAACGGAAAGGATGTTACGGTGATCATGGAATTGCAGGCACGGTTTGATGAAGAGAATAATATTTTTTGGGCAAACCGATTGCAGGAAGAAGGTGTCAGAGTGATATTTGGTGCGAACAATCTCAAGGTGCACGCCAAGTTGTGCCATATTACACATAATCATGAAGGTAAACATGTAGAATATGCCATCATAGGCACCGGAAATTATAATGAGAATACAGCACGTATTTACACAGATTTATTTTTGTTAACAGCAAAGCCGGAGATTACAAAAGAAGTTGCGAAAACATTTCAGTTTATAGAAAATCGATTTGAAGTAGGCAAGTACAAACACCTGATGATTGCACCCATTAATTTGCGCGCACGTTTAAAGGCTTTGATAAATCGTGAAATAAAATTTGCCAAACTCAAGAAGCCGGCAGAAATATTTATTAAAGTAAATAATCTGGTGGACAAGGAGATTGTGAGAAAATTGTATGAAGCGAGCAATGCAGGTGTGAAAATCCGACTGATGGTGCGTGGCACTTGTTCTCTTGTTCCGGGTATTGAAAATCAGAGTGAGCATATTCAGGCGATCAGCATACTGGATCGGTTTCTTGAACATCCGCGCATTTTTGTATTTCGCAACAACGGCAAAGAAGAAGTTTTTATGGGAAGCGCAGATATTATGGAGCGCAATCTCGATCATCGCGTAGAGGTTATCACACAACTACTCGATAAGGACATTTGCAAATTGCTGAAAGAGATTCTGGAACTGCAGTGGCGCGATAATCAGAAAGCCAGAACACTGGTGCAAGGCCATCTCAACGAATATGTGCAGCCGGGTCCTGGTGAAAAAGCCATTCGCAGTCAAATGGCATTATATGATTTTTTTGAAAAGCAGGCCCTGGCTGAGCGCCTGCGTATAAAATAAAGAGTGACATGAAATTTGCGGCGATAGATATTGGCAGCAATGCAGTTCGGTTATTAATTGAGAATGTGTACGAAACTGCAAAAGGACCTGTTTTTCATAAAGACAGTCTTATCCGTATTCCTGTTCGGCTTGGAGAAGATGCATTTTTGGATGGAGCCATTTCAGATGAGAAAATTGAGATGTTGATTAAGGCGATGTCTGCCATGCGTAATATCATGGATATACATAAAATTACATCGGTAAAAATTGCAGCTACTTCTGCAATGCGGGATGCTTCAAACAACCAGGAAATTGTGGCTCGTGTATTCAAGGAAACCGGATTGCAGATTGAAGTGATTTCAGGCGACAGCGAAGGGAAAACAATGTTGCAATTACCGATGGAGCAAATAGGATTGAATCCAACTCAGCATTACTTATATATTGATGTAGGGGGCGGTAGTACAGAGTTAGCTTTTTTTTCAAAAGGAGAGTTGTCGGTAAATAAATCGTTTAATATAGGCACCTTGCGACTTTTAAATGATCAGGTTTCCGATGCTGATTGGAAGGTGATGCTCGACTGGATTAAGAAGAACAAGAATTACAATTTTGACCTGAGTGCGATAGGTGTGGGTGGAAATATCAACCACGTGATGAAACACTATGGCAAAGCAGGCCGACCTTATTTAAGCATTAGTATTTTAAAGCGTGTCATGATTTATATCGATGGGTTATCGATGGGTGATCGTGTGCGCACTTTAGGCTTAAAACCAGATCGCGCAGATGTGATAGTGCCAGCTTTGAAAATATATATCAATGTGATGAAATGGTCGGGAATCGATAAGATTTACGTGCCTAAGCAGGGTTTAAGCGATGGATTAATTGCACAGGCTTATCTGGATTGGAAAGCACAGTCGGGTCAGTCTGTTTAACATCAACACACCGCTCAGCGTTTAGGCTGCACGGGTTGATTTGCCCGAATGTTTTGTGCAGCCAGTCGTATAGTTTCAGCAATTCGTTTCGCGCGGGTTTCTTCTTTTTTTGCATGGCTGATCCATTCCAGAATGGCACGTTTGGCAGATTTTGGAAATGCTTCCCAATAGTGTAATGCTTTCTTATTTTTTTGAAACGCTTTTTTTAAGTCGTCAGGTATTGTACCTGCTTCAACCTCATTAAGTGCATCCCAGGTGCCTGTTTGTTTAGCCAGATTAACCATCGCCATACCGGCAGGGGTCATTTTTTTATCGAGCAGCAGTTGTTCCACCTTGGCTTTATTGATTGCACTCCATTTGCTTTTAGGTTTACGTGGACTAAAGTACTGATAATACGAATCTGCATCTCGAGAATTGGCCACACTATCGATCCATCCAAAGCATAGTGCTTCATCTACAGCCTCCGACCAGTTCAGGGAAGGTATGCCGGTATGTTTTTTGAAGAAAATCAACCACACGCCATCTGCGGTCGTATGATTTTTTTCCAGCCATTTTCGCCAAGCCTTGCCGTTAGCGGCTGAAACAGCCGGCTTGTTTTTATATTGCTCCAGAATGGATTTAGCCATAGCTTTCAAATATATAGGTATTTGACCGTTTCGTTTATCCGTACTGCCATTTCCAGTGTATGTAATAAAATTGCTTAAGCAATGTTTACTGAAAATGAACAAGGTAAAATTAAACTTAATTCGATTACCTGTTTAATCTGATTTAATGAAGTGTTGACATCAAATACATATAGTAACCATGAAGTAACCTCTGCTTAAAACAGGAAATACAATTTAGTGTTTTAACAATAACTTCTCCTCAATCCAGCGGTAAAGTGGTGCTTCTACTTTTGTACTCAACTTTTCATCACAAACCAAAATGCAATCAATCATGAGAAAATTATTACTCAGTTGTCTTGCTGCCATGAGTTTCATAGCGGCAAAGGCACAGGTTGTCACCGTGTCGGGCGAAATTACAACGAACACGACATGGACAAACGACAACATCTATTTACTTAACGGATTTGTATACGTTGAGGATGGTGCAACATTAACTATTGAACCGGGTACTTTAATTAAAGGTGATAAAGCCACTAAAGGTACTTTGATTATCACAAAAACCGGTACTATTAACGCAGCAGGTACAGCTTGCGAACCTATCGTATTTACATCTAATGAGCCTGCGGGTTCACGTACTTACGGCGACTGGGGTGGTATCATCATTTTAGGTGAAGCACCAATTAATACTCCTGGTGGTTCTTCAGTAATTGAAGGTGGTGTGGATACTCCGGAAGGTGATGGTGCATATGGTGGTGCTAACCCAACTGATAACAGCGGAACATTAACCTATGTGCGTATTGAGTTTCCAGGTATTCCGTTTTTACCAGGTAATGAAATCAATGGTTTAACCATGGGTGGCGTTGGTAGCGGAACAACAATTAACCACATCCAGGTTTCTTATAGCGGTGATGATTCATTTGAATGGTTTGGCGGTCGCGTAAATACCAAATACATGGTTGCTTTCCGCGGTTGGGATGATGATTTTGATACAGACTTCGGTTATCGCGGAAAAGGTCAATTCTTCTTTTCATTACGCGATCCAAACATCGCCGATGTTTCTGGTTCAAATGGACAGGAACAAGACAATGATGCTACAGGAACTACTAATACTCCAACTTCACGTCCTTTATTTTCTAATGTTACTATCGCTGGTCCTAAAGTAACTACCGGTGACGTAGTTAACGTGAACTATAAAAGAGGAGCACACAACAGAAGGAACACAATGGCTTCTACTTACAACTCTATTATCATGGGTTACCCTGAAGTAGGTTTACGTATTGAAGGTGTAAATACTTCTCAAAATGCGATGAATGACTCTTTACAGTGGAGAAACAACATTTTATCAGGACATCCTGATGATTATAACTGTACCACTTGTGATGCAGGTTTTAACATTGATACATGGGCAGCAAGCTACAACAACAATACTTATACAGATAATACTTCTGTAGGTTTAGTTGATCCTTTTAACCTGTTAAATCCAGATCCTCGTCCAACTGCAGGTAGCCCTGCCGCTACATTAGGCACTTATTTTTCAGGTTTATTGTCAGATCCATTCTTCACACCGGTTTCTTACCGTGGTGCATTCTCCACTACTGATGACTGGACTAATGAAAAATGGTTGAACTGGAACCCACAAAATACACCATATACAACTCCTGGTATTTCTAATAACCCAATCGTATCAGCTGTTGTTACCAACATGACATGTTCTGGCGACGGTGCGATTGATGTTACTGTATCTGGTGGTATTGGTTCTTATACTTATAGCTGGTCTGATGGACCAACTGTAGCTGACCGTACTGGTTTGAATGCAGGTTCTTATACGCTTACAGTAACCAGTGGTACTTGTACAACAACAAATACTTATGTTGTTGGAAATAATGCCATTGCAAAACCAACCGGTTTAGCTGCTTCACAAATTACACATTGTTCAGTTAAGATTACCTGGTCTGCTGTTCCAGCTGCAGGAGCTTATGAAGTGCGTTATCGTATTGCTGGTGGTGCTTATTCTGCACCATTAAATATTGGTAATGTGTTGCAATATACCTTTACAGGTCTGAACGCATCTACAACTTATGACTTCCAGGTGCGTGCAAAATGTCCTACAGGTGCTGAAAAATCAGCTTATGCTAAGAAAACTTCTGCTACAATTGCTTGTGGTGCCCCTACAAGCCAGTCAGCAGGTTCTATTACAGCTAACTCTGCTGTAATCAGCTGGTCTTCTCCATGTTCAGCTGTTAGCTACAACCTCCAGTATCGTAAGAATCCGGTTAAACCTTGGACAACTGTACCGGGTATCCTGACAACCAGTTATACATTAACAGGATTGTTACCAAGTTCAACTTATGAATATCGTGTTGCTTCATTGTGCACTGTTGGTGGAACACTTTCAACCTATT
>JAKQVC010000095.1 GCA_029571985.1 Bacteroidota bacterium | reverse complement strand
CAGACAGACAAACATTTAATTCTGATTTTTGAACAGGTGCAAAGCATGCAACATGCCAAAACATTATTGGAATCCTTTCATCAGGTTGTCATTCAAAAATAAGCTACGCATAAACAAGGCTGTTGAAACACCAACGCTTTTTATAATGCCGGTCAGTCACTAAAAGGCACAACCCGTTAATTCAGGTATGCATTCAATTTGGGTCACAACATCCACAAACAAGGAGGATGTTTATCCTAACACAATTATCTTGCAGTAGCTTGTATCAGCATGAAAAAAGGGTGACAGCATTTCTGCCTATCACCCGATTTCACCCTTTGTGAACCGCCATGGTTAAGCATGACGTTCACCCTAATACCTGAATGGCTTATACCGCCATCGCATTTACTTGTAACCAGCTTCCGCCGTTTTCACATTCAATGCCCAGATTCTTAAGATACATCATGGCTTGTCCACTCCTGTTTCCGCTGGCACAGCATAAAATAACCGGTTGAGCCATAGTGCGAATTTTTTCTACGCTGGCGGGTATTTCATTCAATGGAATATTAATACTTCCCGCAACATGTCCGCCCATGAATTCGGCGGGTGTTCTTACGTCAATAATTGTTTTTTGATTATGCATTTTGGTTAAATTGTTTTTTTATCTCGTTCAAAAATATTTAAGCACAATGCGCCCATTACTGCACCATAGATAATGGTATTCAATGGGCGTGCCGTTATCGGACACGTGCCGGAAGCGCAACTGGTATAATCATAATAAAAATACCCGGCCACTCCTCCGATTATAATGCCGGCTATAGTTAAAGCATGCCTGTGCAGCAATCGTTTGATCATAACATTGTTGTTGGGCATACATAATCCGTAATCGCAAAAGCACCACTCGATTTAATAGCGGTAAAACCACCATCTACATCAATCAGGTTATCGTATCCGCGCGCTTTTAATATTGATGCGAAAATCATTGAGCGATATCCGCCGGCACAATGCACATAATAGGTTTTATTTTTATCCAGTGCAGAAAAAACATCATTGATATAATCCAATGGCATGTTTTCAGCTTGCACAATATGCTCACTGTCATACTCGCTTTTTTTGCGAACATCCAGTATGGTGATTTCAGGATTTTCCTTTGCAATTTCTGCAAATTCAGCAACACTTATGGATGGTATAGTATCTATTTCCTTACCCGCTTTCTTCCAACTATCAAAACCTCCATCTAAATAGCCGATGGCGTGGTCATAACCAACGCGGGCTAATCGGGTAATTACCTCATCTTCTTTTCCGGGGTCGGCCACAATTAAAATTTGCTGACGAATATCCGGAACCAATGTGCCTACCCAAACAGCAAATGCGCCGTTTATACCAATATTGATTGCATTAGGAATAAATCCCTTCGCAAATTCACCCGCCTTTCTGGTGTCGATAATTAACGCGTGGGTTTCATTAGC
>JAKQVC010000093.1 GCA_029571985.1 Bacteroidota bacterium | reverse complement strand
CATCATTAACCTCGACAAACTCACCTATGCAGGTAATTTGTCGAATTTGCGTGATATCGAATCCGCATCAAATTATACATTCGTAAAAGGTGATATCACAGATACAGCCTTTATAACCGACTTGTTTGAACAATATCAGTTTGATATGGTGGTGCATCTGGCTGCCGAAAGTCATGTTGACAGAAGTATAGCCAATCCGATTGAATTTGTGGTGACTAATGTAGTTGGAACCTGTGTGTTATTAAACGCAGCTCGCCATATATGGAAACAAAATTACGAGGGTAAATTATTCTACCATATTTCTACAGATGAAGTATATGGCACATTAGGTGAAACAGGATTTTTCCTGGAAACAACCCCTTACGATCCGCATAGCCCTTATTCGGCATCGAAAGCTTCAAGTGATCATTTTGTAAGAGCCTATCACGATACCTATGGTATGCCGGTCGTTATTTCTAATTGTAGTAATAATTATGGCAGTTATCAATTCCCTGAAAAATTAATTCCACTGGCTATTAATAATATCAAGAATAGTAAACCAATTCCGGTTTATGGAAAAGGTGAAAATATTCGCGATTGGTTGTGGGTGGAAGATCATGCACGTGCCATTGATACCATATTACATAAAGGTGTGAATGGTGAAACATATAATATCGGTGGTTTTAATGAGTGGAAGAATATTGACTTAATTCACGTGCTATGCCGTATTATGGACAAGAAATTAAATCGTCCTGAAGGCACTTCCGCCGGATTAATTACCTATGTTACCGACAGGCCTGGGCATGATATGCGTTATGCCATCGATGCGTCTAAATTAAATGCAGCGTTAGGATGGAAACCATCTTTGCAATTTGAAGAAGGTCTCGAAAAAACAGTCGACTGGTATTTATCAAATGGTCAATGGCTGGAAGAGGTTACCAGCGGCGCGTATAAACAATATTACGAGCAACAATATACTGTAAAGTAATGTCCGGAATTTTCGGAAATCTGTTTGGATCCCGAAAAAATGACCTGCTGGATTTCAGCGTGTTGCGCACAGATATGCATGCGCATTTACTTCCCGGAATTGACGATGGTGCCGGTAATATAGATGAAAGTAAACAGCTCATTGCCGGTTTACAGGAACTCGGATTTTCGCGCTTTATTACAACTCCGCATTGTATGCCGGGCGTATTTGATAATACGATTGCCCGCATACAGGAAAAACTCACGGAACTTAAATCCGGTTATACCGACACAACGCAACCTGATGTGCAGGCGGCTGCTGAATACTATATAGATACCGAGTTCCCCGATAGAATTCGCAATGGAGAAAAGTTGCTCACGTTTGGTGAACACTATGTACTGGTGGAAGTAAATATGACGCAACCCGAATTGAAATTGCAGGAGTCGCTTTTTGAATTGAGACTCGCCGGATATAAACCTGTGCTTGCCCATGCCGAACGATATCCTTATATGTTCAAAAAAAATGCGTTAAAAGAGTATGAACAATTACGCGATGCAGATATCTTGCTGCAGGCAAATCTCCGCTCCTTTACCGGCGATTATGGTGAAGTGCAAAAACGGATTGTAAAAGCACTCGCTGAAGCGGGACTGATTAGTTTTTTGGGAACAGATATTCATCGCACCGCACAATTGCCGATGCTGGCACAGGCTATGATGGATAAACATGTGCAACAGCTGCTGGCAGGCCGGCAATTGCTCAATAACACCTTGTAAATTTCGCAGGTAGGTAATTCGCTGCAAGAGCGGTTTCAGGGGTTACTATTTTTTGATGTACTTGTCAGAGGCTGAAAACACTCGGGTAAGCAGCTTACCTCCGACTGGAAGTATTCCTGATAAACAGCTCTAATTTCAGACAGAGTTCGGCATCTATACCAACTTTTCGGGCTAAACGGGGTATTTTTGCAGCGAAATTCATTTGGATGCCTTTTATTGATACCCCTATTACCGGATTATACGTATTTGAACCGCAGGTTTTTGCTGATGCACGTGGTTACTTTTATGAATCCTTTAATGCACAGGTTTTCGGTGCTAAAGGCATCAACACCGAATTTGTGCAAGATAATCAGAGTTTCAGCACAAAAGGTGTGTTGCGCGGATTGCATTATCAATTAGCACCCTACGCACAGGCTAAATTAGTTCGTGTAATTACGGGTGAAGTTTTAGACGTTGCTGTAGATATCCGGAAAGGCTCTCCAACATTCGGACAGCATTTTTCAATTGTGTTATCAGCCGAAAATAAAAAGCAGCTTTATATTCCAAGAGGATTTGCACATGGATTTGTGGTATTAAGCGATACGGCAACTTTCTTTTATAAATGTGATAATTATTATAACAAAGAACATGATGCAGGGATTCGGTTTAATGATCCGACAATTGGCATTGACTGGCAACTCGATCCATCGTTGATTCAGGTGAGCGAAAAAGATGCAGCGCTGCCATTCTTTGCAGATGCTAAAAATAACTTTCAATATTAATCCGGAAAACATGCACATACTTGTAACAGGTTCTAATGGCCAGCTGGGAAATGAAATCCGCCGCATCGCCCGACAACGCGGCCAGCATACCTATGTTTTTGTAGATGTGGATGAATTGGATATTACAGATGCATCAGCTGTGAAAAATTATTTTGCAGCGCATGCCTTTGATATCTGTATTAATTGCGCGGCATACACAGCGGTTGATAAAGCGGAAAGTGATGCAGCTTTATGTCACGCAATAAATGTTACCGGAGTCGAGAATCTGGCCAACGCCTGTCAGGCAGCACAGGCAGTGCTCTTCCATATTTCAACAGATTTTGTTTTCGACGGACAAGGTACACATCCGTATACGATTGATCATCCGGTACAACCCTTGTCTGTATATGGTCAAACAAAAGCAGAAGGTGAATACAGGGCACTTTCATTAAATTCGAAAACGATTTTAATTCGCACCAGTTGGGTGTATAGCACCTTTGGTAACAATTTCATGAAAACTATGATTCGCCTCGGCAAGGAGCGCGAAAGTCTGGGCGTGGTAGATGATCAGGTAGGCTGTCCTACTTATGCCCGTGATCTTGCTGATGTTATTTTCAGGTTTATTGAAAAATTACCGGCTGTACCTTTCGGCATCTATCATTTCTCGAATGCCGGCAGCACTTCCTGGGCAGGATTTGCAAAACGCATTATGGAATTAAATGATTTGCCATGTCAGGTAAATCCGATTGCAACGTCTGATTATCCGACACCGGCAAAAAGACCGGCTTATTCCGTTTTGGACTGCTCTCAAACAGCACAATTATTACAATTTGAAATACCTTCCTGGCAAACTGCTTTGGAAGATTGTATCCACCAATTAAAAATGAACGAAATGTCAAACAACATCGATGTTAAAAGTATTATTGCGATTGCAGAAGCGGCTGGAAAAGAAATCATGCATATATATGCTACCGACGATTTTGCTGTTACAGATAAAAGCGATAACTCGCCACTGACCAAAGCTGATAAAGCTTCCAATGCGGTAATCATTGCCGCACTGAAAGAGCAATTCCCTGAAATTCCGATTATCAGTGAAGAAAATAAGTTATTAGGTTATGAGGAGCGCAAAAACTGGTCATTGTTATGGCTGGTAGATCCTCTTGATGGCACGAAGGAGTTTATCAAAAAGAATGGCGAATTTACCGTGAATATTGCCCTCATCCATAACGGCAAACCCATAATGGGTGTTGTAGGTGTTCCTGCCCGCAATCATATGTATTATGCCACTGCCGGTAAAGGAGCCTTTAAAATTGATGAGCATGGCAATACCACTTCACTTCAGGTGGCAGAACCACGTGAAAACACCATCGCTTTGATTGGAAGCAGGTCACATCCAAGCCCGGAATTTGACGCTTATTTGAAAGATATGGAAGCGAAATATGCAACAGTAGATTTCGTTCCGGCAGGAAGTTCACTCAAATTCTGCCTCGTAGCAGAAGGAAAGGCTGATGTGTATCCGCGCCTCGGACCTACTATGGAATGGGACACTGCTGCTGGTCATGCCGTTGTTTTGGAAGCAGGTGCACGTGTGAAAATTTATGGTAGCACAACGGATTTAACCTATAACAAGGAGAACCTGCTTAATCCATACTTTATCGTAGAAAAGGCCTGAGACAGGCATTTTGTGCTGTCACAAAATGTATAGTAATTGAAAAATGCGTCAGAATCACCGTTCTGGCGCATTTTAACGTACCAATCTGGCCTCCAAGCTTGCTGAAACCCTAACTGAAAAGGGCTTTTATCTAATTTAGAGCCCTAATCTGTTTGCATGAAGCGACCCATTGCCCTGGTATACGCCTGTTTGAGTTTCATACTGGCACACGCACAAGAACCTGTTATACCACCCGCTGATACTATCCCGGTTGAAAATCCGATGGATAACCCACGCGTTCAGGGAATCCAAAAAAGGAAAGTACTGAGCGAAAATTCTATCACCCGAAATGTCACATTTACCAATATTGGACCCACCATTATGAGTGGCCGTGTTACGGATGTAGATGTGAATCCAAAAGACGCCACTAAGTTTTATGTGGCATATGCCAGTGGCGGTTTGTGGTACACCGACAATAATGGACAGTCATTCAAACCCATTTTTGATCAGGAAGATGTTATCACCATTGGCGATATTGCTGTTGACTGGGCTAACAATATTATTTGGGTAGGCACCGGCGAAGTGAATAGTTCGCGCAGTAGCTATGCCGGTATTGGTGTCTATAAATCAGAAGATAATGGTAAAACCTGGCAATATTGCGGGTTGCCCGAATCGCATCATATTGGCCGTATCATGATTAACCCCCGCGATCCGCAAATGGTATATGTTGCCGTTTTGGGTCACCTCTATTCTGCAAATGAAGAAAGGGGCGTTTATAAAACAACCGATGGCGGAAAAACATGGAAAAAAACATTGTATATCGATGAAAATACCGGTGCGGTAGATTTATTAATGGATCCCAACGTGCCTGATTTCCTGTATGCAACTACGTGGCACCGACAACGCCGTGCACACAACTTTGTTGAAGCAGGAAATGGGTCGGCTATTTATAAATCTGTTGATGCCGGAGAAACCTGGCAATTGCTGAGTACCCCGCAATCGGGCTTCCCTACCGGCCCTGATGTAGGTCGTATTGGCATCACCGTTGCACCGTCACATAATAATATCGTGTATGCGGTTGTCGATAATCAGGCAAAACGCGAAATGGACCCGATGAAGCGCGACCGCGAATTCGACGGGACGCCATTCCATATGGATAGCCTGAAAATTATGACCAGATCGCAGTTTGCAGCACTGGATAGTATACTATTAGTGAAGTTTTTAAAAGACAAAAATTTTCCGGAGGATTATACTGCAGCGATTATCAAACAGAAAGTAGCCGACAGCTCATTTGCACCCACCGTTTTGTATGATTATTTAGAAGATGGTGGCTATGTATTTGATCGTCCGATTAAGGGTTGCGAAGTGTACCGCAGTGATGACGGTGGTACCAGCTGGTATAAAACACATGAAGGATATCTGGATGGAGCCTTCTTTACCTATGGTTATTATTTCTCAACCATAAAGGTGAGTCCTAAAAATGATAACAAAATATTATTACTGGCATTTAATGCATTGTTGAGTGAAGACGGAGGAAAAACATTTAAGAATATTGATGGCGATAATGTACACCCCGATCATCACGCAGGCTGGTTTAATCCGGCAAATGATAAACATATCATTATTGGAAATGATGGTGGTTTAAATATTACATACGATAATGGAGCGCATTGGTTTCTGGCAAATAATCCTGCGGTTGGTCAATTTTATTCTGTTACCGTAGATAATGCAGAACCTTATAATGTGTATGGCGGATTGCAGGATAATGGCGTTTGGACAGGTCCTTCAACCTATACCCCTGGCACAGCGTGGCAATCATATGGTGCGTATCCTTATAAGCCGTTGTATGGCGGCGATGGCATGCAGGTGCAGGTAGATACACGCGATAATAATACTGTTTACACCGGTTATCAATTCGGCTATTACGCACGCCTCAATAAAACAACAGGTGCAGAAGAGCTCGCCATCAGACCAAAACAATCCTTCGGCGAACCACCACTGCGATTTAACTGGCAAACCCCGATTTTGTTAAGCCCGCATAATCCGGATATTCTCTATTACGGCGCAAATAAATTCTATAGAAGTTTAGACAAAGGCAACACGCTCCGCCCAATGAGTAAGGATTTAACGAATGGCGGTAAACAAGGCGATGTGCCGTTTGGTACGATTACCACTATTGCAGAATCTCCTATGCGATTTGGCTTGTTGTATTGCGGTACGGATGATGGAAATGTATGGGTGAGTAAAGATGCCGGCTATTCCTGGAATAAAATCAATGTATTCATTAAGAAAGAGTTGCCACCGGTAAAAAGTAAAACACCTCCTCCGGTATTCAATGCTATCCCTGAAGGGTTATGGGTAACCAGGGTAGAGGCAGGTCATTTTGACGAAGGCACAGTTTACGCAACATTAAACGGCTATCGCTGGGATAATTTTACGCCGTATGTGTTTGTGAGTCACGACTATGGAACTACCTGGTCACAAATCGGACTCGATTTGCCGGCAGAACCGGTAAACGTGGTGCGCGAGGACCCGGCCAATAAAAATATCCTGTATGTGGGCACAGATAATGGGTTATACGTCAGTTTGAATCAGGGTAAAACCTTCATGTTGTTTGGCGGCGGACTCCCCCGTGTGGCGGTGCATGATATTGCCATTCAGCAGAGGGATAAGGACATTGTTGTAGCTACACATGGCCGCTCCCTGTATAAAGCCGACCTTGAAGAAGTGCAGCAGTTACCGGAGATTATGGCTAAGGATATTCACGCCTTTAAGCCAGCCGACCAGCAGTATGATAAAAACGCCGGCAAGAAGTTCACCCCTTTTGACCCGGCCAATGAGGTTTCTGTCACTTTTGCCTATTACCTGAAACAAAGCGGTCAAACCACCATCAGCATCGCTACGCCGGATGGCACTATCATCCGGGAGTTTACAGATGCCGGCGAGGCGGGACTCAATTACGTTACTTACGACCTGGCCTTGGATCCGGGTGCGGTTCAGGTGTATACAGATTACCTGAATGCCTTGCCTGTAAAGGGTTACAGAGAAGTGGTGAGCATCCAGGCAGCCGATAATGGCAAATATTACCTGCGTCCCGGCAAGTTTATCGTGCGGTTTACCGCTGAGAATATGGTTAAGGTGCAGGAGTCGTTTGAGGTGCTGGATAATCAACAATAAGGCAAAATCAAACGTGGATAAGGTTTTTTTGGCGATTTCGTCAAAAAGTCCGATATTTGCACTCTCATTTTAAAAGACATGGCAAGAGTTTGTGAATTAACCGGAAAAAAGACGATCAGCGGGAACAATGTATCTCACTCAAATCGTAAGACTCGCCGTAAGTTTTACCCGAATCTGCAGGAGAAAAAATTCTTTATTCCTGAAGAAAACCGTTGGGTAACACTTAAAGTATCTACGTCGGCAATCCGTACTATCAGTAAGAAAGGTCTTAGCGCATATTTGAAAGAATTGCGTCAGGCCGGCAAAACCATTAACATTTAAATTTCAGCATAATGGCTAAGAAAAGCAAAGGCAACAGAATCCAGGTTATTCTGGAATGCACCGAGCAGAAAAATACCGATGTGCCGGGAATGAGCAGGTATATTACTACCAAAAGCCGTCGCAACACACCGGACAGGATTGAATTGAAAAAATTCAACCCGTATCTGAAAAAAGTAACCGTTCACAAAGAAATTAAATAAACCCGGAGGTTCATCATGGGAAAAGTATCCAAAAACGCCCGTGTATCGGGTGGTGCAAAAGCAAAAGCAGCAGGCAGCGGTAAGGAAATGGTGAAGGTAATTGTTACCGAAAAATCACCAAAAACCGGCGCGTATATCTTTAAGGAACGCATTGTGCACAAAGACAAAGTGCAGGATGTTCTTAAAGGCAACGCCTAAGCACCCGTAAACGCATTGAAAAAGCTTCTATTTCAATAGAGGCTTTTTTTTATTTTTAGCCTGTGTGCATGATTTATTTTACCAGTTTGTTTTATCCGGCACAATCTAATTATGGGAATTTTCGACTTTTTTAAAAAAGAACAAAAGGAAGACCTGAATAAAGGCCTTGAAAAAACCAAGCAAAGCCTTTTTTCAAAAATCACTAAAGCCATAGCCGGTAAAAGCCGTGTGGATGATGAGTTTTTGGATGAATTAGAACAAATTCTGATTTCCAGCGATGTTGGGGTTGATACAACAGTGAAGATTATCGACCGCCTGAATAAACGGGTAGCAAAAGATAAATATATGTCGGCTGATGAGCTGAACACGATTTTGAAAGATGAAATCGTGAACATGCTCTCAGAAAATAATACACCTGATCAGGAAAATTTTGTGCTACCGGCGCATACTCAACCGTATATTATGCTCATCGTAGGCGTAAACGGTGTCGGTAAAACAACTACTATCGGAAAGTTAGCCTTCCAGTTTAAAGAACAAGGTAAAAAGGTATTACTCGGCGCAGCAGATACTTTTCGTGCCGCAGCTGTAGATCAACTAACAATTTGGTCAGAACGTGCAGGTGTGCCTATCATCAAACAACAAATGGGTGCAGATCCTGCCGCCGTTGCTTTCGACACTGTAAATGCAGCAAAAACTCAACAGGCCGATGTCGTATTAATTGATACTGCAGGCCGATTGCACAATAAAGTAAATCTGATGAATGAATTGTCGAAAATTAAACGCGTCATTCAAAAGGTATATCCGGATGCTCCACATGATGTCATGCTCGTTCTCGATGCCAGCACCGGACAAAATGCGCTCGAACAGGCAAAACAATTTACCGCAGCAACGGATGTAACTTGCATCGCATTAACTAAATTGGATGGCACCGCTAAAGGTGGCGTTGTATTAGGTATTGCCGATCAATTTAAAATTCCGGTAAGATATATCGGCGTTGGTGAAAAAATGCACCAGCTCCAGGTGTTCAATAAGAAAATGTTTGTAGACGCTTTATTTGATCAGCCGTAATCGTTATTGAGTGAAAACGAAATCACTAAAAAAAGATAAGGTAAATATTATTACACTCGGATGTAGTAAAAATACTGTCGATAGTGAAGTGCTGCTCTCCCAATTGCAGGCAAATCAGGTGCAGGCTTTCCATCAGCGTGAAAAGGATGATTGTAATGTCATCATTAACAATACCTGCGGATTTATCGATAATGCCAAACAGGAATCAATCGACACAATACTCAATTATGCTGAAGCTAAATCAGCAGGTGAAATTGATAAATTGTATGTTACCGGATGTCTGAGTCATCGTTACAAAGATGAATTGCAGGTGGAAATTCCTGAAGTAGATGCCTGGTTCGGCAGGATGGAATTGGCGCAGATTTTAAAACGTTTTAATGCTGATTACAAGCATGAACTCGTTGGCGAACGCATGCTGAGCACACCTGCGCACTTTGCTTACCTTAAAATCTCAGAAGGATGTAACCGGACTTGCTCATTTTGCGCCATTCCACTTATGCGTGGACAACATATTTCGCGCAGCATCGAAGATTTGGTGAAGGAAGCTAAATACCTGGCAGGCATTGGTGTTAAAGAAATCATGCTTATCGCCCAGGAATTAACTTATTATGGTTTGGATATTTATAAGCGACGCGCATTAGCAGATTTATTATATGCTTTAAATGAGGTTGAAGGGATTGAATGGATTCGACTCCATTATGCCTATCCTTCCAAATTCCCGATGGATGTGTTGGAGGCCGTGCAAAATTGTAAGCATGTATGTAAATATCTGGATATGCCTTTGCAACATGCATCTGATAATATGTTGCAGGCGATGAACAGACAAATCACCAGAGCAGAAACGGAAGAGTTAGTTACCGCTATTCGTTCTGCGGTGCCAGGTATCGCCATACGCACAACCATGTTGGTTGGATTTCCGGGCGAAACGGATGCGGATATTGATATATTATGCGATTTCATCCGCAAAATGCGCTTCGACCGTCTTGGTGTATTTACCTATTCACATGAGGAAGGCACCAGCGGCTTTAACCTGACAGATGATGTGCCTGCTGAAGAAAAAGCTGCAAGAGCATTGAGGGTGATGGAAGTGCAGGAAGAAATTTCTATGGAAATCAATCAGTCTAAAGTAGGTCAGACTTTCCGAGTGCTCATTGACAGATTGGAAGGCGGATATTTTATTGGCCGCACTGAATACGATTCTCCTGAAGTGGATAATGAAGTGTTGATTGATGCACAGGCACACTATGTGCGTGTTGGAGATTTTGTTACTGCACAAATAGTACGCGCTGAAGCATTCGATTTATATGCAGAACCAGTTTAAAACTTTTACTGTTTGACGCTTATGGATATTCAAAACATACAGTTTGCCGATACGCATAAGTTCAGTCAGATAGTATTGGATTACCTCGCCGGTGTTGATGCACTTAAACCTTATTATCAATATAATCCCAATCAGGTCGACTGGCAACAGGTAATGCAGGATAAAGATGCCTTGCCGGTAAACAGAGAGATTTTAGTAGAAAGTATACAGAAGCAATATGCTGCTTTAGATATTGATGGATTAGTAGGGCAACATATTCAGGCATTTGCTGATGCTAATACGTACTGCATTGTAACGGCACATCAACTCAATATTTTTACCGGTCCACTCTATGTTATTTATAAAACCTTAAGCACCATCCGCCTTTGCCGGAATTTACAGGCGCAATACCCCCAAAAAGTTTTCGTTCCGGTTTTTTGGTTGGGAAGTGAGGATCATGATTTTGAAGAAATTCATCATACCCGCATGTTCAATAAATTGATTCAGTGGGATGATAAACAGGGCGGCGCTTGTGGCAGATATCAACTGTCAACTTTCCAGCCGGTACTTGATCAGGTTGCTGCACTGCTGGGAGATGCATCAGAGGCAGAAAAGTTGCGCACTTTATTTGTGGAGGCCTATCAGCCTGAACATTCGTTGGCTCAGGCATCCAGGATACTGTTACATGGTTTGTTTAAGGAGTATGGTTTGGTTATTGTTGATGGAGATGATGTGGCATTGAAAATGGCATGCAAAGGAATTATTCAGGATGAATTACTCCGCCAAAGCAGTGCGCAAGTGATGGAAAAAACCTTATCGGAATTTCCCTATCCGCCGCAGGCATTAGGCCGGGAAATTAATTTATTCTATATACAGGATAATAGCAGAGAACGTATTGTATTGGATACAGCTACAAAAACATATACTGTTCTCAATACGGCACATACATTCACAACTGAGGAAATATTAGCCATAACAGAACAATATCCGGAACGCTTTAGTCCAAATGTGATTTTGCGCCCGGTATTTCAGCAACAGGTATTGCCTGCCTTAGCCTATATCGGTGGCGGTGGCGAGTTGGCCTATTGGCTACAATTAAAAGATGTTTTTTCACATCATCACGTACCTTTTCCGGTTGTGTTGTTGAGAGACTCTGTGATGTGGATAGATGCGGCTACTCAAAAAAAATTAGCCAGACTCGATTTTTCTGTGACGGCGTTATTTGAACCTGAACATACACTAATCGAACAATATGTGCGCAAGCACGCTGACACGACAGTTGATTTGTCGGCTCAGGTTGCTCAGGTGGAGGCCATGTTTAGTCCATTAGTGCAACAAGCCGCTCAAATTGACGCAGGATTAGAATCTACCGTGATGGCCGAACGTCAGGTTGTACTCAATGCGCTGAGCAAACTCGAATCGAAATTGCTGAAGGCCCAGAAATCAAAGCAGGAAACTCAGGTTAAACAAATCAGCTCTATTCTTCAAAAGTTATTCCCGGAGGGTGGTTTACAGGAACGTTCTGAAAACTTCACCTCCTTGTATCTGCGACACGGACAGTCACTTTTTGACACTTTATTAGCCGCCTCAACACAGCCGGTACCGCAATTTCTTGTGGTTACTGAACAGGAGCCTGCAGGCAGTTGATGTCACAAAAAAGTGTTTTTTTATTGATTTTTTTGCCATGATTTCTGCAACTTTGATAAAAGATGCACGAAAACCGGAATACTGAGGCGCTTCCAGTGCGTTATGCCGCATTTGACCAATTACCCATGCCCGTGGCAATTGCTGATAAGGGCTGGCGTATTCTGTATCACAATGTAGCTTTCCGGCAGTTGTTGGGTGTGCGCGAAAGAGCTTTTGACGTTCTCGCACTGCATGAGGTATTTGAATCCATTGATTATGATCAAATCTTGTTTACCCTGCAAACCCATCCCGCACATATATCCAGAACGGTAGCCAGAGAAGTGCATCGTTCGCTTGACTTGCATATAACACCATTGGATGCATCACTTAATCTGATAGATGGTTATATGATTAGTTGTGTCGACAGGCATCCGATGCAACACAATAGCGATCAGGAATTGGCCGAACACCATCGTCAGTTTTTGTCGTTTACCAATATAGCCGTAATAATTCATCGAAAGGGGCATATTGTTTATGCGAATATGCAGGCGAATCGACTGGTCGGATACTCGGAACAGGAATCCATTGTGGGTCGTGGTATTTGGGAGTTTGTACCGGAAGCATTTAGAACCATCATACGCGACCGTATTCAGTCAATGGTGCAAACACATCAACCTTCTGTACCCTTGGAAGAGCAATTTGTGCACCGAAATGGTTCTATTATTGATGTGGAAGTTTTTGCCTTTCCAATTGTATATGATGGCGAAGCTGCCCTTAAAACATTTATAACCGATATCACTGCTAAAAAGCAGGCTCAACGGCAACTGCATGAAAGCAGGCAACGCTATTTTTCATTAGTCGAGAACGTTACCGACATTATTTTTCAAACGGATGATCAAGGCAATTTTATTTTTCTGAATAGTGCCTGGAATTTAATCACCGGATATACTGTAGAAGAAACACTAGGACATTCCTGTTTTCAATATTTGCACCATCCGCAAAACACTGAGTTATTTCAACAGAAAATAAGAAAGCTGCTCTCCTTTGGCGCAAAAGAATTTCAATATGATTTATTATTGACGATAAAAGATCAGGCGCCAAGGTATGTAGAGGCAAATATTAAACCATTGTATTACGAGAATGGCACGATCATGGGCATCAATGGTATCTTAAGAGATATCCATTCCAGGAAAGTGGCAGACATGGAGGTGCGTAAAATCCATAAAACACTTAAATCGCATCAGCTGGTTTTGTCGGCACTCACAAAGGAGGAGTCATTAATCAGAGGGGATTTTTCAGCTGCTATCGCACATATCGCTAAGGTGGCAGCACATACCATCAGTATCAATAGGGTAAATATCTGGCGGTTTACTGATCAGTTAGATGTATTGCATTGTCTGTCAAATTATAATGCAGCTCTCGATCAGTATGAACAGTTGTATGCATTTAATTTTCATCAGTTTCCGAAATATTTTAATATCCTCCTCAATGATCGAGTAATTATTTCTGATCATGCGGCCGATGATATCAGGTTGGAAGAGTTTCAGGAAATATATATTAAACCTGAACGTATCGTCTCGATGATGGATATGTCTATTATGAATGGCGACCAGGTTTGGGGTGTCATTTGTTTTGAGGCAGATGTGTACCATCGGTGGACACTCGAAGATCAGTCTTTTGCCAGGTCTATTGCTGATTTTATCATGTTGGCATTTAAGAGCCATATGCTTCAGGTAACACAGCAGGCGCTCCTGGAAAAGGATACACAGTATCGCAAATTGGTTGAGCAGGCGAGGGATGCTATTGTGATTTTGGATGAAGAAAACCGATTTGTTGAAGTAAACGATGCTACATGCAAATTGACCGGATATTCACGCGATGAACTCATGAAGATGCATATCGCTGAATTAGTGCCAAAGCAATATAAAAAGCACTATGCAGGAAAAATACTGAATCAGGGAAGTATGCAATACTATTTTGGTGAGCGCATTTTTATCCGTAAAGATGGCACTGAAGGGATTGCTGAAATCAGTGCTCAGTTATTAAGCAATGGCATGTTTCAGGGCATCGTGCGCGACATTACCGAACGAAAAGCACAGGAAAAGGCCTTGCGGGAAAGTGAATCCAGATTGGAACTTGCATTAAAAGGCGCTGACTTAGGCACCTGGGATTTTTATATACCTGAAAACCGAATGGTGCATAACAGAAGATGGGCTGAAATGCTGGGGTATCAATTTGAAAATACGGAAGTAACAGAGGAGTATTGGGAGAGATTTATTCATCCGGACGACAAGGAACGAACATATAAGCTATTTGAGGAGCACTTAGCGGGTAAGCGGCCATATTACGAAGCTGAAATTCGTATGTTGACAAGCGATGGTCAGTGGAAATGGATTTTAGATAAAGGTAAGGTGGTAGAATGGGATAAAAATGGAAATCCTTTGCGCGCTTCGGGTATACAGCAGGACATCACCCATATTAAATCCTATCAGCAGCAACTACTCAGACAAAAATTGTTTTTGCAGGAATTAATCGACACGATTCCAAATATGATTTATGTGCGGAGTCGCGATGGGAATTTTCAGATGGCAAATAGTTCATTTACCTCCTGCCTGGGCTTTGATCCTGTGACGAAAACCAATCATCCTTTTGTAGAAAAATTTACAACGTTTAATACCATTACAAAGACAGACAACGATGTGTTAGCAGGAGGGGTTTCGGTTATGTCGGACCCTGAAGAAGTATGGCATGCCCAAACAGGAAAGAAAATATTCCTTCAGACCATAAAAGTGCCTGTTCCGGATTTGCATGGTCAATTATCGGAATTGCTTTCAGTTAGTGTAGACGTTTCTGAAATCAAAATAAAAGAAGCAGAAGTTAAACTCTTGAACGACCAACTGGAAAGAAAAGTGTTGGAACGTACCGTTGCTCTTGAACAGGCTAATAAAGAATTGGAAACCTTTAATTATTCTGTATCGCACGATTTGCGTACGCCATTGCGCAGTATCGATGTGTTTGCCTATTTATTGGACAAACATTACGCACCTGCATTGAATGCGGATGGTCTTGAACATATTCATCAGATTCGGAAGAGTGTGATTAAAATGAGCCGATTAATCGACAATCTCCTCATTTTGTCGAAAATGGGTCGTAACGACAGAAAAAACATAAATATTCCCTTAATTGACCTGGTGAGTGATATTATTGATGAAATGCGAAGGCAACAGGATATCCATAAGTATACATTTACAATGGAAGGTCTTCAGGAAGTGTGGGGTGATAAAGACATGTTGCGACAGGCTTTGGCAAATTTGTTAGGTAATGCCGTTAAATATAGCAGTGGTAAAACAAAACCACATATTCAGATATTCAGTTATCTGGATGCCGGTATGTGCATTATGGGTATACGGGATAATGGGGTAGGGTTTAGTAGTGAATTAGGAGGTAAATTATTTAAAGCGTTTAAACGACTGCACAGCGATGACGAATTCGAAGGGTCGGGGATAGGGCTGGCTATCGTTGATAGAATTGTTCGCCGCCATGGCGGTTCTGCATGGGCAGAAAGTGTGGAGGGTAAAGGCAGTTGCTTTTATATCAGTCTGCCGGTTGCACCGGAAAAGTAATCGATTTTTCAAATTTCATGGAAATGCTGTACCTTTGCACTCCACAAACCGGAGTGGTGGAATTGGTAGTCACGCACGTTTCAGGGGCGTGTGCCGAAAGGTGTGCGGGTTCGAGTCCCGCCTCCGGTACCAGATGAAGAGGCGGATATAACGCCTCTTTTTTTATGTACATATGTATCCTTCCATCCGGCAGATGATGCTGAGTTTATGCCCATCCTGCAATGACTTTATCATTGATTTTTGTCCGGATGACAGATTGCATTATCCGTATGCTCAAAAAAAAGAGGCAATTCTGAAGAACTGCCTCTCAAATAAGTTGTATCGGACATCAGAAACTGTACGACATCGACAGGGATGGTAAAATCGGAAGTTGGTTTACACGTTCATAACGCACGCGATCGAAATAGAAAATATTCTCCCGGTTATACAGGTTTGTTACACCTATATTGATTTCAATTTTGTCTTTATTGGCAAACACAATAGTGCGTCTTGCGGCTAAGTCCAAACGATGATAATAAGGTAAACGGCCACCATTCAATTCGTCTGCATAAATGATACCCAAATCGCCGTTTGCACTCGTATAATCAGTGCTGATGCCATTGAGGAAATCAATACTTTCATAAAAACCGGCAGTTTGGGTAAATGGAAATCCTGAACCTAAATTCCATCTTGCACTAAACTCCCAGCGCTTGCCTAAAGTATAAGTTGCCACGAGGTTCATGTTATGTCTGCGATCGTAATGCGGTGGATAAACCTGAGTGCCATCATTACGCTCAATAAAGCCAAGCGAGTATGCAAGCCAGATATATAAAGAGTTTCTGTCGTATTTCATACTGAAGTCAATACCATACGCCTGACCCGATTCAATAGCAAAATCAGGGTCACGTGGCGTGGTTTTAAAGCGATTGATTTCAATTAATTGGTTGAAATATTTGATATAAGGCTCTACGTTTAATTCAATATAATCGGTTGGGTCAAATTCAATACCTGCCACAGCATGAGTAGATTTCTGGAGGTGACTTTTAACATCTTCACCAGTTGCATTGTATAAATCATCATCAGGACCGCTCAGGAAACCGGTGAATAAGTTCACGACATCGCGATCGCTTTTACTGCTGATTAAATTTTGGCTATACAAACCTCCGGCAAATTTTATACGCAGGCGATTTGTAATATTATATTTCATACCGATACGCGGTTCCGGACTTACTTCGCTCAACGAAGCATAAAACTGCACGCGCATGCTTGGTTCAATAACAAACTTCTTATTAAATGATCTGCGGAATTTAATATAAGAGCCTAATTCAGTCGTAAATTGCTGTTGTCCGGTAACAATACCTAGACGGTTGAAAAATTCATAATTGGTTTCAAAGCCAATAACTTCAACACCATATTGCAAATCACCTTTCGGACGGTAGTAGGTAAAATCAACACCACCATTAAATCCGCCTACATAACTGGTTCGAGGTTTTTCATCCGCTTCATTTTGAACCATGTTGTAATTGGAATAAGCAAACACCCCTTCAATTAACATGTTGGATGCAGCCGGAACAATCACAAAGTTCATCCCGCCACCAATTGAATTCCATTTGTAATTTGTGATGCTGCTGTAATTTACACTATCACGGTAATTAAATCCGAAGAAATTCAACTTATTTCCGCTTTCAGAATTTACACTGATTTTACCATACACATCGGTAAAGGTGTAAGGTATGCCCTGCGTAAGCGAATAACCTTCCTGCGAGTTTACATATGGATAAAATATTTCGCTCGATTTATTTAAGTACGAATGTTTTGCAGTAACGATATAGGTAATGCTGCTGGCTTTATTTTCTTTAGGCTTGGTAAGCGGGCCTTCGAGCAATACGCGCGCTAAAAAAGGACTGGCTGATACTTCACCGGATGTTTTGTTTTTGTTTCCGTCGCGTGTGGTAATATCCACCACTGCCGAGATGCGGTCGCCATACTCACCACTGAATCCACCTGTATACACATCCACGTTGCGAATGATATCTGTTTCAAAAACACTGAATAATCCGATAGAGTGAAATGGGTTATAAATAACCATTCCGTCTAACAATACTTTATTTTGGATAGGACTACCACCACGGATATAAAGTTGTCCGCCCTGGTCGCCGGTAAAAATAACACCCGGCAGTACCTGCAGATACTGAGCTAAATCCGGTTCACCGCCAACAGACGGTAAACGTTTAATTTGCATAGGGGTAATGGTGGTTGTAGATATCTGCACTTCCTCCAATTTTTGTGTTGTTTTGGAAGAAATAGTAACAGGTCCGAGTGCAACACCCGATTGACGCATAATTAATTTGAGGTTATAAATCTGACCTGCAACAACCGTTATCGGATGATACAGTGTGTCATAACCAATAAAGGTGAGGATAAAGCGCTGGTCGCCCACAGGAACTTCCGGAATGGAAAAGAAACCGTTTTCATCAGAGGCGGCGCCAACGTTATCGGTATTCATCACAATCACGTTAACGAAAGGAACAGGTTCGCCGTTTTCGGCATCATAAATAAATCCCCTGACTGTGCCCGACTGCGCCATGAGCTGAGAAGTTGCCATCAGAACTGCAGTCAACAATAAAAATATCCGCTTATTCATAACCCGGCGAAGATAACCCAAATACCGCAAAACGCATGTGATTACAGGTAATTTGACGGGTGTCTGACAAGGGGGTATTTGTGCGGGCAGTTGATTTTATGGAATTTCGCACCTAATGGGTACCGATAACAAGCCTGAAGTATACTTTCATGTGGGGTTGGGAAAAACAGCCTCAACCTGGCTGCAGAATAAAGTATTCGGCCATTTTGAGGGTATAACCTACCTGCATCCCACCCAATATCGCCATTGGAAGGAAACGATTGCCGGCAGCCAACAGCCCAAGGTGTTAATCAGCCGCGAAATGGATCAGCAACTGGAGCGGGAAGTTAAAAAGTTTGCTGCGGTGAGGCCTGACACTACGCCTATTATTCTGTTGCGCAGCAATGCCCAATGGATCGCATCCCAATACCGGCGATTTCTTAAAAATGGCTATCCCTTAACTTTTACTGAATTTTTTGATGTAACACACGATACCGGATACTGGAAGCGAAGTGATGTTTTACTCTATCCGAAAATCGCTATTCTAAAACAGTATTTTACAGAACCGCCTATTGTATGTCTGTATGAAGATTTGCGTCGCAATCCGCAACAGTTTGTAACTGACTTAGCTGCGCAGATGGGTGTAAACTGCCAGGTAGAGCATATTTCTGTTGATAAACATCACGCATCCTATAATGAAAAACAATTGAAATGGATGTTGATTGTTGCCAAGCGTATTTTTAAGATACCGGTTTATAATCCAAATGGACCGCGATGGAAAACCTGGATTCGTCGCAGGCCGAGGATGTGGCTTTGTTATGTAATTTTATATAGTGCCCATCTCATACCTGCCTCCTGGCTTTCGAAAAAACCATTGATTGATCCGGAGATTTTGAAAAAAATAGATGCCTATTATCACGATGACTGGCAGGCATGTTTGCAAACGATGCGCAGGCCGTAATTATTTATCCGGTTTTTCACGAATCATTTCCGCATATCCCATATGTCTTGCTAATGCGTTCACAGCACGCGTTATACGTTTTGCTTTTGTATCATCCGTCTTGGCGCTATCAATCCACTTAGAAAAGTATTTTTGATGAGAACCGGGAAGTGATTCAAAAAAAGCAAGCGCCCGTGGTTCATCAGCCAGACAAGCCAAAAATTCTTCGGAAAATGCAAATGCAGAAACATCCAATTGTATAGCCACCTGAATAGAATAACCTGCTCGTTTGCCGAGTGATTTTCGCATGGTTGCATTCAGCGGCATAATAAAATCGCCATTACCCATTGGCAATATCGCAATCTGATTAATGCGATAATCATCCAATTTGCCTTTCACCCGGTAACTGGTGCGCACACCTGCATTTAACATTTCAGCTTGCTCAGCAGAAATTTCGATATAAGTCCACCCGGTTTTTTCACCCATGGAACCGAATTTTCGAATAACTGTAGTGTATCGAACCATGCCTGTGCTTTTTATCACCATGCTCTGTCACAAATATCACTGTTTTATCAGCAGAATTGAAAGAATTTTGGGTATAAATACATTAGAAATGGACAATCAAAACATTCCGATAACCGCCAACACTCAAATGCCTCGCATTGGGGATGTTGCACCAGCCTTTGTCGCAGAAACAACACAAGGTACCATACATTTTCCTGAAGACTATACAGGTAAATGGGTAATTCTGTTTAGTCATCCTGCGGATTTTACACCTGTATGTACTACAGAGTTTATGACGTTTGCCTCTATGCAGGATACGTTTAAATCACTCCGTTGTGAGCTGATTGGTTTATCTGTAGATAGTTTATACAGCCATATTGCCTGGTTGCGCACGATAAAAGAAAAAATTTCATTTAAAGACATGCGCAATGTTGAGGTTACTTTCCCATTAATCGATGATATCCGCATGGAAGTTGCGATGAAGTACGGGATGATTCAACCGAATGAAAGTAATACGAAGGCCGTTCGCGCTGTCTTCTTTATTGATCCTGCAGGAAAAATCAGAGCAATGGTTTATTATCCACTCTCAACAGGTCGCAACTTTGATGAATTAAAGCGTGTGCTGATTGCTTTGCAAACAGCTGACGCGTTTGGAATTGCCACACCTGCAGACTGGAAGCCGGGCGACGATGTCATAGTGCCCCCAGCCGGCTCTTGCGGTGTGGCTAAAGAACGTATGCAGAGCAAAGAGGATGGTATGTATTGTATCGACTGGTTTTTCTGTATGAAGCCTCTTGATCAGGAAAAGATTGATTCATTGTTTATTCGTAAAGACGAATTAGTATTGAATTGACCAACCTGTAATCAACAAATAAGGCTGCCTGTTTGGGCAGCCTTATGTTTTTATACCAGGTAAGTTTTCTGAATTGGGTAGTGTTATTCGCGTACAATAATTAATTGCTGTGTGGCGCGATAGGATGTGGAAAGGAACATGACTGAATAACTTCCAGCTGGTAAATCTGCAAGTTGTAAAATAGTTTCATTCCCCTTTATGTTTTGGTGCAATACGATTTGACCAATGGCATTACTGATGTAGATGTCTCCTGTTTGTAATTCTGCCGGCAATACAACAGTACAACTATACATGGCAGGATTAGGATACAATTGCAGTGCATTTTTTTCGAAATTGATAATCGGATGGCAATAATCAACTTGAATAACTCCCCAAGCTGTATCGTGGCATCCATTAGCACTCTCAATAACATACCCAATATCAAAAATGCCATCAAGTGTTGCCTGCGGGTCGAATAATCCATCAGTAACACCGGGGCCGATATAATAACCTCCGGACGGAGAGCCACCGGTTAAGGCAAAAGCCTCATCCCATTGACATAAAACATATGGCGGTAACTCTAAAAAAGCTTCAGCCGCAGGTAGTGTAAACACCTGGATGCTATCAATTAAATGACATCCAAATGAATTCGTAACCTGAACCCAGTACATACCCGCTGTGCTGGTAGAAATGGTAGCTGTTGTTTCACCTGTGCTCCATAAATAAGTGCAGAAAGGTGTTGTGGCATCTAATATTACGGCTGCATTTTCGCATGTTGTAATATCCGGACCGAGATCAACTACAGGTAGTGGATGTATAGTAATCGAAATAGTATCGTCAGTCGAACAACCATTTGCATCTGTCACCAGAACAGAAAATGTGCCACTCTCTGTTATTACAATAGAGGCTGTCATATCACCGGTGTTCCACAGGTATGTGCCATCAGGAATAGTAATATCTAATATAACCGTGTCATCTGCACAATATGCACCATCTGGTCCAAGGTCAACAACGGGTGCTGTATATACACTCACAAAAATGGAATCACTTGATGTGCATCCAAAAAGATTCGTTATGGTAACGGAATATAAACCAGATGTGGTTGCTGTGATGGTTGATGTTGTTGCACCTGTATTCCATACATAGGTTACATCAGGTGTTGTGGCATCTAAAATAATTTCGCCACCTGCACAAAAGCCTGTATCAGCGCCAAGTGTGATTTCCGGATTAGGATATAATGAAATGAGAACACTATCCAGCAATGTACAACCAAATCCATTTTCAATTTCAACTGTATATAAACCGGAAGAAGTAACGCTAATGGATTGTGTTGTTTCACCGGTATTCCAAACGAATGTTGAGCCATCATTTCCTGCATCTAATACCACTGGTGAGTCAGCGCAGGTAGAGATGGTTTCTGGCAATTCAGCCAGCGGCGATGGTGCAACGTTGATATGCATCACATCATCATCTGTGCAACCAAACATATTCGTTACGGTAACCGAATAATTTCCTTCTTCTGTTACAACAATTGTTTGTGTGGTTTCTCCGGTATTCCATAAATAGGTTGCCCCTGTATTTTCCGCATCTAATGTTACCAGCTCACCGGCACAAATTGTTTGATTTGGTCCGAGGTCAACATCCGGATTAGGTGCAACGGAAATGATAATTGCATCATTTGCACTGCATCCACCGGGTTGTGTAACCACCACTGAATAAGTGCCTGATATACCAACCGTAATGGTTTGAGTAGTAGCGCCTGTATTCCATAAATATGTGGCACCCGGATTGCCTGCATCCAGCACAGTTGTTGTGCCGGCACAAATAGAAACATCAGCACCTAAATCGACACTTGGCAATGGTGAAACTGTTACGATTATCGCATCATTATCGGTACAGCCTGCCGGATTTGTAACCAGAACCGTATATGTGCCTGCGGTTGTAACGGTAATTGTTTGTGTGGTTGCTCCTGTATTCCAAAGATATGTGCAACCCGGATTTCCGGCATCTAACAACACAGTTTCACCGGCGCAAATCGCAACATCTGTCCCAAGATTTGCATTTGGTGCAGCAACTACAGTTACAGTTACGGCATCACTAGCCGTACATCCTGCATTATCTGTAATGGTCACCGCATAAGTGCCTGTGGTGTTAACGGTAATGGTTTGTGTGGTAGCTCCTGTACTCCATACATAAGTGGCGCCGGGATTACCTGCATTTAAAGTTGCTGTTGTTCCTGCGCAAAGTGTAAAATCAGCACCTAAGTTTACCACAGGGTTGTTTACAGTTAAATTCGTTGTCACGATACTATCACAACCTTCAGCCGGTGTATAATAATCCATATAAACACCTGATGTAGTCTGCCAGGCACCACCTGCGAAATAACTTTCTCCGGCGCAAATACTTACGTTATTCGTAATGTTATAAACGGTGCAATATTTAGCAATAAATCCATCCCAGCCGGTAAACCCACTATTTAAATTAAATGTAACCGGTCCCGGATCGAAGTCGACCAGACCATCAAAAAAACCGCATAATAAAATAGCACCATCGGCATCTAATTGTATATCCTGAGCACCATCGCCTAATGTGCCGCCGATTTTTTCTGCAGAGGCATAATTGCCATTTGTTTCATATTGTGCTTTAAAAATATCGCTGTTGCCGGCAGAAGTTAAATTGGCAACAGCCGGGCCTCCATCAAAATCAGTTGTTTGTTCAAAAGTACCTGCGAGATGAATTTTTCCGCCTGATGTTTGTGCGATACTTAATCCGGCCTGAAATCCTAAACCACCAAAACTCTTCGACCAGGTGTAGGCGCCGGTTTCTGCATGTAATTGAATGAGAAATGCATCTACTCCACCAGCGGAAACCAGATTTGCTGTTCCAATTCCGGGGTCAGCATCAATGGTGTTGTCATAAAATCCGGTAATGGTTGCGGTATGATTAGGGACATCTACAACCAGGTCAGTGCCCTGTTCAGAGCCGCTTCCGCTAAATTTCACCGCCCAGTTATAGGCGCCTGTAGGTGATAGTTTGAGTACAAAGGCATCACTGCTAAATGCGGTCGCAGATAAATTGGCGACACCCACTCCGGGATCAAAATCAATAGTGCCCCAAAATAATCCGGTAATAAATAAATTATCTGAAGCATCAACCACTAATTGATTGCCGTAAATGGCACCCATTGCAAATGCAAAATCAAAACTGCCATCTTCCTGTAATTTAAGAATAAACGTACTACCACCAACACCGGCAGTTAAATTATACGTACCGGCACCCGGATTAAAATCTACTGTATTTTGAAAATAACCGTGTAATACAGGATCTCCATCTGCGTCGAGGTCAAACCCATAATTTTGTTCAGTACCTGTTCCTCCAATGGAATAGGCCCATAATAAATTTCCGGAGGTGGAATATTTTCCAACAAAAATATCATCTGTTCCTGCTGAAACGATATTGAATGTGCCAGGCCCCGGGTCCATATCCATAGTACCGTTAAAGTACCCGAACACATATACATTTCCGGATGGGTCGATGGCCATATCAGAAGCAGATTGAAATCCGGTACCACCAATTTGTTTGCCCCAGATATAATCACCGGCACCGTTCAGCTTCAGAATGGCAATATCTTGTGAGCCGGCACTATTCATGTTGACCGTGGCTGGACCGGGATCGGCATCCAGGTCGTCCCAAAAGTTAACGGCCGCAAAGATGTTTCCGGCATTGTCGGCTTCTACAACGCTGGTTGCCTGAGCGTCATTTCCATGCTGAATCTCAGCTGTAACAAGGCTTTGGGCGGTTAAGGACAGGGTGGGGGATAGCAGAATGAGGGTGCGTAGGATTGGATGCATAGGCGTGCATTTAGGTGGTTTTCAGGGGGAAATAGCCAAACATTGTGCCACGTTTTTGGGATTTGTGCTATCTTTATACAGTTAAATATCCTAAACATTAAGCATATTATCATGACAAGAGCATTTTTGATACTCCTTTTGACAGGTGTTTTTACGATGGCTAACGCAAGTACTGATGGGACCCAATTAGTGCAAACCTGGCATATTCAATATGTATATGATGGCGAAACACCTGTGGCTCCCGCTGCTGCATTAGCCGGTGATATGTTTCAATTTAATGCAGGTGAAACCTTTTCAGCTGTCATTAATGGAGTTGCCTATACAGGCACTTATGCTTTACATCAGGATGCCGGTTGGGTAACCATGTATATTACTGATGATCATGCCGAGCGCTATAAAATTGTTGAACTAACAGCCACAACATTAAAAGTACAACAGTTTTTATCCGACGGCACCATCCGCACCCTGCAGTATACAGCCGGATAAAAAAATTATCTCAAAAATTTTTAACACATTCCTACATGCCACAAAATTGGCTAGCCAACCTGCATGTACACCACCCAAACTCCCCGTCTTACAGTCTTCCCGGCTTCGAACCCAACCTCTACCACAAAAAAAATATGACGCTTATTTATTCGTAAGTAATTTTATTAATAAAGAAAATACTCCTTTTCTTATTACCAATCTTTTCATCAGAATTCTTGATCGTCTGATATCCGGAAGCAATGAAATAGTTGTCGAACCAATGTGTCAGGTTTGAGCTCGAGCGTTTCACCTTTTCCTCGTCATCCGTTTCTGTAATCAGGTTTACAGAGCGCTCATTGGCTACATTGCCTTCCACATCTACAGAAAATGACCGGATGCTGTTTTCAGAGGCGAACAATAAATCAATTTTATCATTCGTAGTATTGATCGAGATAAACCGCTTCACGGAAAATGGCTTGTATGAAGGATACATCGTAAAGGTTTTATCCCATAATTTATCCCCATCCATGCTAAATGCTGCAACTGATGCATGTGTATATTGATAGCCGTCGAATACCGTAGTAGTTGTTGTTGTGGGCTTACCATTCACATAGGTTGTTGTAGTTGTTGTGCGGTAGGTGGGATAATAGGCTTCTCCAACCATCATATATACATCTCCAATTTTCTGGATAGGATGTTCAGCTATATAATAGTTATAGGAAAGCTCTTTGTTTTTATCTTCGGCTTTTTCTTTCTTTTTCTCAATCTTCTCCTGTTTCTTTTTAGGGAGATAACTAAAGAAATCCTGAAAATCGGTAAAGTTGTAGAACTTCATAAAGCGGATATCACCTGCATTTGCACTGGCAATATACATGCCCTCGCTGGAAGCGGATGATTTAGATGAGTAGGTGCCTGTAAAAATGTATTCGCCATCGCCCAGCGGACTGGCGGAAACACTGCTTATTTTTTTATCTGTGGTGGCAGACAGGTTATACAGGGCTTCTTTCTCACCGGATTCATCTATTTGTAAAACATACATATTGTGGTCCTTTTTGTTATACGCATTTATATAAACAAATACCTGACCGGTGCCTTCCAGAATTTGAATTTTTTCGATGGATAAATCATTTAAATCATAAGGACTAATATTAATGGGAATGAGTGTGGTTTTATTGTCCTTAATATTGATTTTAAGTAATGTAGGCCCTTTTTTATTTTGTAACCCAACAAAGGCTAAGTCGCCCTGCGCCACCATCCAGTTGATATTCATCTTTTTTGGCAATACGCCTGTGCTTTTGGTAAGCTCCAAAGTATTCGGGTCTATCTGATAAAAGATGAACTGTGATTGCTTGTTGGAAAAAAGCAGATTCTCATCAAAATCAGATGTATATTCTGCCCGCATGTAGTATCCTTTAGGTAAAGTGAGCGTTTTGTCCTCACCCTTGACCAGGTCATCTGAATAGGCTTCGACCTTCCAGTTTGCACTTTTTTCCTGTTGGGATAAAAGGAGCATGCCTTTATTTTTAAAGGTTTCAACCCGATAATTAAACCAGCCCTCGCCGGTTTCGAATTCGATGTGTTTCTCGGTGGCTACTTGTGCGTTTAGGGTTGTAAAGTTCGAAAGAATACACACAAGTGCAATTGATAACAGTTGGATTGTAGTTTTCATTTTTTTATGATTAAGTATGTGGTTGCGATTAAGGCGGTTAGTTTTAATCAATGGTGTATAAATAGGCTTGATATTGCAATGCGAAATGTGTTATAAGACCTTCTGTCGTGCTCACGCGTTTATATCCAAATGTAACATAATTGTGGTTCGACCAGTATTTGACAAAATAGTTTTCAGCTATTAAATCATTATGTATTCCTTCACTATTGATAGATACGCTTGTATTTTTGCTTACTGACCCAAGAGGACTTACAATAAAAGATTCGATATCGGTATCTGATGCATATTCAACATAAATGAAATCGGATTCTGGGTTTACTATAAAAGATGGTTGGTGCTTTGCCGATTTTTTGTCAGATTTTACTTGAATGGGTGTATTCCAAAGCATGTTTCCATTTGTATCAAAGGCGATTATGCTTGCATGCGTTGTTTTGTAGCCTTTTAGCATATTGCGCGCATCACTGCTATAGGTATTCGTTATGTATACGGGTTTCTTATAATCACCATACACGGGATAATATGCTTCCGCAACAAAAATATACATGTCGCCGAACTTTGAAACCGGACTAGATGCAATATTATAGTGAAGTTTTAGGTCCTGATTCGTATTAGCTGACGTATCAGGGCTGTAATTCTTCGGCAAGTTAATCCCGTCATGGTAGGTGAAGAATTTATTTAACAATCCATAATTATAGGTATGGAAATGGGTGACTTTTGATCCATTTGCAACCATAATAAAAATTCCTGCAGGCGAATCGTAGTTGTCGGATGCGTAATTCCCGGTAATTACATACTGACTTTCGTCTTGAGGTGAAATTTCGATATTCGTGCAAATTTGTTGTGTAGCTTCAAAGAAGTTGAAATAAGTAGTTTGAATTCCTGATGCATTATACATCACAGCGAATATATTTTTTGGGGTGCTTGGTTTACCGTAAAGAAAAATACATAATTCTTCAGTTTGAGGATAATACGCTGCATGGTCTATATTAAATTTATTGCTATTGAAATTAGGTATTTCAATCGGATTGCTTATGATTGTATTGTGTGTAAAGTCAATTTGTAGTAGCATGTCCTTATACAAATCTATAGTAACATGAGCAAATATATTTGTGCCAAGACCATAGATCTGTGGTACTCTGGCGGCATGTGGAATTGATGTAGATAGAGTTTTTTTTACATCGAAAAACGTTGCATCCGTTTGATAGAATAGTAACTCGTTGTCGGCATTAACGAACATTAAAAACAGATAATCTTTGGTTAAACAATGTTGTGCAAAGGTAAATCCTTCAGGAATCTGAATGCGTGTTTGGTAATCTATTCCAAATTGAGCATTGTGTTTTTCCAATACAAGCTTGCCAGGGTCTTTCTGAGTATGTACGGTTAAATAGAGGTTATTGTCGATGATGTCAAATAAAATATCATCATCTGAATTGGCCTGGTCTAATGGAATGGGTTGAATCAATACTTCCTGATTGAAACCTTTTTGATTGAAAATAATGCTAAGGCTTACCAGAAAAGCAAAAGATTTTAAGTAGTGTTTCATAGAAGATTTGCCAAGTTAAAGTTATGTATTTATTTTTTTCCAGTTTAATGACGTACATTTGTAATCTCGTGAACGAAGATTTTTCAGCATTTCATTTTGAATCGGCATTGGCAGAAGGCCTTGAGAGTATGGGCTTCAGGGAGCCTACGCCTATTCAGCAGCAGGCAATTCCATATATTTTGGCCGGAAAGGATTTAATTGCCTGTGCCCAAACAGGTACCGGAAAAACGGCTGCCTTTTTATTACCGGTGATGAACAAGATCGCCAAAAACGGGCATGGCGGTATCAATACCCTGATTATCGTACCTACCCGCGAACTTGCCCAGCAAATTGATGAAGCCATACAAGGCTTTGCCTATTTTACGTCCGTTTCCTCGATTGCCGTATACGGAGGTAATGATGGCATTATGTTCGGCCAGGAAAAGAAAGCATTTAAAGAAGGTGTAGATATTATCGTGGGTACACCCGGCAGGTTGCTTTCTCACTTACAACAAGGTTATCTGAATTTAGATACTCTCCAGCACCTGATTTTGGATGAGGCCGATCGCATGCTGGATATGGGATTTTCGGATGATATTCAAAAGATGGTTCAGTATATACCGCATCATCCGCAAACCTTATTATTCAGTGCAACTATGCCACATCGTATCCGTGATCTGGCAAAAAAGATTTTACGTGAACCGGAACAAATAAATATCGCATTGTCAAAACCCGCTGCCGGTGTTACACAGGGGGCTTATGTGGTTTATGATGCGCAAAAAATGCCGTTGCTGTTGCATGTGCTCGCAGAAAAAGCACTGCCGAGTATGCTCATTTTTTCCAGTACCAAAGAAAAAGTGAAAATGCTTGAACTGGAATTGAAGCGAAAAAAGTTTAATGTAGCAGCCATTCATTCTGATCTTGACCAACCCACACGCAAATTGGTGTTACGCAATTTTGCGCATCGCGATGTACCTATTTTAGTAGCAACAGATATTTTATCGAGGGGAATAGATGTAGATGAAATTGGCCTCGTTATTAATTATGATGTGCCGGGTGATGCCGAAGATTACGTGCATCGTGTGGGTCGAACCGCAAGGGCAGCTACAACCGGAGAGGCCATCACTTTTATTGGTGTGCACGATCAACGTAAGTTTTACCGCATAGAGCAATTAATAGAAGCCGAAGTACCCAAATTACCGGTACCTGCCGAATTTGGTGAAACTCCCGCATATGCCCCACAGCATAAATCTCCGCACACCGGTCACAAATCATCCGGTAAAGGGAATTTTCATCGACGTAAACCCAAAAAATAACGCAGCATATTTTTCAATATACTGCGTTGATGCAGAGGAGTGAAACTATTTAGTATTATCTTTTACTTCCGATGTACAACTTACCAAATACATATGTAAGTTTTAACGCATATCTGGTATGTATTTCGCAAAATGTATTACATGAAGGCATGTACACGTTTAACAGGGTATATGCTCGCCTGTTCAGTATTACGCGCTCTTCAGTCTTACGAAACTATACACGTAACAAGCTATTGTGAGGTTGGGTGCTGTTGGTAATCGTGCAGGCCTAATTGGTCAGATGCACCGGCACATCAACAACCGCTTCATTATCATGCTTATCGATAGCATAAAAGGATACGATGGCATCTGTAACAACGGGAGCCGTATTGATATACCATTGATTGATGGTATATGAACTGATGTTACCAAATCCGGTTGGGGTGGTAGGCCACATCAGCGTGGTATCTGTTCCAATAATGAGGTTAACCTTCAAATCAGATAATTCTGACTCATCCTCAACATCAGCCTCGAAGTAAATCGTGTCATTTAATGCGAAATTCTGATCGATATTCGGTTTAATAACAGAAATATCGGGCGGGGTAATATCATCTGCCGTTTTTTCTTTGTCCTTACAGGCTGCGAATAGGGTTAATCCGAAAAGAGCTACATAGAGCCCGTGTGAAGTGCGCTTTTGCATAGGAGGTGTGTTCAATATTTAGCTAAACTAAGCAAATAAACACACAAAAAAAAGGCCGATGCAATGCACCGGCCTCCTGATATGATACTTTACACACTGTATTATTGCTTAACCAGTTTGCTGGTGCTGCGTGTCTGGCCATCAAAAGCTGAAACGCTGTAGATGCCGGCAGCTAAGTCAGTTACATCAAAAGTGATGATGTTACCTGCATTGTTATTGATAATCAGATTGCGCACAACGCTACCCTGCATATCAATCACCTGTAAAGTGCCGGTAAAGTTTTCAGGTAATGTAACCTGGGCAGTATTTACAGCTGGGTTTGGAGATACCGTCATGTTTATTTCTGAAGTTAAACCTGCACGCATTACATAAGCTGGGAATGCGCCGGTTGTTCCGTCAGGTAATGTATAGTATAAACCGAATGGAAGGCTTCCTTCCGGATTTAAATCCGGTGCTAAGAAACCACTAGCATATACTACAGCACTCTGACCTGCAACATCGAATAAGCTGGCTTCGTAAGAAGCTACAACTGTTTCAGGAGCATCACCAAGAGCAACGTCTAAAATGTATGTTGTGTTTGCAGGTACCATGATGTAGCCGCTAACCGCACCATAAGAAACGTTATCCAGCAAGGTGGCTACATCGCGGGCAATGATATCTACTGTAGGTGCATCAGTGCAACCATGCACACCGATGAATTCAAGACCGTTTGCGCGATCGCTCACATATTTGGTATTTTCTTTTACAAAAACGTTGAAAGCGATATCAGCACCATCCGGATTAGGATTGAAAATCAATGGATTTAAAACGCCATTTGCCATTACAGTGTAGCCATAACCAGCTTTAAAGGTTGCTGAAATAGTTGCGATTGCATCATCTACAGAAACTGAAGTTGGAGGTGCAACGGCAATGCTTACAGGCACATTGGCTGGAAGGTCAATATAAGGCGTAGCTGTGCGGAATGCGAAGTTGTCAATCGCTAAAACGCCATCTACATAAATATCTACAGAAGCAGCTGCAGGGTCAGCAGCATTGTGAATTACCTGCACCTTTGCTGTATTGATGAAAGGCAATTGTTTTACAGTTCCGTCAGGCAATGCATAGTATAATCTGAGTGCTTTACCACCTGGGTTTGCACCTACATCAAAAAATCCGGATGCAAAAATTACGGCTGCAGCACCACCTGCACCATCGAGATAGGCGCGACTGGTTGCAACAATTGTTGATGGTAAATCGCCTGGCGTTACATCAATGAAATATTTGTCGGCTGGAACGCTCACATAATCTGTAAACATGCTGTAAGAAGCATTGTCTACAACAGTGGCTACTTCACGTGCAATTGCATCAACTGTTGGTGCATCTGTTGCTCCGTGGAAGAAAATAAAATCTAAATTGTTTGGATCTAAACCGGCTTCACGTGTTCCGGATTTAACAAATAAATTGAATGCTGTAGAAGCACCATCAGGGTTTACTGCAAATGCACCCGGATCAAGTACACCGTTTGCAACGATTACATATTTTTCATCAGCAGCAAGGGTGTAAGTGAATTCAGCTATTGCATCTTCAGGGCCATCGCTGGTTGAAGGTGCAATGCCAATTGTGATTGGCGTACCGGCAGGTGCGTCAACATAAGGAGTTGCTGTTCTGAATTTGAAATCATTTAATAATAATGCGTCGTTCAAATACACATCTACAAATCGCGCTGCAGGATCTGCTGAGTTGTGAATGACCTGCACGCGTGCTGTCTGAGCATATCCAACGAAAGCCAGTACAGCTAACGAGGAAGTAAGGAGCATTTTTTTCATTTGCAAGTTATTTTGTTAGGTGAATAATGACCGTCTAACACGACTGTTTTCAGAAAGTTTATGGAAAATGGAAATAATAAAAATTTGACAAAAAATCGTGAACAAGATGTATTTGAGGTTGTTAGAAACCTCTTTGTCCCGAGTAAATCAAACGGTTCAAATCGCCAAAACCCTTATCTGACGTGCATTTGAGGGTGCTCTTGGAGCGGGCATGGCATACGGAAGAGGTTGTGGCTACCTTTTTGTTGATTTTAAGTTACAATACTTTTGAGACCTTTGCGTCAATATGTCTATGTTATCAGTATTCGGAAAAAAGCCGGAGGGCGACAGATTAAAACGTATTCAAAATACTTCGGGCTATCGCGATGCAGCGTTTCAAAATGAATCGCATACGCCGATGATGGCTGAAGATAGCAATTACTGGACTGTTATGCGCACGATGTTTGACAGATCCGTTCCGCGTAAACCATCCGGTGTAATACCGGCTGTTGCAACTGATCTGCATCAGGTGATAGCAGATGATTTAGATGTGTATTGGTTTGGTCATTCTTCTTATTTGTTGGTTTCGGGTAAGGTGCGGATTTTAGTTGATCCTATTTTCAGTGGACATGCTTCTCCATTTCCCGGAATGGTGAAAGCATTTAAAGGGACAGAAATATTCACCGCAGATGCCATGCCTGACATTGATGTATTAATTATCACGCATGATCATTATGATCATCTGGATTATAAAACAGTGAGCGCTTTGCGACATAAAGTTAAAAATGTTGTTTGTTCATTAGGCGTTGGTGCACATTTAAATTATTGGGGGTATGATGCCGCTCGCATTCATGAATTATATTGGCATGAAAGTGCTGAGGTTGACAATATGACGTTCACCGCATTGCCGGCCCGACATTTTAGTGGCAGGATGTTTACCCGGAATCAAACAGCATGGAGTGCATTTTCTTTGCATTGGAATGGCAAGCGCATATATATCGGTGGTGATTCAGGTTATGATGTGCATTTTGCAAAAACGGGCGCACAATATGGTCCGTTTGATTTGGCTATTTTAGAATGTGGCCAATATAATCCAACGTGGAAATACATCCACATGATGCCGGAAGAAACGGTACAAGCTGCTATTGATTTGCGCGCCACAATTTTAATGCCCGTGCATTGGGGGAAATTTGCTTTGAGTGTACACAGTTGGACTGAACCGGCAGACCGTGTCTTACAGGCAGCTATTGAAAAAGATGTGCCGATGGCAATGCCAAAACCCGGTGCACGTTATTCGCTTGCCCAGGGAAGCTTAACTGATCCTTGGTGGAGAGAAGTACGCTAATATATTATCTGAATATTTTTCGCACCACTGCCATCACCGTTTTATTAGCGATAAACAGGAAAAAATACCAGGCTGCAACAGGTGCAGATAATCCCTGATGATCGCGGAGCAAAGTCCAGTTATATCGAATGGTTTTCCATTTGTTTCCACTTAAGGATGTACTGTATTTGCGATAATAGGCTAAAGGCGCATTGATACCGCGGGCACTAAGGCCGTTGCGCAAAATGGTTAACCATAAACCATAATCCTGTCGCTTAGTAATTAAGGGCATTTCTAATTTGCCACATTGCCGCACATCCATTATTGCTGTCAGGCAACCAATGCGATTTTCCATTAATAATTGACGATAGGATATTGTTTCAGGACAATGAATTATTGTTCCGGATGGCTGACCATCTTCACGCATCACATAATACGCTGTGTAGGATAATGCACATCCTGTTTCCTGCATGAATGCAATTTGACGGGAAAGTTTTTCTGGCACCCATTTATCATCGGCATCTAAGAAGGCGATGTATCGTCCCCGTGCTTCTTTAATTGCGGTATTGCGTGCCACAGCCGCACCACTGTTTTTTTCAAGTCTGATGAGGCGAAGGCGTTTATCTATTGCGGCAATCTCTGCAATAATCATCCAGCTGTCGTCGCTACTCCCGTCATCAACCAGCAACATCTCCCAATCGGTATAGGTTTGCGCTTGTACAGATGAAATGGTTTCACGTACAAATCGCGCAGCATTATAAACCGGTGTTATGATGGAAACAAGTTGATCAGCCATACGATTGATATTTTAAACGCCCTTGTTGCATATAACGTAGAGCTGAAAAAAAAGAAGCATGTTGTGCATATACTTTTCTTTTTTTCAATGCGAATCCAAGCATATAAATTGGAGATAACCAACCATAAACACGTTTTATCATTGCGCCCTTATTCACAAGTTGTGCGGCATCCAACAATTTACCGGAGCTCTCCATCGGATGTATACTGACTACTACTGGCACATATTGCACTTTTGCCTGCTTATGCAGCGCATCGTTCAGAAAAATAAATTCCTCTCCGGTTTTAAAGGTTGCACCTAATCCAAATTGTTCATCAAATGACACCTTCGAATCCTTATACCACGACATGTTTACACATAATTCAACAGATCGAACTCGTGCTATACTTCGCCTGTTATGCATAAAGGGGTTTTCTGCATAGTGGGTAAAGGGAATACCTTCCGGTGTCTGAATCTGATAGGTATAGATATCCGCTGCAGGAAATTGCGATATACTGTTCTGCAAACGACTAACTACATCCTGCGGAAATTGCACATCGTCATCCATGATTAAGGCATATGCTGTTTTAACAGCTTTTAATCCGGCATTTCTGCTTTTACTTAAGCCACCAAAATGCTGCACGATGACATCTACACCCAGTGCTTTTAACCGGTCATGTTCCTGTGCATATTGTTGTATATCAGCACCTGGAATCTGATGCACCACTACAACCTGCGACCAGCCAAAGGGCAACTGATGCTGCACGCGAAATATGCCGTCCAGCAAGGTTGATATGACTAATCCGATTTCAAGTGACATGCCGGAATTATTTTTTGCGCAGATAGCCGTTTGGATTGGCCGTCATATAATATCGCTCGCGACCTTTATCAATCTCAAATTGCGTGTTGGTACGCATAAATTTTTCAATCGCCTCATAAGGACCCGGACCGTGTTCAGGAAATACAGGATGTCCGTTTACATTGCTGTCTTCAACTATCATATAATTACCCGGTGTCACATATCGCTGATAAATTTCCATTTCCTGTAACACATGGTCGCAACTATGATCATCATCCAGAATAACTAATACGCTGGATTTTCCTTTTGCTTTTTCATCGAGTATAGACAGTATTTCAGGTGCAAGGGTTGAACCTGTTAAATAGGTAATGCGCGGATGCTGCGGTTTGTCGGGATAATCCACGATATCAATCGTCACGATTTCACCTTTTTGCATAAAATCCAGCAAACTGGCCAGATATAATGCATTGCCTCCCTTATAGGTGCCACATTCTATAATCAGATCGGGCTTTAATTCATGCAGCATTTCCTGATATATCCAGGTGTCGAATGGGAATTTCTTGATATGCGTGCCCATGAAATGCGATTCGCCCCAGGTTTTACCAAATAAAAAGGCGTCGTAATACATGATATGAAACTGATCGGCAATTGATCGTTCTTTTTGCTTACTCATGTAAATTCTGCGATACAGTAGTCGCTTGATGTCTTTATAGGTAGCTTTTAATCCCATGGCAGGTATAATAATTATGGTTTTGGTATATGTGCATATGCAAAATCGGCTGAGGAGCCCTTTTGCACGGCAAAATTAAAGATTTTAAACGAGCGCATGCGCCTGTTGAGCAGTGCGCTCACAAACAGGTAGCAGATATGCAGATATTTGTTGATGGTGTATACAGTTTTACGGCGAACCAATTGCTTTTCAGTATAATAGGTAGTATTGCGCATTAAAAGAAAAAGTCTGTTATCCGGCATATCATAGTATTTGCTGCTCAAAGCAAGTGTAAGCACATCCACCGGCATTTGCATCAGCGTGATCTTGTGCGTTTAATAATCCGGTAGGCCGGAATGATCATGCACACGCTTATAAAATTGCGGTTTTGTGCATGAAATACTTTTCGTGTAGCGGGCATAATGGCATAGGCAAAATGAAAGGCAAAAGCGTAACTCAATAAGGTAGCCAATGCAGCACCATTAATGCCCATTGAGGGTATGAGCAGTAAATTCAGCAGAATATTACTTAATGCGCCAATCAGACTATTAATCATCCAGTAACGCTGAATGCCTTCAATAATCAACCATCGATTGGCAACAGAACCTAAAAAAATAAAGAGTAAACTGCCAATATGCAATTGGAGTGCAATGGCAGAGGCAGCATACACTTCGCCAAATACAAATTGTGTTATGGGCACTGCCAGTAAAATTACCGGTACAATAATCGCCATAGCAACACCAATTTGTAAAACATAGGTTTGTGTGATGCGTTCCTGAAACCGGTTTTGGTCTTCTTTAAATGCATTCACCAAAGCCGGATATAAAGAAGCTCCGATAATCCACGGAATGCTCACCCAGGCTTCCGACAATTTAACTGCCGCTGCATATAATCCGGTAGCAGTATCATCCAGCATGGTATTAATCATAACCTGGTCAATTTTCAGGTATACTGTTGCCATAAAGCCACTGAAAATTAAAGGCCATGAGTCCTTTAATAATTGTTTGGCATAACTTCCGTCGAACGTCCATTTCCGGATTTCCTGTTTGAGAAATTTATATTCAACAAGTGTAATGCTGGTAATGAGTGCGGCATCTAAAATCATGACATAAAAAAACCACACGATATCCATTTCAGCAGCTATGAACCACAACTTTAATGCGCTGACAATAAACAGTGCAATCATTTGCGCAATCACTGTAAATTTCGAAATTACCTTTGCCTGAAAATAGTAGGTGATAACTTCAAAAGATTTTATTACCGGAGGGATGGATGCAATAAATAAATACCATCTGATATGCGGATCGTTCTCGCTGATGCCGGCTATGATAATAACCAACACACCTGCCAAAATACTGCCTGCAAATCGCAACCATAATCCGGTACCCAAAACGCGATACACATCTTCCGGCTTGTCGAGCATGTTTTTAACCATGATAGTGCCAACACCCAGCAGGGAAATAGCTACAAATAAGCCTGTGAAACTGATTACGTAATTATAGGTGCCATAGAGGGCGGGACCGAGATAACGCGCCATCAGGGCGCCGACAACAAGCGCCAAAACCATCTGCACGCCACGGGCACCAAGCAGCAGGGTAGTGTTGATGGCATAACGCCTGACACCCGCATCTGTTCTAAGTTTGTGGAGAATACGCCCGATCATGTAGTGGCCTAAAGGTAGCGAAAATCAATGACGACTGCATGCGCGGCAGGTGTGTTTTACCTGATGATACTCATGGGCACTTTTTCGCGACGGGAACGTATCCATCTGTAAAAATCAATATACCCAAGCGCCAATTGTTCTCTGCCTTTTTTACTGATCTGTTGTAAATCATCGGCTAACTGCTCGAGATGTATAAATTGATCGCGACCGCTGTAAAACCTGGGATGAGAAAAATATTTAAGTATTCTGTTTTCAATGGCATATAATCTGGGGTGCTTTTTAAATTGATAGGCAACTGAGGCATGCGCCGAGCGAATATTGCTATAGTTGCCCAAGGCCAGGTGTATCATTAAATCTAATAATCGTGCAAACTGAAATACGTCTGGTCGCAACTCTTTTGAATAGGCATTCAATAATTGGTGCATACGTAATCTGGCTTCCGCATAATGCCCATTTGCAAACAACGTATACGTGCTCATAAAATCGAACGAGAACCGCACCCCATCGCCGATATGCATGCGATGTTTATGTAATCCTTTATCAATCACCTGCAATAATCGATAGGCGGTTTCGTAAGCGCCTTGTGCTAAATAGGCCGACAATTCTACCATATAAGATTGAGCAAATACATAAGCATCAATATAGGCTGCATGCACTTCTGAATCTGTGGGTTGTATTTGCCTGAAGGTGAGCAGCGCTTGTTGAAAGGCGGCCTGGTCTTTATTTTTTAGAATAGAAATAACCCGGGCGTGTATCGCCGCATAATCGGCAGCATAGGCTGCGCGCAACAGTGGATGTTTATTGAAGGCTGCAATAATTTGCAGATGCACCTGAAATTCATCTTCGAAAGCGCGTTTAGCATAATGCCGCATACCCTGCACTTGCAGTAAACGTATTTTTGTGAGTATTGGGAGGCTTGCTGATTTAATGGCAAATAATGGATGCTTCAAAAGAGCATCAAATTTCCTGAGGGTTTGTGTATCGCGTTTCTGAACGGCCAGTTTGCGTAATTCAGCAGCTTCTTCATAGAGATGAAGTGCGCTGTTAAACTGTTGTAATTTTGCCTGAGCCTGACTTATTGCAGCCACTATTTTGGTTGAGGATAAACCTGACTCAGGATGCGTTACTGCAATGCGTCGCTGCCATAAATATATCCGCTGTAATACATCCCATGCCTCTATGGCTTGTGCAAGTGCAATGGCTTTGTGAATATGTTTTTCTGCAGCCGCGATTAATCCTTTATGCACTAAAATTTCTATTTCAGTAAGATACCCTGAAACCTGCATATGCGCCGATTTATCGCGATGAATTAAGCGCAGGTGCTCCAATAGTAATTTATACAGGTAATTAAGGTCTGCCTTCACCCATTTTACAGGCAACCCTGCGGATAACATCTGTTGTCGCAACGCTGATTCGTGATAGTCAGGCATTGCCTCAATAATCTCAAACAAACGCAGATAACGTGTTTCCCCTCCTATGACATGCCTGCGTGCATAAACGCTGAAGGTGCGCTTTTCGGTCGCTGAAAGGGCATGAATTAATTGAAAGCAATGTGGCACTGCCATAGAATAGTACTATCGTGTGTAAGGTGAAGATAGAGCAGACATCTGATTTCCCCTAAATAGTCACTTATTTTTTGGACCTTTTGAAATGACGAAAATGGGGTGGTTTTACCTATGATCGCAACGGCGATATCCAGCTGAAAGGCTTATCAAATATACATTTCAGGCTGGAATCCTATGGCTGCAAGAGGCAATGGTCTCCTCTCAATAAGGTAAGGTAACGTTGTTTGCTGGCAATTCCTCAGACTTCCTAAAAATGGCATATTTTTTTAAAATCGGGTTATTTGTCCCGGTAATTTTACATCATGATGCTTAATAGCTTGTATAAACGTATTGCCGGAACTGTTGCAGGTATGCTGCTGGTAACCTGCTGCGTGGCGCAAACTTATAACATCGCCACCTACAATGGCACAACCGTAAATACTTGTAGTGGAAACTTCTACGACAGTGGTGGCAGTGGGGGCAATTATGGTAATAACGAAAATTATGTGGTTACCTTTTGTTCGACTTCGGGTTCTCCTTTATATTTTGATTTTACACCAAATTATAATCTCGATGCAGGCACCGGCGATACTTTGTTTTTTTATGATGGCTTAACAACTTCAGATCCCTTAATTGCCATTTTGGTAAAGAATGATGATTATGGTTTCGGATATCCTGTAATAGGCACCACCAGCACTTGTGTTACGGTGCAATTTAAATCTAATGCATCAGCCACTGACGGCGGATGGCAGGCATCTATTTCCTGCGAAGCGCCACCGGTTTGTGCTGATAACCCACCGGCAGCGGATATCTTCGGACAAGCAACTGCTGTCTGTAACCTCAATGATTATTGTGGAACAACATCTGGTTATTATGGTGAAGATGCACCCTATAATTTAGGCGGAACTGGTGGTTCTTGTCCGAGTCCTGATGATGGCTTATTTGCAGGCACCCTTGAAAATAATTCATGGCTCAAATTTGTAGCCTCTGCGACAACTGCAAATTTTGATTTTAATGTTACAGGTGGCGGCTCATGTGATGGTATTCAGGTGGGCATATTCGGATTTAATACCACTACAAAAACATTTTCGCGTAAAACGCCGTGCAATTATACAGACGGCGGCTGGGAGGGTGCATTTACATTAAGTGCAACCGGGCTTACCATTGGCGAAACGTATTACATGATGATTGATGGAAATGCCGGAAGTAATTGTGATTATACCATTGGCGCCGGAACAGGTGTTGCTGTGGTGAATGCCGGAGCCGATCAATTGTTATGCAGCACATCCGCAACTATTTCAGCAACCGGTGCTACAGGTTCTGGCGAATGGACCCTCATCACCGGTGGCGGAACCATAACAGACCCCTATAGTGCAACCACAACGGTAACCGGATTACCGTATGGCATCAACACATTCCGCTGGACAGTTACCGGCGGATTGTGTGCAGATGCAGATATTTTTGATGAGGTAATAATTGATATTTCATGTCTGTTGCCAATAACACTCTCCGAATTTTCAGGCATCGCACAGCAACAAACAGTGGCATTGCATTGGACTACCGCAGAGGAGTTAAATGCGGCACAATTTATTGTTGAACGTTCGCCTGATGCACATCTGTTTACTCCGATTGGTTCTGTTTCTGCTGCAGGTACTACCTCCACACCACAACAGTACACGTTTATTGATGATGCACCCTTGTCACTTAATTATTATCGCCTAAAACAAGAGGATGCCGACGGCCAATTTTCATACAGTGAGGTGATTGCCGTTTCTAATGAACATGCCGTTACAACAGGTCAACTTATTGAGGCGTATTATGATCCTGAATCACAAGCGGTTGTACTGGAGTATTTTGCTGTTCAACAAGGAATAATCCAGGTGCTTTGCAGCGATATTCAGGGACGCGTGGTGTTATCGCAATCCGTGCCAGTTTCGCCGGGTATGCAATCAATCAGGATGGATGCTTTTCCTCCGTCGGGTGTAATCATCATGCAGGTTGCCGGTGATACTGATCGAAGTACGCTAAAATTTGTTGTGCATTAATGCTTCACAGACAGCATAAAGGTTTTCCTGGTTTCACCGCTGATTAAAATAATTGGGTACAAGCCGGCATCCCAGGAAGTTACTGAAATTTGTTCGGTATACGTGCCCGCAGGTTTTTGAAAATTATTTTCTATTTCTTGAATGAGTTGTCCTTGCATATTATAGATATGCAAAATGATCGGTGCATCTTGCTCCAACGTATATGAAATTGTAGCCGAATACATAGCAGGATTCGGATATGCACCTAATTCAAGATTTGGGACTGCTTCAATGGTTTTCAATTCATTGATTATCGTATCTAATTGCACAACATGGTTTACTGTTGTGTATACAAGTAATCCTACAGCGTGTGACGTTTGTTGTTTAGTACTACTTCTTATTGTAATTGCATCTAACTCAATGGTGGTGGTGTCAACGGATGAGGCTATAGCATTGGCAGCCTCTGCCTCCAAATCAACACAAACGCAATTATGTTTAATTACCAGTGCATGTTTTTCTTCCTGAATAGGTGCATCAACTGCTGTTGCAACTACTGTCGCAACCGGGCTTGTATTTTCGTTTTGTATGCTGGTTGCCAGATTTTCTATCTGTTTAAGTGTATCAGTATATTCTTCCTCTGAGCAACTAAACAGAAAGGTGCCAAAAATGATAAACAAGGCAAATGCAAAACGGTGCAACGATGATTGCTTCGACATATGCATGGTGGAATAGGAGATGACCGGTTTTAATGCCGTAGCGCTCAACCGCACACAAGCTTCCGGAAATTGTGTTTTAAAGGCATGCAAATCATGCGCTCCCATGTGTGACACATCATGCACTTTTTTTTGACAATGGTCGCAAAAGGCACCGCCCGTTACAGGATGCATAGCATGGTAATTTTCAGAACATGGGGTGATGGTTGGTGTGTTGATGGTGAGCTCGAGGATCATGTGCGATGGTTTGAGCTTCTAAATTATTCGTCATCATTAAGATATGTGTCACATGAATGCCATGTGCGCATACACAGATCAATTCTGACAAACCGGTGATAATGTGATGCAATGATCGGTCAACACCATTATTGCACTATACAGGTGTGTGCCTTTTCCTGATATACGATAAACATCATGCCTTTTGGCAAATCAGCTACGGAAAAGAAACCATCAACAGAAGAAACTGAACGCACTAATCTCCCATCCGAAGCATACAGAAATATCGGTGTATTCGGCACATAGGGTGAAATGTGAAATTGATTGCGGATTGGATTGGGTGAAAGTTGCCACTCCTGACCTTCGAGGTCGAAAGTTGCTGTTGTAGTTGTATCCTCATGCAGGGTAGTGTCGGCAGGAATATCTATGATGCTATGCGTAAATCCGATATCAGCCGTTTTGCGTACCCATGAAATATGCAATTCAGTGTCGCTGCCAATGTCTGCCTGAGCATATTCACCGATATAGGTTGAATACAATAAATCTGCTTCCCCTTCCTGCAAAATTATCGGTGATGAGAAGTCAGTATCCGGTGTCCGGGAAATGTATCGCATTTCACTATAGAATCCGG
>JAKQVC010000088.1 GCA_029571985.1 Bacteroidota bacterium | reverse complement strand
CAATGCAAAATTCGCATCAATAACAATATTGTTGAATGTGAGGAATGCGGTGGCTGCGATATGGCTAAAATGAAGGCCTTAGCAAGGAATTATCAAATTAAAACGGCAGTTGCCAGTGGCGGTTCTCTGGCAAGAAAACTGGTGAATGAGACCCAACCGGATATGATTATTGCGGTTGCCTGTCACAGAGATTTAACGGAAGGAGTTCGTGATAGCTGGCGTTTTCCCGTTTATGCCGTTTTGAATGAAAAGCCGAAGGGACCTTGTTTTGAGACCACGGTCAGTGCTTCGGTAATTGACTTTGCCATTCACAAATTTATTTAACAGGAAAGGGATATGAAACGCATAAACCTCTTCACGATAATCATTATTCTGTTGCTAAATGCTTTTATTACAATGGCGTTAATAAACAGGCAAGCGGGGAAAAATGTGGTTAGTAACGATTTTGTTTCGCCTTCTACATCCCAACCCAATAAAGCTGCAGCTGCCAAAAGGATAAATTCCATCACGGAAGCCGTGAAAGCTGTAGAACCGGCTGTAGTTAGCATCAATGTAATAAAAACGGAATATGTGCGAGCTGCCAGTCCTTTTGGTTTCGGTTTTTTTGATTTCTTTGGCTCCATTCCGTTATTGCGGCAAGTGGAATCAATTGGCAGTGGAGTTATCTATGATTCCAACGGTTACATCATTACCAATGCACATGTTGTTAGTGGTGCAGCTCAAATTAAAGTTATTTTACCTGATAAACGCGAATTTTCTGGAACGGTTGCCGGGATAGATGATATTCACGATATTGCCAAAGTTAAAATCAACGGGAATAAACTACCTGCAGCGCAATTGGGAAATTCCAACGATCTGATAACCGGGGAATGGAGTATTGCCTTAGGCAATCCTAACGGCTTTTTATTGAATGATTCCAAACCCAGTGTTTCGGTAGGGGTGATATCTGCCATAAATCGTAATTTCGCAGCTCGGCAGGACAGGCGAGAGTATAAAGCAATGATTCAAACCGATGCGGCAATCAATCAAGGTAATAGTGGTGGTCCGCTGGTTAATATCAACGGGGAAGTAGTTGGCATTAATACCTTTATCCTTTCCGAAAGCGGCGGCAACATAGGTATCGGTTTTGCCATTCCGATAAATTCGGTAAAGAACATTTTGGCAAAGATATGAACAGCAAATATGTAATATTTATCCTGCTTCTGTTTACCTGCGGTTTGCTTTTTGCTCAAACTCCGCTCAGTTGTTATGATATTCAATATAATCCCGATGGCGGAGGGGATTCTCCTTAT
>JAKQVC010000072.1 GCA_029571985.1 Bacteroidota bacterium | reverse complement strand
AAATTTCGTTTTTGTCGTTCGTAAAGATAATTTTTAAAACCCTGTTATTGTCAAAAGTTGCACTCAAGTTTTCCAACGTCCACTTGTCGGGTGGTGGGTGGGCTTTGGGTGCGGTTGGGTAAAATTAAATGTGCTGCAATTTGGGTCGGCTTGTGCGTTGGCATTGCAGCTCTTTTAATTTTACGAAGGGTTGGCATTTTGTCTTTCGTTTTACTGTTTGTTTGTTGTCGGTTGTGTCGTCTTTTGGGGTTGCAGCTAACTTGTTTATAGCCGCTATTCGATAGCGCCTAACCTATTGAAATTGGCTGTATAGCCGCTACAATTGTTAAAATTGATTCGGGTTATTTATCGGGTGGGCTTCGGGGTGGTCATTGTGTTTTCAGTTGAATTTGGATAAAACAAATTTAATGTATTTAAACTTATTTCCATTCACGGAAAACCGGTAATCTACTATTGTCACAAAATGAGTTTTTTGGGCAATGATGGATGTCCATAATTAGGACATTACATGTTACAGAGACAGGCATTTATCTCCTACAACGCTGTCTCAAAAGGCTAAACGTAACGCAACTTTTTCTCCCAGCCCCGATAGAAGTGGAAACCCCGCAGCCAACCAAAGGGCGGCGAGGAGTTGCAGCGGATAGCGGGAGAGGAGGATGATGCGGGCGGAAAGGCTATTGCTGCATGATGAGAGAATTCGATTTCTATCGGATAGTATGATTATTAGCCGATTAGCCAATTAGCCGATTAGCCGATTAGCCGATGAAATGCAAGTATGGAAGTGTGGTTCGCCTAGCGGCGAAATGGCGTGTGGAAGTGTGGGGTGATTAGCTGACGTAGCACAGCGGAGTCCCGAGTACTCGGGATGAAATGCAAATGTGCAAGTGAGGTCCGCCGTACGGCGGATTTGAGTGTGGAAGTGTGCAAATGAAATACAGAAAAAATTAGCCGACGAAGCGTAGCGGAGTCCCGAGTACTCGGGATTAGCCGATGAAATGCAAGTGTGCAGAGACGTGGGGATGTGTTAAGGCGGAATGTGGATGTGTTCGAGCTACTACGGATGCAGCACAATGCATAATAATCGACGTTTCGATGTGTGAAATTTATAAGTGCAAAATGAATTTAAATAGTTCGGAAAAGTAATTCAGAACTATACTTAAGCTCCCTCTCCAACATGGAGAGGGCGGGGGGTGAGGTTCAACGAAAATGCTGATTAAAGACAACGCTGCGGGTGTGGAATGCAAATGTGTTCAAGTGTTCGTGTGTTTCCGCCGTACGGCGGATTCAAGTGTTCACGTGTTTCCACCGTACGGCGGATTCATGTGTTTATGTGATGCAGATTTGTTCGCTGTGCGCGTGCAATAATGTAACTTCAGGGTATGTCCCTCTTTACAGAATATATTAACTCATCCTCAAAGGCATTATTTTTAAAAATTGTCTTTTCTAATCTTGCTTCTAGTTTAAACCCGCATTTTTCCAACACACGCTGCGAAGCAACATTTCGGCCGAAGGGGCGGGCGAAAACGCGGGTGATGGGGTAGGTGTCGAAGGCGAATTTGACCATGAGGGGGATGGCTTGTGTGATGATGCCTCTGCCCCAATAGGGTTCGGCCAGCCAGTAGCCGAGTTCGCCGTTTTTGGAGTGGATATCTGATTGTGGGTGGATACCAATGCCGCCAACCGCTTCTCCATCCACCTCTATGGCGAATATGTGCACGGGATCGTCCTGATTCGCAAAAGCAATGAATTTGAGGCCGTCGGCTTTGGTATAGGGATGCGGAAAGCCGTTGGTCATGTTCGCGGCTATATTTGGGTTGTTGGCGTATTTCAGCAGGTTGGGCAGGTCGCTGAGGCGCCAGGGACGGAGTACAAGGTGCATGGTCCGGGTTTCGATGCAAGATAAAAGATAATGGGCAATGATAAGGCTTGTTTAACCGCCCCTTACTTCTCCCCCCAAACCCCAAAAACGCCCATTTTGAGCGTCAAATCATGGTTTTTTGACCCAAAAGGCTTGCCGTAAGCGGTTTTTAGGCTGTTTTCAGGAATTTGTAGTCTATTGGGCACTAAATGAGGGGAATACATCAATTTATGCCCGTTAATCCTTACCTTTGCACCGCTTTTTGATCCCAAATGACCCCTGTACAGGAAAATATCCATCCTATATTTCACCGGATTCTCCAAAGAGCCGATAAAGAGGCTTTGCTGGAGCAACGGGCGAAAGTGATTTGGCTTACGGGCTTAAGCGGCTCGGGCAAAAGTACCATTGCGGAGGCAGCCGAAAAGGAACTGCACAAAATGGGCTTCGTTACCATGCTGCTCGATGGCGATAATATTCGCGCCGGCATCAACAATAACCTGACCTTCAGCGCGGAAGACCGCATCGAAAATATTCGTCGCATCGCCGAGGTGAGCAAGCTGTTTTTAAACTGCGGCATCATCACGATTAACTGCTTTGTGAGTCCGACCAACGATATCCGCACCCTGGCAAAGGGCATTATTGGCGAAGAAGATTTTATAGAAGTGTATGTAAATGCACCCCTCGAAGTGTGCGAAGCGCGAGATGTAAAAGGACTCTATGCAAAAGCCAGAAAGGGCCTGATACCGGACTTTACAGGCATCACCGCACCCTTCGAAGCACCTGAACATCCTGCCCTCACCATCCCGACCCACGAATTAGAAATTCAGGAGGGCGTGCAACGTTTATTGGATTTTATCTTACCTATTATATCGAATAAAAACTAAATCATGAGTTATAGTTTAACCCATTTACGTGAGCTGGAAGCCGAAAGCATATATGTCATGCGTGAGGTGGCCGCTCAATTCCAAAAGCCGGCATTGTTGTTTTCCGGTGGTAAGGACTCTATCGTGATGGTTTACCTTGCACGAAAAGCTTTCTGGCCTGCAAAAATTCCGTTTCCACTGGTGCATATCGATACCGGTCACAACTTTCCGGAAACGATGGAATACCGCGACTGGCTGGTAAAAGAAATGGGTGCTACCCTGATTGTAGGTTCTGTTGAAGATTCTATTGCCAGAGGTACTGCTGTTGAAGAGCGTGGTTTAAATGCAAGCCGTAACGCGCTGCAAACAGTTACGCTGTTAGAAACACTCGAGTCGCATAAATTTGATGCAGCTATGGGTGGTGCGCGTCGCGATGAAGAAAAAGCACGTGCAAAAGAACGTTTCTTCTCTCACCGCGATGAATTCGGTCAGTGGGATCCTAAAAATCAACGTCCTGAATTGTGGAACCTGTTTAATGGTCGCAAACATATCGGCGAGCATTTCCGCGTTTTCCCGATTTCTAACTGGACTGAGATGGACGTATGGCAATATATTTATCAGGAAAATATTCCGCTGCCACGTTTGTATTTCGCACACGACCGTGAGGTGATTGAGCGCGATGGTGCGTTTATTTCTACGCATCCTGAATGGGTGAAATTGCGTCCGAATGAAACGCCAAAAACGATGCATATTCGTTTCCGCACTTGCGGCGATTTGCCTATTACCGGTGCTATCGAAAGCGATGCAGATACAGTAGAAAAAATCATTTACGAAGTAGCTACCACACGTGTAACCGAACGCGGTAACCGTGCAGATGATAAACGTAGTGAAACGTCGATGGAAGACAGAAAGAAAGCCGGTTATTTTTGATGGGCTGATTTCAGGCAAACGCACTATGCATTCAACATTAATTAGTTCAATTTATTAATCGACATAATGGAACATTTAGTTCAAGACGGAAAATTTGATCACCATGGCTATCTCAACATGGAATTGTTGCGCTTTACCACTGCAGGTTCTGTAGATGATGGTAAATCAACCTTGATCGGCCGATTGTTATACGATTCAAAATCTATTTTTCAGGATCAGCTGGAACAAATCGAGGCGACATCTAAAAACAGAGGTGAAGAATATGTAAACCTGGCTTTGCTCACAGATGGTTTGCGTTCAGAGCGTGAACAGGGTATTACCATTGATGTGGCTTACCGCTATTTCAGCACGCCTAAGCGTAAATTTATTATTGCCGATACACCGGGACATATTCAATATACCCGTAACATGGTAACCGGTGCTTCCACTGCCAACCTCGCCATCATTTTAGTTGATGCGCGTAATGGAGTGGTTGAACAAACCTATCGTCACTCATTTATCGCTTCTTTATTGCAGATTCCACACGTAGTTATCTGTATTAATAAAATGGACCTGGTTGATTACAGTCAGGAAAAATATGAAGAGGTAGTTGAGCAATTCCGTCACTTCGCATCCAAACTCGATGTGCAGGATGTGCGCTTTATTCCAATCAGCGCCTTATTAGGTGATAACGTGGTTGACCGCAGCAAAAACATGCCTTGGTATGAAGGTCCGACACTGATGTATACACTCGAAACCGTGCACATCGGTTCTGACCATAACTTGATCGATTGTCGCTTCCCTGTGCAATATGTAGTGCGCCCGATGAGCAATGAGTATCATGATTATCGTGGTTATGCCGGTCGCGTTGCAGGTGGTGTGCTTAAGCCGGGTGATGAAGTGATGCATTTGCCAAGTGGTATTACTACGAAGGTAGCAGCCATTAAAGCAATTGAAGGCGATTTAGAAGAAGCATACCCACCACAATCCGTAACCTTATTGTTGGAGGATGATGTAGATATTAGTCGCGGCGATATGCTGGTGCGCGAAAACAATCAACCTAAAGTGGGCCAGGATATTGATATGATGGTTTGCTGGATGGATGATAAAAAACCATTGCAATTAAATGGTAAGTATACCATTAAACATACCACCCGCGATGCTCGATGTGTGGTTAAAGAAATCCTGTACAAAGTGGATGTAAATACCTTACACCGTATTCAGGATATCGATAGCCTGTCGCTCAACGAAATTGGTCGCGTGAAAATCCGTACTACTGTGCCGCTGTTCTACGATGAATATCGCCGCAACCGCAATACAGGTTCGTTGATTATCATTGATGAAGGAACCAACACAACAGTTGGTGCCGGTATGATTATCGAATAATATAAACCAAACCTATACAGGAGCCCTGCCATTGTGCAGGGTTTTTTTTGTCCTGAATTTTTTTTGGGGGTGGATGGCCGACTGCTTATGTAGCCGCTAATCCGCATCAATCGTGCATTTTCGTGGTATCGCAGGGGGATGTGTGGGAGGTTCCGGATTGTCATTTTTTCGCAACGACTAAAAATTTAGTTGTAAAACTAAAAATTTAGTTATACGTTTGCTGTATGAAAGAATTGACCAAAGCAGAAGAGCAGGTGATGCAGGTACTCTGGAAGTTGGAGAAGGCCTTTGTAAAAGATGTGCTGGAAGCCATGCCTGATCCAAAACCGGCGTATACAACAGTATCTACCATTATCCGCATTCTGGAGCAAAAAGGATTTGTGGGTTATACGGCTTACGGAAAATCGCATGAGTATTATCCTTTGGTTGAGCGTGAAGCGTATAGCCGGTACATTACGAAGCATTTAATTAAGGATTATTTCGCCGGTTCTCTTTCTGATTTTGTATCGCAGTTTACCAAAAAGGAAAAATTATCTGCGCAGGAATTGGATGAACTGCTGGATATTATTAAAGATATTAAAAAGAAGAAATCATGACACTCTCGCTGTTTATTCAAATGCAATTGATTTTCATTGCCGGATTGGCGGTGTATCAGTTATTCATGCGTACAGGTACACCCTTGCAATGGCGTCGTTTCTTTTTATTGGTGTTGCCTGTTTTTTCCATCGCCGTGCCAATGGCATTTACGCAGATTGTTCCCACATCGATGTATGTAATGCCTACTATGTTCATCGAGCAGAACCTTGCTGCGTCAGGTTTGGTTTCACCTGAAAGCAATGATCAGACACCCTGGTTATTTATCGGGTATGGTACGGTTGTAATGGGTTTGTTTGGGGTGATGGTTATTCGGTTTATCCGGCAATTACGTATACAACGCAACTATCCTGTAACCAGGGAGCAGGGATATTATTTATCGGAACATGCAGCTATTGCCACACCCTATTCTTTTTTCCGACATATCTATTTACCTGTTAATTTATCTCAACAGCAGCGCGCATTTATTTTGAAGCATGAAATGGCGCATGTGTTTCAGTGGCATAGTATTGATGTGGTGTACAGTTTATGCATACGTACTTTGTTCTGGATAAATCCGGCTTCCTGGTTATTGGTGCGCGAATTAAAATTGGTGCATGAATGTCTTGCCGATGCATCTGCTGCCACATCAGCAACTGAAGATTATGCGCATCTGTTAATCGCAGAACAATTTGGTGTTACAGCTTTTACATTTCAACATACATTTTATCAACCTTCATTATTAAAACAAAGACTTATGCAATTATCATCACCACAACCGCGACATATGGTTGTTCGCCTCATGCTTTCAGTTATGAGTTTATGTGCAGTGGGCATCATGACTACTCAAGCGCAAACAAGTACCAAAGAAACAGCAACCACAGGAACAGTAGTGCAACCAACATTTCCGGGAGGAACTGAAGCGCTGATGCAATTTTTAGTAAAAGAAATTAAGTATCCGGAGTCGGCACAGAAAAGTAAAACAATGGGTACTGTTTATGTTGGCTTTACCGTAAAAGAAAATGGTAAAGTAACCAATGTAAAAATTATCAAAGGTGTAGAAGCCTCACTCGATGCAGAAGCCACGCGCGTAATAAACGCCATGCCCGACTGGACCCCCGGCACCAAAGACAACAAACCGGCAGCCTTCGAAATGACCTTGCCGATTCGATTTGCGTTGTAAATTTTTTTTTAAGGAATGAGGAATAAGGAATAAGATTAAACTCCCCGTCTTCCCGCCTTCCCGGCCTCGAAAAAAATCCGATAATCAGTAATAATTCCAAAAAAAAAGAGGCGTAATATAAAGCGGCAAATCACCACTTTATATTACGCCTCATATATTAGGGTATTCGATTTATTTAGTTTTTAATAAACTGACCTGCATACCGCACATCATCTGCAATCATCACAAATTGATAAATGCCGGCAGGAAGTTTTTCTATTTGTAATCTGTATTGTGTTTGAGATACTTGTTCAATGGTAATCGGCACCATTTCGCCAACTATATTATATACCTGCTGCGATTGGATTTGAACGAGGTTCTGTGG
>JAKQVC010000071.1 GCA_029571985.1 Bacteroidota bacterium | reverse complement strand
TTATTTTCAAGGTATCCTTACCTCCTTTTTTCATTTACGAAATATGCCGAAAGATAGCATATACGTGAAAAATGTCAATTAATTACACGGATGGAAAAAACAGAGATTTATAAAAATTGTTTACTGAATTGTTACGGAATTGCGGCGTAGAAAAATACCGATGCTTTTCTCGTTATGTTTGAGCACAAACCGCAGGTAGTTTATGTTTTTATCTATTGCTTCCTGATAAATATTTCTATCTATCCGCCATCTTGCTTTGAAATGAGCAAGCATGAACCGGCTGACATTGCCTAAATCTTTCTCCATTCTAATTTTGGTAATATTATAAAAATTAGATGTTTTTTTGAGCAAATCATATTCCGTGGCGAACCCCTGAACTTTGCCTTCTTCAAACTCTTTAAACAAAGGAATCAGTTTTTCCAGATAAAACCTGTCCGACATCTGCCCCATCAAATCCGCGGTGGCCAGCATTTTGCCTAACATTTCCATATTTGCCGAGGCAAATTTTATATCTTCAATATTGATGCTCAAGCCCGTGCAATTTATGATATCGCTGAAGTTTTCCAGGTCTTCATTGAAGTAGTTATCTTTCTCGTAATAATTTTGTATAAACTGTATTCCCCTTTTGATGTGCATGAGCGTGTATTTGGCGCCCGTGCCCTCAATATCGTCTTTTGACTGGATATAGCCGGCATCGTGCATCAGGGCACTGATTAAACCAATATTAATTTCTTTATCGGTAAACTCTATTCCTTCGACATACGCTCCGTGCAGGAGGCGCGCCATCGCCAGCAAAACATGCAATGTATGCTGAAAATCGTGATAATCGGTATTGCAGGCGCGGTATCCCGGATATTGGCCTTTGAATAGCTTTTCTACATCGAGAAAAACTTCGTCAAAATGATTAAAAATAAATTTATAATTAATCATCGATATAACATGCTTCACTTCCTTGATAACCAGATTTTTATCGCGGATATCCAGAAGTTGAGAATGCATGACATTGTCGTTTTTTACCTGCGCTTCAGCGCGCATAAACTTACTTCTCCAATATATTTTGCCTTATTTTCAGATAGTTTTATTGCATAAACTATCCGGGCGGCAACGTCAAGAAAAAGAGGAGCACCTTTAAAAACTGCCCTATCAAAAAAGAGTGTGCTCAAATGTTATGGATAAGGCACGGTCATACTTTTTGTTATAGTACATTCGCCTCTTGTTGCCGTAACTTCCACTGTGGGCGATTGACGAAAGGTATTAATAGACCTTGCACAATTGCCACCTAATCCACAATATGATGTATTAGTTCCTCCATAACAATTATTAACAATAGCAAGAATTGGAACGTTCAATTCGTTATTATCATTATTATGAGCACGGTAAATGCTGTACCTGACATCAACATCAGTAGTTACAGGTAATCCCTGGCTGTCGGTAACACATACTTTCAGAAACACGTAATGATTCCCCTGTGCTTTGCAGGCGAAAGAATTATCTGCAATATTTAAGCAACCTAAAGTTTGTGCTGGCCGAACATCAATTTCCCTATCCCATGTATAAGTAGTAACTGTTTTCTGAGCGGCCCAGATAACTGCCGGCAGCACGATCATCATAAATATCGTTAAAATAATTGATCTTTTATTCATGTTTACCTCAAATATACTTTTCAATCGCCATAGGTTGAATTTGAACGCAAACCCAAGTTTTTACCCACATAAATAGGCGTATTACTGATTGTTACCGGCCAGGCAGGCGCTGGCGCTCCCGGAATCGCCTGAATATTGGTAAGCGTAACGGACGTACCGGTAGTTATAATCCGTTCGTCATACGAATACTGAGAAATTGAACCTGCGGCTTCTACAAAAATGCTTCCTTTGCTGGAAGGGAATATTCGCCCAAGGTCATCATTTGCTATAGTTAAAGTCAGATTGCCTCCCGCACTGGGCGTTGTAGTACCCGTGTAGTTATAACCAGTGTAGAATTCATCTCCCGCAACAATTGCTGTGGAAAAAGGCGTGCTTAATGCAAATGTCACCGGTGTGCCGCCTGCCACCGCGCTGAAAGTTCCGATAACCGCGTTACTGAATACCGCCACCTCACCGGATGCGCCTTTAATTTTTATATTGCCGCCAGCGGGAAGTATAATGGCGGTTGAGCCGTCTTCCTCCGCGCGCGGCACTTCACCCGGGAGATAAAGTGTTATTGATGGTGCACCGGAATCATAAGCTCCTGCTGCGTATAGCCAATACGGATAAATTAATACCGTGCAACTTCCCTGATTGCCGGGCATCGGGAAAGTCTGATTATGCAGGCTGACCAGCGTAGCGTTTTTATTCGCGGACGCCTTGTATTCGCTAGCCGCCACACGCACGCATGATTCCGCTATATAAAATGCTTTTGCCGCGCGCTGCGCGACAACCTGATTTAGAGAAGCCGTGTAAGTTAGTGAATATATTGCAATACCGATTACAGCCAATGCTACCATGGTAATAATTATAAC
>JAKQVC010000046.1 GCA_029571985.1 Bacteroidota bacterium | reverse complement strand
GCGGCAGAAATGCAACTATGCCCACTCGGATACTCCGGAAATGGCGGCGAAGGAATCAACGGTCGCCAATTGGCATCTATATTGGCATTAATATACGTCTCCGGCCGTAATACTGAATACGCATATTTGGTGTCCCAGGCCGCATAAACGGCATCTGCCATTGCCACGGCCACCAAGGCATATGCCTGACTTCTCTGCAATGCACCGGCGTGTACGCTGTCTAATGCGGTGCGACAAATATCAAGCCAATGACCCGCAGGACTTACTTTTTTGATGGCATATTGCAAATGACCTTTCTGAACAATTTCAAAAGGATTATCATCCCAGAAAAACACGATTGCCTGTTGTTTTTGCGTGAGGGTAAACGAGCTGTCGTAAACGGCACGTGCGTAAGTATGCCAAACATCCTCTTGATTTACTGAAAACGTCGGAAGTGGCGGCAGCGGTTGCACAAATTCAGTACCTGTAATAAACCGCCGCACCGTGCCAAAATATGGCTCGAGCGCCGGCGCAAAGTCGGGTGGTGTCGGCTCCCATGTTCCAGGCAACAACAGCGGATTATATCGGTCCATATTGAACGTCTGGCTGTAACCATCTGTAGAAGCCCAATCTAAAATTGCCTCGGCTACCCGATTCCCAAATTGAAAATTAATATCATCCGTATCCGTTAAACCTAAATTTTTCTGTTGCGCCTCTAACAACAATTCTTCCGAGTACACAAAGCTGCGTGCCGTAATATACATCGCGTAAGCTGCCACTCGCTCAGGATCTAATTTTTTTGTTTTACCCGGACGACGAATCTTTGGTGCTGCTTGCAGATGTGTTGTTAGTGAAGGATAATGCTTGTCGGTTACACAAGACGCTTCATATCCGGCAATACAGATATACGCATAAGCCCGCGATGCCCCCGGAGCAGAATACATGTCGTACATAATGACACGCGTGATATCCTGCAAAGCAAAATCAATAAGCGTTTGGCCGGAAAGCGACTGACATAAGAAAACAAATAAACATCCGAGCAATCGCATATTAAGCAGACCCTTGATTTAGCAGACAAATATACATATATCAGCCATGCACCTAATGCGTTGAGGCTGAAAAAACAGTAGATCCGAAAATTTATTCGGGTAATGTGAAGCGGGGTTTCTATTTATTCGCAACAATAAAGGCTCCAACTCTTTGCTCCAATGCATTTCGATATACAATTTGATAAACGCCCTGCGGAAAAGCATCTACATGTATGGAGAACTGATAAATCGGGCATTGAGATATATCTTCCTGAAACACCAATCGGCCGGCAAGATCATACACTAAACACTCACCACAATTAAATGGATCGCTTGCGGCAACATATAAAATATCTGTTGAGGGATTTGGATAAACAGTTAGCAAATCAGCAGGCGTTTCAGGCACTTTAGTAAATTCAATGAGTCGTGATGTACTATCTACACAAGAACTATCATTTCCATAATATAAGTGGCAGGTAACAGTATAATTGCCAGGAGCAGCATAAGTGTATGGCCCCGGCACTTCATGAGTCAACACAACGCCTTCACCAAAATCCCATTGTAATTTCGTGTAATGACCAGTTGCCATAAAATCGATTACCTCAACCGTTAAGTCGCCAGTTCGTTTCAAATTAAAGCTAACTGTTGGTGCCGTTGAAGGATTAAACAAAACTTCGCGAATATCAAATGCACGAATAACCTGATTTGCACCATAAGCATGCATATACCACAACATAGAGTTATGTGTAGTATAAAAGTCAACAGGCATCTCATTTAACGGGAAATCGGCGTGTGTGCCGATAATCACATTTTCAGAAAAATTATTTGTCCAAACATATTGCAAACTATCCGGCGGAGAAATCGGCATTCCCAATTCATCAAACATGTTAAAGGAGAGCGACAATATATCTTTTTGACTTGGCAAGCATGCTGTTGTTGGTTGTTGAATGCGCGCTATTAATGTTTTTTGCATGTATAATACGCTATCCGGCAACCATTGTTGTAAATAGTTTATTACGGGTCGATAATCAGGATTATATGCCAGATTATGCCATTCGTTTGGATCTACATTATGCAATTCTCCGATTTCATATAATTCCTCTTCGATAAAATAAGCGGTATCATTACAATCAGATGTTCCAGCCGGCCCATTAGAGGCATACCGAATATAATGAAACCTGTTGCCACGTAAACTATGTTGAGGCCGGCAACTTAATTGAAAGTCCTTTCCTTCCATATAAGTACCTAAAACAGGCCGTTCCATCTGCAGCGCTGCATTAGAAAGAATATGTGTTAAACTTTCGCCATCTAAATAGGGTGTTCCATCTGAAAATGTGGGTTGTTCAATCCCAGAAAGATCACAAAGAGTGGGAAAAATATCTGTTAATCCAACCGACACATGTGCTGTTTGTGGCTGAGGAAATCTATAATCACTAATAACAAAGGGCACACGCAAATCTGTCTCCCACAAGGTTCCCTTTTTCCAATGCCTCTTTTCACCAATACTATATCCATGATCGCCCACCAGCACAATAATGGTATTGTTTGCAATTTCAGGATACAAAGCCAGTGTATCCAAAAGGCGACCTACTTGTGCATCAATAAATTTAACCGCTGCTACATAAGTGGATACAAAGTTTGCATTTATCGTCTGTGCCGCAACAGCCCTTCGATCCTCCTCAGAGAATGCGCCATTAAAATAAGGTAGTGGGTGAAACTCATCAATATCGTTTTCTATTTCAAAATACACACTGTCGTAGGCTGCCATAAATTGACCAAGGCCATTTTCAGGTAGTTGATAAAAATCATTGTAGAGTGTATCCGGTTGAGGTGGCATGACAATACCATTATATGGATAGGCGTTGTTGGGCGTGTTGTATGGATAATCAAACGGCACCTGGTAAAAATTATAACAATAATATGGCTCAAAATATTTTTCCGGAATCAATCGCACCTCATGTGGTTTTCGAAAACCCACTGCAATAAAAAATGGCTTGCCACAGGCATCCAAATCGCCCGACTGATATTGGCTCAGGAACAATCCAACACTATCAACAGCGCGATAATCATACATCTGGCTTTCCAGACTATCCGGAATGGGTTGACCCGCAAGACCTGCTATATCATCACTGTTTTCAATGCCATAGTGAAAAATTACAGAATCCTCACCATTATCAAAGATGCTGTATTTACTCCAGCTTAGCTCTTTATCGCAAGGGTTAACTGTTGCACTATCAAAATCAAAATATGTGTCAAAGCAATGGAATGATTTATTAATACCGTAAGTGTAATATCCGCCATAATCCTTTAAATATTCGGGTAGGGTGAACACTTCTTCATTTCCATCCTCAACTGTGAAAAAATCTCGTAACGGCTTACAGGCCATATTGAAATAAATACCGGTATACGACGGATCTTTTCCCGTCATAAAACTGGTGCGGGATGGTGCGCATTTGGGAGCCGGTGCGTGTGCATTTGTAAAAGTGGTTCCAACATCCTCAATGCGCTGGATGTTGGGTGTAAGCGCTTGTGGGTGTCCGCCAAGACTTGTGGTGTAATCATTCAGGTCGTCTAGAATGATAAAAATAATGTTTGGCTTAGCCTCTGTCTGGGCATAACACTTAATCTGCACAAATAAACACAATAGTAAAAATGATATACGATGTGCGCTCAGATTTTTCATGGTCATATAAAGATAATGCAATCTTAACATTAAGCACATCGTGCATTTTATCCATTATCATTCAACCGTGCTGAACTCAAGTAAAAAGGGTTTTAAAGGAAGTCCATCTGATGTTCTGAAATTATTGGAGAATTGCAATTGATACGCCTTATTCGGTTCCAACTCAACAACAAGTGTCCACGAGGTATTGTCAGCATTCCAATATCTGTCAGTAACTTTTGGAAATGCCGCTGCGCCAAGCGGTCCATAGTCAATACCCGTATTTAATCCATTCAGTGGTACCGAAAACACGGCCGTAATGGTTTGTGTTTGAGATGGCACCCTGGATGCACCAGAAGGAAATTCTTCAAAGCCAAGGATAAAAGGTCTTCTGTCTTGAAACGCGCTGTAGAGTGAATCCAGCGATTGGCTAAAAAATGCAGACTGACTTACAAATGCCCCAATTTGTGCATCCTGCGTGTAGTCCAAATTGATCATGTACTTAATGGCATCAGCAGCATCCATTGACTGCATATAATTTTCGCACATCTGATAGCCAATGTAATAGCCTAAATCGCGGATACCAAATTCATTATCTGCATTGCTCCACAACCATTTAGGATAATTATTATAATAATACATTTCGCGCTCAAATGCGAGACGAACCTGTTGCGCATGCGCTTTGCCAAAGGCGATGGCCGGCGAAGCAGAGGGCAATTGCATAGCATATGTTGAAACAAATTCTGCTACACCTTCAAAAATAACGTAGGAAAGCAGATTGTCAACCGGCGGGTTTTGTTGTGTATGTACATATTCATGTACATTTAATAAAACCAAATCATGCAACGGGTTTGTTTTAAAAAAAGCACTCCTTGCGCTTTGTTCGGCTTCCGGAAATTCAGAATAATCCGTCAGGCTGTCGGCCATAGCCAATTCACTGCCTATTAAAATCATACTATCTAAGGTGGTGCCATTTGTGCGAAACACCCCAATTGTGAAATATATACTTGCCGGGCGCAAATCAGGGTATACTTTTTTTAACGCCTCAACCCCGTGCTGCAATTCAGTGCCTAATGCATCCGCTTTAAGCGTATTGGGTCGGATGGATGTCCAGAATTTCGGATAATTACGAATAGCATTTAAATATTCCTGAGCTGTATAATTGCGCCGCTCACGAATAGCTGTGAGGCCGGGTGTTGCTTTTGACAAAAACAAGCTGTCTAATATCTGCATATGCAGCGAAGTGTCTGGTGTCGACCAGATTTTATCATAAGCATCCCAAAAATGGTGGATATCGGCGGTATATATTTGAACAGGTTGCTGGGCAACTGTCACAGGTGATAAACGGATACAAATAAGCACCATGAAAATAAATCTCAGCCTCATGACCTTTCTGAAATAATGTGCCAATTAATTTTAAAAAAAGAGTAGATGCATTTACATTCAAACGAACATCTATTCACCCTACTAATTACGCTCCAAACCCCTAACAAAATTACACCAGTTACAATCCTCCTCGCCACAACCTGTTGTAAACTCCATGCGCATGATGCGTTCGTAGGTGTCTTTTATTTGTGCTTTAACAATGCCCACCTCTTCGGGCGTTATATCGTAATGCCTGCTAAAAACTTCTCCTTTTTCATCTCGTTCTAAAAACAACATTTCACCACTGGTCATTTTCCAGTCTTTTTGCTTTTGCGCATCGAGTAATACTTTATAAAATATAATTTGCCGCCAATAGTCGCCGCCATCCTGATTTTTATCAGAAGGACCATCCAGCGAAGGTTTTGCATTTTTTATGCCGCCTGTTTTATAATCAACCACATGCACGTGCTTACCATTAAATTCAAGTTTATCAAACCGTCCGGTTATCGGCACACCATCCATAACTGTTTTGCTTACCATATATTCGGTAACTGCCACCTTGTTTAAGCGGTGAACATATTCCGTATAAAAATCAGTCAGCAACTGATGTCCGAGCACCATACGATTTTCAAACTGTTTAACCGTAAACGCATCTTCCGTTCTGTGCATTTCACGTTCAAAATCACCAATAAATACCTCTAACGTGGGAAATTGCTGTTTCGGGTCGCGCTTCATGCGTTCATACAATTGATGCAAGGCGGCGTGTACAGCATTACCAAATGCGAGCGTGTCACTTTTTGCTGAAGGCACACGTACAATTTGCTCAAAATAAAATCGAACCGGACAATCCATATAGGCATTGAGCTTACTCGCACTCAATACAAAGTGATCCAGTTTTTCGGCAATATATTGTTTGTCAAACAAATCGATATGCACCTCGGGCGCCATCTGCAATCCGGTTATTTGGTATTGCAGTAATACGTCATGCGCAACTTGTCTTTTCTGCACCACCAGGTCAGTGCCGGAAAGCAATTCTGAAATAAAGGTGGATGGCTCCAGGTCTTTACCTTCATTGCTTTGGGCGGCATAAGAAATGTGCAGATGTTGTTTTGCACGTGTCATGGCCACATAAAACAATCGGCGCATGGCCTCCAATTTGTTTTCTTCTGTACTAAACGTAAGGGTGTCGGGCATTGAAAAATTCCGGGTGTCGCCCCTGGCTGCCTCCCAATTATTGCGCGTGCATCCCAACAAAAAAACATATTCAAACTCAAGTCCTTTGCTGGAGTGTGTGGTAATAAACTGCACGCCTCCTTTTGCCGCACCCGATCGATGTATTTCAAGTTTTAAATCATGCACCAACATTTGGTCCAACACATCCAGATACGACTGAATAGTTAATCGCGGATGACTTAATGCCGTTGCCTTAATATGATCAAAAATAGTGTGTAAGGCTTCCAGTCGAAAAGCGCGGTCGTTCTGCTGAAGTGCATGTTGCAGCAAACCACTTTCATTCATTACCCGCTCAAACAACATTTGTAGCGTTAAGTTAAATGCATCGCGCAGCCAACCGGATAGTTTTTTTTCAAATTGCAAAATGGCATCATAACTCCGGAGTTTGATTTCCTTCAATAATTCCGGATCACCAATAACTGCGCGCCAGGTAATCGCATCATTTCTGCGCGCACTTATCCAGGCTGAAATAGCTGCAATATCGTGCACATGTATTTGAAAATACGGATAATGCAAAATTTCAAAGAGCAGATGCTCGGCGCTATGTGGCTCGTTTGCTTCTGATTGCAAATAATGCAACAGCTGAACCATATGATGCACAACAGGCACCTCCAATACATTTACTTTTTTCTTTACCTGATAAGGAATGCCCCTTTTTTCAATGGCACTGATCAGATTATCGGCCTGTCTGTGTTTATAATACAATACGGCTATTTCTTCAGGCTGCACACCAGATGCGATAATCGTTTCAATATCCTGTAAAATGCCGGCATGCTCTTGTGCCTCGCTTTCAAATTCGGTTACACCTGGTTCTGTTACATGCACGCGCGCTGCGGCCGTTAATTGTTTAGATAAACCATCGAGCTTATTAATCAGTCGCTCCTCATTATTTTCGATGATGACTTTAGACGCATCTAAAATTCCCTGGTGCGAACGATAATTTTCAGTTAGCACTACCACTTCAACATGATTGCGGTACGCCTGATAAAAATCCATAATATTTTTTACCCGTGCTCCCTGAAACTCATAAATACTCTGGTCGTCGTCGCCTACTGCAAACACATTGGGTACATCCCAATAATTAATTAAGCTCTGCAGAATTTCATTTTGTGCCCCATTGGTATCCTGAAACTCATCCACTAACATATATAAAAAACGCTCCTGATAATTTCGAAGAATATGTTCCCCTTCGGGTGATGTATCCCGAAAAGCTTTCACAACCCAAAGAATCATATCGCTATAATCATAACGGCCCATTTCGCGCATGCGGCGGGTGTATATAGGAAACAATTCGGCAGCTGCGCGGAGCTTTTCCATTTTTTCCATTTCCTTTTTTATATCACCCACTTTCACATCACCGGCTTTTACGCCTGTTTTGGCGTTTCCTTTTTTGTAGATATAATTATCACGCAGGGGTAAATCTGCCAGATACGCATCAATAGCCGAACCTATGCGCACCTCATCCCAGTTTTCTTCCTTCATCATGCGAAACAGATTGTGCATGCGGCTCACTTCATAACTCAGGTCGCCCTTTAACTTTCTGTGCACATGACCGGGAGGCAGCGAGGATAAAATATCTTCTATCAATAAAACATTTTCCAACTCTGTAATGGGTTCAAGTTCCCGCTTGCCGAAATAATCCAGGTTTTGTTGAATAACATCATTACAGAAGGCATGAAAAGTATAAATATGTACCCGATGTGCATCCGCTCCAATAAATTCGAGCAATCTTTTGCGCATAGCCACTGTTCCGGCATCCGTGTACGTTAAACACAAAATATTCTCCGGCATGGCATCGGTTTCCATCAGAATCTTGCCAATGCGCACAGCTAAAATCTGTGTCTTTCCCGTGCCCGGACCCGCAACAACCAACACAGGTCCTTCAATATGATCAACCGCTTTTCGCTGCTGGTCATTGAGCCCGGCATAGGCCTTATTGTAGGTTGTCGAATTACGCAACTTAATTTCCATTGTATTCCCTTAGCTTTGCGGAGAAGTTTCATCATTCATCTACCGCATGTTATCAAATAAAAACATCCTGATTGTTATCAGCTTTGCGCTGGTTACCGCTTTTAATGCCTGCAAACAGGATAACTCCAAAGATACAGATAAAGAAAGCAGCGACTTAAATACTGCCACCACTTCCGAAACACTTGACACCGCTTTCGAAGTGAACCTCAACAACCCTTTAGCCGATGAGGCTATTACCCTTCGATTAAATCCACCAAAAGGAACCGTTTATTGGATTGAAACAACCGCCAGTTTTACAAGCGATGAACGTATGGACACCCTGCGCATGAAAGGCAATAGTTCAAAATGGGTTAAAAGCAAGTTGGTCGTAAAAGACAATAATGAAAAGCAGGTAATTTTTGAATACATGCTCACCGATGAACGCAAAAATGTGAAAAACGACAGCATGCAACTTACCTATCAATACGGTAAACCCAATAGCAATCCTGACCAGGAAATTGATCGTAAAATTGAAGACTGCCTCATCAATTCGCCGTTAACCCTTAAGCTGGATAAATTTGGAACCGGTAGCGATGTGCAGGGATATGAAGCCATACTCAAAAAAGTGAAGGCTATTGTTGGTGAAAATATGCCCGATCAACTCATTGCATCCAACCTTGGTTCTCCAACAGAAAATGTAGAATATTTTTTTATCACCTATCCTGAAAAAGCATTAAAGATTGGTGACACCTGGACGCAGGAAACACCTTCTATCATGCAGGGCGTGCCCATTACCCTGTACACTACTTATACCCTTGCCGATAGGAAAGATGGTGTTGCCTATATCAATTTCACAACTGCCATTTCAGTCGACAAATCTAAACTCCCGAGTGATTTTGCTGCCGAGGTTGACAAAATTAAATTCGATGCCTGGATAAAGGGTGCGGGTCAGATTAATGAATCCACCGGCTTCCCGATTGTTATGCAGGTAACTCAGGCTATGGAAGTTAATGACGATTATCAGGGGGTAAAAACACACTCCAAGCAAAGCGGCACTACAACCATCCGGCTCATTCAATAAAGGTTGCCTCTATTTTCCTGTGTCGGCAACCGGGTTAGCCTGTTATAGCTGTCAGGTATTGCCAAACAACTTTGTCTACCTTCACATCGTGTCTGCTCCTCCCGTTAACCCACATCGTGCTTTAGCCATCGCCATGGCTGTTACCTTGTTCGGCCTTGGCGGGTTGGGGTTGGCTTTGATGACCATTTTTATACCCGATGCACTGCCCCGGCTGATGCCCGCCAGCACCGGCGAATGTGTGAAATCCCTTGGAATTGGCACTCTTTTTGCCTCTTTTTCTCTAATTCCGCTCCTTTTGCTGCTGCAAACCCCCTATTTGCGCGGTACACGTGCTTTTTTTGCCGGTTTGATGACAGATTATCGCGTGCAAACCTGGCATATCTGGGTTTTGTCTTTCTGCGCCGGCGTTGGCGAAGAATTGCTCTTCCGCGGCTTTGTACAGCAATACCTGGGAATCGGCATCACAGCCATCTTATTTGTTTTTTTGCACGGATATCTGAATCCGCTAAACAGACCGCTTTTCATTTATGGTATTTTTTTAAGCGGCGTAAGTTTTGGGTTCGGATGGATATGTCAGCAGTATTCACTCCCTGCGGCCATGATTGCACACTTCTGGATTGATGTGGCTCTTCTCTATTACCTGCGCAAACATCAGGCGCATGTGGCATAAGTTTTGACATAGAGCGGATGTTATTGTGCATCGGCCTGATTACCTTTATAACAAGCCTTATGCAATTCACGAATGACACGCATCTTATAAGAAGCGAACTATTACTGTTTACCATTTAACGGAATCGTATTTATGACAATGAAACACTGGATTATAGGACTTAGTATGGCAGGATTAACTGCCTTTGCCGCTGTAGGAACACTGCAACAATTAGAAAAAACAGAATGGACCGGTTATGAGGCTGCATGGAAGACGGTTGACTCTCTTGATCAATTGCTATTGCCTGAGTCTGCCTTAAAGGTGGTTGAAGATATTTATGCGCATGCGAAAGCAGAAAAAAATGGTCCGCAAACCATCAAGTCGACCAGTTATAAAGCCAAATACACCTCTGCGCTCAATGAAAATGGCGAAGCACTTGCCATTCAGATTTTTGAAAACGAAATAAAGAATGCCGTCGCTCCTGAGAAAAATATTTTGCAAAGCCAATTGGCCGAAATGTATTGGAGCTATTTCACGATTAATCAATGGCGCATCAGCGCCAGAACTTATACCGACACGCTTGTTAGTGATGACATCAATACCTGGGATAAGCTGACCCTGTATAATAAAGCACTTTCGCTTTATCAGGAAAGTATTCGTGACAGAGAAGTATTAAAAAAAATAAAATCAAAAAATTATGCGGAGATATTAATTCCGGGTAATGCATATGGAGAATTATTCCGACCTACCTTATTTGATTTATTGGGTCATCGGGCACTGGAGTTTTATTTGACGGGAAATTATTATTTACCAAGCTCGGTAAATGATTTTACCTGGTCAGACCCCAATCTGTTTGCATCGCCTAAACAGTTTTCCGGATATACCTTTGATGTGGCAGGTAAATCAGGTGTTAAATTCAACGCAGTAAGATTATTGCAAGATCTCACAACGGCACATTTATACGACCCGTATCCGGATGCACTGGTTGATGTTACACTAACCAGATACGCGTATGCAAAGGCGAATGGCATAGTTGATAATCAAGATAGTGTTTATCTGAATGCGTTGCTGCGCGATGAAAAACAATTTATAAACGACAGCTCCTCTGCCAGAATTTCTCATCTCATCGGATTGTGGCATCGTGAAAAAGCAGGCAGCTACGTACGATTGGATGATGGTCCTAATAAATGGGAAAACAAAACCGCTCTCGAATATCTTGATAAGGCTATTGCAAAATACCCGAATAGTATGGGTGGGTTACTATGTACTGCCCTAAAAAATGAAATCATTTCCCCAATGATTCAGCTGAATATGGAGCGTGTTAATGTGGCCGACTTGCCATTCCGGATGTCGGTTCAATATAAAAACACCGACACGGTTTGGTGTACCGTATACCCAACAAATGCTGAAACCACATACTATCTGGAATCATTGTCGTATGATGAAAGAATTGCTGAAATAGATAAATTAGAACCAATACGCAGCTGGGAGCAAACACTGCCCGGTTCTGAAGATTACAATTTACACATCGCGGAAATAAAAGCAGATGGACTTCCATTTGGTAATTACCTCATGGTTATTCGTAACGGCAAAGACACCACTTCAGCCAAGCTGATGAGCTATACAGATTTTTGGATTTCAAATATGAGTTTTATAGCTGTTGGCGGCTATAATGATGATGAATTTGGCAAACAATTTTATGTAACCGACCGCACAACCGGCAAGCCATTAAAGGGCGTAAAAGTGCAAACATTTAAAAAGGATTATAGCAGCATTAAAAACAGATATGAAAACAAACCATTACAAACATATGTTACAGATGCTAATGGCTTGTTCATAGTGCGCGATCCCCTCATACGCGATTATTATGACTTTAGCTTCCTGCTTACCAACGGAAAAGATCAGCTCGAGGCCGATAACAATTACTACATTGCGAAAGCTGAAAAAAGTAAATACTACGCCTACAAAAGCACCTACTTTTTTACTGACAGAAAAATATATCGCCCCGGTCAAACAATTTATTTTAAAGGAATTGTTGTTGAAAAATCAGAAGGCGGTCGCAACGAAGTAGTGGTTCCCGGATATTCCACTATTGTGTACTTCTATGATGCCAATTATCAACGCATAGGCGAACAGGTATTTACAACCAACGAATACGGTTCGTTTAGCGGCTCGTTTACAGCTCCTGTTGGAACACTTACCGGTCAGATGCAAATTAGAAATGAACTTGGCTCCGTAAGTTTCAGTGTTGAAGAGTACAAGCGACCTACATTTGCGGTAGAGGTTAATCCGCTTGAAGGAGATTATGCCGTAAATGACAGCGTGCAGGTTACCGGAAAAGCAACCGCCTATAGCGGAGCTGTAATTGATCAGGCTACTGTTCAGTATCGTGTAACTCGCAGCGTTTCCTATCCCTATCCGTTTTATACATTCGGTAGGAAAATGATGCCGGCCTATGCTAACGATGTTGAAATTGCCTTTGGCGAAGTAAAAACAGATGGTGCCGGTGCATTTATAATACCTTTTAAAGCAATTCCGGATCCCGGCAGTGATAAAGCCGGTTTGCCGATTTTCACGTACACGGTTTCAGTTGATGTAACCGACCTCTCCGGAGAAACACGCTCTTCAAATGGCTCCGTTTCTATCGGATATCATAGCCTATCCGTTTCCGCCGATGTGTCTGAATCTTATGTAAACGCTAAGAACGAATGGATTACCATTAAAACAAGCAATTTGAACGGATCGCCGCTGTCGGCAAGTGGTACCGTTTCAATTTATGCGCTCTCAGCACCAAATAAATTATATCGCGAGCGACTTTGGGACGTGCCTGATCAATTTACAATGAGCGAAAAAGAATTTCATGCCTTGTTTCCACATGATCAGTATCGCCAGGAAAACAATCAGGAACTGTGGACCGCGGGACCTGAATTGTATGAAGTGAAATGGGATACCAAAGTTGCAGATTCCATACAATTGCCGTTAACAAAGTTGAAACCCGGTGTGTACCGTATAGAAATTCAATCAATTGACAAACAAGGTAATCATATTAAACAAACGCACGATGTGTCCGTGGTGAGTCAGTCCTCAGAAGTAGCTATTCCGGATTATCTGTTTGTTGATAAACAATATCTCACGGTTAAACCCGGTTCTAATGCTGTATTTGCTGTAGGTAGCAGCGCAGATAATGTACAGGCATTAGTTTCAATCTATCGCCGTACCGGAACTGAAACTAAATGGGTAACACTGAAACAAGTGGCGGACAAAAAAGGTGGCAGCATGACCGATTTTGAAATTCCCGTAACGGAGGCAGATCGAGGTGGTATGCATATTCAAATCAGCCATGTAAAAGACGGCCGTTGGCACTCCGAATCAATTTACATTTTTGTGCCCTATAACAACAAGGAGCTCAAGTTGTCTGTTGAAACACATCGTGATAAACTGCAACCCGGAGCGCAGGAAACCTGGAAAATTAATATCACCGGCGACGGTGGCGAGGCGGTTGCTGCGGAACTACTCGCTTCCATGTATGATAAATCCTTAGATGCATTTAAAGGCTATTATAAATGGGATGCCATATCCTGGCCGCAAAACTATTTGTCCTCCACCATGACCGGCGGCGGGTTTGAAAGCAGGTACGCCGAATTGTTAGCGGAACCCGGTTTTTATGCCGAAGACCTTCAGAGATATACTGAATATTACGAACTGTTGTCATGCGCATTTACTTATGGTGGTTATATTAATATAAGAGGTTCTCGTTCCGATGATTATACTTATTTAATAGACGGCATAAGCATTTCTTCCAACTCAGAAGGCAAACTTGAAGAAGTTGCTGTGCTCAACTTAACCAGAAAACAACAATCAGGCTTTGTGGCAATGAGCCCAATGTATGATGGTGATGTTGATAAATATAAAGCAAACGAATATATTCAATCGTCTGCATTATCCTTGGATAGCAACCGCAACGTTCCGATTGATTTGGAGCAAGTTCAGGTGCGCACAAACTTTAATGAAACAGCTTTCTTTTATCCCCAATTGCAAACCGACAGTAATGGTTCGCTGATTTTTAGTTTCACCATGCCAGAGGCGCTTACCACCTGGAAGTTTATTGCTTTTGCCCATACAAAAGACATGCGCAGCGGTACACTCGTTGATCAGGTAATTACGCAAAAGGAATTAATGATTCAACCAAATATGCCGCGCTTTTTACGAGAAGGCGATCGTATGCACATAAGCGCAAAAATTTCCAATCTGAGTGAAAAAGCTATGAACGGTGTAGCCAAGCTGGAGTTCTTCAATGCTACAAATATGCAACCGTTAAATAGTGCATTTGGACTCAACAAAACGGAAGTGAATTTTGCTGCTGCAGAAAAAGGCAGTACATCCGTTGAATGGGAAATAAGTGTGCCCGAAGGGATTGACGCCGTTGTATATCGCATTAAAGCGAGCGATGGCACCTTTACTGATGGTGAAGAAAATGGATTGCCTGTTCTCAGTAACCGGATTCTGGTAACCGAAAGTCTGCCTTTGTGGGTGAGAGGTTCAGCACCTAAAAGTTTTTCATTCAACAAACTAATAAATAATACCTCAACAACACTCAGGCATCAGCGTGTTACGCTTGAATACGCATCTAATCCGGCTTGGTATGCTGTTCAGGCATTACCGTATATGATGGAATACCCTTACGAATGTTCTGAACAACTGTTTAGTCGCTACTACGCGAACACCATCGCGAGCGGCATTGCACAAAGCGATCCGGAAATTAAACGCGTATTTGATAGCTGGAAATCAAATCCGGAATCGTTGACGAGCAATTTGGAAAAAAATCAAGAATTAAAATCCTTGTTGCTGCAAGAAACCCCTTGGGTATTGCAAGCACAAAATGAAACTGAAAACAAAAAACGTCTTGCACTCCTCTTTGATGTTAATCGCATGGAGAACGAGCAATCTGCCGCTCTTACCAAGCTAAAAAGACAACAAAACGCAGATGGCGGTTGGCCTTGGTTTAAAGGCGACAGAAGCAGTGCGTATATCACACAATATATTGTAACGGGATTTGCACATTTGCAACAATTAAATGTAGTGGATGACGCCGATAAATCCTCAACAAATTCGATGCTTAAACAGGCATTTGAATATTGTTCACGAGAAATGGAAACGACTTATACTAATCTGGAGAAATATAAAGTAGATAAGTCGACTTACGTTCCAGACAATATCATCCTGCAATATTTATATACTTCAGGCTATTACACGGATTATACCGATGCATTAACATCCGGACAAAAAACAGCGAAAGATTATTTTATGGCGCAGGCAGAAAAATATTGGACAAAGTATGATTTATATCAAAAAGGCCTGATTGCACTTATTATGCATCGTGCGGGTCGTTCGAAGACCGCTGCGGATATTGTTAAATCATTAACCGAAACAAGTATACGCAGCGAAGAAATGGGTATGTACTGGAAAAATAATACAGCCGGCTACTATTGGTATCAGGCGCCCATCGAAACACAGGCCCTGATGGTTGAAGTGTTCAGTGAAGTAGCTAATGACAAAAACGCTGTTGATGCTTTGCAAATCTGGTTGCTGCGCCAAAAACAAACTACCGATTGGAAAACAACCCGTGCAACAGCAGAAGCATGCTATGCCATTTTATCCCGCGGTAAAAATTTACTGAGCAATAACGAATTGGCAATCATTACTGCCGGTGGCACACAAGTTCAACCTGAAAAAACAGAAATGGGGACCGGCTATTTTAAAACCAATTGGCTGGGAGCGGATATTCAAAATGCATTAGGCAACATTAGCATCACCCCTTCAAGTGAAAATTTGTTGAGCTACGGTGCTATGTATTGGCAATATTTTGAGGATATGGATAAAGTAACCTCCGCTGCAACGAACCTGCAATTGAACAAACAATTATTCCTGAAAGTAAATTCCGATAAAGGTCCTGTTTTGAAACCCATTACCGAACAAACCGAATTGCATATCGGAGATTTGGTTACCGTTCGGATAGAATTAAAATCCGACCGCGATTTAGAATATGTACATCTGAAAGATATGCGGGCCAGTGCCTTCGAACCGTTGAATGTACTCAGTTCATATAAATGGCAAGATGGCCTTGGTTATTATGAAGCCACCGGCGATGCGAGTACGAATTTCTTCATCAGCTATTTATCAAAAGGAACGTATGTGTTTGAATATCCTGTGCGCGTGTCGCAAAAAGGCCAGTTCAGCAATGGCATCAGCACTATTCAGTGTATGTATGCTCCTGAATTTACCAGCCACAGCGCCGGTTTGCGGGTAGTGGTTAAGTAAGCCGTTTATTGCTTGCGGGCAAGTGTGCACTTGAGCTTAAAACGGTGCACCTGACCTTCGAGATTAAATATCTCGGCATACACAATATAAATGCCTGAGGGCGCCTCGCGATCATCATTCGTGAGGCCGTCCCAGGTAATAAAACCTTCGCGACCGATGCTGGTGTTATTCACCAGATTTTTCACAGTACGACCCTGGGCATCAAAAACAATAATAGTAGCGGTATATCCCTCTGCGTCAGTATTGTAGGTAATCATTAATAAGTCATGCCAGGCATCACCATCCGGAGAGAATACGGCATACTCAAGTGCAAATGCAGCTGAGGAGCCTATTTCTCCAAAAACAGAATTTTGATATCCCGGAGTGCCATAGTGTTTATCGCTTGCGGCGCTATGCCAGTTTGAGGCATCTTGTGTACTAAAATTATAATTGACTCTTTCTAATGAAACGCCATCTTCATCGGTAAGTAATGCATAATGCCAGTCATCAAAATAATGCAAATGATCAATTTCGTTTAATCCGGCATCATATAATATGATTATGCCTTCGCTGTCATCAAAATTAGGTAAGTCGGCTTCGATAAAATTTCCGGTATCAACCGTAAAGTATTGTGCAACTACCTGCTCTATATTTTCCGTTACACAAACATACTCACCGGGAAACAATAAAATACCGGCATCACTCACCGGAACAAATCCGTCAACTTGAGTTGTATCTGCCAATTTTAATTCAGCAATTACCAATGTACTTAAATCAATAATTTTAGAACTGCGATTATATAACTCTACATAATCAAATCCACCGCTAACGGCATTGAATAATATTTCGTTTATAATAATATCCTGCGACTCAGCGGGCTGTGGTATTCCAAATTTTTGTTCATTAAATAAGGTAATGATATTTCCGCTGCAATCCATGATATCAGAAACGATGCAGGTATAAACAATTCCCTCCAGGAGGTTTGTGGTGGTTACTACAGAAAATTTATCCGCATGCGCCGGGTCTATAATAAGTTGAGCAAGCGATAATGCTTCACCTGCGTCATCTGTAATTTGCACATTGCCGAGTTCAATGTCATCTAAAATCAGGTTTTCATTAAATGACAGCGCAATCGTGTCGAACGATACCGGATAAACAGATAATAATTGCGGCGCATCCTCATCCGGGTTTGAGGCAAAAACGGCATTTGCGGTTCCGGGTGTTCCGCCAGATGGGCTTGTTGATGCGGTCCAGTTTTCAATGCCCTGACAAGTATTCGTCGGGTCTATCATTTCTAAACTCCACCCGCCATCGGCTTTTATTGCATTATTATACCACGTACTGGAATAAGCAACAGTATGAACAATTTCTGCTGTTGGATTATACAGTGTCAACACATCACCATCATTATTTAAGGATGGAAATCCGGCTACGCCTAAAACATTTGGATAGGCCGAAAACGCATCCAGGTTGCCATCATCACAAATAATCACAAAGCCTCCTGCGGGCAACACATATCCGGTAAACGGATCGGTTGTATTACTCGCATCTGAAAATGAACAACCCGTTAAATCAATAGCTAAAGCCGTCGGATTGTGTATTTCGATATATTCCTCTGCCGGAAGCGATAATACAGGTTCGGGATCGGCCATTATTTCGTTTATCACCAGGTTGCCGTATTGAATGGTATAAACTGAAAAATCAGCCGTTAATCCACTGCAGGCATTTCCGGCTAAATCCTGCACACCATTAATTGCTAAAGTCAATAAAACGCCTTCCGGAAAATCCGTTAAAAAGGTCAGTGTTACTTTTGAAGGATCTGCTACATCGCGTACTGCGTCTACCGGATTTCCTACACCACCTGTTACTGTATAAAATGTTTCTGTTTCTGCCGTCACTTCATCAACCGGTTCCGAAAAATCAACGAGCAATTGAGAGGCGGTCAGCACAGTTGTGCCATCTAATACCGGCGGGTCAGTATCAAAATACAGCGGATTGATATAGAAATCGTCGAAATAAAATTTATCGCAACGCGTGCTGGAGTATCTGCATAAAATTCCGGCGTAATTGCCGCCTGTATATGTATCATCCACATCTGTTCCTTCGAGCACATAATCGGTGCCACCATCCGGATCAACATATAACTGCCATTCGGCATCAGCCGTGCGCACTACTTTCACGCCCACCGTTGGAGAGGTGGCTACAGAAGTGGTTCCGGTTACCATTACACTGGAGGATGCGCCGTTTGAGCGCCATATTTTTACGACATCCGCAGCGCCATCTTCTCCCACCCTGACATAATAACCAAAAACATCTCCGCTTAAATCAGGTACATCACTTTGCATAAAAACGCGGGTATGGTTTGCAGCAGAAGGATCAAAATCCAGATGCAGCTGAAACGACCATTCAGCGGCACCAAGCGTAGGCAGGGGCTGACTAACGTAATGATCACCTCCCGAAACGCAGTCGCCATTCAATTGCAATTCACCGCTTCCATTGGCGATAAAGTATTCCGGCGTGCCCGTCCAACCGCTTAAATCCCCGTCGTTAAAATCATCGAGGAAGGATTGGCCGTTCAGCGTCATCACGCTCATCACCAAAAACAAAATAAGGATATGTGCCTTCATGCCACGTAAAAGTTCCGAAAGTTACGGAATAGCCTGAAAAGTGAGCAAATTTCAAATATCACCTCACGTGTTATAACCTTTTATGTCAGATTAAAAGACTATCTGGTCCAAATAGGAGAATATAGCACGAGGCATATTAATTTTGCGTTATGAAAATCGCTGTAGTTGGTGCAACGGGCCTTGTGGGTCAGATGATGCGCCGCATTTTGGAGGAAAGGAATTTTCCGGTTACACAACTGATTCCGGTTGCTACAGAGCGCTCTGTCGGCAAAAAGGTGAATTTTAGGGGTGAGGATGTAACGGTTGTGAGCATGGAAGATGCCATTGCGATGAAACCACAAATTGCGCTATTTAGCGCCGGCGGTAACACTTCACTCGAATGGGCACCAAAATTTGAAGCTATTGGCTGTTGGGTAATTGATAATTCGAGTGCGTGGCGAATGGATAATACATGCGCATTAGTTGTTCCGGAAATTAATGCATCGGATATCGACACTTATAAACGTAAAATAATTGCCAATCCAAATTGCTCTACCATTCAAATGGTTTTGGCTTTATCACAATTACATAAACGCTATACGATTAAACGCATTGTGGTTAGCACCTATCAAAGCGTAAGCGGATCTGGTGCAAAAGGTATTATGCAATTGCATGGTGAGCGTTCAAGCGGTTGTCGCGTGGTTGAAAATCCGGCGTATCCGCATCAGATTGATAAAAATGTGATTCCGCAGGTTGATGTGTTTTTAGATAACGGGTATTCGAAAGAAGAAATGAAAATGCACAACGAAACGCGGAAAATAATGGGTGATGATACCATCATGGTAAGTGCCACTACCGTGCGCGTTCCGGTTAGCGGCGGTCATAGCGAAAGCGTGAACGTTGAGTTTGTACACGATTTTACAGAAGCAGAGGTATACGAAATTTTACGCCAGACGCCTGGTGTGGTTATTGAAGATGATTTAGCGAATAATATATATCCCATGCCGCTGCAGGCAGAAGGAAAAGATGAAGTGTTTGTTGGCAGAATCCGTCGCGATTATACGCAGGCAAATACACTGAATTGCTGGATTGTTTCTGATAATTTACGCAAAGGCGCCGCTACAAATGCTGTTCAAATTGCGGAATGGCTGATTGCCAATGGAAAGGCCTGATTCATTTCGGCGACTTGTATCAGCTGATTAAAATCGAAATATTACTGAAAAGATAATCCGATTTTCATCTTGTACTAAGTCAGCAATAAACCCATCCGGATTTCCAATTGGTGCTTGCCAACCATTCGGAGAAGTTACGCCATCGGGGCCTGAGAAATACGGTACAGATGTGTGACGGGTAACAAACTCTATTCCGAAAGTCATAAAATCATTCGGCATATATTGCACATTTGCTGAAGCATCCCAACCTTCAAATAAATCGCCCGGGTTTTGTGTGAGTACTGCATTTCCCGGCGGTAATAACGCCAAATATCTACCCGGATTATTAATATAACCACCACCGATAGTTGAAGCCCATTGCTGCCTGTCGCCAAACCATAAACGATGGTATACCATCCAGCTGATAAAATGTTGTTCCGGTGTATCCTTATCTCCACCAAATGCAACAACACCTCCACCTTGTTCAAATCCAAGATCTGCTGTTACAGAAAATGCAGCTTGGGAAATACCTTTAACATGCGGCCTTTTGTAATAGCGCATAACTAAACTATTATCAGAATGTAACCGCATTCTTTCAGAATTATTTGGCGTATCAAATCCAATATAGGCGCTTGATAAAACGGACACATTTTCTGTTGGTCGCCACTGGAGCTGTACGCCTGTGCCTGGTAATTCATTAAACATGCCATAGCTTTGCCAGCCATTAATTAACCAAAATTCCACTTTCAATCTGTCAGTAGGAAATAGCTGCACCCGCGACCCTGTAAAAAACCAAGGTGTATTATCGCTGGTAAATGAGGGTTGATAATTCCAGTTTTCAAAATTGTTATATGATAACAACCCGACATAAGATTTAAAAATTCCGAAATCGATATTAATGCCATGCATTTTATTCAGATGTATACCGGCATATCCTTCCGTCACATAGCGGAGTGCATTATCCAACTGAAATTGCCCGCGCAAAGGCGTTACATCATTTCTTGGAATACCGGTTGACCTGGTGCCAAATTGTAACATCAACTTACCCCTTGCACCTGATTCGGGTTCATTCACTTCTATACCCGCTTCGATATAAGATAGATTAAACTCATCGCTTCTGAAGGTTGCTGTGCTCCCACTATTGGTGTGGTCTATAGGGTGATTAAAATTGCAATTATAATTACCATCTATTGTAAACCCACCCGTAACATATTTTGATGTCAGTAGGGGTTTCAACTGTCTGTTGTTGCCCTGCACCCAAGAAAAATCTCCCCAGGCAAAAGGCTCTCCTTCCGGCAGCGAATGTGATGCCTCAGTAATGCCGGCTGTCTGTAATTTTAAGCTGTCTGCAGGCCCATCAAACGGCAACAATAACATCGATAAAAGTAAAACTTGCATTGGTTGTATTATTGATTGTAAATAGTCGTGCCATCCTCAAACACCACTTTATCAACATGATAATGATAAATCATATCTCCTTCCATAAACCCCAAAAAATCCCATCCACCGTTTTGTGCTATTTCTTCAGGAACAATATGCCACATGACGATATAAGTTTCTCCGGCATCAACCTCCCCTAAACAATAGGCAACAATTACCCCTTCCACAATACGTCCATCGGTTAGATAAAAGGTTGCGGAACGAAATCTATTGCCTTTCTGTAGCTCGTAAATTTGACGTGAGCTGTCCATTGGTGTTTGGCTATTACTATATTCTTTTAAACCGTTTTAATTCAACATTGGCTACCGGTTGATAAATCAATGGCACATACTCAATCTCCACATCGCTTTTATCCAGGCCAAATGCACGCTCATCGCTGAGACTGTATTTTTTCAATAAGAAATAGGTATTTAATACGATTCCTTCTTTCAAGGTAAATTCATTTTCTACTGAAAGGAACTTTTCAATAACCACAAATTTGAAATCAGGCTCTGCATTATATTTTGTGCTGCCGTCAGGACGCATATGTAAATTGAGCTCCTGGTTTTGGATAAGCTCCTGCACGATTTTTTTAAAGTACAATTCTGTTCGCGGTTGAATGCGGAAGCCTACATGAATTGTCACCTTAATCACTTTATCTTCTACCAGCTCCGTAACATCGTAGTGTAAAGTATAAGGCTCGTTTGTTCGGTCGATATGTAAGAACCAATATACATCAGCTCTTTTTGGGCGCTTGCTGAAAATACTTCTGATAATTTTTTCTTCAACTTCATGTCTCAGATTCGCTTTCGTTAAATAAATTAAGTGCGTGCTGAATTTTGGAATACTGTCGTCAATACTGAGTTCCTGTATGGCCTGCACATGTCGGCCCAAATCGGTAAATCGGGTGAATCGGTTACTGATTTTTCTGCCATTATAAACAGTATACATGATAAAGAAGTAAACTGTGGAAATAATAATGGTGATGAAACCGCCCTCCGGAAATTTGTGAATATTGGCAACAAAAAAGGTGATTTCAATGGTAGCAAAAATGCATAGCACAAATACCACCAGCATTTTTGGCCATTTAAGTTTATACCAAAGGAAAAAAGATAATAAATAGGTTGTCATCATCATGGTAAGCGTAATGGCTAATCCATAAGCAGCTTCCATACTGGCTGAATTCTGAAAATATAACACAATAAGTACACAACCCGCCCACAGCATAATATTTACACTCGGTATATATATCTGTCCTTTGGTTTCAGATGGTTGTCGCACCTGAACCCGTGGCCAGAAGTTAAGGTTCATAGCCTCGTTAATGAGGGTATAACTACCGCTGATAAGCGCCTGCGACGCAATAATGGCTGCACTGGTTGCGATTAATATACCCGGCAATAAAAACCATTGTGGCATGATAGCATAAAATGGATTACTGCCCTGTAAAATACTTCCTTCGCCCTGTTGCATGGTCCAGGCAGCTTGTCCCATGTAGTTTAAGATCAAACATGTTTTTACAAACATCCAGGTTGTTCTGATGTTCTTCCTTCCGCAGTGTCCTAAGTCTGAATATAATGCTTCAGCTCCTGTTGTAGCTAAAAATACCGCACCTAACAAAATAAATCCGGAAGGATAGTCATGCAAAAAATGATACGCATAAACCGGGTTCAACGCATGAATAATAGTTGGGTGCTGAACGATTTGCACAATACCCAAAATGGCTAACATCGAAAACCAAACCAACATCATGGGACCAAATGCAAAACCCACTTTATTTGTACCATATCGCTGAAAAAAGAATAATCCCGATAAAATCGCAATAACAATCGGAACGGTTTGTATGTGTGCCAATGCCGGAATATTTGCCAAACCCTCTACAGCTGATGCTACAGAAATAGGTGGTGTAATGATACCATCTGCCAGCAACATGGACGCGCCGATAATGGTAGGAATTACTAAAACTTTACTGTAGCGCCTCACCAAAGCATATAAAGAAAAAATACCGCCTTCACCGCGGTTATCCGCTTTTAAGGTCAGGTAGATATATTTAAATGTAGTTTGAAAGGTAATGGTCCAGAAAACACAGGAAATGCCTCCATAAACCAGCACGGTGTCAATCGGCCTCTCTCCTATTATGGCTTTTAATACGTACAGCGGACTAGTACCAATATCACCATAAATAATACCTAATGCGATTAATAAGGATGCCGCCGTAATGCGGTCTTTTGCACTGTGTAATGCTTTACTCATGTAGCGTCAACTTATAAAGCAAAGTTCAACACTACCGCATTTGGAAATTGTAAATGATATAGAGGGGGATATAAAGAAAATATAAAAACGGGCTTTCCTTAGGCAAAACGATAGCCCACGCCGCTTTCCGTTATAATATGCTGCGGATTATTGGCATCGTCCTCTATTTTTTTGCGTAATGCCCGTACAAACACCCGCAGATACTGGGTTTCCTGCTGATAGCCAACACCCCAGATTTCTTTTAGCACATACTGATGGGTAAGCACACGGCCAATATTTTGAGCAAAGAGCGCCATCAAATTGAATTCAGTATTGGTTAATCGTAAAACGACCTCCTGCTTTCTGACCACCCTGGCTACTAAATCAACCTGCAAACTTCCGGTTTCAATAACCGTTTGCGCATTTTCCGGAATATTTCTTCTAATCGCAGACCGGATTCGCGCCAGCAATTCTGCATTTCTGAATGGCTTGGTTAAATAGTCAGAGGCCCCATTATCTAATGCCGCCACAATATCTGCTTCGCTGTTTTGAACAGATAAAATAATTATCGCTTTATTATACCATGCGCGCAATTCACGCAATACTTCATGTCCGCTTCTATCCGGCAAGGCAATATCCAATAAAATTAAATCCGGTGGATGATTGGCCGCCATAATCAACCCTTGTTGTGCATTTTCAGCCTGCCACACCACATATTCATTGCTGCTCAGGGTTATCTCCAGCAGTTTACGAATTTGCGGTTCGTCATCTATAACCAATATCTCTCCCTTATTCATGCTGCAATTGGTTCATGTATGATATTTCAACCGGAATGGTGATTACAAAACGTGCGCCTCCCGACAATCGATTCTCCAGATTCACCGTTCCGCGCATAGCCTCCACATATCCTTTTACAATCGATAAACCCAATCCGCTCCCACCTGCTTTTGAATGCGGCAGTCGGTGGAATTTTTCGAAAACTAACGCCATTTCATTTTCCGGAAACCCGGGACCATCATCCTCCACAATAAATGTACAACTTGTTGTTTCTGTTTCCAGTGTCAGGTGAATATGGGTGGCATCAGGTGTATATAATATGGCGTTGTGTAATAGGTTGACTAAAATATGTTCTACCAGTCCGCTGTCCATCTTAATTAATGGCGCCGGATCAGGAAGATGGCTGTGTATGGTTTGTGTGTGTGGTGGCAATTTGTCTGTTACCTGTTTAAATAATTCCTCCGGATCACACCAATCAGGTTTGGGTTGCAGCATGCCACTTTCTAGTCTGCTCATGTTGAGTAAATTGCCAACCTGTCGGTTTAATCGTTCTCCTGCTTCAGCAATTTCTGATAATAACATGTCTTGTTGTTGTTCTGATAGTTTGCTCTTTTCTTCCTGCAATGCATCAACAGAACCAATAATGGTAGATATCGGTGTGCGCAATTCATGAGATAATGAATTAAACAGCGTGTCGTACAATTTAACGCTTTGCGCCTTCTCTTCTTTTTCGCGCATTTTTTTTTCTGCTTCTCTGATTTTTGTGGATAATACGCCGTTCACTAAGGCAATCAGAAAATATAAAGAAAATAAAAGTGTATCCTCTGTGTTGTTAATATGAAAGGTGAATAAGGGAGGAATAAAGAAGAAATTCCAAATCAACGCACTTGCCACTGCAGAAATAAGCACCGGGATAATTTCGAAAGTCATGGCAATTATGGAAACCGCCATTAATAACATCAACGCAATTTCACGATATCCGAACACATCTTTCAGGAAGAACGCGCCAACACTTACGCCCGTAACAACACTCATGCTGATGAGTATCTGCGTGCTAAGGGGTCTCTTTCTGATAGAAGTAAATGCCATGACTATTACGTATGTAAAAGTAGTGACAGAAAGATTAAGTTGTACAATATACCGGATGAGGTCTTTCCGGGAGGCCAACAACTAAAGATTAGGGATTCTCGTCCACTTGTAATCGGGGATATCCCAAAAACGCCTGGGTGTCGATTTGATACAGCAAAAAAACGGGCATATATCCACGTGCGCTAAGCGTTATCCCGTTTTCACTTGTATACGTTATTTCATCTTGTAGGAAAGGAATAAACCGGGTATAACGTATTACGACGTATTTACCAACCCTCGTATAAAAGGAGAAGCCTTTGATGGGCTCTTTCAAACGATTGTGGTCCCAATTATACACCTGATTACCAGAAACATATACGCGCTCAAATCCGTGGGTATTCAGGCCATCCTCTGTATAAGCGTAGTACATTAATCGCAGTGTATCACCAGTTATGTTTACAGATAGCGGCGTTGTGTAATTATTCAAGACCTGAATGGTATCCACAACCTGCTGCTTATACCAGATTAAATAACGCGACCTGTCGAGTGTATTACATTGAAATGTTTCTGTTGTATAGCCAGTGTACTGCACAAAATAAGGCGCGGCATAATAATGCATAGGATATATCGGGCCGGAAGAAATTAATTGTGTCAGTTCGGGATTATCCATCACGTGTATACCTGATGTGTTGATATAAAACAGAGTGCCTTCGGGATACCATTTTTTGTTCCATTTGAAACGCTTACTTACAAAAAATAATGACGTATCATTTTTGCCGACAAAGTATCCTTCTGGCACGGTCAGGGTTTGCATACCGGCTACGGAATCCTGCACAATCAGTAAATTTCTTGTGAGCCTGCGTTTATGATAATCTATTGCGAACAAGCATATGGCATCAGACGATGCTAAGGTCTGAATCGCACGTATTTCGCTTTGTATGATGGTGTCACCGCTTTCTGAAATAAAGATGACCGTATCGCCTGCGGTATTAACGATACATGTTTTTTTAGATGTTGTATATACCTCTTTAACTGTTTGATACGCAGAGGTATCCAACCACAACACATAACCCGAATCACTTGATAAAACGTCTTTAATTTGTGCGTAATAAACACGGTCTAATGTATGTTCCTCAGGCCTGTAAATGGCATCTAGAGGATAGCAATCCTGAGCATATACCATAATCGTTTGTACCACAAGGGACAATAAAACGATATATCGATTATGCACCCTGTTAGGTATCATGATAAATGGTTAAACCTGCTCACTATTGTATGTGTCATATAAGTATTTTGCACTAAGACTATACCCGGCAGCACAAGTACTTTTTATTTACATTCAAACAGGCTTTTTCAGGCTTTGTACTATGCGCGTTAAGGTAATATTATCTGTTCGATAGAGTAAACGCATTTTAGTTTGGTTAAGTATTGCCAAATGTGCGCACATACTTTTTCCACCCACCCACAAATCCCATAAAAGAAGCAATGCCATTTAATAAACCATTTATAAAGGCTGGGCTTGGTGTGCTAAAGGGCTTAAGACCAATACGTGGTGCAACATAAAAATATTTTACCATATTCATGGCGCTGCGGGGTGCTTCTGCAGTTAGCGCCACAATAATTTCAAACATTCGCCTGGTGTCTGAAGCGGGCGAATAGGTTACGCGCATCCGCACAGGATGCATTGATTTGTTGCAAATGCCGTCCACATCTCCTAGCGGTACAAACAACTCCTCTCCTGCGCGCTTTACAATTTTTTCTCCCTTCACTATAAATTCAGCCTCGCCCTCCGTTACAGAAAAATGTTCTGACATGTGTGCATGAAAATGCGCCGGCACTGAACCGCCTTTAGCTAATTCCCAATCCATGACAAACGCATCTGCATCTGCAGAAATCGGATGGAAAGTTTCCATGCCCAATTGTATAGGTTGAAAAATGTTGGTGTGTTTTTCCAAACTTGCTTATTTCAGTTTTTCCTCGGCCACCAGGGAAAAAAGGGTGATGTGTTTTGCTTATACAGAGTATAAGCATCATTGCCGACATATCTTTTTTCCATCATGGTAATACCACTGACCCGCAATAATAAATAGGTAATAAATATCGGACCAATAATACTGATATACCAGGGTGATGCCCCCAAACTAATTAAAAATATACCCCACCACACACATACTTCACCAAAATAATTCGGATGTCTTGAATAGTACCAAAGCCCCGATTGCATCACCTTACCTTTATTGGCTGGGTTCTTTTTAAAGGTGTACAGCTGATAATCTGCGGTTGTTTCAAATGCAAATCCCAAAAACCAAACTATCAATCCTATCCCATTGATGCTTGTAAAGTCGGTTGATGTATCATGCATTATCGCTAAAACTGGCAGCGAAATCGTCAGCATCAATCCTCCCTGCAATAAAAACACCTTAAAATAACTCAACCACCAGGTTTTTTCTCCCCAATCGTTTCTAAATGCGGTATATCGCGGATCTTCCGGCTTTCCGATGCTGCGGATGAAAATGTGCGCCGCAAGCCTCAACCCCCAAATACTAACCAGATATACAACAGCAAACTGACGGAGCGCCGGCTCCTCTAAGCGAACAAACCAGTGGTAGGCAACCGCCATAAAGCCCAATCCCCAAAAAACATCCACCACACTCATATCCCGCCTCCAAAGGCTATACAACCAAACCCCGGTCATAAAAGCAGCCGCAATAGCCGCACTTATCAATACCATTGTTACCATAGTTCAAATATAGAATTTTTGATGTTTGACCAGGCGTGCAATCCGCGCTAAACCGGCCTTTCCGAATTTTTTTATCAAAACAGCACATTTCGTGAACTGTTTAAACTAATTATATGTATATACATACAACTTATAAAATCAGAAAAATGAAATCAACGCTTTTCACACTGCTTGGAGCCGGCTTATTATTCGTGTCGGCCTGCAAAGACGCCCCAAAGGGTGATGTAGCCGAAACCGGCGATGCTCAAACCGTGACCTTAACAGAGGGTTCTGCTTCTGTTGACGTAAACACAGCGGCCAGCAGCCTGGAATGGATTGGCACTAAAATGTCAACCTACCACCCCGGAACAGTAGCTATTAAATCTGGTAACCTGATGGTAAAAGACGGTCAGTTAACAGGAGGTAAATTCGTAATTGATATGCCTACACTCAAAACCTTAATGGGTAACGAAGCAGATGCAAAACTCACCGGACATTTACAGTCGCCTGATTTCTTCGACGTGGCTAAATACCCGGAAGCATCTCTTGAAATTACCAGTGTTAAAGCGTTTGACGGCGCTGCTACCACCGGTGGCGATCAGGCTGAAATAAATGAATATTCAGTTTCCGACCCTAACGTAACCATCTCTGCCAACTTAACTATCAAAGGCATAACAAAAGGAATTACCTTCCCGGCAAAAGTGACCGTTAATCCAACTGACGCAAGTGCTGTTGCTAAATTTAATATTAACAGAAAAGATTGGGGCATCGTGTATCCGGGTATGCCGGATGACCTGATCCAGGATTTAATCTGGTTTGGTGTTTCCATTAAGGCAGAATTACCTGCCGCTGAAACAGCTTTGAACTAATTCAACATTCAAGTGTTTACGATGTAAATATTCGACCCAAGGGTCAAAATTTTCAGAGTAGTGGTTGTTTTTCAATAGCCGGGGAGATTCAGGCTCCCCGGCTTATTTTTTTGTTCAGGCCTGTGTAGAATTAAACGCAGTGCATTGGCGGGACGATGGTTTCTGTCGCCTGTCGGGCCCTCGCACCAATGACTCCTACATGTTCAGCCGCACTTCATTTCTATCGGTTTGCATGTTCCTTATCTGCGGCATAAAAAAAGCCGCCCATATTAGGCGGCTCAATTATTTGTGGCCGGTTGAATTATTTCGACCTGCTTAATTTAAGCTGGATAAATGCATTCATATCCTTAATATCAATGCGCAAAGTAAGCGTGTCGGCTTTTAATGCTTCAACAGTAAATTCTTCAACACCTCTTTCTCCCCCCATTTCATACGACATCCTGAGTAAATAGGTATTGGGATCTAACTCCCATCTGCCGTTTGCGCCTGCTGCATAAGCGTCGCTGGTTAAATTAAAGCTATGGTCAGCGCGCAAGGTGTAAACACTACTTAAAAATTCCAGTTCACCACCTTTTTTCTGTTCTTCTGTTAATCCGGGTAACGTACTAACAAAACGACTTGCTTTCCAAACACCGGAAATATTTTCATTGGTAATTGGCAGTAATTTTTCTTCTTTCTTTTCTGTACATCCTGCGAGAATGAGCAGGCTAAAAATGAATGCTATAGTTGTTCGCATATTATTGAATTATACAAGTTGATGACGCAACTGTTACTCCGGATTGTACTACCTGTAAAACGTACGTACCGGCTGCCAGTTGTTGCACGGATTGTGTATATTGATATTGTCCCTGCGCCACAAACGCGGAACTCTCCATTAATTTTTTGCCATTGATATCGTGCAGGATAAACGTATAAGTGTCGTCAGATTGAATATCAATAACGGCATGCAATATATCCTGTGCAGGGCCTGAAATATGGATGGCAGTAGAACCCGGTGCGTTATGATTAAATACAGGTGTAAGCTCAGCCGATTTATAGGTTATTGCTGAAACTGTTTCAATGCCTAAAATTTCCTGCATATTTATTTGTAATACGGGCACGCCTTCTTCTTTAGCAATCCAGCGATATTCTTTTGTTGTATATTGAATAGGAATGGAAATGAAATCGTACGAGAATGTATCTGTAATCAGAATTTCACTGGCAAGACGCAAAACATCATAAGAACCCGTTGGCGTTGTTACCGTTCCCCATCCATCAATTTCGTTGCTGCGCTCGCGATACTCTGACCATCCACCCAAATCCGGAATATCAAAAGAAAAATCTACTTCTGAAGATGTCGTCTGACCGTAATTAGCCGGAAACTCAATAATCATTTCCGGATCACTAAACCAGATTGGAAATGGAATGTCGCTGATTTTACCGGCAAAACCACTGAATCCAAAATAATCATTATCCGACCAATAAAAATTATATAAATCATCAATGGATACGAAATCGTTATTAAAAACAGATGCGCCTGTTTCAGCAATATCGCTGGTAAACCAAAGGAAAAAATAAATCGGGTCGGTTTCGTCATCAGCCACCCAATGTGAGGTGTCCTGCGAAGCCGGCTCCAGATCACTATAATCCCAATTGTAATCGGCTCCGGTTTCTGTCGCATCAAACTCGAGGAGCGGCGTTACCGTTGTCATCAGAAAAATTTGCTCTTCCTGTGGCATATCATCCTGGTCAACTACAATGGGAGATTGTGCATGCATGACGCCCGTGGAGAGAATCAGGGCAACTATGGCGTAAAAGGTTTTCATCAGACAAAGATACACCTTAACGGCATGTTAATCCGGATGCGGCTCGCGATAACCATTACATACAGTGCACATTTGTGTTGTGGATGGGAAGCTAACCAGCTCAACAGCTATCTATACCTTCATTGCGTATTTCAGACCAACTTTATACATGGTGTATTTCAACCGTATGCGCTTTCTATATCTCATATGCTGTCTGCCGGCACTCATCATCGCATCCTGCAGTCAGAAAGAGGCCCCCGACAACCGGTTCTTCCCCGATAGCCTGCAGGTGGTGCAGGTTGTATCTGTTCATCCAGATAGCACATCAGCCACTTTGTATTTGTGGTCCCGCGAAAATGAGCATTCAAACTGGGTGTGCGCCGATTCATTTCCGGTTACCGTTGGCAGAAACGGCCTCGCTCCGGACAGCACAACTTCCGGCAGAAAACAGGAGGGAGATGGGCGTTCACCGGAAGGAATATTTTATTTAAGCCGCGTATTTAGTTATCATCCACTCACCGATTTACACATGCCGTTTGAACAGGTTGATACCTCTGATTTATGTGTGGATGATGTGCATTCTGTCTATTACAATCAATTAGTAGATGACGACACGGTATCGACAAAAGATTATTCCAGTTTCGAACGCATGCAACGACGTGACGCACAATATGAATATGGCGTGTGGGTAGATTATAATTCCGATCCTGTTGTTGCAGGAAACGGGTCCTGTATTTTTTTACATATCTGGAAAAGTCCGGGCGCCCCAACTTCGGGATGCACGGCCATGTCGAAAGAAAATATGCTGCGTTTAATTTATTGGTTGCAGGAAGATAAAAAACCTGTGCTCATCCAATTTGCACCTGACAAATAATTAATGTTCCAAGATGGTAAATCTGCACGTGTACATCGCTGTTGCTGTTTGCACATAAACCGTGTACCAACCTGCGGGCAATTGTGAAATGGATAATGTTGTGGTAGCATCACTGATTAAAATTCTGTTTCCTGTTGCAGAAAATATTTGAATAGATTCCGCATCCTGCATAGCATCACCACTTAATGAAATGCCTGTTGTGGCCGGGTTCGGAAATACCATAAGCGGAGCGGCCGGTGCCGTAATATTGGTTATGGGCAACCCGTCTGTAATTTCCCAACCAATTTCATCCAAAACCGCTAGTGTCAATGGCCCGGGTATGTGATTCGCATGTCCGTCGGCAGCAAATGGTGTCATAAACTCATTCGGATCACCAACAGGATAAGTGCCTTCATTCCAATGCGACAAACTGCTGCCTAACGTAAAGGTTGAGGGCGCGTAAATTCTGCCGCTTTCGCCATTTGTGGCTAACACCATAGGACTTTCCAAATAAATTGCATTTGAAGTAAATGCGGTTTTTAATCCGGCTGAAGGATTATCTAATGTAGTTAACAAAACATCGGCATTATTAAGCAGCCACATATCAAATGCCCCTGGTAGCGTATCTAAATCCGGCCAGGTAAATGAGGTAACTAGCGGCGCAAAACTTTCAGCAAAAATAAGTCCGAACGAGCCCGTTGTATCCTCGACATTTCCCAAGCTTAAGAAACCCAATCCGTGACATAATTCATGTAAAACAGTACTCACAAAATCATATTGCGTTGGACCCGGATTTCCATCTGTTCCGAAATACCAATTTGCAGAAGTATTTAAAAAAACATCAATATCTGCTTCGCCCGGATTTAGTTCTACTCCGGTTATTGCATTTGCCAGACATGATGCATACCAGACATCTGCATACGGCGCGCCGGAAAAATTTTTTTCACCATTGGGAAAAGTGATACCTAATTGCCCGGGTAATAAAAAAACCATTTTGGCATTTACCTTAATTGGCACATCACTGATTAAATAGGTGCTCCAGATATCGGCGGCATACTCAAAGGCAGCCTCAGCTTCGGGTGTAAATCCGGCATAGGTAATATCAAAGGTTGCGGACTGACTACGGGCTGTTTGCAGGTGCAACAGCGTTGCCAGGACAATCGAAATTCCTGTTTTCATATACTTCAAAACTACCACATCTGCGCCAGAACAATCAATATGTGACAAGGGCCGGTTTTTACTCCAGTTTGAAATCGGTATTTTTATGCTGCGAAAAATATGCGGGTCGGAAAAGTATACATCGTTTTCATAATGTGTTTGTGGGGTATTTGCTTCGCATCATCGCTTCGTGCACAGTCCCGGGCAATAAGCGGCATCGTAACGGATGCATCCACCCATAATCCGGTGCCCTTTACCACCGTTGTGCTCAAAAATAGCCAGACCAGCACCCTTTCGGACGAAAACGGAAAATTTTTCCTGGCAGCGCCTTACGGCCAGGACACCGTCTTGTTCTCATTTATCGGCTATACCGTCGACACCCTCATTATCACAAATCAACCGAGTCAATATTATACCATCGCACTTAAACCGGGCAATGTAGAATTAAATACCGTTGTCATAAAGGTTCGTGAGGAGCCGGCAAAAGCCATCATGCGACAGGTAATTGCACACAAAGATCAAAACAACCCCGACCATATTTCTGCCTACAAAACGCGCTCCTATAACAAAATTGAAATTGATATGGGCAATTTGGAAGCGTTGGCGGAGGATGATCCGGTGAAGCAAAGTAAAAAACCGGTATCGGTTAAAGAGCGGAAAGAAAATCCTTATGCGGTTATCCTCGACCATATTGATACCACCAGCGACGAAACGCATTTCCTCCCCTTCTTTTTAACTGAAACCGTTTCTGATTATTATCAGCGCAGCAATCCAAAAGCAAAAAAAGAAATTATTCACGCGAGCCGCACCAGCGGAATAAACAATGCCAGCGCCTCGCAAATTTTGGGGAATTATTATCAGCAATTTAATATTTACGATAATTATTGGTTTCTCCTGAATAAAAATTTTATTCCGCCAATTACCGACTCCTGGAATTTCTTTTACAAAGTTGATTTAGCTGATTCAACCTGGATTGATAATGATTTTTGTTATTTAATTCGATTTTATCCCAGACAACAACAGGAAAATACTTTTTCCGGCTACATGTGGATTGCCGACAGCTCCTATGCCGTAAAGGAAGTCTATATGTCGCTCGACAGCACCGTAAATATTAATTATTGCAAACGCGCACATTTTTATCAGCGCTTCGATCATTTAAATGACTCTGTATGGGTGTTGGTGGAAGATCGCATGCTGGTAGAATTTTTACCGGTCAAAAATTCCACGAGCTTTATTGGCAGAAGAACTTCCGTTTACGAAAATCATCAGATTGGTCCGGAAGTTTTCCGAGAAGTAGAACATATTAAAGATGACATTGTGTATTCAGATGATGTTATCAATAACGAAGAAGCCTTTTGGCAACAAACAAGACCAGATTCCTTAAATGCCAACGAAGAGGGTGTTTATGCATTAGTAGACAGCCTGCAAAACATAAAGTCATTTATGACGGTTGTTGATGTCTACAACACCTTAATGTATGGATACTGGAATCTTGGGTATGTGCGCCTGGGACCATTTGCCAATGCGGTCAGCAATAACGAAATAGAAGGCCTGCGTATACGTGTTGGCGGTAAAACCGGCGATTTAATTTCTAAACGTTTCAGCATTGGCGGCTATATGGCCTATGGTTTTGAAGATAAAAAATTCAAACATGGCGCCGATATGAATTTGGTTATCGCGAAAAAGCCCTGGCAGGAATTTAAATTTGTTTACATCAACGACCTCGATGTTGCGAATAATGAAAACGTAACATTTGGTGAGGATAATTTACTTTCCGGATTTTATCGCCGCAAAGAAACACCCCAAAAAATAGTGGACATTGAAAAACTTCAATGGACATATACAAAAGACTGGTATTGGGGTTTAAGCAACAGCATTTCTTTAAGCAATACTTTTTATCACCCGCTGTTTCCTGTTTTTTATTACAATCGAAACGACAGCCTGGTAACCAATATCACGAACACAGAATTGCGTCTGGGACTGCGCTTTGCTTACCGCGAGCGTTTTATGTTTGATAATTATCGCCGCTATAGTTTGGGCACTAAATATCCCAAAATAGAACTATACTACAAGCGCGGCATTCATGATTTTCTGAGTGGCGATTTCAATTATCAAGCGCTGGAGGTAAATATTTGGGACTACGCAACCTTTGCCAGTTTTGGCGGTACTTCCTACACGATTCGTGCGGGGAAAATTTTTGGCACTTTGCCAACGCTGTTATTGCAATCGCCACGTGGCAATGAAACGTATTTCATGAACCACAACAACTTCAACCTCATGAACGAATATGAATTCGTTAATGACACGTATGCTGAAGTCATGATTACACACAGCTTTTTCGGTTTCTTCCTGAATAAAATTCCTTACGTAAATCGTTTAAAGCTGCGCGAGGTGGCCACATTCAAACTGGCTTACGGTACTTTAAGCGAAGGGAATCAGGAAATGAATGATTTTGCAAAAAACCAGGCCCCATATTATATCGGCAACACCTCCATGGGCGGCAAGCCTTATATGGAAGCGGGCATTGGCGTAGAAAACATATTTAAGTTAGTTCGGGTGGATGCCATCTGGCGACTCACTTATCGCAATAACCCACTCGCACCAAATTTTGGTGTGCGCGTGGGTGTTAATCTTGATATTTAACGTTTTACAAGCGAACAATTCGCACAGCGCCGCTTGCGCTATCGGTGGTAATTGATATGGTATATAATCCGGCCGGCACATCCTGATTCCAGATATATAACAAATCGCCGGAAGGCTGAACGCCCAAATCTTCCGTGTGGACACGCACGCCGGTTTGATCAACAATCTGAACCCTTACTGACGATGGTGTTTTTAACGTCGTGAGCAATTGCACATCTCCCGATGTTGGATTTGGCCATGCTTGAATATCCTGAGCAGAAATTATTTCACCATCGTTAATACCATCAACAATTTCCGGTGTCGACAATCGCACATCTGTATATAACCTGTATTCGCCCGGAATCATCGTCATACTGGCATTTACATCATTCACATAAAGGCTGTCACCGCTAAAATATTCATACCACCAACCTACATGCTGAAATGCAGGAATAACATTGGCCATGTTAATATCAAAATTCCCAAGCACCGTAACATTCATCGTCGGACTGTTTAAGCTGATGCGCTTGCCGAAACCGGCAACATTTAATGAAAAGCTATTTGTGCTAAACACATCATATGTGGTTTTCAGTTTTATCAATTCACCCCAAACCTGATAAATGCGTTCGCGATTCGGCACATCGTAATAATCCCAGCGAACCGGTTTATTACACACGCGACAACCGTATTCTATTGAATAATCATAACCCAGTTCCCCAAACTGCCACAGCATTTTTGGTCCCGGAATGGTAAACAAAAACGCGCCGGCAAGTTCCATGCGTTTTAATGCTGTGTTCAGGTCCTTTACATTATAATCTGCGTTGGTGTTTCCGAAAGAAAGATTTTTGAACATTAATCGCTCCTCGTCATGACTTTCCGCATAGGTAACTAAATGCGGATTGCTCCAACCACGTGTTACATAACTGCCCCAGGCTAAATCGCTGCCGCCGTAGCCCATTGTTCCCTGAGCGTAATTGTAATTCATATTTCCCCACAATAAAAATCCAAAATCCGATAAAACCTCTTCTTCATTATTGGCCGCAAAGTGTTCCAGAATTAAAACAGCGTTTGGATTAATCGCCCACAATTTCCCGCCTATATCTTCCCAGGTAGCAATGCGTTGTGCATCATAAGCGCCCCATGCGCCCACATCACCCAAAGTATTATTTTGTGTATACCCTTTCGATAAGTCAAAGCGATATCCATCTACATGATATTCCTCTAACCAATGCGCGAAAACGCGGTCGCGGAATTGAATGGTTGCAGCACTCATGTGGTTAAAGTCGTAGCCCACATTGTAATCATGAGTTGGCACCTGATTAAAATAGGGTGAATTATCCGCAGGCGCATTTAATTCTGCATCCCACCACATTTGCACCAAAGGACACTGGCCAAAGGCGTGGTTTAATGCAATATCCAAAATAACCGCAATGCCATTCGCGTGGCAACTATCAATAAATGTTTTTAACGCGTGCGGTGTGCCATAATATTTATCCGGTGCTATAAAAAAGCTTGGGTTATATCCCCAGCTTTCATTGCCTTCAAATTCCATAATAGGCATTAATTCGATAGCGTTTATGCCCATATTTTTTAAATAGGTAAGCGTATCGGTCAGCGTTTGATAATTACGTGCGGTCAGAAAATCGCGAATCAACAATTCATAAATCACTAATTTTTCTGTTGGTGCAGGTGTAAAGTCGGTCACAGCCCAGGTGTATGCCGGTTGTGCTGTTTGAAATACAGAAACAACTCCACTGGCTTTTCCTGTCGGGTAATCAATTAAATCCGGATAGGTTTCTTCCGGAATAAATCCGTCATTCCATGGGTCTAACACTTTTTCGGTGAGCGGGTCTGCCACATACAATGCCCCATCAATAAAATATTGATATGGATATTCCTTTCCGGCTTCCAGACCACTGAGTGTAACCCACCATGTTGCTCCATCCGGATCGCGCTTCATATAAATCTCATCATTCAACAGCCAGTCGCTATGCTCTCCAACAGCAAAAATGTAATTTTTAAACGGCGCATATAACACGAGCGTAACGGTATTATCATCTATATAATTAATCCCCTGATGTAAACCCGCAGGCACCGCTTCTGTAACCACCGGCGCAATAACAAAATAGCGTACGGTATCGTATAACACATCGCCATCGCCCACGGCTTTTACTATGATTTCGGAAGCGCCAAAATCCACGGCAGTATGGTCATAAACAACACTGCTGTCTTCAACTGCGGCAACTTCAATTCCATCAACATATAAATACATACTATCCACATAAGTGGCATACGCTTCAATATGAATATTATCACCGGGTTCTACAATTAAAGGGTCTGCGTCGGGAGCTGTGATGGCCACGTTTAAACCAGGAGCATATACATCATAATAAATATCAGAACCATCCGCAGAGCGCCCAACCGTTGCGCCTGATGCGTCGCGAAACACAAATGCCATCTGATAAATAATATCATCAACAGCGGCGCCATAAAAATCAAGAATACTGCTATAGGTAATGGAGTAAATATTATCTCCCTCGTATGTCATTAACACTTCCGGATCTGCTGTGCCCCAAACACCCTGAACCATCTGCCAGTCAACCGGCGAATCACTTTCATCCGTAATCAAACCCGTATGTGCATACACATCACAACCGCAGTCCATCAAAGCGGCATTACCCTGCGAAGCATCAAAATATATGGTTACCGGTATATCCGGGGTGGGGAAAATCGGATCGGTGTAAACGACCTGTGCCTGCAACAGGCTGGTAGATAAAAGGCTGAGCCCTAAGAGTATCCTGAATTTCATTAGGTAAAGTTACTACAGAAAGGCTATAGCCCCGCCCGGAAATAAGGAATTGTTGTGTTGGCTACCAAACAATGAGCACCGCATTAATCATCTCCCGGTCCGGCCATTGGATAAACGCCGTGATTGCCATGCTGAAATAGCGTGCCGTGGATGTTGCCGGCCTCCAGATTAAATGGTTGGCTGATTTCCATTTCAGTTACGGGCGCTTCAGGAAAAATACTGCCTTTGAGGGTTCCGATGATGAGATAATCCGTTTTTATATGCAGTTTTCGGCCCAGATTACCGCGATTCGTACGGCAAATAGCCTCCTCAAATACGGCATCGCCTACATTTCCCTGCACTTTGCCGTCAGGTGAAATGGTAAGCTGCATAAAAACCGGGTTATTGGTGGCTTCTGTAAATATCCATTTTCCATTTTCACGGGTGCGCAAGGTCAATTGCATGGAATCCTGATAAAGTCCGGCTATTTCTGCCGGAGGTATTTGCGTTTTGCAGGACAAAAAAGATGTTGAAATCACTGCCGCAATCAATACGAAAAAAAGTCTGGAAGGAGAATACATGACAGTATAATCGTTATCCAACAAAATTACACGAGATGCCGGCGGAAAGGCTACGGTATTTTGCCAGATGTAGATGTTGATATTTGCAAAAAATGCAAAACCGACTGAAAACGGTCATGCGCTTAGGCAAAAACTGCAACTGCCTTTTCAGGCATCCTGCATTTCCTTTTGCAATATTTTTTTATCCAGAATAAACGGCCCAAAAGGAATCAATGCCGCAACAACAGCCAGTGCCGTTTTGCCTGCAGGCCATTCGTGTTCAATTTTTAATTGAAGTCCTGTAATCATGTACGAAATAAATAAGAGGCCGTGGATCCAGCCAAAAACATCAACCATGCCCGGCTTATCAGCCACATATTTTAATGGCATCGCAATACCTAATAAAATTAAAAACGAAACACCTTCTGCCATAGCCACCGTTCTGAACCGGCCTATGGATGTTGCATACCACGCTTTTGAATTTTTTTCTGACATGGTGCAAAATTAGATAAACCACATCGATACTGAAGTGCTTTCGTTAGAATAAAAACAGGATGCCTTGCCTACAAGCGCGAAACCCGCAAAACAACGCGCCATTTCCACGCCGATGTTGTTAACCGCCTCTGCTAATGTTCTTGTATTTTTACACCATGCCCGATTCGCTGCTGCTTATTACACCTCCTTTTACACAGTTAAATACGCCCTATCCGGCTACACCTTACTTAAAGGGTTTTTTAAACAGTCGGGGGATTGTATCGTTTCAGGCAGACTTCGGCATTGAGGCCACACTTCGAATTTTTTGTGCAGACACCTTGCGGCAATTATTTTATGCGCTGCGCGAAGTGGAAGATGCCGATGCCGACACGCAAAAGGCATTAGCTCAGGAAGAACAATATCTGGAAACAATTAATTGGGTAATTGCGTACATGCAAGGAAATAATCCGGAGCAAACTGAACGCATTTTACAGCGGAACATCTTGCCCGAAGGCGCCAGATTTGCACAACTGGACACATTAGATTGGGCATTTGGCAACATGCATCCGGCAGACCAGGCAAAACACCTGTGCACGCTTTATCTCGAAGATTTAGCAGATCTGATTAAAAAACATATTGATCCTTATTTCGGCTTCAGCCGGTACGCCGAAAGACTGGCTCGTTCAGCAAATACCTTTGATGCGCTGTATGAAGCACTTAACACTACGCCGACATTTGGTGATGAAATTTTATTCGCGCTGACGGCGGAACACATTCAGAAAACGAATCCTATACTTGTAGCCATTACCGCGCCTTTTCCGGGCAATGTATATGCTGCGTTTCGCTGTGCACAATACATTAAATTGCAATATCCGGAAATAAAAATTGCATTTGGTGGAGGATTTGTCAATACCGAATTACGTTCACTTAGCGATGTGCGTGTATTTGAGTTTTTCGATTTTATTTCTTTAGACGATGGCGAAGCACCTTTAGAAAATATTTGGCGATACCTGCATCAGGATATTCCCCTTTCTGCATTAAAACGCACCTTCGTTTTACAGAATCAACAAGTCGTGTTTATCAATCATGCCGAAAGTCCCGACTACGCCTTTGATAAAACCGGTACGCCGGATTATTCCGGTTTGCCTTTATCTGCATACATACAGGCCATTGAAATACTGAATCCCATGCATAGTTTGTGGAGCAATGGTCGTTGGAATAAACTCACCATGGCGCATGGTTGCTATTGGGGCAAATGCACCTTTTGCGATGTGTCACTTCCCTATATTGCAGATTATAGTCCACTTACTGCTATTGGCATTGTCGACCGCATGGAAGCTTTAATGCAAAGTACGGGTGATAATGGATTTCATTTTGTAGATGAAGCCGCACCGCCGGCATTAATGCGCGATGTGGCTATTGAAATTCTGCAAAGAAAATTGAGTGTGCGGTGGTGGACAAATATTCGTTTTGAGAAAAGTTTTACGCGTGATTTATGTCTGTTATTAAAGGCGAGTGGATGCGTAGGCGTGAGTGGTGGTCTGGAAGTGGCGTCAGACCGATTGCTGGCACTCATTAATAAAGGCGTCACCATCGAACAGGTTACACATGTGTTGCGTAATTTTACAGAAGCGGAAATTTTAGTGCACGCGTATTTGATGTACGGATTTCCCACGCAAACAGATCAGGAAACCATTGACAGTTTAGAAATTGTTCGGCAATTATTTGATAGTGGTGTATTAGCCTCTGCGTTCTGGCATCGCTTTGCCATGACGGCACATAGTCCTGTTGGATTACAACCGGAAAAATTTCAGGTGCAGGCACATCGCGCAGCAAATATCACCTTTGCTGATAACGATATTGAACACAGCGACCCGACCGGTGGAAATCACGATATGTTTTCAGAGGGATTGCGCGTATCGCTGTATAATTATATGCAGGGTGCAGGTCTGGATTTACCTTTGCACTATTGGTTTGCTGATGACGTTCCGGTTACAACGCATGCGCCGGATTATATCGAACATATCCTGCAAACAGAACCATTCAGATTGCCAAAACCGACACAAAGATTATTATGCATGGGCGCGTGCAAACAAACAGAAACGCGCATCAGAAAAAAGCGCGGCGTTGAATACGCTGAAACACAACTTGACTTCTCGCTTTTCGGCGAAACAATTACGCTCACCTTGCCAACCCCAATTGCCGGCATACTCGAGTCGCTGGTACCACTTCTGCAACCTAGTCAACCGCCAATGACCTTTGCACAAGCGAAAGCTATTTTTGAATCCTCTGTACAAGACGATTTTGAATTGTGGTGGGTGAATGGTGATTTGTACAAAGTAATTATTGCCATTTGAACGTCTTGCAGATAGTAAAACGCTGCAAAGCTTCGTTATTTCACTATTAATTATCGCAAATACTTTTCACATGCGGATAACTTATGAAACAGGTAAGCAGAGAATCCGTTGGCAATGCACCTCTTTACCCGAAATCATGTTCCACTGAAACCCTTAAGCTATATATAGATTATTTCATTATATGTATAATTTGTAATATTTTTACTAGTATGAAAACAAGTTTCCTCCTCTTACTTGCGCTTGTCACCCTTCGTCCCGGCAAGCTCCACGCCGGTGAATCTGTGATTCAATTTAATGAAACATACGAGTTGGCCAATATTATACTGGCCATTACAGAATATGGCAAAAATGATTTTAATGAAGTAAACAAAAACTCAGACTATTATCAGGAGATATTAGCGCATTTTGATCCTTATAAAGATCATCCGATTATGGCCAAAGTCAACTATTCCCGCGAATTATGGGACAAGCTTTTGAGTTTCAGAACGGATGCCGTAGCGTTTGAGTTCGACGCGGCGGGCAGCTTACACCGGGTGCACAAGTTTTATGCGATGGGCAAAGACATCAATGAATTTGAAGATAACCTTGCACTCGTAGAAGATTTTGCTCGAATTTCTGGATTCCGTGCTTTTTACGCCGACAAAAAAGCTTATTACGAACGACTGCGTGTATTATATGACAGTGTTTTATATATACCGGCCATTACCACTTTTTTGTCTGAAACCTTCAATCAAAACATTGAATTAAACCATCAAATCATTGTTTCGCCATTGGTGGGAAGAATGAATTGTCAACGCACTTTTAATAATAAATCAACCAGCTTTATTAATATTCCTGATCAGCTTTTTACGGCAACGCGTGTGCGTGATATTCCTGAGTACGATATCGCCATAGGCGTGCATATGTTCTTTACTGAGATTGACCATGATTATGTGAACCCGGCTTCTGAAAAACATAAGAAGCAAATTAAAGCCTGCTTCGACCCTGCTGTTTGGGATAAGGGAAGTGGATATGAAAATTACAAGCTCGCCACCTTTAATGAATATATGACATGGGCGGTGTATGATCTTTTTGTGTATCAGTATTTTCCTGACTATGCAGCACAAGCTGCGTCCGAATGGCACGATATCAATGCGAGTCGCGGCTTCTTCGCCAGCAAACAATTCGGAGCAAAGCTGGTTGAATTGTATCAGAATAAATCAACATCAGAAAACATCAACGACTTGTATCCAAAATTATTAGACTGGTGCTTAGAAACCTCTACAACCTTCACGCCTGTTAAATAACTAAATGCTTCACGATGCGCCCGATACCCGTTTGTATAGCATAAAAGGAAGCCCCTTGCGCTTTCGAATGTTAGCTTATTCGGTTTTCATACTGGTTGTGCTTAATTGTATCATGGGATGCACGATTCCGCTTAGGGATGTGTACACGAATAACGCAGTCTCGGAGGGGTATTCCCAAGAGTTGATAAATCAATTATCCGGAACCTGGAGGCTGCAATATACCGCACAATTATCCGGAGGGGATACGCTGATCGATTCAGCATCAATGGCTCCTCGAGGTTTAACGACATCGCCTCCTGAGACCGAAATTATTTTTGATTCCCTGCAAAACTTTACCATCAAACAATATTGCATGAAATGTCCATATATCAATTGGACAGGAGAATATTTTATTACCATTGAAGCTTCCAATCAACAAGCAAAACCATTTATCACCTTTGCAGAGATTCGGGATACTTATAATACCAGAACAGGGCAGGTGTATTCCAATACTCGCTCGTTTTGCGGCCTCATTTATCGAATAGATGACTACGTGTTGGAAATAGAAACTTCTGATGGAAGTGTCTGGCATTATAAACGCGGCTAAAGAATTGCTTAATCTGCTCATATGTTCATCAAGAACATATGAAACCTTTTATAGCCCGGTCACCTGAACATCATGATCACGGATATGGTAAGATATATAGCAAAACACACATCGTATTGTCATCTACATACTGCGTTATTATTGTAAAGGGCTATTTTTTACGCATCATGCAGATTAATATGCATTTCACATCAGTATAAATTATCACCGTGGTGTCATTTTCATTGACGGATTGTATATCATATACTTTCACTCGTGTTTTATCTGTACAATTATGCAAAATAAAGGATATATTTAATGGATAGAAATTAACGCTTCCAAAAACACTCTCCATGAAGTTTCAAAACAAGACGGGCGTTATATCCCTGTTACAGCAATATTATGTATTGCCCATCCTGCTATATACTACTCTGGGTTTTATTATCTATTATATACTGTATGCCACACAAATTGTAACGGCGATTCCCGCTCATGAAACCTTGCTCAAATGGGATGCGACATTTTACGCATCTATTAAAGACAATAATTATTCTTTTGTTCCAAATTCCGCATGCAATGCCGGGTTTTTACCCTTGTTTCCCTATTGGTGGAAGGCTACAGGATTCAATGCCTTGGGCATAAGCATACTTAACGGACTGGTGTATTTTTTGAGTTTGTGCTGCTTATGCAAACAATTAAAACCGGATATCCTTCATTTGGGGTTGTTTATGTCGCTACCCTTCATGTTTTTTCTAATTACCCCCCTTTCTGAATCTGCATTTTTCTTATTTGGCGTAATGATGATTTATGGAATCAAGCAAAATAAAAAGGTATATATATTCACGGGTATTTTCCTGGCTTCGCTCACAAGAGCCAGTGCTCTATTTATTTTACCCGCAGCTATCGGTATGAGTTTAATGTTAACCCCGGTCATATCATCCGTTCGGAATGTTAACTGGCGCGAAATACTGCTGATATATCTGGCGCCGGTGCTGCTTGGGGTGTTGTTGGTTAGTGTTTTACAATTTGTTCAAACGGGTAATTTTTTTGCCTATTATCAGACACAATCCGAGGCCTGGGGACGGAAATTTGGCTGGCCTGTCTTGCCTATGGGGCGCGCAACAGAAGTATGGGCAACACGCCTGAGTTATTTTAATTTTTGGCTGGGATGCTTCGTGAGTGTCGCGGGTCTTGCATGCTTAGTGAGATGGCTTCTGCATAAACCGTTAACAATTTCAAATTATACACTATTTGCCATTATATACCTGGTTATGAGTTTCTTCAGTGTGGTTTTCTTTAATCCGGAGTGGTTCTATGACCAAAAGATTGGGTATAACGCCACCTATTTAAACGGTATCAATCGCTATATGCAGGCTACGCCATTTGCTTTGATAGTGGTACTTTGGATATTTAGTCTCCCAAAATTTAAACCGGTCCATTTTATTCCCTTGCTCGTTGGTACTTATTTAGTTTGGTTATGTGTCTATCCGGTTTTTTACAAACACATTCAATATACTTTAGAAATGAGCATTGTAACAGGATTTTTGCTTGCCTATTGGCTGTATCATTACTATAGATGGAAGCCTGTTGGTTATTTGATTATTATTGGCTCGTTTATACTGCAAGGTCTGATGTTCAATAATTTTATGACCGGGATTATGGTTGATTAACCTACGTGTCGTATGTGGGGAGTTTTTCACTTGTGGTTGGCATATTATGCACAAATAATGCCTGGTTTTCGCGAATAAACACATTTTAGGTGCGCTTTTCATGGTGGTGAACATAGTTCATGTACTCGCTCAAAAAAACCCAACTGAGGATGCGCAGCCTATTGTTCAAGAAGGCAAACAATTATTTAAATCTGAATTAGCATCCTGGATAGGAACAGATTTATTTTTAGCCAAATACCAAAACAGAAAAATATTGGTGGGTATTTTTCCTATATCGAAAACGATACAGCAACTTGTGTATTCTTTTCCAAGTCGGCACCGGGCAAAATTATTGGCACTATTCGTTTCGATGGCACCTATGCTCCAAACTCGGCGGTTGTTTCATTAGAAGAGCGTGATTTTATAACAGCAACCGACATTTGTACGCTCATGCTGTATGCAGAGTATACTCAATGGAAAACACATAATGTTGTTTCAGAAAACTATCTGAATATTTGGGATTGTGTAGAAAATCGCCACCTAGTGGTGCCCTTGAATGCCTTTGAAGAAATAAAAAAGGACGTCGAGAAAAAGAGGAAGAAAAATAATTAATACCGGAAGGCCAATCGTACACAGCCGGAACATTTCCCTAACCTGTAGACGCATTTGCTTTCACTAGTGTTTGCAAGGAGAAATGTATATTTTTGACTGATGTCGGCTCAAATTAAATTCAGGCTTGTTGTGCATTCGCACCCTGACAGCTCTTTTTTGTATCCCGCCGATATCCCTACGCAAGTCCCGATACGTTTTACCTCTCTTCAAACCGATAGCCGGGTATGTGGTTTCCGAACATTTTGCTGGTATCTCCTCCTCATAGGTTGTTGCCTGTTTTTATCGCCCGCCACCATCCGGGCACAAGTTTTTCCGGATGTGCACTTTGAAAACATGAGCACAGAAAACGGATTAAGTGATAATACAATTACCTGTCTGATGGAAGACAGCCGGGGTTTTTTGTGGATTGGCACGAACAACGGGCTGAACAGATATGATGGTACCACATTTGATGTTTTCACCTATCAGGAAGATAACGAAAACTCCATTTCCGGTAATTTCATTTCTGCCTTAATAGAGGACAATTCGGGTGTTATCTGGATTGGCACGCGCGATGGCGGAATTACGCGCTACAACCCAAATGCCAAGCCCTCTCAACGATTTCGTAGGTTTATGCACATCCCGGGCGACTCCTCCAGCCTGTATTCGAATCGGATTATTACAATTGCAGAGCTAAATGACAACTATATTGTGTTTAGCGCAGAAGGTATTTCAACTGGCTTCATCAACCGCAAAACTTTTAAAATTTCATATCACACCATTGTTGAAGAAAATTCAGCAGTGGTTGATTATAGAACAGCTCGGCCTGCGCCAGACGGAAATGCGTGGATGCAACACATCAAACCCATTGGAAGCCATATATATGTTTCCAAGCTGGCAGGAGGCTATGTGCATTGCTATGATCGCAAAAACCCAATTTTAACTGAATATGCCTCGAATGCTGCTGCAGGTAGCATTCAGCATTTTGCAGTAGATGGTGACACGCTCTGGATTGGCGGTTGGAAGCCGGGATTATTTATTCAAAAAAACCCACTGAATAAAAAAGACACCTCAAAAGTCATCATTGAAAAAGTTGTTGATATTCCGGCAGAGGTAATACATGTATTATCCTGGAACGAAAACATCATATTGGCCGCAACCAAGGGAAATGGTCTGTATATGGTCAACAAGAAAACATTTGAATACATAGTATTACAACACGATCGAAGTGATGCTTTTAGTCTGGCCAATAATAAAGTAAACTGTCTATTAAAGGATAGTCGCGGCATATTATGGGTTGGAACGGCCTCAGGCTTATGCAAATACAATGACAAACAATGGCAGTTTAAAGCACAATTAATATCCACAGATTTTACTAAAGAAATTGGACATTTTTCCATTTTTGAATTTAATCCGCATACATTTGGCATTCTTACAAATTCAGGAATGTATAGATACGATGCCTATACATCGTCGTTTAATTTACACTCATTTACCTTTCAGCAAAAGCCAATCAACCCAACATCAATCGTTCAGGTAAATAAAGATCTGTTTTATCTCACATCTGAATCCGGTATATTTCAAATAGATACACATTCTCTGCATATCGACTTTCTGGAAGTGCGCGATGTGATTAATCCAGAATCGAAAATACCATATAATTCAGATGCGATTATCAGAGAAAATTATCAGGTGTATCAGGCAATATTAGACACGTTCAGCAATCACCATCTGCAGGTTTTTTCAACGATCGGTTCCGGAATAGGCATGTTTGATCCCGATAGTAAAATATTTACTGTATTTTTTCAATACACACAATATCAAAATACGCTCTCCAATAATTTTTGCAGATGCATGTATAAAGATGCGGAAGGAAACATCTGGATAGGCTCATCAGAGGGATTAAACAAATGGCAAAAACAATGGCCAATAAAAAATAACTTCACGGTCTACAAGCACTCCATTGGCGATAGCCTGTCAATTTCACATAGCAATATCTCCGGTATTTGGGAGGACCCCGACGGAATTATTTGGGTTACCACTGCCAATGGGTTAAACGCTTTTGATGGAAAGGTTTTTAAGCACTATACAGAAACTGTTTCCGGGCTCACCCAAATGTATGGGTTATATCCGGATAATAATGGAAATCTCTGGATTCCGGTTAAGGGCGGATTTGAAGTGTTTAACATGCAACAAAAAAAATTCCGCTTCGCTCCGATTATCAATGCCGGTTGGTCGCTGAAAAACATGGCCAAGCTATTAAAAGCTTCTGATGGCAACTGGATGTATGGCGCCGGCAATTATCTCATCACATTTAATCCGGATACTTATGTTTTTGAAACATCCTTTCCCGATTTGTACATAAAAGACTTGTCTGTGGGCGATAAGCATTTATATGAAGATTTAGACCTGCATCATCTTGTTTTTGATCATGACGAAAACTTTATTTCTATCAGTTTCTCCAGTCTGCAACTCTCGCAACCTAAAACCGTTAAATACACATATAAACTTGCGGGATTAACGAACAAATGGACGCATCTGGGAAATGCGAACTCAATAAATTTTACCAGTTTACCTCCTGGCTCCTATACCCTATATGTTCGTGTCACAAATCCGCAGGGCGACTGGAGTGAACCCATACAAATGATTCAGTTTCAAATTTTAAAACCCTACTGGTCTACATGGTGGTTCGTTGCCATCTGCTTTTTAATTGCCGGCAGTATTATTTATGCTATTTTCAGATATCGCGAGCAACAACTAAAAAAGCTGATTGCCATGCGCACTAAAATTGCAAATGATTTACATGATGATGTGGGCAGCGCCCTGAGCACCATCAGCTTGTTTAGCGAGGTGGCTAAAAAGAAATCATCGAACAATGTTGACCTGCAATCTATTCTGGATAAAATAACGGGTATTAGCTCTGAAATGCAGGACAATATGACGCATATTGTCTGGAGCCTCCAGCCCCGCAACGATAATTTCGATCAAATGATGCTACGCATCAAATCATACGCATTAGAAAACCTGTCTGTTAAAAATGTTCGGGTCCGTTTCGAAAAGGATGAAAAACTTTCCGGATTAAAAGTGCCCGCAAATAAACGGAAGGAACTGTTTCTTATATATAAAGAGGCGATAAACAATGTGCTCAAATACGCACAGGCTGATGATGTCTATATTCAATTTAAAAAAGAGAGCAGCCTGCTGATCATGGAAATTACAGATAATGGGGTTGGGTTTGATACCGAAACACCTAACGATGGTAACGGCATGTTTACCATGCGTGAGAGAGCCCGTGCCCTAAACGGCAGTCTGTCCATTACAAGCAAAAGCGGCAAGGGCACCACCGTGCAACTGAGCTTTGTGCTATAGCACCTACTATAATTTGCGGGTGCGCATCGTTTGATAAATAATAATTTTGGTACATTAAACCATGGCGATTCGCGTAATTATATTTGACGACAACGCTACCAGAAGAGAGGGTGTCAAGCTGCTGTTAGACACCTCTGAAGGTTTTATTTGTGCCGGCACCTTTGAAAACTTTTCAGATGGTGTGCAACACATCAACGATACGCTGCCCGATGTAGTCATCATGGATATTGATATGCCGGGTATAAACGGAATTGAAGCCGTAAGAACGATTAAATTACATTTCCCCGAACTAAAAGTAATGATGCAAACGGTATTCGACACAGATGATAAGGTGTTCGAAAGCATACTGGCCGGGGCTTCCGGGTATCTGCTTAAAAAAGCATCTCCCGTAAAACTACTGGAAGCCATTACCGAAATTCACGAAGGGGGCGCGCCCATGACGCCCGAAATTGCACTCAAAGTGCTCCAGTTCTTTAGAGGAAAAGAACAACAGAAAGTAACCAATGATTTGTTACTAACAGATAAAGAAAAAGAAGTGCTGGCCGATTTAGTGGATGGAATGAGCTATAAAATGATTGCCTCCAAACAAGATATCAGTTATCATACCGTGAATTTCCATATTCGGAATATTTATAAAAAATTACATGTAAACAGTGTAAGCGAAGCCGTTGCCAAAGCGCTAAAAGAAAAAATTATTTAGTGTAAAGCAGATCGCTTTCCTACTAGTTTTCGCTGTTCATAAAACATGCGGGCGGAATTAATTTTGAAACATTCAAACTATTCTGCTTTTACCTAAATCATTTTTTATGAAATTTCGAAAACTACTGTCTCTACTGCTCGTCATATTTTGCACCAGCAGCATGTTGTGGGCCGATACAGAGCCCGACAACGACACCCCGGCCGGGGCTGATAATCTTAGCCTGGATATTCCGGAAAACGGAACGCTCAATTTTGCCGGTGATTTAGTGGATTATTATGCATTTACTACAACGGATGATGGACAAATCAATTTATCCATGACCGGTGATGTAAACTATCTGACTATCCAGATTTTAGATGCGGATGGCACAACTATTTTAGGCACCACTACAAACTATGCCCCTCTGTCCATATCCGTCAGCAACCTCGCTGCTGGAAATTATTACGCTTCCATTGTGGCCTACGCCGCCTATTCCGGAAATTATGCGCTCACAGCTACTGTTACGCCGGCAAACTTTGCAAATGACAGCGAACCAAACGATACCTACACCAACGCATTAACTCTTGCCGAAAATGGCAGCGCTAACGGGCATATTGGATATAGAAACAATGGTGGCTCTTACGACACCGACGATTGGTATTCGGTAACGACTACTTCCGATGGAACCATAACGGCAACATTTACAAATGAAACCGGAAAATACAATACGATATATATTTACGACAACGACGGAACAACAATACTGGGTTCACAGTCGGCCTACTCAAGTGGAAGTATCTCTGTTTATGGGAAAGCTGCCGGCACCTATTATATAAGATTACACTATTATGCACCTGTGCATTTCAATGCCTATACAATTTCAAATACAGTAACACCAACGGCATTGGCAAACGATACCGAACCCAACAATGTGTTTGCAGAAACCAATACAACCATTCCGGAAAACGGTAGTGTAACCGGACATATCGGTCACCGGGCCAATGGTGGTGTTTTTGATACGGACGATTGGTATGTCATCAACCTCTCTCAGGATGGTCAACTCGTGCTGAATTTACATCAGGATTTGGGTATGTATCATGGATTGTATTTATATGATAATGATGGCACAACTATTCTAACCAGCGATTTTAACTATACAAATGTCACCATCACAAAAAACAATTTGTCAGCCGGCACCTATTATGCTAAAGTGGATAATTACTCAACTGTGTATTATTCAGGATATACGCTTGAATGTGCGGTAACACCTACAGCCTATGCCAACGATGCTGAACCAAATGACATCTATACGGAAGCAACAACTGCTATTCCGGTAGGTGGAACCGTATATGGTCATATCGGATTTTATGAAAATGGTGGCGGCTATGATGCTAACGACTGGTATACATTTACCACAACCGAGGATGGTGCGGTTACCCTAACCCTGAATCAGCCATTGGGTGTATATCATGGTATTTACATGTATGATAACAACGGTACTACGATACTCTCAAGCGATTTTAATTATACCACTACAACCATTACAGTAAACAACCTGGCTGCAGGCGATTACTATGCCAAAGTAGATAATTACAGCAGTACTTATTATTCTTCCTATTCGTTATCGCTATCGGTAACCCCTCCGCCGTACGCAAACGATCCTGAACCAAATGGAACAATCGAAACAGCATCGCCAATGCTCACCAACTCTACTGTTGATGGTCACATTGGATACAGAAATAATGGCACGATTTACGACCAAAATGATTATTATGAAATTATCTTAAGCGAGCCGGGCGATTTAACATTAAGCATTGCTAAAGGTCCTTCTCAGTATAACAGCATGTATATTCTGAACAATGCAGGAACTTCACTGGCATCTGGCAGTAATTATGGAAATTTCAGCATTACAAAAACCGATTTAGCTGCCGGTACATATTATGCGCTTGTGAATTATTACTCAACAACTCACTTCGGAGGATATACGCTCACGAATAATTATTGCCCGGACCAGATAACCATCATAGCTGAAGGCGAAACAACTTTCTGTGATGGAGAATCGATTACACTCAGCACACCGGATCATCATTTAAACTATTTGTGGAGTGATGGTTCTGTTACTGAAACAAATACCGTTACCCTGTCGGGAGATCAATACTTAACCATCGATAATGGTGGTGGATGTGTACGTGTTTCAAATACAATTACGACTGAATCAACCCCATTACCGGTTGCCATTATTGAAGCGGATGGCCCAACTGAATTTTGTGCCGGCGGAAGTGTAACATTAAGTGTCCCGGCAGTTGCCGACAGCTATTTATGGAATACCGGCGAAACAACCGCTTCCATTACAGTTGATGCTACCGGCGACTATAGCGTTGTATTAACGAAAAACGATTGTTCTGCTATCTCCGATCCATTACACATTACCGTTTATGCACTTCCTGATGCAACTATTACAGCTGATGGCTCAACAACTTTTTGTGATGGCGGAAGCGTTACCCTGATGTCCTCTCCGGGAACTACTTATGCCTGGACCACCGGCGAAACCACAGATGCTATAACCGTAACTTCTGGTGGCGATTATGCCGTAACTGTATTTAATGCATATGGTTGCTCCAGCACATCTGCACTTACCTCCGTAACCGTAAATTCAAATCCTATTGGGGAAATTAGTGCGGATGGTCCAACAACATTTTGTACCGGCGGATCCGTAAGTCTTTCTGCAACAGGCGGTACTTCTTATTTGTGGAATACCGGTGCAACTACGGCATCTATTCTGGTAACAGAATCCGGTATGTATTCTGCTACTGTTTACAATGCTGCAGGTTGTAGCGATAATACCACAACCATTGAAGTTGTTGTAGAGCCATGCGCTACCGTTACCATTTCTGCTGATGGCCCTGTTACTTTTTGTGATGGCGGTTCCGTAATATTAACCTCATCTGAATTAACCGGCAACGTTTGGAATACCGGCGAAACAACACAAAGTATTGTGGTGACTTCGGGCGGCGATTATTATTGTATAAATGCCGGCAACACGTCAAATATTATTTCCGTATTCGTTAATAATAATCCGGTTGCCAGTATTACAGCTGATGGAGAAACAACTTTCTGTGCAGGCGAATCTGTTGGACTCAATGCATCCGCCGCAAGTAGTTATGTATGGAATACCGGTGAAACAACTCCATCAATTGTTGTTGAAACTACCGGTGATTATTCAGTAACCATTACCGACGAAAACGGCTGCTCTGCAACATCGGATGCAACAACTGTAACCGTAAATCCAATTCCTGATCCAACCATCAGCGCAGATGGTCCTGTTGTGTTTTGTGGTGCAGATGTAACGCTGAATACTGATGGCGAATATGACAGCTATCTTTGGAATACCGGCGAAACAACACCTTCCATTACCACTTCAACAACCGGTGATTATGCCGTAACTGTCGAGCAGGCCGGTTGTGCAGGAACTTCAAACACAATACATGTTGAAGCAACAGCTGCACCAACTGTAAGTATTGCATCTGACGGCCCTGTTATCTGTCTTGAATCTTCTGTCATGTTAACAGCAACTACCGATGCAACAAATATTCAATGGCAAAGAAATGGTGAGGATATTCCAGGTGCTACCGATGCTATATATTATGCATCCATTAAAGGAAAATATCGCGCTGTAGTGTCAACTGGTGATTGTGAGGCAATTAGTGATGATATTAAATTAAAATACATTGAACGCCTGACCATCACACCATCCGGAACAGTTGGGCTTTGCGGTGGAGAAGTAATGATGTCTGCTTCTTTTGTTGCAGGTGCATCTTATCAATGGTATAAAGGCAATGTGGCTATTGACGGTGCAACATCTAGCACTTATACCACAACCGTTAAAGGCAAATTTTATTGTATAGCCACAAAAGATGATTGCTCTACGGTTACCAGTGCGTTAATCGTAACAGAAGGATGCCGTGAAGGAGAAATCATCGCCGCTGAAATGATGTTAATGCCAAATCCGGCAGCCGACTATTTTGAAATTGTATTTACTGCTGCACAAAGCGATGATGCTGTTCTGCGTATAACAACAATCTCAGGTAGTGTTGTTGCTTCCGAAGTCATTACCACTACTCCGGGCGAACAAACTGTTTATTATGCAACAGATCAATTACCTTCAGGTGCATACCTGGTTTCTCTGCAACTGGCAGACGGAACACAGATGTATCAAACATTGATCGTTGAAAAATAAATAAACATTATCTGCCATTAAAAGGCTGGCTCTGATGTAGAGCCAGCCTTTTTTTATGCTGAAATTTACTTTCTGTTTTTAAGAACAATTTATTTTGACTGGATGGATTTGCGTGAGTTGTAATGCTTTGTTGTATTGCCCGCATAAATCCTTCTCATGGCTTTTCCTTACCTTAGCCTTCTACATTGAGTATATAAACACTTATTCGGTATGACTGTTTTTTATATTGACCCGGATATTCGAAAGGCTTCAACGCTGGATGCATCCTTTTATAATGCACCGGAAAATTTTATCTTATCAAAGGAAAAAATATTTGCCAGAACCTGGCAATTAATAGGCGATACAGACGACCTTAAACTTAGCGGCCAGTTACTTCCGCATACGCTTTTACCGGGGTTTTTAGATGAACCTGTTTTATTGGTGCGCGATAAATCTGATCAACTGCATTGCTTATCAAACGTATGCACACATCGGGGAAATTTATTAGTGGAAAATCCCTGTACCGATAATCAAATTCGTTGTCGCTATCATGGCCGGCGCTTTGAATTAAATGGCACCTTTAAACATATGCCTGAATTTGATCAGGTAGAAAATTTTCCAGGACCAAATGATCGCCTCAACAAGGTGCCATTTCATATCTGGGAAAAATTTGTTTTTGCAGGCATTGCCCCATCTATAACCATTGAGCAGGCCATTGGAGAAATGATGAAGCGCGTTTCTTTCCTGCCTTTACATGAATTAAAACACGATAAGGTAAAATCCCGCGATTATCTGGTAAAAGCCCACTGGGCGTTGTATTGCGAAAATTATCTGGAAGGTTTTCACATTCCTTTTATTCACCACGACCTGAATGCGGTGTTGGATTATGGTGCTTACCATACCGAATTATTTAAGTATTCGAATGTACAAGTCGGAATTGCGAAGGGTGGAGAAGATGTATTCGATATTCCTAAAGATTCGCACGATTATGGTAAACAAATTTCAGCCTATTACTTTTGGATATTTCCGAATATCATGTTCAATTTTTATACCTGGGGATTATCCATCAATATTGTAAAGCCACTCGGACCAGCTTTAACAAAGGTGTCGTTCCTCACATATGTATACCGAAATGGGGATAATGATCATTCCGCCGGAGCACTTCTCGATAAAGTTGAACGCGAAGATGAAGCTATCGTTGAAACAGTTCAAAAAGGCATAAACAGCCGCTTCTATCGAGGCGGCAGATATGCGCCAAAACGTGAAACCGGTACACATCATTTTCATCAGCTACTTGCGCAGTTTATGAATACTTAATGTATAACCCACCTTTTTTTATTCAAGTATGCAATCAGCGTTTCACTTAATGTACAGTCCGGCAATTGATTGCACCCCGGCTCCCGAAGATGTTATTGCACAATACCAACCTGTTGCGCCCGCTTCGCTTATGGAAATTTGGCGCACTACCGGACTTGGTAAATATCGAAATGGCCTTATTGAATTCGTAAATCCTAACGAGTTTAAACCCAACCTCATCACCTGGCTGGGCAAAGACCAACCGCATTATATACCATTTGCCATCACTGGATTTGGCGAATTACTGTATTATAGAAAGTTAACCGAAACAGAGGAAGATGTATGTATGGTTGATATTCAATATCGACAAACAAGCGTGCTCTGTCTGAATTTTGATCGTTTTTTACAAGAATATCTTACGAATGAGGATAATCGGAACGATATTTTTAGAGAAGAATTTTTTATTGAATTAATCACCGCAAATGGTCCGCTTGCGAAACATGAAATATTCACCTTTGTGCCGATTCTGGCCTTGGGTGGAAATACCGGCGAACCAACTGTACAAAAAGGAAACGCCCAGACCTATATTGATTTGGTATTTACCTTAACCTCCTGAAGTTGGTAAGGGAGCTATGTGAAGCGGTTTTGGCTATTTGTCAATCCACCTACCTTGAAAAAGAATATGTATCTTCGATGCTCATAACCCCTACACAGCACGCGTATGCGCCTAGTTAAATTTGCATATTACCCTATCAGCTTAGTTGTGTTCTGCAGTTTATTGATACTCGACGGATGTACCGGAGAATCAATATTTATCCATACTGTCCGGTTTGAAAAAGAATTTAATGTCGGAAAAGACCTGAATCAAATCTATTTTACCAACGAAACAAATGGTGTGGTGATTGGG
>JAKQVC010000040.1 GCA_029571985.1 Bacteroidota bacterium | reverse complement strand
CGAGCTATTTTGTTGCGTATCAATCACCGTGAAGATTTATTTAAGTACGATGATTTAATTGGTGGCGATGTGTATGTAACGAACGATGTTCCGCCATTCATCACCATTCCAACTACAGCAGGTACAGGAAGTGAAGTGGGTAGAAGTGCTATTATTGCTGATGATGAAACCCATCAAAAGAAAATTTTATTCTCTCCGAAGTTATTAGCGAAAATCGTTTTTGCCGATCCATTATTAACGATGGAATTGCCTGCGTTTATTACGGCAGCAACCGGTATGGATGCTTTAACGCATAATATGGAAGCATTCTTGGCGAAAAACTATCATCCGATTTGTGATGGTATTGCTTTAGAAGGTATGCGATTAATCAACGAGTCGTTGGAAACAGCTACAAAAAATCCGGATGTAGAATCGCGCAGCAAAATGTTGTTGGGCTCTATGATGGGTGCGATTGCCTTCCAGAAAGGACTAGGCGTGGTGCATTCGTTGGCACATCCAATGTCGTCATTGTTGGATACACACCACGGCTTAGCTAATGCGGTGAACATTCCTTACGGTATGAAATTTAACATTGCCGGAAGTGAAGATAAATTCAAACGCATGGCACAGACATTGAATTTAAAGGATTTGAGTGGCGATGCAGTGGTGAATTATTTGTTTGATTTGAATTCGCGTATTAACATCCCGCATAAATTAAGTGCGGTGGGTGTGAAGCCAGAGCATATTGAAACCCTTGCAGATTTAGCTTTTGCAGATTTCGCGCATCCAAACAATCCGAAACCGGTAAGCCGCGAAGATTTTAAACAATTGTATTTAGAGGCTTTATGAGCATCAAAATAGGAATTACAGAAACTGCTACGAACTACGCCAATTATGTGAATTGGATACGTTCGTCTGCTGTTTTAAATGCAGAGGAAGATACGTTGCCATTGGAAGTGGAGATTGTTGAGTTGTCTTACACAAAATCGAATGCACATGATTTGAGTTTGTGTGATGGCATAGTATTCACGGGCGGAGTGGATATTCATCCGGGTTTTCACAGTTGTAATTATTCATTGCATTATCCTTTTGCTCCAGAAGATTTTAATGTGAAACGCGATGAATTCGAGTTGAATTTATTGGAGCAAGCTTTATCACGCAGAGTGCCTGTTTTAGGGATTTGTAGAGGCTTGCAACTCATCAATTCGTATATGCGAGGTACATTACATTTGGATA
>JAKQVC010000035.1 GCA_029571985.1 Bacteroidota bacterium | reverse complement strand
CATTGTACTATTAATGCCATGATTTTCTTTAATGACGGCGGCGTTACTTTTAATAAGGCTGCGCATTTCATGGGTACTAATATCCTGATACGTACGATGGAAATCGTTCTCTTTCTGGGTATCATCCTGCATATTGTGCAGGGTTTTATGCTCAGCGCAAAAAATCGTGCCGCCCGGCCTGTTGGATATGCAGTAAATAATCCTGCCGCTAACAGCCGTTGGTACAGTCGCAGCATGACCCTGTTGGGCACCTTAATCCTCCTCTTTTTAGTCATGCATATCAGCCATTTCTGGACGCATAGCCGCCTGGGTGGTATGATGGGTATTGCTCCTTTGAACGAAACAGCTATCGGAGATAAAGAAGTGCTCAATTTATATGAATTGATGATCTCTACTTTTCAGAGTCCGGTGGTTGTCATTATTTATATACTGGGTGTAATATCTCTGTGCTGGCATCTGATTCATGGATTTCAAAGTGCATTTCAGACTTTTGGCATTAATCATAAAAAATATACACCCCTCATTAAATGTATCGGCATCGGATTCAGCATACTTATTTGTATCGTGTTCGCAGCCATGCCAATCGCTATGTATACAGGTTGTATTCAATAACTCATTATTCATCTTTATCTTTTTTATCTTATGTCTTTAGATGCAAAGATTCCCGGAGGGCAGTTAGCTGATAAATGGACAACGTATAAAAACAATGTCAAATTAGTTAACCCTTCTAATAAGCGTAAGCTTGAAATCATTGTAGTAGGTACCGGATTAGCTGGTGCTTCTGCTGCGGCTACACTGGGAGAGCTGGGTTATAAAGTGAAAGTATTTTGCTTTCAGGATTCTCCACGTCGTGCACACTCAATTGCGGCACAAGGTGGTATCAACGCTGCAAAAAATTATAAGAACGACGGCGACTCTGTGTATCGCCTGTTTTATGATACGATTAAGGGAGGAGATTTCCGCGCTCGTGAAGCTAACGTACATCGCTTAGCGGAAGTTTCTGTAAATATTATTGATCAATGTGTGGCACAAGGTGTTCCTTTTGCCCGCGAATACGGTGGATTACTTGATAATCGCTCATTTGGTGGCGCTCAGGTATCGCGGACTTTTTATGCCCGTGGTCAAACCGGACAACAATTATTAATTGGCGCTTATCAGGCACTTGAACGTCAGGTTGGGTTAGGCAATGTGCAACAATTTTCACGTCATGAAATGCTGGATATCGTTAACATTGATGGTAAAGCACGTGGAATCATTGCCCGCGATTTAGTAACGGGAAAGTTAGAACGTCATTTCGGACACGCGGTTTTATTGTGTACCGGTGGTTACGGCAACGTATTTTATTTAAGTACAAATGCCATGGGTTCAAATGTAACTGCTGCCTGGAAAGCTTACAAACGTGGTGCTTATTTTGGGAATCCGTGCTATACACAAATACATCCAACATGTATTCCGGTGAGTGGCGATTACCAATCTAAACTCACCCTGATGAGTGAAAGCTTGCGTAACGATGGTCGTGTGTGGGTGCCAAAATCGAAAGAAGATGCTCAGGCTATTCGTGAAGGCCGTAAAAAACCTACAGATATTGCCGAAGAAGATCGCGATTATTACTTAGAACGAAAATACCCGTCTTATGGAAATCTTGCCCCACGCGATATATCCAGTCGCGCGGCCAAAGAAGCCTGCGATGATGGTCGTGGAGTAGGAGAGAGCGGGCTCGCTGTATATCTCGATTTTGCAGATGCAATCAAGCGACTGGGCAAACACGTTATCGAAGAACGTTACGGTAACCTCTTCGAAATGTATGCGCATATTACGGCTGAAGATCCATATACAGTGCCGATGCGTATTTATCCGGCTGTGCATTATACAATGGGAGGCTTATGGGTAGATTATGATTTAATGACTACTGTACCTGGATTATATGCATTAGGTGAAGCGAATTTCTCCGACCACGGTGCTAACCGATTAGGTGCATCAGCTTTAATGCAAGGCCTCGCAGATGGTTATTTTGTAATTCCTTACACCATTGGCGCTTATTTGTCGGGAGAAATTTTCACGAAAGCTATTCCAACTGATCATCCGGCTTTTGAAGAAGCAGAAAAACATGTGCAGGATACGCTCAATACATTATTATCCATTCAGGGAAATAAATCAGTAGATCAATACCATAAAGAGCTCGGCAAAATCATGTGGGACTATTGTGGTATGGCCAGAACGGCTGAAGGATTACTGAAAGCACGTGATATGGTGCGCAAATTACGCGCAGAATTCTGGCAAAATGTTCGTGTTACCGGTAAAGCCGACGAACTCAACCAGGATTTAGAAAAAGCCATGCGCGTAGCCGACTTCCTTGAATTAGGTGAACTCATGATTGTTGATGCCTATGAACGCAACGAATCTTGCGGAGGCCATTTCCGTGTTGAATACCAGGAAGAAGGTGAGGCTAAGCGTAACGATGATCAATATGCTTATGTGGCAGCCTGGGAATTCCGTGGTATTGACAATGATCCGGTGATGCACAAAGAAGAATTAAAATACGAAACCGTTAAACTCGCAACACGTAGTTATAAATAATCACTGCCTGATTTTTTGGCATGCAGTAAATCACTGCTTCTCGCTAAAAAATAAAGCAGATTAATGCTGATCAAATATGAACGTAAAACTTAGAGTTTGGAGACAGCGCAATGCGCAGGAACAAGGCAAATTAGTTGATTACGCCATCAACGACGTGAGTCCGAATATGTCGTTCCTCGAAATGATTGATGTATTAAATGAATCACTCGTCGCAAAGGGCGAAGCACCTATCGCATTTGACCATGATTGTCGCGAGGGTATTTGCGGGATGTGTAGTATGTATATCAATGGTCGTGCGCACGGACCTCAGAAGTTGAGTACTACCTGTCAATTGTATATGCGCAATTTTTCAGATGGTGAAACCATTACGATAGAACCTTTCCGTGCAAAAGGATTTCCGGTATTGCGCGATTTAGTGGTTGATCGTTCCGCTTTCGACCGCATTATTGCAGCAGGTGGATTTATTTCTGCCTCTACAGGTCAGGCCCAGGATGCGAATGCGATTCCAATTGCAAAAGCTCAAGCAGATATGGCCATGGATGCAGCAGCTTGTATCGGTTGTGGCGCATGTGTGGCTGCTTGTAAAAATGCAAGCGCCATGTTGTTTGTTTCTGCTAAAGTTTCTCACTTAGCTTTATTGCCACAAGGAGATCCGGAAAGAAAACGCCGTGCCTTAGCAATGGTTGCTCAAATGGATGCAGAAGGATTTGGCTCATGCACAAATACCTACGCCTGCGAAGCTGAATGCCCTAAAGGTATCAGCGTAGCGAATATTGCGCGATTGAACCGCGAGTATTTAAATGCGGCTATTGCAAGCGAAGAAATGCCGAAATAATTTAACGAAGCTTATAAAAGTAAATGCCTCATTCATTTGAATGAGGCATTTACTTTTATGTTTTTAACTATAGCAAATTATGCTTGATAGCGGATATCATCTTTTGATGGTATAGCTCCGGTAGAACATTTCCGCTGGCTTGCTTTAACCTATTTATGTAATTATTGTTTAATAAAGGTGGTAATATAATCATCACATGAAATGATGTAAAGGCCCGAAGTCAATTGTGACACGGATACTTCTACAATACCTGTTCCCGGATTTTGCTGTTGATATACGAGCCTGCCGTCGAGACTGCTTATCGACAACAGTTTCGCATTTGCTAAATTCTCCGGAATGGATACATGCAAAACAGATTCAGCTGGATTTGGATAAACAGATAATGTGTGTATATCAGGTTCTGCAACAGCCTCCATAATGTCAAGCGTATTCATCACGGTATTCGTTATGACAGGTTCATTCAAATCGAAATAAATACCGGCCGAATTAGTTATCACTGTGCCAATAGGCAAGCCTGGATTTAATTTGGCTTTATATGTAACACTGCCCATGCTCTGACCATAATTTATCGTTTCGGGTTGAAGATTGATATCAGAAAACGTGAACTTATAGACATTTGCAGCTATCAACTCAATCGCGAGAGGGTGCGAATAATTTAATATTTGAATACTTGCAGGGTCTATGTTGTTGTCTAATGTGTCAATCAATACAACATTGTGTGCAACACCTGTACCTGTGTTTTGAAAATTGATGGTATACTGCAACCATTCTGTAGATATGTCAATCAATCCGGTTGGGCCTTCACCTGCTGGATAAACTACGATATTATTAGGGTCAAAGGCATACAGATACTCTTCAGTAACTAAGCAAGTATTATTAGGCGTATACACATCAGAGCCTGTGGTGGTGACTTCCGCAGAAATGGTATAAAAGGTGCCTACAAGCGCAGGGTTATAGTATATTCTATAATTGATTTGGTAGTCACGTGATGTTAAAGGTGAAAAATCGGAAATCTCCCATGTTACTGTTGAACCCGTAATTGATGTTGGAGGTGGTGTAGCTGATTGGATATCCATATAATCTTCCAATTCAACTACCAGAGTGCTCAGTTCCTCAAATTGATTTCCCAGGTTAGTTACAGATAATGCGACATACCGATTGGTAGTATCATCATCCAAAACCGGAAGTTCATCAAAATAATCGCCCACATGCACTTCAAGATCAAGTGCGGGTACTGAATAACTCATTCTGAAATCCTGATTTTCTACCACCGTGCCATACAGGGCCGGATCAATAATAGGATAGGTGTAACTTAACGGATCAGTGAGATCCCAATAGGGTTCAATGTCGCGTGTGGCCACTGTTTCAGTTGTACCTGTTACGAAATAGGAATAAAACCCGGTTTCATCGCTAAAAATTGGAAATGGAATGGTGCTTACATCAACCTGAGCAAAAGGATAAACAACTTCCGATCCATCCAAAATACCGTTCCCATTAGCGTCCTCGTAAACCTGGCCCGTATAATAAATATAGGAGATGGTGCCGGTGGTATCTACATATATAATACAGTTTTCATAGCTACCTTCAAACAAAACGCCTATGGATCCACTGATTGCGATCAAATTATCGTCGATCAATTCCATATCTGAAGGATAGAAATCCATGCTTGCACTCCTCAAAAATTCTGGTGTTGAACCCAGATGTGTTCCATCTGGACTAAACAATTCTAATTTTTGAGTGCTTATGAGTTCGCCACCATCATACTCATAAAAGGTGTTGAGCGCTATTAAATTCCCACTCGTTAATTCAATGATATTAATTATGGTGTCTTTTTGATAGCCGCCGGGCACTGCGATAGTCCACAACAAATTGAAATCTTCATCGTATGAACGTATTTGTAACTCAGATGCGATATCGGCCATTGTATAAAGCTGATCGTTTATAAATTTTGAATCGAATTCATCATTCACTTCATCGGGAATGGTAACGTGTGCATGAATTGTTCCCAGTGTATCTAAAGAATAACACTCTAACACATTTTCGATGCCAATCATTGTATGCAACATAATTTTGGTATCAGCACCTTCGCATTTCATTGACATCCCTCTTATATAAAATTCCAACGGAAATGCATATGAAAATCTTTCTTCAAACGCGAAGGTTATTGCCTTATAAATAAAATTATCCTCCATAGGATAGGGTAGCAGTGATTCGATCAGAATCTGAAATCCATGGTCATCTTGTTGCGTATGGACAATCCTGCCGCCATCGTCCGTAATGAGTGTTTCAGATAGTAATTCACCCTCTGAGGAAATTTCATACACTTTCTTGAGGCCAAACACGATAATACGGCCATCCGCTAATTCATATATGTTATGGTCGGGAGATGGATGGGCAGGAAAATCTCCTAACGCATCACCCAAATCGGGCGTTTGCCAGATGAGCGAGCCATCAAGATTGGATTTCGTCACGTAGTCAAGTCCATAGGAAAGCATATTTCCGTCAGAGCAAACATCAATTGCAGACGTGGGTGCCCCGGGATAATAAACTATACCGGATTGAGCTTGTATTTGAAGGCTCAAACATAAACAGCAGGCAAGGAGTAGATTGGTTTTCATAACAGAGTTTTATTAAAATTATTCAATTTGCGCTGGTTTTGAAAGGATTAGTATCATTTTAATGTAATAATTCGCCTGTTCAGACGGATTTTTGACATAAGCTAAGTAATCGTAGGGCAAAATCTATCGTTGAATGATAGGGAGATTCCATGGTCTGAACTTCCATATACCTTCAAACGTTTTACACTTAAATTGCAATAAACCCCCCTTTTTTGTCGTAAATTAGTGTCCGGATTCATATGCGTGTGTTTGCTTATATAATTGGAGTGTTGGGATTGCTGATTGCAGGCACCTCTCAGGCATTTGCTACACATAATCGGGCCGGTGAAATCACTTACCGGCATATTAAGGACCTGACTTACGAGTTTACGATTACCACCTATACCGATCCGGCCTCACTGGCAGATAGAGATGCATTAGGCATAGACTGGGGAGATGGCTCTCCGGTTGATACTTTGCCACGGTCATCCATTGAACTCCTTACACCCACTATTCAGAAAAACGAATACATCGGCCAGCACTCTTTCGCCGGCGTAGGTTCATATATCATCAGTATGGTTGACCCAAACCGGGTTGAAGGAATCCTGAATATTGATGGTTCGGTAAACGTGCCCTTCTGTTTGGTAGATACTTTTATCATCTGGGACCCGCTCACACTCGGCTTCAACGATTCACCCATTTTATTGAATCCGCCTATCGATTATGCCAACCTCGGCGAGTTATTTACACATAATCCCGCAGCTTTCGATCCTAATGGCGATTCGCTGAGTTACGAATTAGTGGTGCCCTTCCAATATCCGGGTACAGTGGTTCCCGGCTATCAATACCCTGACGACCGCACCCTGTGCACAGATACTGATGCTTTTACCATTAATACGTTTAATGGGGATGTCGTCTGGGATGTGCCTTCCTGTTTAACCGGTATTTTTAATATTGCCATTTTAATAACCGAATATCGAAATGGTATTAAAATGGGTACCGTACTTAGGGATATGCAGATATTCGTTGAAAATTATAATAACCACGCTCCCGTAATTGCTGAATTAAATGATACCTGTATATACGCAGGTGAAGAACTCAATCTCCTGATTACCGCTACCGACCCGGATGTTACGCAAACCCTCACCCTAACTGCTGTAGGCGGGCCTTTTTATATAGATGAGTCGCCTGCCGAGTTTTTTAGTACACCGAATGAAGGCTTTGTAGATGGTACATTTACCTGGCAAACCATTTGTGAACACGTGCGCAAAGACGTGTATCAGGTGGTGTTTAAGGCAGAAGATGATTTCCAGATTGGATTTGAAGAAGTGCCGCTCGTGGATCTGGAAACGTGGCAAATAACAGTGGTGGCGCCCCCGCCTGTCATTTTGGATGCGGTGCCTACCGCGAATGAAATTACTGTCACCTGGCAGGATCCTTATGTGTGCGCCGGGGCAGATAACTTTTTAGGATTTAGTGTATGGCGGAAAATTGGCTGCGATGATATCGTGTTTGACAAATGTCAGCGGGGATTATCCGGCACCGGATATGATAGTATCGCCTTCGTGGAAGATGCCTATTCTTATGTTGACCTGGCAGTAGATTATGGTCAGGAATATGCCTATCGCATTGTTGCTGAATTTGGTGAAAGAAGTGATATCGCTCCTGATTTCGTTTACAATCAGGTGGCAGGTGCTCCATCCGGTGTGGTTTGCGCCGAATTGAAGCGCGATATTCCCATTATCAATCATGTAAGTGTCAGAACTACCAGCACCACCAATGGCAGTATGTATATCGGCTGGTATAAGCCACTGGGTACCGATTTAGATACAACCATTTTTACTGGACCATATAAATATGAATTAGTCAGGTATGAAGGATTTACACCTACAGGAACTGAAACATTGGTGGCAACCTTTACTGCTGACCAATTCTTTGAATTAACAGATACCAGTTATATTGATACACTGATTAATACATTGGATAATCCATACACATACCGGATTAAATTTTATTTTACAGATTTAGGTGTGTTCGAAGTATTAGGTGTCACAGACCCAGCTTCCAGCGTATTTCTCACTATTGGGCCTGCAGATAACAGATTAAACTTGTCTTGGGATTTTGATGTGCCGTGGTTAAATTTTGCTTACGATGTATTTAAGGAAACATCGCCAGGTTCAGGGGTATACGATTTTCTGACTACAACAACAGAAACCACTTATGTGGATGATAGCCTCAATAATGGTACTACTTATTGCTATTTCGTCCGGTCACACGGTCGCTATACAGTTGAATCATTGCCGGATACCTTGGTGAATGATTCTGAGCGTAAATGTGCAACACCTATCGACGTAGAACCGCCTTGTCCTCCGGTATTATCTGTATATAATATCTGTGAAGAAGATGGGTTAATTGTTGTCGATATCAGTGATTTACAAAATGAATTAAACTGGACGAATCCTAATAATTTCTGTGCAGATGATGTTGTGCAATACGCCATTTATTATGGCACAGTGCAAGGTTCGCAATTAAATTTACTTGCTTCTGTTTTATCTCCTGCTGACACGAATTATATTCATCAAAACCTCTCGTCACTGGCCGGTTGTTATGCCGTTACAGCCATCGACTCTTTTGGTAATGAAAGCGCACTGAGTAATATCGTTTGCGTGGATAACTGTTCAGATTATCATTTACCTAATACCTTCACCCCGAATGGTGATGGATTTAATGATGTTTTTACGCCAATATTACCATACCGGTTTATTGATCGCATTGATATGAAGATTTTTGACAGTTGGGGTAATTTGGTTTACACTGCATCCGACCCGATGATTAACTGGGATGGTATCGATGCCTCAACGGGAAAAAATGCAGCAGAAGGCGTTTATTATTATACATGCACGGTATATGAAATAACCGTGTCAGGAGTGCAACCTTTCCTGGAACCTTACAAGGGATATATTCATTTAATCAGAGAGAGCAAACTGGAGTAAGCGTGCATTTGCACGCGACTTTCAACATAAAGAAGTGCCTCTGTTTTACATTCAATTGAAATAACATTATGTCAGATTTAAGCAGGCGTTAAAGTGCTTGTATAACCCGATGCAACTGTATTCTGTATCTTTGTTGCATGTTTACGGGAATAATTGAAGCTTCAGGAAAAGTGATTGACTTGCAGCAGGAGTCAGGTAACAGGCATTTTACCATTCAATCTGCAATAAGTCATGAACTCCGTGTAGACCAAAGTGTGAGTCATAACGGTGTATGCCTGACTGTAGTGCATGTGAATGCCGACACGCACACGGTTACTGCAATAGACGAGACATTAAAAAGATCAAATTTGGGAGCGCTGCATATCGGTGATCAAATCAATCTGGAGCGCTGCATGCAAATTAATGGTCGCTTAGACGGGCATATCGTACAAGGACATGTGGATACCACAGCACAATTAAAGCAAGTGGAGGAATCTGAGGGAAGTTGGTTGCTTACATTTGGATTTGATCCGCAATTTTCAAAATATATTGTTGACAAAGGTAGTATTACGATTAATGGCATTAGCCTCACCGTATTCAATGAACATAATGGCACATTTCAGGTGGCCATCATTCCCTATACCTGGGAGCACACCAACCTCAGTAAGTTGTCCATCGGCAATAGCGTGAATATTGAGTTTGATATTATTGGCAAGTATGTAGAAAAGATGATGCGAGAAAAAAAGTGATGGACGCAGTGTATTCTGCTACCGGATAGGCTCTGCTGGTTTAGATTGTGTTCATGTGTTCATGTGTTCATGTGACTCGCTCTCTCCCTGAAGTAGAATTTTTTCTCCGCTGCGCTCCGTAAAAATTCACTTCAGGGCAGGCCCCTCGCCACTCACCACTCACCACTCACCACTCACCATTCACAGTTTTTTTCCTTTCATGGCTTGGCTAATTGCCATATCCATTAATCGTTCTGCAAAAGGGCGTGTAAATTCGTTGAGCGATTCGATATGTTGATGAATTTCATCTTTATTTTCAGAAGCTAAAACGGAACGCAGTGCATCGAGGTGATTTCTGGTTCCGGCAATTTCTGTTTCGTTTAACATCCTGCTGTTTTTTTCGATAAAACGTTCGCAGGTATCAATCATGTTTTGAGCTTCAACGCGTGCCTCTACAATGGCACGCATGGCCATATCTTCTTTTGCATGTTTAATTGAATCTAATAGCATGCCGGCCATTTCTTCTTCAGTTAAGCCGTATTGAGGTTTTACTTCTATATGTTGTTCAACACCGCTGCGTAATTCAGTAGCGCGCACTTTTAAAATACCGTCGGCATCTATTTGAAATACAATTTCTATTTTAGGCAGACCGGCTGGCATACCCGGAATATTCGTCAATTCAAATTCAGCCAATTTGCGATTGTCGCGCACTAAATCTCTTTCTCCCTGATATACGGCTATTTTTAGTTTGCTCTGACCATCGATGCTTGTTGTGTATTGACGGCCGGCAGCAGTTGGAATTTTTGTATTTCTGGGAATAATGACATCCATTAATCCGCCCATGGTTTCAATACCCAGACTTAATGGTGTAATATCCAGCAGCAACATATCTTTCTGATTTCCGGCTAAAATATCCGCCTGAACAGCAGCGCCAAGTGCAACCACTTCATCAGGGTCAACAGTATCATGTACCGGTCGGCCAAAAAATGCTGCAATGCTATCACGTACAAAAGGTGTTCGGGTACTGCCGCCAACTAACACTACTGTTTCCACATCTTCCACCTGTAATTGTGCATCCTTTAAGGCCTGCTTACAACATGCAATTGTTTTTTCAACAAATGGTTGAATTAAGGCGATAAATGATTCTCTGGAAATAGAATAGGTTCTCTTATCTGTTTGCTCGGTAAAGTGGGTATGGGTTGATAAATGTTTTTTAGCTTGTTCTGCTAATACACGAAGGTGTTGACGTTCAGTGGCAGATAATTGTGATTCAGTCAATCCGTGTTCCTCAATCCAATGCTGCACAATAGCACGGTCAAAATCATCTCCACCTAAAAAGGTATCTCCGTTTGTGCTGAGTACTTCAAAAAAATCTCCTGATCCTTCAGCTGATGTGATGCGCAAAATGGAAATATCAAAAGTACCTCCCCCTAAGTCATACACTGCAATTGTTTTAGAATCCTGAATGGTATTCCCAAGTCCATAAGCTAAACTCGCTGCGGTAGGTTCGTTTACAATGCGCAACACATCCAATCCGGCTAATTTTCCTGCATCACGGGTAGCCTGGCGTTGTGCATCATTAAAATAGGCAGGCACTGTAATAACGGCTTTATTGATTTTACAGTTGAGCACTTTTTCAGCACGTTGCTTTAATTCTTTTAGGATGAGTGATGATAAATCGATAGGTGAGTAAAATTTGTCATATACTTTTATTTTCACCAGTCGCTCAGTATCATCATCAATTATTTTATAACCAAAATGATGCTGATAAGCCGCAATATCTTTATATGATTTCCCCATCAATCGTTTAACAGAAAAGATGGTATGTTCCGGGTCGGTAATGAGATGTTCGCGGGCGCTTCTACCAACAGTTACAGTGCCGTCTGCCGCAAAATGAATAATTGAGGGAACGATGGCATAAGCTTCGGCATCACGAATCGCTTTTGGATTTCCGGTTGCTGCATCCATAATGGCAATCAGGCTATTGGTTGTGCCCAGGTCTATACCGACAATTACTTCTTCCTTTTTAAGACTTCCTTCCTTGATATTAATGCTGATTTGTGCCATACTGCTATAACAATCTCTGATGCTTTGAGTTCGGATGCAAAGATACATCAACTTGCACGGCAGCATAATCATGGGTATTTCGGCTGTTGTGTGCACATATACGTGTGAATTGTGTGCAATTTATTGATGTTGGCACTTCGCACTACACATAGCCCTGATTACCTTTGTATCGATGTATAAAGCGCTGCTCAAACCCTTATTATTCCGATTTCAACCTGAAACCGCCCATCATCTTGCGCTGGGATTATTCAAGACTGCTTTGTGGATACCCGGATATGGCTGGTGGCATGATAAACATTATGTGATAGAGCGCCCTGAATTAGAGCGGGAAGTATTCGGACTCCGTTTCAAAAATGCAGTTGGTTTAGCAGCGGGATTTGATAAAAATGCGGCCTACATTCCACTGATGGCACGCCTCGGTTTTGGTCACATTGAAGTAGGTACGGTTACCCCAAAACCTCAGCCGGGCAACGATAAGCCACGCTTGTTCCGATTGCCGCAGGATGAAGCCCTGATTAACCGTATGGGCTTTAATAATGATGGGGTAGAGGCTATGGTGCGGAACCTTTCAAGCCCAAATGTGCAAAGGGCACGCGAAAAATACCGGGTAATTGTTGGCGGTAATATTGGCAAAAACAAGGTGACCGAAAATGAGGATGCCTGGAAGGATTATCAGGTATGCTTTTCAGTTTTATTCGATCATGTGGATTATTTCGTGGTAAATGTTTCTTCACCAAACACACCCGGACTGCGCGCTTTGCAGGAGAAGGAACCGCTGAAAAAAATATTGAGCGTTTGTCAGGATATTAATCAAGGCAAACACAAACCGAAACCTTTATTGCTGAAAATTGCTCCGGATTTAACCGACGGACAACTGCAGGATATTGTGGAGATAGCGCATGAAACGAAATTGAGTGGATTAATCGCCACGAACACGACACTTGACAGGTCGAAGCTACGCACACTAAAAGCACAGGTAGATGCCATTGGTGCAGGTGGATTAAGCGGAAAACCGGTTGCCGATATGTCGAATAATGTATTGTGGTTTTTGCGCAGGTCGTTAGGAAAAGACTTCCCGCTAATCGGAGTTGGGGGTGTGCATGATGCAGCATCTATGCAGGCAAAAATGGATAGGGGAGCAGACCTTGTTCAGGTTTATACAGGTTTGATCTACGAAGGCCAGGGACTTGTGCGCAATCTCCTCAATCATGACTGAGTAATTCCCTAGAATGCTGTATTACCAGCTAAGGCTTTTAAAGGCACATGTCAGGTTCCGGGATCAGGGGAGAAAAATCATTTTCAGGCACTATTTGGTATAGTTTAGACGATAGTTGCGGCCCTTTGCAACAAAGGAAGGAAATAAGGAAAAACATCGTTTTATAGCCGAATTGCAAGCAACACATGTTCGTATTTGTTTGCCTCTGGGGACATGATGTTGAACTTTTTCCTGCGGCCTGACGTAACTTTGCGGAAGGCGTATGTCGAAGCACGGAAAAATATTAGTGGCCATGTCGGGCGGTATCGACAGCACAGTTACGGCAATTTTATTGCATGAACTGGGCTATGAGGTAGTGGGT
>JAKQVC010000271.1 GCA_029571985.1 Bacteroidota bacterium | reverse complement strand
ACACATAGATATCCAGCCAACCATCGGCATTCACATCGGCCATCGTAACGCCGGTGCTCCAGCCCTCAGGTTCTGTAATGCCCGCTGCGCCGGTAATATCTTCAAAATGCAGGCTACCTGTATTCAGATACAATTTATCCTGCACCATATTGCCAGTAAAAAAAAGGTCGCACAAGCCATCATTATTAATGTCTCCCGCAGCAACACCTCCGCCGTTGTAGAGATATTGATAGGTGAGGGCGTTGATTTGGGTGTCTTCAGAAAGTTGATTGCTGAAATCAATGTTTGACTGTTCGAAGGGGAGTTTCGTAAATATCGTTTGCCCACGCAGAGGCATGGAAAGTGCAGAGATTAGGCTGATTACCCAAAAAAGAGACAGTCTCTGCCAACGATAATTTAAACCCATTCTCAAAATTATGTATTAATCAATAAAAATCAGGGAAATCATCTGCAATAGATTTATATCACATGTACATGTGATGAATGCTATTCAGTATATCGTTACATTTGTTACAAATGGCAACGCGCCTGATCATATATGAAGATAATCGCGACCTGCGATATGCACTGTCGGAAGTACTGCGGGTTAACCCGGAAGTAGAGCTTGTAGCTGATTTTGGTAACTGTATTGATGTGCAGCATCATATGGAAGTATATCGACCCGAGGTAATCCTGATGGATATTGATATGCCAGAGGTTGATGGTATTACAGGTACTTCAATTATTAAATCAGGTTTCCCCAATATATTTGTTATCATGTTGACCGTGTTTGAGGACCCGGATAAAATTATAAAGGCAATTTGTGCTGGCGCGGATGGCTATTTATTAAAGAAGTCGACGCCTGATGAAATTTACAAGGCGATACAGGATGTTAAAGAGGGCGGCGCGCCGATGACTCCGCTTGTGGCGAAAAAGGTAATCCAGAAATTTCCGAAGAGCCAACCGGTAAATTTAGCTGATACCTTTTCTTTGTCGCCCAGGGAGGCCGAGATTTTGAATTGTTTGATAGACGGGAACAGCTATAAACAGGTGGCTGCCAATCTTGAAATCAGCATTGATACTGTACGCTCTCATATCAAAAAGATATACCAAAAACTACAGGTGCAATCTGCCACTGAAGCAGTTGCCAAAGCATTGCATGTGAAGGGAAATGGTTAACTTTAACGGTTGCCACCCATTTCCAGATGCCAATGCACACGCTCTTAGTACGATTTTTTTTGAGTGTTTTGTTGTTGACGGCAACACGTGGTGTTTATTCTCAAAATGTTGTAATTGATTATTACAATTCCACGGACGGGCTTTCAAATAATTACGTTTTTGATGTGTTGAGAGACCAGAACGGCTTTGTTTGGTGTTCGACACATGGTGGACTTAACAGGTTTGACGGCGTTACGTTTACGCATTTTTTTAATGACCCAAAATCAGAAAATTCACCATTGGCCAATCGTGGCAGCCGGGTGTATGCCGATAGAAATGGTAATATCTGGTGGGTGACGCTTGCCTCGGGACTAAACCGTTATAACCCGGTTACACACACGTTTAAGCGATTTCCAAACCCAATTCCCGGCTCCGGTTCTAACGACAAGGTAGGGTACGCATTTGCTGAAAATAAAAACGGGACATTGTTTATGCTCTCGGAACAGGGATTGTGCTATTATAATCCCATTGAGGAAAAAATATCCTTGTACAGGGTGGCTAACAATGATTCAATATGGCTTCCGCGTGCAAACGTTATTTTCTTCGACAGTCATGACCAGATGTATATTGCGGCACAGGGCGGTGTTTATTTTATTGATTTAAACACAGGCTCAAAACAATTGCTTCCGGGAACAGAATTGTTTGATGCGGATAGTTATGGTATTGTTGAGGATAGCCGGGGTCATTTTTTTATTGCTACCTGGGGAGGTGGTATGTTGGATTATAATCCGGTTACAAAAACATATACGCGATACTTTGGTCAACATGAGTCATTCAAATCAAACCTGACAATTTATTTAGATGTTGATATTGTCGAACGGAATGGGCAGGAATTCATTATTTATTGCACGAATACCTATCTATTGCAGGAGTTAGATCCCCGCACCGGAAACATTATTTCGTATGACTTAAGAGAGGCGCTTAATGACGACGATCAGTCTGTAATTTGCACATCTGTTGAGGTTGACCAACAGAATAATATTTGGATTTCAACTTCTCAAGGCTTGATGTTAATTAATCCTTTGAGACAATTGTTTAAACAGGTGCCGGTTGCGGAATTCATCAGGGAAGATTGGTACACCAGTGTATCAGCGTTATATCAAGATCCTGCAGATAAAACCGGTAATACACTTTGGTATGTGATGCCTCAGTATGGATTGATTAAAAGCGACCTGACAACGGGCGAACATAAACAGATACGGCTTGGAGCAATCTCAACAAAGGATGTGTTTATTTCACAAATAATCCGACAAAATGACTCAACACTATTAATGGCCGGAAACAGTGGATTTATTCGATATAATGATATAACCGGACAAGTCACACAATACCTGTATAACAAAGAAGACCCAACCAGTTTGTCAGGGAATTTTACTAGCCGGATTACGATAGATGAATTTGGAAATGTTTGGATTGGCACCCACGGTCATGGTATCAACTTATATAAACCATCATGCGATTGTTTTGAACGAATTACAATTGCCGATCAAAAAATATATAACGTTTATTTATCTGACAATATCAACGATATGGCAGCCGATGGTAAAGGTAATTTATGGATTGCACGTGGTTACATGACGGGATATGTTTCAGGTGTTTCCAGATTAAATATTCGTTCACATGACCAGACTCATTTTTTTAAAAATGTAAATACGTTTAAAGATTTTCCGTTGGAGCGCGATATTTTTACCTGCTTACCCGACCAGGATGGATACCTGTGGATAGGCAGCGAACAAGGGGTAGTTCGTTTTGACCCGGATGCGACTGACAAGGATTCGAGATATGTTGTTTTTTCACAATCAAACCGATTGATTTCTGATATTGTATATGGTCTATCCGATTACAATGGATATATGTGGGTTTCAGGAGATAATGGTATTAGCATTATTGACAAAAAGAAGCTGGAAATAGTACGCAGATATGGCAAAAATGATGGGTTGGCCAGCGACCATCCTTCCGTAACTGAAGTGGGTTTGAATGGGCGATTTTGGATTGGCGGCAAAATGTCTATTCAATATGTGTCCATGGATTTGGTTCAGCCAAACAAAACCCCTCCACCTGTTTTTATTACTTCTTTCAAAATTTTTGATAAGGAATATTTTAAAAATGGAAAATCGGTATTGGCTATTGACAAGGTTAAGTTAAAACATGACCAAAATACACTCACATTTGAATTTACAGCGTTAAATTTTACCAATGCTGCTTCCAACCAATTTGCCTACATGTTGGAAGGTGTTGATGAAGATTGGGTATATACAACGAATCGATTTGTGCGATATAATAAACTGCGGAAAGGGGACTATGTATTCAGGGTTAAAGCGAGCAACGATAATAATATCTGGAACGAAACAGGTGATTCGATTACCATAACCATAATTCCACCTTGGTATAATACCATTGTTTTTTATTGTGCCTGCGTGTTGGCCGGCGCTGGATTATTGTATGCACTTTACCGCTTTCGATTGGCACAGGTCATTCGGATCGAGCGACTACGGAATAAAATTTCAGCGGATTTACATGATGATATCGGGAGCAGCTTATCGAGCATCAATATGCTCTCGTCATTAGGAAAGAATGAGGTGCCGTTGGATGGAGAGCAATCTCAGCGTATTTTGAACAGAATTCATGTTACTACAAGGCAAACCATGGATAATATGGCGGATATTGTATGGGCAATCAATCCTAAAAATGATACAATAGGTGACTTCCGCACCAGAATGCGCCAATATTTATCTGATACATTAGAAACTCAAAACATTCAATACACATTTCAGGTACAAGAAAAGTTATTGACCAATAAGCTATCTATGGAGTTCCGTCGCGACCTGTATCTGATATTTAAAGAGGCTGTAAATAATGCGGCCAAATATGCTCAGGCAAATGTAATAGCGATAGAGCTAAAAGAAGTTGATGGGCTTCTAATCCTGAATGTAGAGGACAATGGCACCGGGTTTAATCCTCAAACGGTAATAAGGGGTAACGGCTTGTCAAATATGCAATCTCGCGCTCAAACGCTGGGAGGCAATCTTCAAATAGAATCCGCTCCCGGCAAGGGTTGTGTGGTTCGGTTATCCGTTCCGCTTCATTAGCATCACATCATTATGTGATTGACAAGGCCTTAAAATCGGCTCATCTTTACGCAAAATAGTATAAGATGAGAATTTATTTATGTACACTGGCTTTACTTGCGATTGGCTCTTCTTTTGTCTCTTGTAATAAAGAAGAAACGCCAAATGATAACACAGCAGTAGAAGATTTCACTGCACTTAAAGTGGATGGCATCTATAAAGAAGATACCGAAAGCGGAGGTGGCTATATCAGTGGCAGCGATGAGGCGGCAGTAAGTGGTGATTTTTCGGACGGGGATGTTTTATTCATTTTGGTAGATGATGCCGGATCAACAGGTACATATGTACTGGATGCTGTAACTGACGATTGCACGTATTCACGAGCTGATGGCGAGATTTTTAGTCTTTCAAATGCAGGATCTTCCATAACATTTACGATAGATGAAATTTCTGCCAGTGGCGTTATCCGTGGCATGAAGGGCACTTTTTCCGGCGAATTATTTAATGACAGCGGCGAGTCCATCACCATAACAGAAGGTGAGTTTTCTGACCTGTAACCAGTGCATATGCGGAAACCATCTATATTCATTTGTCTATTTGTGTTGTGTATTGGCAATGCTTGCGAAAGGCACGAAGACACATTGCCG
>JAKQVC010000253.1 GCA_029571985.1 Bacteroidota bacterium | reverse complement strand
TGATGGCGCTTCCGATTCTTATGGCGGTATCATGAAAATCGATGAAGAACAGGTGCAGCTGATGAAACGTCGCGGTGGTGTCGGTCACGATTTATCGCATATTCGTCCCAAAGGTTCACCGGTAAAAAATTCAGCATTGACCTCTACCGGTTTAGTGCCGTTTATGGAACGCTATTCTAACTCCACACGCGAAGTGGCGCAAGATGGAAGACGTGGTGCGCTTATGTTGTCGGTTTCCATTGCACATCCTGATGCGGAAGATTTTATCAATGCAAAACTGGAACAGGGAAAAGTGACCGGTGCTAATATTTCTGTGCGTATAAATGATAAATTTATGCAAGCAGTTGAACAACAAAAATCTTATACACAGCAATTTCCGGTAGATAGTAAAACACCTTCCACACAAAAAGAAGTTGACGCATTAGCTATCTGGAAAAAAATCGTACACAACGCCTGGAAGTCAGCAGAACCTGGTATTTTATTTTGGGATACCATTACTCGCGAATCATTGCCGGATTGTTATGCTGATTTAGGATTTAAAACAGTATCTACCAATCCTTGCGGTGAAATTCCATTGTGTCCTTACGATTCTTGTCGCTTGTTGGCCATCAATTTATTTTCTTATGTAGAAAATCCGTTCACCAAGCATGCCACTTTTAATTGGGATTTATTCAAACAACACATCGCCTATGCTCAACGCATCATGGATGATATCATTGATTTGGAGTTGGAAAAAATAGATACCATTTTAGACAAACTGAATAAAGATCCTGAAACGGAAGATGTAAAACACACGGAAATTAATTTATGGAATAAGATTCGCAATATGGCAATTTTAGGCCGTCGCACCGGTGTTGGCATCACGGCAGAAGGAGATATGCTCGCTGCTTTAGGTCTGCGTTATGGAAGTGATGAAGGAATTGCATTTGCCGTAGATATCCATAAAACAGTGGCATTGGAAGCTTACAGAGCCTCTGTGCATTTGGCAAAAGATCGCGGTGCATTCGAAATATTTGATGCGGAAAGAGAGAAAAATAATCCGTTCATGTTGAGATTGAAAGATGCGGATGCTCAGTTGTATTATGAAATGCTGGAACACGGCAGAAGAAATATTGCGTTGTTGACTATTGCACCAACAGGCACTACGAGTTTAATGTCGCAAACCAGTTCCGGTATTGAGCCGGTGTTTTTACCGGTGTACAAAAGACGTCGCAAAGTAAATCCGAATGATAAAAATGTACGCATAGATTTTGTGGATGAAGTAGGAGATAGCTGGGAAGAATATGTGGTATTTCATCATCGTTTTAAAGAATGGATGGAAGTGAATGGTTATAATACAAATAGAAATTTCTCGCAGGAAGAACTGGATGAGTTGGTGAAAAAATCACCGTATTATAAAGCTACTTCGAATGATGTAGATTACCTGAAAAAAGTACAAATGCAAGGTGCTATTCAGAAATGGGTAGACCATTCCATCAGCGTTACGATAAATATGCCGAACGATGTAACGGAAGAAATCGTTTCGCAATGTTATATGGAAGCGTGGAAATCCGGTTGTAAAGGTGTTACCGTGTATCGCGATGGCTCACGTTCAGGTGTGTTGATTAGCAATGACGAGAAAAAGAAAGAAGATACTACAGAAGGCACTGCACATTTTCCAATTACACGTCCGGC
>JAKQVC010000243.1 GCA_029571985.1 Bacteroidota bacterium | reverse complement strand
CCGGTTAAAGGACTGCTAAACAAAAATACAACTTAATAGACTTGTTCGCCAAATTGCCAGCGTCAGATAATTCAAACATGTGTTGATAATGAAGATAAAACCTCAATTCTATAAGTTACATTCCCTGCACCGTCACCCAGCTATCCGTGTTTCTGCCTTTGTCATCCGTGCAGGAAATTTTGATTTTACCTATGGATGGTTGTATAAAAACCGGTTCGTTTTTTTCAACTGTCTTTATAAATTTATTATCTACATACCAGGATATGCGCTGCACATCATTAGCAGCCTGTGCCACCAGCATCAGTTCCTGCTGCTCTTTTGCGTTTATATAATACGTCAGGCCGTTCACCGGTTTGGTGATTTTCGGATGATTGTTTTCATACACTTTGCGGCACGCTGGATTATGCGGCGGCAAATGCACAAACGGTAAATTGTTCGATTCAAAATAACTCAACAACTCCGGTGCATAGTTCGGATACAACTTTTCCAGATAGCCATCATTCGGCAGGCAAGCCGCACAATACAGCATCGTACTATCCGTATTCACCCAAACCTTCTTCAGGTGCGTACATTTCTTATTCGGACTCTTTCCCGGAATATAATACGCCATAATTTTACTCGTACAAAACTCGTTCGGCACATCGCCGCTTTCCGCGCACACATACCGGAACTGCAACTCTTTGGGCCGCTTGAACCAGTCTTTATCCGTATTCTTATTGATTGCAGTAAATATTTGCAGCAGCAACGGCGTGGCAATATCCGCACCATTCAGCTCCGGTACACCTTTGCCGTCAAAATTGCCGCACCACACACCAACTGTGTAATTGCTGTTAAACCCAATGCTCCATGCATCTCTGCGTCCGTAAGAAGTACCCGTTTTCCAGGCAATCTTCGGCATATTCAATACACTTTCCGCACGGTTGGGTAAATCACTTCTGCGCAACGTTGTGAGTATCTGCGCCACCATATAATTTGCCTGCGGTGTTAAAATTTCAGTACCTCTTTTAGAAACCGCTTCTTTAGAAAACGTAGGCACAAAATAATCGCCGTTATTGGCAAATACAGAATACATACCGGTGAGTTCTTCCAGCGAAACACCACAGCCACCTAATGCCACCGACAACCCTAATTTATCTTTGTCTTTTTGTATCTGTTTAAAATTAAGGCGATCCAGTGTGTTGGTGAGCGAGCTCACTTCTATATCGTTCAGCACTTTCACCGCAGGAATATTCAGCGACTGTGCCAACGCATCCGATAGGGCAACCTGACCGTGAAAATGTTCATCATAATTTTCAGGTGTGTAGCCGTCAAAATCTACCGGCACATCCGAGATAACCGAACGTGGTGTATACAAACCTCTGTCAAAGGCAATGCCGTATATCATAGGTTTC
>JAKQVC010000227.1 GCA_029571985.1 Bacteroidota bacterium | reverse complement strand
ACCCAGCGTCGTCAATAACAATCCGTGACGTCTGTGCTCCCAACAATACCGATTTTACCTTTGCATAATCGTCCGTCTTAACCCACTTCACGTCACCCTTAAATGGTAACGGCTTGCCCAGCACGTTTATCACACCAACGTCACTCAGATTTCGCAGTGACGTCGATTTACCACTGCCCGATTTCCCAATTACTAATACCGCTTGTCCCATTATAACCTCTCTCTCTTCGCTTTGCATACCGATGCAACCGGACACCACCGTTCGCACCGCTTATCAACACCCACCCGGTATACCACATGATAACCTTTAGGTGCTACCGTGTCGCTCGCACACTGGTGTGTCGCTCGCACGTTACCGTCCTTATATAACCACCATGTGTCGCCATCATTCCAGCGTTCACTCGGTGTGCATGGCTCGGTATTGCTTAACCACGTTTTAATATACGCCTCAATATACGCCATGTCATCCGCCATGACTTTGTACTCCCACGTCCATACTGCTGGTCCATCGTGGTGATATGTCCAGTCACGTAATATAGCGTGAAATCGTAACCTGTCAACGTACTCCGGTCGTAGCAACCATGCGTACATTAACCCTTGCAACCGCCACTCATCCGTCCCCGTATGCCGTGTCGTCGTTACCTTATAATCCTCAATCGTGTACGTGTCCGGGTTGTATAGGTCTATTACCCCAACCAACGTGTCCTCACCAACCACTCGCTCGATTTTGCGTTCAGCAAACCCCTCGCTCGTGTGCTCCTCCAATACCTTATGCACCGCCGTCCCAAGTATCATTAGCACTTGATCGCTCACATCACCATCCAATAACCGTGGGTTAGCACGCATTAAATTAACCATCCACCTCGGCTTTAATAACTCCGTTACGCTATACCTGTGTGGCATTGGTGTGCGTGGTGCGTTGCATAAATTAACAAACCCACTTGGTAAATTATAACGATTTGTCATTTACCATCGCCCGTAATGTTGCAGTATCGGTTTTAAAATATTTTGCCAATAACCGCAACACTTTTGCTCCTGGCATCGCTCCATTCTCAATTTGCGATAAGCGTACCGGTGTTATTTTTACCTTGCTCGCAAATTCTACCTGCGTCAATGCCAAATCCTTTCTCGTATTTCGTACATATTCGCCTAATGTCATTATGTACCACCTCCTTACACCTCAGTATTATACCATATAGTTATATAATTGTAAACATATATTTTATATAATTTATTTAACTCTTATTTAAAAGTTAAGCAAACATTTATATCTAGTTTATATATAGTTTAAAAAATACAGGGTTTGCAGGGTTTTATTGTTTTTTCTACCTTTTACGCGTGAGAAAAATATATATAAAAAAAGATATGAAAAACGCCCAAAACCCTGCAAACCCTGCAAGTTGTAGTTTTTCACGTATAATCGTTTTTATTCGAGGGTCGCAATATTTACTCGAGCAAATGGTGAAAATCGATTGTAGCGCAAAATACGGGCGTTTTTAGGCGTTTATTTTTGTGTTTGCTTTTGTATTATTTGTGTGGTATAATGTAGTAAATCGTAGACATATAAAAATATAAGGAGTTGTGTATGAAGCGTGATATTGGAAAAAATCCGGGTGGGCGTCCTTTTACGCCAATCGATAAAGAGCAGTTTGAGAAATTGTGTGCTTTACAATGCACCGCTGTTGAAATAGCCAATTTCTTCCATTGCTCGCACGATACCATAACTAATTTTTGTAAGGAACAATATGGTGGGAAAACATTTGCCGAGGCGTTTGCTGAATTGCGTTCGCCCGGTTTAACCTCATTACGCCGTAACCAATTTGCCATGGCGGAGAAAAATGTTGCTATGGCAATTTGGCTTGGTAAACAATATCTAGGGCAAAAGGATAATATCGGTGTATCGGGCAATTTAACAGTTGAGGATGATCCATTAACCAAGGCGATTAAAGATGGCATTTAGCGATAAGCAAAAACAAATATTCAAGTTTGGGTTTACCAAATATGATGCCATTATAGCCGATGGTGCGATACGTTCGGGTAAAACATCCGCCATGATGATAGCGTTTGTTTTATGGGCGATGGACAAGTTTAATGGCATGAATTTCGGTATATGCTCAAAAACCGTTCGTTCTTGCGAGCGTAATATCATAAAGGTATTATTAGGTGTTGTGTATTTACAGACGCATTTTACGTTGCATTACACGAGCACTGAGGGCTTATTAACCACATCTCGTGGCAATAAAATAAATTATTTTTATGTGTTCGGTGGTAAGGACGAGGCATCGTATAAGATGATACAAGGTATAACCCTTGCCGGCATATTGCTAGATGAGGTCGTGCTTATGCCCAAATCGTTCGTCGATATGGCACTCGGGCGTTGCTCAGTAACCGGTAGCAAGTTTTGGTTTAGTTGTAACCCTGCATCACCTAACCACTGGTTTTATAACGAGTGGATCAAGCAAGCACAAAGCAAAAATGCGTTATATTTGCATTTTACAATGGACGATAACCCGTCACTTGCACCTGTTATTAAGCAACGATATGAGATGATGTATGAGGGCGTTTTTTATGAGCGATATATACGTGGGCTATGGGTTAAGGCGGAGGGTGTTATTTATCGTAAATTTGCCGATAAACCGGAAAGGTTTATACTCGATACTGTGCCGGGTGATTTAGTGCTTATAAATGTTGGTATTGATTTCGGTGGTAATAAATCGGCAACCACGTTCGTGTGCGTTGGTATAACTACTCGTATGCGTAATGTCGTTGTGCTTGAAGCCGAACGGCACGAGGAGGAGTTATCGCCGAGTGAGTTGGACGACAAGTTTATCGCTTTTGCCGAGATGGTTTATGCCAATTACGACCGTGCATTTAAGTGCCGTGCGGATAATGCTGAGCCGGTATTGATACGTGGACTTAAAAATGCAGCATTACGTAATAGATTACATTGTAACGTTGTGCCAGCGTTAAAACGTGAAATTAACACACGAATTGACCTTGTGTTGCGTTTAATGGGCTTGGGTAGGTTTTTTGTTATGCGTAAATGCAAAACCGTTATAAACGCATTATCGCAAGCAGTTTGGGATGATAATGATAAGCGGTTGGATGATGGCACTAGTGATATCGACACGCTTGATGCGTTGGAATATTCCATCGAAGAATATATGAAGGAGTTGATAGATAATGATTAACGATTTGCTTAAAGGTGCAATACCACAATCTGTCCACACTGAAGAGTGGTTGTCGTGGTATCGTGGCGAGGTGTTTGGATTTCATAATTATCGTGTGTATAATGGGACGAATTATTTGGAGATGCGACGCAAAACGTTGCAAATGGCAAAAAAGATATGCGAGGATTGGGCTAACGTATTATTTAATGAGCGTTGCACGATTACTGTTGATAACAACGAGGTATTGCAAGAGGTGTTAAATAACACGAACTTTTGGGTTAAGGCAAATGAGGCGGTTGAGAAATCATTCGCACTCGGGTATGGTGCGTTGGTGGTAAACGTGGTTGGGTTACGTGTCGGTGAGGTAACAGGTCGTGTTGACAAGTCGAGTGCTAAGGTCGAGGTTGATTTCGTTAATAAAATGAAATGTTATCCGCTTACCGTGCATAACAAGCAGGTTATTGAGTGTGGGTTTGTCGCACGTAATAGTGATGGCACGAACGTGTCGATACATCGTATAAATGCACGTGGCAATTATGTAATACACAATTATGTGCTTGATACGAGTGAACGTGTTATCGAGCAGTATGAATTTGATACGCTATCTCCATTGCCGTGGTTTCAAATCATACGTCCGAATATATCAAGCAATATATTATCGGTCGGTATGGATGAGGAAATCGGTATAAGCATATTTGCCAATTCGATTGACACGTTAAAAGCCATCGATAACAAATACGACGGGTTTGATTTGGAGTACGTGCTAGGGCGTAAACGTATGTTTATCTCATCAGAGGCTTGGACGGTTAATAAGGTCGATGGTGAGATGATACGGACGTTTGATCCGTATGATGTGCTATTTTACCATTTACCAGATAACGACGACGGTAAGCCGTTAGTAACTAACAAGTCGGACGATTTACGATATGACGCTTATATCAAAGGTATTAACGCTGAATTATCATATCTCGCTAGCAAGTGCGGTATGGGTGAAAATTATTATAAATTTGACGGGTCGGCTATTGCAACCGCAACGCAGGTTATAAGCGAAAACTCGACGTTATATCGCTCGATTAAAAAGCACGAATTATTACTCGAAGGTGTATTACGTGGGATTATTAAAGCCGTTATTTATGCAAGCAACACGTTTACGGACAACCCGATCGGCGACGATGCAGTAGTTATCAAATTTGACGATAGTATTATCGAGGATAAAGAGACCGAGATGCAACGTGACCGTTTGGATGTGGCATCGGGTATTATGAGTAAGGTCGAGTATCGTATGAAATGGTATGGCGAGGACGAGGAAACAGCAAGCGGTAAAGTTGATGAGTTATACGATAGATTAAATCGTTATATGCCAGCATTAAGCAATGGTGCAATTACGCCTGAGATATTTGTTGAGCAGGTTTATGGTGAGGGACATCAAGACGTGGTTGATTATATTAAAGAGTTTTTGGCTAGTGGGAAGCAGTTGGATGTTGAAGCGATTTATTCTGGCAATAATTAGTATATTATTTATATTTGGATTATGTGCGTGTGTGCGTGATACGGGTGAGCCAGTAACCGAGCCATATTACGTATATCAGCGTGAGTTGGTTTGGGAAGCGGGCGAAGACGACGAGTATTATTTAATCGTTTATAACTTGGATGAGGTCGATGGGCTGGCACGTACTGATTGGGTGTTTTATAAGT
>JAKQVC010000224.1 GCA_029571985.1 Bacteroidota bacterium | reverse complement strand
TATCCAGGTCTCCATCAGCATCCATGTCGGCTAGGTTAATGCAATTCCACCAACCGGCAGATGCGGGTATGGCATGTATAATTGCTTTTTTATTCGTGAATTGGACAATCATTACCTCCGTCCAGTTTCCTGCAATAATTAATTCATCAGTACCATCACCATTGATATCTCCGCGTTGAACATCAGTGCATTCGCCAAGCGAAAGGAGTTGTGCACCTGCTTTTGCAGTTACATCTGTAAACACGCCTGCATTATTTTCATACAAATAACAACCGGATGTGACAGGATAAGCGTCGGGAATAGGGCCGCTCCCGATAAAGACATCCCAGTCGCCATCCAGATCATAATCAATGGTTGCTGCGCAAGTTTTATTTTGTAGGATAACCGGTAAAGCATTTGCTGCTTTTGTAAATGTACCATCTCCTGCATTCAGATATAACCGGTCCTGAAATAAGGGCGAGCCGACCGGATTTTCTGTGCTACCGCTCACAACAAGGATATCGATATCCGCATCACCATCTGCATCAAAAAGTACTGCATCGGTATCTTCAAAGCTGCTGTCTGCCGACCAGGGATTTTTAACTAAAGGGAAATATCCTTCTTCTGCGCTCAGAAATAATTGTGCTTTTTGATTTTTGGCGCCGGTGAAAAAAATATCTTCAATGCCATCCTGATTGATATCTGCACTCGCCATGTGAGGTCCGTTATTGGATATCGTTTGCATTAATAAGGGGTCGCGTTTGAAATCGGGATTTGAAATTTCGTGATGTGTATATGGCAAAAAAAATGGCGACTGGGTAAAGACAGATTTATTTTGAGATGGATTACTTTTTTTAACGCCTAATTGCGTATTGCATGGTATAATATAGGTGCTGTCGGCCGGTATATTTGTCAGACTTATGGTATCGCCGGGCGGGAAGATTACCTGAAGGGAAATAATACTATCCTCTCCGGTGCCCACATGTATTGCCGGATCAACACTGCTTTGAAAACCACGTGTTGTATACAATTCACTCGTAATTGTCTGTTTGCTGGTTTTTACAATTACGCGTGTGCCATAACAGAAAGGATTTTTTCCGGTGCTGCGTGGAATGATGCGCACAAAATGCGCTTGTGTCGTTTCGCGTTGATTGTTTTTGAAGATGAAAGCGGTATCATCAATATTATTTACGATAAGTTCAAGATCGCCGTCGTTATCTAAATCTGCATAAGCACTTCCATTTGAAAAGGAAGGAATATTTAAGCCCCAGTTTTCAGTAACCTGTTCGAATTGCAATTGGTCATTACCGGCAAACATATAATTTGGTGTAGATAAAGAGGGCATTTGCTGCACCAATGCCAATGTGTTTAGTGATTTTTTTTCCTGGAAGGCTTGTTGTTCGGCGGCGCTATACACATATTTCAAAAAATCCATGTCTGTATAATCGCGACGATAACCATTCGTGATATAAATATCCTGAAAGCCATCTAAATTAAAATCGGCAAACAGAGGCGCCCAACTCCAGTCAGTAGCCGCGACACCGGCACTCCAGGCTATTTCGCTGAAAGTGGAATTGCCATTATTGAGTTGCAGCATATTGTGCATATGCTGATAAAAGAAACCATAATTTGTTGCAAGTTCATATGCATCGAAACGCGTTCCTCCTTTTAATTTTTTTTGACGCTCATTTGATTCGGGTAACATATCAACGGCCATAATATCCATATATCCGTCGTAATTAATATCTGCAACATCGCATCCCATCGAGAAGTTGGCAGTATGACCAAAGGATTGTTCTATTTGTTCGGTAAATTGATTGTTTCCCTGGTTGATATATAAAAAGTCCTGTTCCTGATAATCATTTGTTACATAAATATCCGGCAGCTGATCATTATTGAAATCGCTAATGACTAAGCCAAGCCCAAATGTCATTGGACTTCCATTTATTCCTGCTTCTGCACTGATGTCGGTGAAGTACCCATTATCATTCCTGAATAATTTATTTCCGGCATAAGGATCCCTGCGATTTCGCATATCGCCGGTGTTATATCCCTGCAATTGCGTTACGGCGTGATTGAGCAGAAACATATCCAGGTCGCCATCTGCGTCACTGTCAAAAAAGGCGGCCTGCGTGCTGAAGGAAGAATCGTTTAAACCAAATTGAGCGGCTGATTCCGTAAAGGTATTATTGTGATTATTTACATAAAGGAGATTCTGTCTTTTATTCGTACTATAAGGTCCCGAACGGCACACATAGATATCCAGCCAACCATCGGCATTCACATCGGCCATCGTAACGCCGGTGCTCCAGCCCTCAGGTTCTGTAATGCCCGCTGCGCCGGTAATATCTTCAAAATGCAGGCTACCCGCATTCAGATACAATTTATCCTGCACCATATTGCCGGTAAAAAAAAGGTCGCACAAGCCATCATTATTAATGTCTCCCGCAGCAACACCTCCGCCGTTGTAGAGATATTGATAGGTGAGGGCGTTGATTTGGGTGTCTTCGTTGAGCCCATTGTTAAACAAAACGTTTGTTACAGATGGATCCTCTAGAGTGAACAAGGTGCTTTGGGCATTTAGCCGTATGCTGTTGAATAACAAAAAAGCATATAAAAAATTATATAATCTACAATTTCGGCTTTGCATCTGCTTTCAAAATTATAGATAATTTAAATGGATAATGTGGCTGTTAGATTCCGGTGGAGATGGATTTGGCGCCAGCGGTTAGTTATAATGGAGATTTCTTACAAAAAGATATTCAAGCGAATATTGAACATACGGCGTGTTTCCTTACATAAAAACTTAAAATTACCATCAAAGTTTGGTAAAATTGCAGTGTATTTGGGGCGGGTTTAATCCAATCCTTACATGACCAACTATACAACTTTCTCTAACATTAAAAGTTCTCGTACATGATGCAAGTTTACGCGATCATCAGGCGCTCTGTGCTGCCTTTGATGCT
>JAKQVC010000204.1 GCA_029571985.1 Bacteroidota bacterium | reverse complement strand
GGATGGGTTCGGATTTACTTCATCTGCTCCAATAACCTTAGGCTGCTGCTGGGTTAAAATGGGTAATGAGCTTTGACGATCAGACAATATCTTAACCCTGGCGCTCCAAGTCAAAGGAGCTGTACCTTCCGGGTTAGAGATGGTCAGAGTTTCTGTTGCCAACCCGCCTGGCTCTGTATTTGCTGAGATGGACTCAGGATCAACAAAGATACTTGGAATTCCTAATTGAAAATCAAGCTCGGTAACCTGATTAGCGGAAATCTCTACACCAACCTCTGTTACAGAGACATAACCATCGGCTTCGCAGGTAACATCATATACATCTACTAGCATATCGGCAATCTCATAATAGCCAGTAGCATCGGTAAGGGCTTCGTAGCTGCCGCTAAAAACGTGAGCGCCCACAATAACACCGCGGGTAGCCTCTGTTACATAGCCGCTAAGAGTACCATACTCAGGCGCAAATAACTTAACGTCATCTATGTTCCAGTTGTTGAGGTTGTAAGTATTACCATCGAAGAAGAAGGCAAACTGAAATGTAGGCGAACCAACATCGCTATTGTTGATAATGACCTCTTTTGTCTCCGCAGCAATATTGGCTGAAGGAGAAATTTCCCAGACAGTGTTCCATGTAATGCCATCGGAGGATGTTTTTATGCCTAAGGTATAAGGTGTGCCATAATGGCTCAGATAGTGTTTAAATTCCAATAACAATAACGTCTTGCCAACGGTGTTGAAAACAGGAGATTGAAGCATGGACAAATCTGTAAATGAAGGCGACCAGTAAAGTCTTATCTCCGGCGATGTGCCTCCGGCGCTACTGGTAGATCGCACGCCCCAGTTGTTATGTGTTCGTGTCCAGCAAACGGGAATTGCATCAACAGCTACGCCGGTAAAATCCTCAAAATATGGAAGCTCCATAGTCTCACACTTTGTGATGAATGAGGCAGGGCCAAACCAGGGACTTAATTCACCGCCACCGCAGTTGGCCTGTACATAAAAATCATACGCGGTAGCTTGGGTAAGGCCGCTTAAAAGGTATGGATTGTCAGCAATATCGGTAATGAGATTCCCTTGACCTAATTCAAAGCCTGCAGGTCCATATTCTATATTCCACAAGTTCTCGTCGCCTCCGGGAGTCCATCCAAGAAGCGCACTGTTGGTGGTAATAGAACCAACGGTAAGATCACTTGGTGGGGTGCAACTTGGAGTGTATTGTACAGTAAAATCATCGAAGCTTAAGTACCATGGTGCGGATGTTGACGTAACTCTGATAGCAAAATAATAATCGCCTGATTCATCGGGCACGAAATTATACTTAAACTGCCTATAAATTTTGTCAGTAGTAACATCTGGAGTTATAAATGTATTTCCAATTTGAACTGCTCCGGTAGGATCCTGAAAAGTGTTCATAACCACATCTCCCGTCCAGCCGGCATAGCCATCGCCAGCCCACCAGAATGAGAACTCATAGGATGTTCCTACTTCCATAGAAAAGCCGGGAGTCCATACATGATCATTAGTGGATGAATATGGGATTCTAAGAAATTGGGTACCGGTTTTGGCATCGGCATCGTAAGAAGAATTGCCATTATTAGTGGTAACCCATTTGCTGTTTGCATATTTATACCAGCATGTTGGCAGAGCGGGAATGGTAACATATTCAAAGCTTTCATTCCATGGGAATGTAGAATAGGGCTCACAAGGTGTTTTAAATACTTTTGGCCCGGCGAACGAGCTTACTTCACCACTACCACAATCAGCCTAAACGTAAAATTCATACTCGGTATCAGGTGATAGCCCTGTCAACAGATAAGGATTAGTTGTAACGCCGCTAACAGGCGTTCCTTGACCCAATTCAAAGCCCTTAAGTCCATATTCTATATTCCACACAGTTTCGTTTCCAAGCGAAGTCCAACCAAGATTGGCGCTATTGTGTGAAATATCAGTAGCGGTAAGAGTAATTACAGGCGGGCAGGCTTGTTGTATCCCACCCAGAATAACATTGGCAATATATGCTCTGAGGGAAGTGCCTGTAGGAGGAGATGCAGGGTCAGGATTAGTTTGATCGCTGTAATAGACAATACCACGATTTCCAGTAACCGCAGTGCTATAAAAATCATCTCCACTAGTATTGTATGATGATTTATTCTCATCTACAGCAATTACTAAATTACTTGTCCCATCATAAGTAAAATTAGAGATTGGTATTGTTATCCATCCAGGTCCGGTAGGACTGGCAAATTCACCACTATAAACCTGCGTTAATTCCCCTATTGGGATCCAATCACTTTTACTGTCAAATTCAGTCTTTGTGGTATGACCAAGGTAGATTGTCCAGTCATTTGAATTAGTTAAACTGGTGCCATAAAAGTTCCAGGAGATAGCATTAATATCTCCTGAAGCGCCAATTTCGGAAGCCAGATAGATAACCTGCGAATAGGAGAATCCATAATACGCATTAATTGGCAACCGCTGCGCAGTAACGGTTCCATTGCCAATCATCACCTGACTTCGTACATCATTAATCTGTATCATCATTAATGACAATACAAACGCAACGAATAAACATGTAACTTTTCTCATAAACATTTGAATTAAATTAATAAATAAATAATTGAGTGAATAAAATATCTAATTTTTTGATTTACAACATACTAAGATAAAAATACTTTGAACCACTTACTAATCTTAATACCTAAACAGGCGTTTAAAGATTAATGCAATGAAAGATTTAATCATAAACCTCCTTTTTAAAGTTTTAAGAAGACAAATTTAAAAATTTTTATTTAAAGTGAATTTTTTTTTAAGCAATTTAGAACAAATAAAAATTTTAATTCTATTGTAAGTTTAAACTAACTAATTGATTTACAATTATATTACAAAATTTACAAAAAAAATAGTTGAGAATATTATTTTATAAAATTCCTATTAAATTTGACAATAATTAATAACTAATAAAAATGATTCAACTCTAATAACAAAATAGAAACCTCTAACAAGCCAAACGATTAGTTTTATTGTGCAAAGCCTTGATAAAGGATTGTCAAATGTTTAATATGGATCTGCCGATGCCTATTATTATCTGACGTAACAGTTTTTTTTTAATGTATTTACTACATTGTACCCATAAAAAAAGCCCCGCCAAACGGCAGGGCTTTTTTGATTTATTTAATCGCCGATTACCTGACAACGAGCTTCTCGATACGGAGAACATTGTCGCCGGTAAACTTGATGAAATAGACACCTTTCGGTTGTGTGCGTAAATCAATCTGATGGGAATCAGCTAACCGACCCTCCATCACATACCGCCCCTTAGCATCGGTAACTACCCAGTTGACATCCTGAGAGTGGTTATCTACCGACACATTGAAAAGACCTTGTGAAGGATTAGGATAGACTGTGAGGCTGGTCAAATCTTGAGAACCGATGCCT
>JAKQVC010000277.1 GCA_029571985.1 Bacteroidota bacterium | reverse complement strand
GTTACAAACACAGTACTGCGAACAATCAGAAGGAGAAAAATATCACCATACCAACCCTATAAATTTGTGCTAAATTAACTACTAAGGGTGGGTCAATTTTAAATGCAATTGGTGGGTCAATTATTAATGCAATTCAACAGTGCTGGTCGATAATCTTGAAGTTGCGACCTACCAGATATAAGGCGGCTGCCAGATAGTAATAAATTAATGATTGAAATTAAGGATATTGTGATGAATCGTCGATTAAGTATTTCTGTATTTTCTGCCTTATTGGCGATGTGGGCTATCCCGGTTTTGGCAGAGGAAGCTGTCGTAGCTGCACCTGAAACGCTGCTTGATGCGATCACACAAGGCAAGCCAATGACAAACTTCCGTCTGCGTTACGAATCAGTAGACCAGGAAGCATTTCAGCCCGCACCTAATGCAACCCAAAAACTGGACAGTGCTCATGCTTTCACACTGCGCAGCTTGATCGGCTGGCAAACCGCACCGTATAAGAACTTCAGTTTTGCCGCACAACTTACCGACGTGTACGAGTTTAACCACAACTTTAATGACAGACGCGAGAACCTGAGTGAGCCAGGCAAGGCCAACTACGCCAATATCGTTGACCCGAGCTTTACCGATGTGAATCAGCTGTTTGTAGACTGGACCGGCATCAAGAACACCAGAGTGCGTCTTGGCCGCCAACAGGTGAATCTGGACAATGTTCGCTTCATCGGCGACATCGGTTTCCGCCAGAATATGCAGGTATTTGATGGTGTATCTGTACTTAACAAAAGTATTCCGGATACAGAAATATTCGTGGCACACTTTGATCAGGTGCGCCAGATCACTACCGAACTGCGTCAGGGCGATATCGAAATTGTGAACGCCAAGTATCGCATTTCCCCAAGCGAATCATTAGTGGGCTACGGTTATCTGGTCGACGTTGCAAACCTGGGTCAGAACAACGGCAATCCGCTTGCTGACGGCATTGCTGCGCAAGGCGGTAATGGTCTGGGTGCAAGCCAGGATCTGGTTAAAACGGCAACCACGGATGCCAGCTCAAAAACATTCGGCCTGCGTTTAGATGGCGTGCGCGCAATCGACCCGACCTGGAAAGTACTTTACACCGCTGAATATGCGAAACAGACTGACTATAAAGACGGCAGCGAACTGATTGACGCACACTACTTTAAACTGGGCGGCGGCGCGATGTATAACACTTGGTCAGTCAGAATCGACCATGAGAAGCTCGCCAGCAACGATGGTAAATATGCCTTCCAGACACCTCTGGGTACCAACCACCTGTTCCAGGGCTGGGCTGACCAATTCTTGGCTACACCGCGCCAGGGTATTGAAGATACCTTCGTTACGGTTGCCGGTAGCATTGGCAAAGCCAAGCTACAAGCGGAATACCATGTGTTCAAATCAGACGAAAAATACCAGTCGCTCAACGGCAAGTTCGGCGATAAATACGGTACCGAGCTGGATCTAAGTGTGATGTATCCATTCACTGACAAAATCAGCGGCAAACTTGAGTATGCAAAATTCAATGAATCCGATATCTACGGCACTACCTTACAAAATGCTGCGCGCAAAGGCGACAAAGAAGTTGTCTGGGTAACCGGCATGTATACGTTCTAATGAAACATAAAATATGAGCTCTCCACCTGTATTGATTGATAGCTATGGCCGAAAGGTTGATTACATCCGCCTTTCGATTACCGACCGCTGCGACTTTCGCTGCGTGTACTGTATGTCTGAAGATATGCAATTTCTGCCACGGGATGAAGTTCTGTCGCTGGAAGAGTGTTCGCGTTTAGTAAAAGCGTTTGTTTCGCTCGGCGTGAAAAAAGTCCGCATTACCGGTGGGGAGCCTCTGGTGCGTAAAAACGCACTATGGCTTTTTAATGAAATTGGCCATTTTCCGGGTTTGAATGAGCTGGTAGTGACTACCAATGGTTCGCAGCTGGAGCATCAGGCGCATGACTTAAGGCGCGCCGGAGTGCGTCGAGTCAACATTAGCCTAGATAGTCTGGATGAAAGGCGCTTCCGCCAAATTACCCGTGTCGGTGAGCTTGATAAAGTGCTGCGCGGCATAGCCGCCGCCAAGCAGGCCGATTTTGACAATATCAAGCTCAACACATTACTGATGCGCGGCATCAATGATGATGAAGCGATAGCGATGGTTGCGTTCGCAATAGGGCAGGGAATCGATATTTCTTTTATTGAAGAAATGCCGCTCGGCCAAGTAAGCCACGCCCGTGATTCGACCTATGTCAGTAATGAAGAAACTTTGAAACTACTGCGTTCTCGTTATGATCTGATCGCAAGTGTTGAATCTACGGGTGGCCCTGCTCGTTACTGGTATGTCCCTAACACCAATACAAGGGTTGGCTTTATTTCGCCAAATAGCCATAATTTCTGTGAATCATGCAATCGGGTGCGAATCAGCAGCAAGGGTGAGCTATATTTGTGCCTGGGCCAAGAAAATAAGGTCGATTTAGCACCTCTGTTGAGACAGTTTCCACATGATGATGAGCCCTTAAAGCAGGCTATAGTCAGCAGTATGCAGGCTAAGCCAAAAGGTCATGATTTCAACTTAAAAAGGGCTGAGCCAGCAGTCATAAGGTTTATGTCGCACACCGGCGGCTAATATCTAGCCGCGTCAATGATAAAAGCAGGCTAAAGGAAAATCATGAAGAATTTCAAAATTCTGTGGGCGATTATCTGTACGCTACTGATAGTTCTAATTGCCGTTGCCTATAAATTTGTTCAAGGCAGTGTTGCTGTTTCTGATGATGAACGCGTGGCGGTGGTGCTGAGTAAAGATGAGCGCAACCTTATCCTCAGTGAGATGCGTAATTTTCTGATCAGTACACAAAAAATCAGTGAGGCGATTACCAATGATGACATGGAGCTTGTTGCAACCCTCGCTAAATCGGCAGGGATGGCAGCGGAAGCAAATACGCCTGGCTCATTGCTGGCAAAAATACCTTTATCCATGAAAACACTGGGCTTTGATACAAGAAAAAAATTCGATCAGATTGCGGCGGACGCTGCAGAATTAAAAATCCCTGTTCATAGCCGCCGCCAATTAGATCAGTTGATGAAGAATTGTATTGCCTGCCATTCCAGCTTTAAGATCATAGAAGAAGTAAGCCGGTAAACTTGGAGGCTGCTTTTATCAATAACGTAGCCTAAGTCATTAAAGAGGGTAAAGTTCGGGTTTTTAAATTGGATTGTTATTGGCAGGGCTAGGCGTTGGGCGCGTAATCAATATGCTATCGACAGCGCAGTTGGATTAGTTTGCTTCTCAGCTTTTGCAACTATAACAGTGCTAAATAAAAGTCATAGGTAGATTTTTGATTAGCTTGCATGCCAGATGGACAACGCACAAAATTCAGTTGCTCTGAAATTTGAACTGACCGCTGTGCAAATGTATTCATGTTCAGATATTCCTTCCACACGCTAGATTATCTGCTACGGCGATGCACATTAATTTAGGTGTCTGGCAAGTTCAATGAGTTCATAATTACTACATATTCCGCTTCGGTTTTACCGGCAATGCGTGGAATGTGCTGCTTTTCTTCGGCTATTGACGATACTGTCCAGCCCTTGTAGTCGTGGGCCGCGTAAATCAAAGTATCATCTGGTAGGTGAAATAGCTTATTAACGATGGAATCCCATGATTTGTAGGGGTCGCCACCCTGAAAATCAGTACGTCCAGTACCTCGATAAAGCAACACATCACCAGTAAACACAAGGCATAAATCACAAAGCTCATTGATTCGTCGGTATGGCCGGGCGTGAATAGCGTACATAGCTTGATTCTGTCAATATCCAGTACATCCCCTTTGGTTAACCTGATATTTACACATTCTGCATGCGTGTGATCACCCCTGACGGTAGTACAATCAACGCGTTCACGCAAAGTGCCTAATGCGATAATGTGGTCCGCATGGGTATACGTGTCAAGCGCGTAGACCAAACGTAAACCAAGCTGCTAGATCTGTGGATGATATTGTTGCTACAACAGAGGTCTATGATTGGAAATAGTCAGCTACTAATTAGTAATTGTTAAATTATTGTTCACAGGAGAAAAGCTATGCAACCTAATATAGTCCAGAAATCACCATACGCAGTAGAAGTTGAGGCCGGTAAGAGTTATTACTGGTGCTCATGCGGACTCAGTAAATCTCAACCATTCTGCGATGGCTCACATCAAGCAGGTTCATTTACCCCGGTAGAGTATAAAGCCGAAAAAAATGGAACAGTGTATTTTTGCGGATGTAAACATTCTCAGAACCCACCACTTTGTGATGGAGGCCATGCGAAATTATAGGCGGCTTGTTCTAAAGGGAGATGTAAAAAATTTTATAAAATTTGTCGGTTACTTAAAACAGCTGCCCGCTTTATCAAACCTGCATAGTAGTTACTTCAATAACTATGAACCCACAAAACTTGCATCGAGATTAGCTATTGATCTTATTTAGAAAATGACAATTGCAGATGGCCACTTTTAGTAATTATGGGTGGCTTTTTTGCGACTGTATTTAAGTGGCCTTTTTACTAAGAATTCGTATATATCTTTAAAGTGATCGCTTGCTCAGGCCTTAATGATGATAATGAGACATCAATAATATTGTTAACACAATAATAAATTAAGGTGCTCAACATATGAATAAACAGGATATTTTAAAAGGCAATGGCGTTGGTTCATTACCCAGAATCTTAGATGCCATCAATTGTTTCCGGCGCAGATATAGCCACTGGCCGACCCGATTATGCGTTGATGCAGCAATGATAGATGGGCTGCAGAAGGATAATCTTACCCCGGCAGGCTGGAAAGCATTTGTTGATAAAGTTGAAATTCACAGTGCTAAAGGCACTGTCATTGCAGAAGACCACAGTGGCCAATCTTATGAGTATCAGTCTGAGTTTATGAAACCTGAAAGCAAAGAGACCTCAGCAGACTATTGGATATGGGGCTGTGAAGTCTGGCCAAGCAACGAGTAACGCTACTCAATACCTGAAGCACGCAATGGAGATGTAATTGCCTAGTATTGCAAACGCGACATTTATTCTCGACAGAATTGTCAAAAAGCGAAGTTGTGACGGGTTTGACGCTCCCCAGCACATAAAGACGGATAACAAATACAACATTCTCGACATTTCCCCTCGAAGCCAATGTCGAATCTGCATAAAATCCTCCAACATTCATGGTTTGAACGCCGATTCGTCTGACAAGCCATCAGTCCTCCATTTGTCGCAATTTTTGCAGCTAAAGCCCACCCATCGCGCATGGTCAATGTCGATTAAAATGGCCAATAGGCCGTTACAAAACACAGATGCGTGACATCATTTAGTGATGACGAAACGCTAGTGACAACAATATGTCTTTATTTTGATATAAAAACACTTGGTTTTGAGGTTAAAGTGAAAACTTGTCATCACCGCATATGCGACACGTCAACCTAGTTTGCTTTATTTTTAAGCAAAATCAGTCGTTACGGATGACCGTGCTTTGGTTTCCGGTCTCATGCGCTGACATTGCTAAACCCGCCAAACCTAGTATGTATAAGCTTCAGCGGGGAGGATGGGGTAATTAACTCTGGAATCTCGACAGGAAAATGCGCTGGTTGTACGCAAATAACCCGGTTTGAATGTCAACCCGTCATCCCAACATCACGCAATGCATGCTGTGAATGGCAGGCTTAAATCATAGAGTTATCACATGTCACCCTGCAAAGCAGGCGCTGTCCTATGTGTAAATTCGGTGTGTCACTGATATGAGGGCGGTCCCGATACAAAGCATTAGCAGGCTTTACAATAAGCTGGTTTATAGTTTTAGTATTAGTTATATAGCAATTGCTTTTGAAATGCGTTATGTTTTGATAACTAATTAAGCCAATATCTTCTAGCCATGAATCGAGATGGCAGAAATGACTGTATTGAACTCTTTTAATTCTTCCGCTGAAAAATTGACTACAATGACACTGAGGTTTTCATTCAGATGTGCGTGACTGGTAGTGCCAAGAATATTAAACACCTATTCAAAACTCAACGCGTACAGGTGGTCATTTTTAAACGCGTACCAACACCAATCTTTACATAACACGCCCATTGATATGCATAAGTTTTGGCTAGAACTGAAAATTTATTGGACAGGATAAATTAAATGACTCATAAAAATAATGGAGTTGCAACTAACTGTATTCATGCTGGGGAAATAGTTGACCAGTTTGGGGCACCGCACACTCCAACCTATGACACTACCACTTTCAAGTTTAGTTCAACTGCAGACATGTTAGACGTGATTGAAGGCCGCAAACCGGGTTGCTTTTATACCCGATATGGATCGAACCCGAGTATAACGAGTGTTGAAGCAAAACTGGCAAGACTTGAACATGCTGAAAGCGCGGTGGTGTTCGCCTCGGGCATGGCAGCAATTTCTGCAACGCTGTTGGCGCATGGTGAGCATGGCATCATTTGCCTGGGTGAAGTTTATGGCGGCACATGGGAGTTAATGACAAAACAATTACCAGCACTGAATCGTCATACCAAGTTTTTAAAAGCCGGTGATTCAGAAGGACTCAAGCAGCATTTAGCGGCTGGCTGCAGTCTCGTCTTCTTCGAAACACCGTCAAATCCATTACTTGAAATCATCGATATAGCTTTGATTTGCTCGCTGGCCCATACCTATGGTGCCAAAGTGGCGATTGATGGTACATTTGCCACTCCGATAAACCAACAGCCGCTTACACTGGGTGCCGATATTGTGATCCACAGTGCTACTAAGTATCTCGGTGGACATAGTGATCTGACAGGAGGGGTGGTCGCTGCAGCTGATGACATGCTGGAACCGATGCATGTCTGGAGAAAGAACTTGGGCCAAATTCTGGCGCCAGATTCGGCACACTTGCTTGCGCGCAGTTTAGCAACGCTGGAGGTGCGAGTTGTAAGGCAAAATTCGACGGCTTTACACTTGGCAAAGGTATTGCAGCAGCATCCTTTAGTACAACAAGTTTACTATCCTGGACTTGAGAATTTCACCGGGCATGAAATCGCTAAGCGACAAATGAATGGATATGGTGGAATGATTTCGATAATAATCAATGGCGATGGAGCTGCTGCTACAAAAATGGTTGATGGCTTGCAATTGTTTACTTTAGCTGCAAGTCTTGGCGGTGTAGAGAGTTTAGTCTCCCAACCAGCGCTTACTTCACATCGAGATCTTAGCCCAGCAATGCGCCAATCGCGTGGTATCACGGATAGTTTAATAAGACTGTCTATTGGACTTGAAACCCCAGAGGATCTGGAAAATGATTTGATACAGTCACTTTCTGAGGTTTGAGAAATTAAACTATAACGGTGTCTAACCAAGTATGCGAAGTCCGGTATTTGCCAAAAAAAGTAAATAACCAACCGATATTAGAGAAAAATTAATATTTTTAGCATATTGATATATATCAATAAAATATTGAGTTTATATGAATATACTTTGCTCAGCCGTTAATGAATGTGAAGATACATACTTTCAATCTAACTGTTTTATTAAGTTAATATACTCTACATGTTAATTTAAAATTTCTAATAGGAATCAGTTAACGCCATGTTGGAACCACCTGAAGATCAATCCTCCACAACTACCGGATGTTTAGACTGTTATCTTAATTTTGTACGCAACATACCTAAAAACTCCCCATCTTCACTTAGGTTGCATAAACTTACTGATCGTGAGCGTGATGTTATTATTATTCTGGCCCGTGGCTTAAGTAATAAAGAGATTGCAAAAGAATTAGATTTGGCTGAATCAACTGTAAAGATTCATATTCACGGTATTCTGCGTAAACTTCGACTCACAAGTAGGTTGCAGGCAGCTGTTTTCGTAGTGAAGCATGGTCTGGATAGAGCACTGAGTTCACAAGCTTCAAATAAATAAAAGCAACGCGGTGGGTTTATGCCACCACGTTGCTTTTTTAAGGTTAATTTAAAACCTAGTTAATTTAAAACCTATTTACAATCGCCATTCCAAATCTGGATTTTCGTCAGGATTGTATGCAGTACCCCACGCACGTTGTTCTCGCTTGTAAGGTTTCTGATGCTGAGGATCGGCATCTTCAATTTCACGTGCAAGTCGATGACCATCGAAAGTAGTGTCTGCAATAATTCTAGGCGCTTCGGCATCACCAATAACAAAAACGTCTGTGATGCCGTTTTTCTCCCATTCGTCTTTACGCGCTTTCAGCTCACGATAAAGTTTATCTTCTGAAACTCGGGAGGTTACTAAAATTACCGTATCGCATTCATGCCACTTATGTGAATTATTTTCTTTACGCGGCAATATACCAGCACCTTTGTATTCGCGCTTATAACCTTCGCCCCAGATATTAAATAGTTCAACTCGACCATTCTCTACTTTAGTGTTGAATTGCATTAATAATTGACCCACCAATTGCATTTAAAATTGACCCACCCTTAGTAGTTAATTTAGCACAAATTTATAGGGTTGGTATGGTGATATTTTTCTCCTTCTGATTGTTCGCAGTACTGTGTTTGTAACGG
>JAKQVC010000273.1 GCA_029571985.1 Bacteroidota bacterium | reverse complement strand
TTTCGTTTGCTCATCTCTGAAAATATATGGTTTCCTGAAGTTGGAAATTTTCGACGTCAGGTATTGCGTAACACCGAAATGTTTTGCCTGCCACGTAACAAACTCACCATCTTCAATCAGTCCGCTGGTTCTGCCGGCAATGGCTTCTTCGCCGGTATGTTCCATAGAATGTTTGTGCAAATCAATGCTGCGTGATAAATCAAAACAGATTTCAATTGGTGCATTAATTTCTGTTGTCAGGTTTATTGTTGGCATATCCTGTTGTTTTATAAATTAATAAACAAACTCACCTTTATCGCTTTTTATTGTCACTTGTTTGGTGGCAGCACTTTCTACAAAACCCACTATCTGCGCATCAATACCAAATGATTTGGAAATGGAAATGATTGTTTCCGCAAATTGCGGATTACAATAGATTTCCAGACGATGTCCGCAATTAAACACCTGATACATTTCTTTCCAGCTGGTATTGCTTTCTTCCTGTATCATTCTAAACAAAGGCGGCACCGTAAATAAATTATCTTTCACAATGTGTAGATTCTCTACATAATGTAAAATCTTCGTTTGTGCGCCGCCGCTGCAATGTATGATTCCGTTGATATTTTGAACACCAATTTCATCTATCACTTTTTTCACCACCGGCGCGTAGGTACGTGTAGGCGACAATACTAATTTTCCGGCATCTAGCGGGCTACCTTCTATTTTATCGGTGAGTAGTTTAGAACCTGAATAAATAAATTCATTATTCGTATTCGGGTCAAAGGCTTCAGGATATTTTTGGGCATAAAATTTTGAAAACACATCATGACGTGCAGATGTTAATCCGTTGCTGCCCATTCCGCCATTGTATTGCGTTTCATAATTTGCCTGACCATATGATGCCAGTCCGACAATCACATCACCTGTTTTAATATTTGCGTTGTCAATCACTTCGTCTCTGCGAAAACGAGCTGTCATCACGGCATCCACAGACACCGTGCGAATGACATCACCCATGTCGGCAGTTTCGCCACCCATCGGATATACGCGCACACCGTTCTCGTTCAGCATTTCTACTACTTCGTTGGTGCCGTCTATCAGTGCTTTAATCACTTCACCGGGTATTAAATGTTTGTTGCGGTTGATGATACTGGATAATAAGAAATTA
>JAKQVC010000269.1 GCA_029571985.1 Bacteroidota bacterium | reverse complement strand
GTTGAAGTCTGATCGATATTCCAATAATTCAGTCATTAATGGTTTGCTGATAATTCCGGTGATACTATCCGACCACCATTCGCTGTAATCAGTTATTCTCCACTCAATCTGATTGGTTGGGTTGTGTGTATAGGTGTTGCTATAAGCATGAAAAATGTGCACAGGATAATAGGCATCCTCTTTTTTTACATAATGTATCTCTAAAAATCCTTCATTGAACTCACCTGTATATCGCATATCCGGATGCAAGAAATTATTATGCCCCGGGTATGCATATTTTGGATTGCGAATACTCTCACGATGAATAGTCAGAAAAGCCAAGTCTGATTTATGGATAATAAAATAACCTGTTTCAGTGCCTTCTCCGGCAAAGGATTCGGGCACATAGTTTTCAATACCATGATTTTCACCTGTTATCGATTGTAAAGAATACTGAATAAACCAGGTTGTGTCCGTGCTAAGCGCAGAATCAATTTCAAAGATGGATTTATCAATATATAGGGGATTAAAGGCTGCAAATGCTGGATGATAAACTAAATTTTGATTAAACAGGTCTTCTAATTTAAAAGCGTAAAATTCACTTAAAGGTAGAGTGTAAGGTGTTCTGCGAAGCCGCTGAATACCATAGGCTTCATTTATAACATCAGGCTTTGACTCGTCAAATCTGAAAACGCACGCTGATCGGGCTTCTGTTAATTCGCGAAAATAATTGTTTATGTGAAGGTAGTTTCGATAAAATCCATACAAAACAAACCCTGTGTCAGGATAATTCATTTGTATTCGCTCAGCTGCGGAGGCAACGATGTCTTTCGCATCCAAAAATTTGATATGGGCGGTAGGCAAAACAATATCCGGACAATGTACACTCACCGTTTCATCACATGACGATACGGTAATGGTTTGTTTACAGGTGAGTGTAAATATTTCAACCTGAACTGGAAATTGTGTTTGCTCCGGTAAGGTCAGGTATCCTGCGCTATCTGTTTGAAGAGCAATTTGTTTGTCGCCAACTAAACAGGTGCTAAATGATAAAGCAACTCCTTCAGCACGATTAACGATCAGCACCCTGCAATCATTCTGCCCAATTGCCAGCGAACCGGCACACAGCATAATTATCAAGGCAACATATTTCATCCGGTAAAGATAATGGCGATTGCCAAAAAAATGCCGGGTAGGATAGTTCATCAACCACTTCAACCTGCATAGAACCAAATTAATTCTATTCCCAATTGAACCTTCAATTGCTCATCTGCACACCAAAATCCACGTCCGAACATCAGCACTTCCGCACATCCGCACGTCCGCACACTTGCATTTTCCCTTGCCTCACCCCTCCCCACCCCTCGTTCCTCGGTGCGGCAAGCTCTCCCCACACCTCCTTCGTCGGAGCGGCAAGACTCCTGACGTCGCAAAGAGGGCGATACATTTTTCTATTTAATAAGAAGTACCTGTTGAATCAGGTGTAACCATTCATTTGCACACCTGCACACACAAATCCGCCGCACGGCGGTAATCACTTGCACACTAGCATTTGTGTATTTATTCCGCCTTCTCCTTGCCTCACCCCTCCCCACCCCTCGTTCCTCGGTGCGGCAAGCTCTCCCCACACCTCCTTCGTCGGAGCGGCAAG
>JAKQVC010000219.1 GCA_029571985.1 Bacteroidota bacterium | reverse complement strand
ACTCACAACTCACAACTCACAACTCACAACTCACAACTCACAACTCACCACTCACCCCTCACCACTCACTCCTCACCACTCACCATCATCATTTATTTTCTTTCAGGCTTTCATAGTATTGCATATCCTGCACAAATTGGTTTACGGCATTTTTGCCTTCTAGGCTAAATACCATATTTCCTTTTTCTGTTTCAATTACACGTTTATTGTTGTCGTAACTAAAAATTTCACTATTCAGGTCATCGCGGGAAGTGTAGAGTTTTAATTGGTTGCGTCGATAATGCACATATACAAAGTCTTCACTTGGTGTCAGGAAATATAGGGTGAAATAATCTCCACCGCTGCGCTTACCAAATTCTGCGTAACATTTAATTCCTTCATTTATACTTTTATCGCCAAACCAAATCAGTTTCGCATCCGGATTGGTGCTGTGGAAACTTCTGGTGGCTGGATCCCAAACGAGTTTAAGACCGGAAACAAAGATGGATACCGGACTGTCTTTCGGGCGTTCGGCATAACCTTTGGAAGTAATATCCGTCATAATTCTGTTGTAATCTTTCTCATCGAATAAATCAACAAAAGCAGAATTCAGTAATGTTTCCACATTATAATCTACCGGTGCGGCTCCACCATCGGTGTTGGAGGTGTACAGCATCTCGGCTAATTTATTCATCAAGTCAGATGGCAACGGTACGGATAGGGTAACCGTAGATTCCATTCGGTAATTATTACTGTTTGGTCGCTTGATGATGGTGCCATAAGCTCTCGTATCGCACATATCTGTTTTAAGTCCCATGCGCAGACGACCTTCGCAAAATAATGCCCCTGTTTTATCATTATATTTCATGATGGAACCGGGTTCACCTGGGTTATCTAATTTTTCGAGGTTGCCGAAATAGAATGTTTGATCTGTTTCATTATAGTAACCCTTTCCTCTTGCAGAGAAAATCATATAATCGGCGATACTGGCCTTTTTACCCATGATATTGGTATATAAAGCTGCCGTATCATTAAAGCGGAAAATACCTGCATAAACGGAGTCGTCGCGTTCAGTAACCGCATCATTTAATCCGAATACCGGATTTTTGGGGTCAATGCGTGAGTCAATCCTGAACCAGCTGGTTCTGATATTGGCTGTATCCAATACTTCTAATTTTACATAGCCACGATATCGCAAGAGTTTTTCGTGACTGTATAATTCAACCGGCCCTTTAAAATGCACTTTGTTTTCAAGCAGGAAATTTGCCGAATCCTGCACATACCCTTTCGCCAGCATATGGAATCTGGATTCTTCCATGATAGTATCCGTTAATTTAAATACGGAAAGCTCCTCTATCGGAATGTTTTCTTTTAAACCTTGTGGCGTGGTATAGCTGTAATTGCCTTTTCCGCTCATCGATAAACGACCATTAATATTTACCACACAATCTGTGAGTTCGTGGTCGAAGCCGATGGTATCCCCTTTAATTTTGGCATAGTACAAAGTACCCATCTTGGCACCTTTTTCAATTTGCACTTTACCACTATCCGGAATTACATGCACATCGGCAATTTTAATCATCGGGACACCTTCCGCTTTCAGCAAATAGGTGTTTAAATCGAATTTACCGGCTTTGGCCTGGAATACGAGACTGTCCTGTGAACCGTTTGTGCTATAGAAATTGGAAAATTCTTTTTCAGATTTAAAATTCACCACTCGTTCATCCATAATCCAGTCGAATTCAGTCATGTCGGTTTTATATTCGTTATAAGGTAATTCCGTCATGATGGTATCTGAATTTGCCTTGAAGTGGCCGATGCGTTTTTTAAAATCCACATCCATATTTACATTATCCAGTTTCAGGGCTACTAAATCTGGTGTTACCTGTCCAATGGTAACAGATGCGGTGTCGCTCTTAGCATTATTGGCCAGATATCTGAATTGATTGGATTTCAATTTTACTTCACCCCAAAACATGGTGCCATCACCTTGTAAACCTTTTGTGGTAACAATGGCGGTTCCTTGTAAGGTAGCTTGACTTTCAAACATGTCGAATGGTGTGGCACCTTGCTGTACAATCATTTTATCTTCATATGGTAACCAGCGTGTGGTAACCCCTTTGTTGGTAGCTGCAGGAAATTGCACACCGCTTTCAGTTTTAGCGACAACAAAATCATCCACTTTTGCCAGTGTTGAATCAGGGAAGAAAATAATATCTTTTGATTCAGATTTTGAAGCCATGAAATTAATCGTGCCCGATCCGCGGAAACCCTGATTACTTAAATACAAGTTACCTTGATAATTTCCCATTTTACCATAGGTTGGAAATCCACCTGCCGGTGTAATCGTTTTAAAACCCAGCGACCTGTCTTCCTGTAGCTTTAATGCTTCTCTGAAATCGGGGAATATACCGGCCGAAATCATCGTGCCCTCAAATTCTACTTTTCGATAATCCAGCGAGTCACTACTTTCCAACGTGAAGGGATCAAGCTTAAAATAAAAGGCCTCCTTATCATATACATTATTGAAAATGTCAGGTTTTTC
>JAKQVC010000209.1 GCA_029571985.1 Bacteroidota bacterium | reverse complement strand
GATGAAGATGGAAAATGGTCTCAACTCATAGATAAGGGGAATGAGTTGATAGATTATATCAATGGTGATAATGAAAACGGGGGAAAGTTAATTTATGCCAATTTAACTAAATCACCAGATTCCGGCGAAGATGTATCAATTCGCTATGATCGCTCTTTTGGCTTATTCCATCCCAATGCCCAAGGGCATGCCCTTACTGCCTGTAATATTTTAGCCGCCCATAATGGGGCAAATCCCAATATTGCTTGCCCGGTTGCCAGCGGTGTTATCACTGCCGGTACTGTCAACGATAGTCCTATCACCGTGGTGCCGATAAATATTATACCCGGAGAAAAAATTGACCTGGTTCTCCGAGGTTTTGGCCCGTTCTCTTCAACGATATTTTGGGTGCACTCAATGCCAATAAATTTGGGAACTTTTATCGCTGATGCCGAGGGCACTATCAACGCTCAGATAACCCTGCCCGATATTGGCCCCGGCGTTCACACTATCGTCGCCGATGGCCAAGCTGCTAATGGGGCTGGAATTGTGCAACAATTGCGCGTTAATTATCCGGGTAATCCCGCTGGCAACAGTGACTATGGTATGTATCTGACCGGTTTTACTCCTAACGATGGGACTGATTCTGAACAAGTGGATATTATTTACAATGACCGCGTCTTTGCCACCAAAACTCCCGATGAAGCCGGCGGCATCTTTGTTGAAATTCCGGTATTTAACCAAGAAGAAATCAATATCATTGCCAAAAGCCAAACTACCGGACAAGAAGTAACTCAGACTGTAGATGTAATCGCCGATAATATTGCGCCAACAACAAAGGCAACAACCAGCGGCACTATGGGGCAACAGAATTATTACCGCGGTAATGTAACCGTAAATCTGGTAGCCTCCGATACCGCCCAAGAGGGAATTGATCCTTCGGGGATTCTTTCCATCTTTTACAAGATTGATGATAATGATATTGTTGCTGTCGCCGGCGCCGCAACCGATATTGCATTTACCGCGGAAGGTGCTCATACTTTGACTTACTTTTCCCAGGATAACGCAGGCAACAAAGAAGTTGAAAAAACTTTGAGTATTATCATAGACAACATCCCGCCGGAATTAACATTCGGCTTTGACCAAACCAAGAAGGATTTGGTATTTACCGCCACGGATGATATCTCCGGCCCGGACAATATCGCCATCACCGACCAAAACGGCGTGGTTACCGCCACCGATCAGGCGGGGAACACCACCAAGCTTGTTTTCAATGAAAAAAATCGCAAACAATCATTGCGCGCCCAATTAAAAAGTATTTCCCACAACGACACCACCGTCAATCTGTCCTCAAACCGGATTGGCTTTGCCTGGTTCTACGGATATACCCCCAAGATCCCGGCAATCCTGGGAGGATTGCAATCCTTGCCTCCGGTTCCCGCCAATCTTCCCCAAAGCAATACTCTGAAATTCCTGCTTCAGCAAGCCAGACTAAACGAAGGTTCATTCGTTGTGGCGATATATGCCAACAACAAAACCAGGATCGCGGAATACAAAAACAAAAAATTCAATCTGAAAACCCATTCCGGGTTAAAACTGCTCAAGTTTAATACCAGCAATGGCAAACTGAGCTGGAGCTATTAATAAAATAATTATGGATACAACTAAACGAAACAAAATCAAGAGGATATCAATTATTATTGTTTCAATTATAATTGTCGCCTTCTTTATGATTAAAGTCCTGCCGACGATATTTTTCGCTGGATTGAGCGCTTATGTTGATTATCAAAAATCGCAAAACCAGAAATTGTTGGACAAAAACGGGGTGAAAACTTTGCCCTGTGAACCGGCGAGTTCGGTGGAGTTAGGATCGCCATCATTCCTAAATGGAAAAACTGCCGAATTTACAACTGCAGGCGGAACAATATATGTAAAGCCACGCATATTTTCAGGAGGAGGATGGATACCTCCGTTTAGTTCGGCGGAAATCTTTGTTGGCTACGCTGCAACTCCTCCAATATATGATGCAATAACTGGCATAACAACCAATGTATTAAAGAGGCTCGAATTTAACAATACGGATTACGGTATTCTTGATCTTCCCGTCGGCCGCTATTGGCTCTGGTCGGGCGAAGGTGGAGATATTATCCTCTACAGCTGCGAGGAGGGCGGGGTGAGCGATCCCAAGCCGGTGTGGTAGTTTTGCGGAGGGTTTTCAGAGGGTTAGACCCTCTGAAAATTGCATACATACAGAGAGTTGATTTTTTTGATATTTATTGTATAATGGCACCATAGCGCTCCTAAGGAGGGAGTGATTAAAAGGAGGTGAGAGAGTGAATTTTTGGGGAACAATGCATCAGGCTTTTCATCGCTCTGATATGTTGCTACTTGTTCTTGCTGTTTTTCCCGAAACTGTTGTTCGGGAAAAACAGCTGTCCGGCACGGATATCCCGACGCAATATCCGCGTCGGTAGATGGATGAGGAGTTCGCTGATTTTTTTAGCGACTCCTCCTTTTTATTTTATAATTTGGCGCGGTGTTTTGGTGGGGAAAATGCATGGACTTGACGGCGAATTTGGGTCGGATAGAATGAAAACACAAAAAGTTAATGTCAAAATCCAAATGACAAATGTCAAAATAAATCCAAAATCAAAATTTCAAGATA
>JAKQVC010000208.1 GCA_029571985.1 Bacteroidota bacterium | reverse complement strand
GCTCAGAGCTTGAAAGTATCCCCTCCCTCCTTCACCAAATTCATTGGCAAGTGCAGCAGCAAGGCCAAACCATTCGCTTTTATAACTGGCGGTAATGTCAATAGCTCTCTCTTTGATCTGCGCAATGACAGCCTCAACCTTATCACGGGTGTCACCAGCAGGGGGCCGGGGCAGACGGGGGGCTTCATGCCTAAATGCCTTGGTGTAAATCTCTGCGCTGTGGTTGAAATATGCGTCCGGGTCCCATGAGTAAATGCGGAGACGGCACACATCACTACACGCAGGGTCTAATATCAGACCAAACGCTGCAAAATCCTTTGTGAGAGCATCAAAACGCTGTTTATGTTCTTTTGGAGTACTCTTAGGTATCGGGACCAACCCCCAGCACCCCCGGCCACGAACAGACAAACCGCAGTAAGCAACATTTCTGATATGCGATATCTGATCCCGCACCTTTGCGAAATCGGAAATATGAGGATTATAGTCAGCGTCAATGTCAAATGTGATGAATCCAGTATGTTCAATAAGATGCTCCGTATCCCGGTACGAAAAACACCCCGATGGTGTGATCGCTGGCAGCGTCTTTTTAATATCCTTTTGTAAACCTTCGTCCTGAAGTTTTCGGATTTGTTCAACCTTATCCCGGTGCTTATTGGAGGTCAGCCATACAAGCAAATTTACATCCGAAGGAGTGGTTGCCTTACAGTGTGCGAAGCATGAAACATTTATATTTAAAATACTGTCTTTCATCGCTTTATGAACGTTTGATAAGCTTTGATAGCACCATTTTGAGATGAATCACCCATTTTGCCCTAACGTTTGATAGCCGCATTTGAAAATTATGTATCTGATAATCAAATGCTTTATGAACGTTTGATAAGCTTGGATAAGCTTTGATAGATACCCCCTTATAACGTTTGATAGATAGATACCCCGTATATATACGGGGGTATCCAACGTTATTTGTCAGTTTAGAAAATTGCTCGCTTGTATTCATAATTTACACTTTTCCCCTCACGTTCTTTTTCTAGCCATCCCTGAAGTATGTAGTGATATAGAAAATCACGGCTGCGAATTTTCCCCACTGTGAAATGATACCCGATTGCTTCGAGTAAATCGGAACCGCTTATTTTTTTACCCTTACTGAAAATCTGATTGAGTACTGCTATATGATCCTCATTTTTGATGCTCTGCGGGGTGCGCCCCTTGGCTTGCCCCTTCTCCGGCATTTCTATTGCAACCGGGAGGCCATCCTGTATGTTAAAAGCGAATTCCTCGAAACCAATATCACGGGAATAATCACACGAGACAACAAACAGCCC
>JAKQVC010000168.1 GCA_029571985.1 Bacteroidota bacterium | reverse complement strand
TACAAGCAAATAACCATGGTAACAATGCAACGATGAGTAGTTTCTTCATGACTTTCTGTTTTAATTTCATAATACTCTAACTTGGGCCTAACGTTCGGCGGTATGTGCAGTTGGCGCAGAGTCGCGGTGGCGCGTGTTTTTGCACTCGTGATGCGATGCAGGATTATGATGTTATTTGTTTATTCTCGCGTCGGCAAAAACCGTGACACCAGAGGGAGTCCCCGGCGGGAGCCGGGGCGGCCTGCACCGCCATTGAAGTTCTTTCATTTTGACCTGAAGATTCTCGCGGTGCAGAAGCCAATTGCATATACCGACCTGTTAGGTGCAGTATTAATTCTCTAACATGATTCTAATTTCATTTTCAAAATCCATGTTTTGATTAATCCAGGTTTCGAATTCAATCTTTCCAATCTCGATTATGTATGGTTGTCCACCTCCATGATATTCACTGAATGGGAAAAACAATATCAAGTTTGTATCACCAAACGAATAATAGGTCCTCCAGTTTTTAGAGTCTGTGAAGATCTTTTTATAATTTGAATCGCTGGTAAATTCATAGAAAGTGAATTGTTTGTAAGTATTCTTTTTCATTGAAGTATTATCGTTTCTACCCAATATTGCACCTAACGTTCGGCGGTATGTGTTGTTGGCGCAGAGTCGCGGTGGCGCGTGTTTTTGCACTCGTGGTGCGATACAGGATTATGATGTTATTACTTTATTCTCGCGTTGGCAAAAACCGTGACACCAGTGGGAGTGCCCCGCGGGAGCGGGGCCGGCCGGCTGGTTTTTGCACGGCGGCTTCAGCCGCAAAGCCGGGCCGATAAAGCACCAACTGGTTTTGGTGTGCTGATCTGGTAGATTAGCGCGCAAAAACCAGCCGCGCCAATGACATATACCGACCTGTTATGCAGTCGTGCTATTTTGATATTTCTAATTGGCGATTATTGGTATTATCAAACCAAGTAATCCACCCAATAATATAGTCATGACCAGAATCGGTATTAGTGATTTTGGTTCTTTCCAACCTATTATTATAGCACAAGGCAATAGGGTTAGAAGAGCAATTAAGATTCCTTCAA
>JAKQVC010000167.1 GCA_029571985.1 Bacteroidota bacterium | reverse complement strand
ATGAAGGCTCCCCCGGAAACAGTATCAATTAAAACTACTAAATTCGGGAACCAAAATGAAAAAGTCAAAATTTACGGAGAGCCAGATTGTTGCAATTCTGGCGCAACAGGAGCAGGGCATGAAAGTAGCTGACATTTGTCGCGAACACGGTATCAGCCAGCCCACGTTTTACCAATGGCAGAAGAAGTATTCAGGCATGCAAGTATCAGAGCTTAAGCGCATGAAGGAGATGGAGGCTGAGTTAAGTCAATATAAGCGCATTGTAGCCGAGCTGACCTTGCAAAACACTGTTTTAAAGGATGTTATTGAAAAAAAGCTGTAACGCCTGCCGAAAAGCGTGAGCTCGTTGATTATGCAGTTAGCATGCATGGCATATCACAGCGGCAGGCATTAAGAACATTGCAAATATCAGCCTCTGTATACCGATATAAATCGGTAAAAAAACAAGATGATGCCGTAGTACAAGAAATGCTGTGCAATTTGTCAGAAAAGTACCCCACGTGGGGTTTTTGGATGATGTATCATAAGTTGCGCAATATGGGCAGAAGTGAGAATCATAAGCGTGTATATCGCATTTATAAGGCATCTGGCTTGAGCAAGAAACGCAGGAGCCGAAAGCGGGCAATCAAGCGCATTAAGAAACCCTTACTACAGCCATTAAGCCCCAACCAACAGTGGAGCATGGATTTTATGCGCGACAGCTTATTTCAATATCAGCCTTTCAGGGCATTTAATGTAATAGACGATTATAATCGAGAAGCATTGAATATAACCATAGCAAAAAGTATAACCAGCCAACGAGTAATAGCAGAATTGGAACAAATCATTCAATGGCGTGGCAAACCGGAAAGCATAAGGGTAGATAATGGACCTGAGTTCATCGCACAAGCATTACAAGACTGGTGTGCCGCCGACAATCGCAATATAGCATTAACATTCATACAACCAGGCAAACCATCACAAAATGGATATATCGAAAGATTTAATCGAACTTTTCGAGAGGACGTATTAGATCGCTGGATGTTTATCGAGATGAACGATGCGCAAAAGGAATCCAATAAATGGATTTGGTTTTACAACAATGAGCGCCCGCATGCCGCGCTCAATTACCTGAGCCCTCGAGACTTCTTGTTGAAATATGGAAAAGTCCACCGCCCGCAAATTTCAGCGCAGGACTTTCCCACATTCCAACAAGATCTTGATGACGATTACAATGAATATCAAGAATTATCTCTAATTTTAAATGCAACTAAATAAGGGGAGCCTTCAA
>JAKQVC010000159.1 GCA_029571985.1 Bacteroidota bacterium | reverse complement strand
CTTATGATGCATCCAGCAAATCATTGAATTGCCTACACACTACTGGACAGTGGATGCAGATGGAAAGCCACGGGCTTGGAGAAATGCCGAAGCTGACTGTGATTGTCATTATGAAACGACCTGCGCTAACTGGCACTAATGCACCTGTTTTAGACTTTTACGAGGCATCGAAAACACAATTTTACCTGAACGATACTTCTCAAATGATGTATTTCGGGAGTGTACTTGGTCAACCTATATCACAAGCCTTATTCGCAGCAAACTATAAAATGCTGTTATGGAATTATGTAGATGGTGGAACAAGCACTCTGATGGCATATAAACTAAAATCGGACGGCACAACAATAACCAAGACTGGCAGTGCGGGCAGTAATGACATTCCCTCGAGTTTAATGTATCTCGGCAAAAACCGTTATGGATATTATCTCACTGCGTCATTAAAATCAGTTATATTTGTGGCTGGAACAATGTCTGCCGAAGAAATTACAGAGCTCACAAAATGGGCGGAAATTTATTACGGGATAGCATAATGAAATACATCATATTTGACACAATTGAGGAATACGAAATGTTGATTTCTGAAATCAATTCCAGACGTAAAATCATCGACGGGACATATTCATATCCGATTGTTGGCACCAATTGCATTGCAATGCGAATTGAAGATGATGAAATTTTGTTATTGCCAACCAAATATAGGAATCAAGTTGTCAACGAATTGGCACAGGATTTTTGGGGAGAAACAAATGAAATTGACTAACGTTCATAAACACTTTGGATGGATGCTGGTTCTTGGCATACTCGCATGGGCGTTTGCGTTTCTCGGCAAGGCGCAGGGATTGGGATACTTTCCTAATGTCGCTGCATTTATGATTACGGTATATGTGGAGTATCGGCAATGGTCACGCAGTGGAAAGCCGTTCTGGACACTCGTGAAAGAGCGTGGGCTGGATAGCTTTGTCGATATCTTGGCTGGAAATGTTGCGTTTTTGGTTATATATTTATGTATTATAAAATAGTTCACGGGCAACATCCTCTATTCCTCCTTTAGACGATTCCCCTCCACCGTGAACGAAAAAGCCCTCCAGTTTTATATTTGCTGGAGGGCTGATTTTTTAATTATCTATTACAATTTGTATTTAATTGGGAAGCAATCGTAATGATAATGCTCCCAATGATCGGGTGTGATTCTCACAGCTATAGCGTGTTTTGGATTGAGAAACTTCCCGCATTTCTC
>JAKQVC010000137.1 GCA_029571985.1 Bacteroidota bacterium | reverse complement strand
ACTACGCACAAATAACCGACCTGGCTGTCGACATTTCCGGTAACTTATGGTTAGCCACTGACAGGAGCGGAATTATTATTTGGAAAGATACCGTACTGGCACATGCCCATGCCGATAATCTGCTGCCCACAAATGCCATCTCCTGCTTATACCGGGATTCAAAGAACAGGATGTGGATAGCAACCGACAATGCAGGTATTATGCGATATGATGGCAGCGTATTTACCAGATACACTTACTTCGATAACGGATTAATTTCTGATAACATCGGCTCAATTGCAGAAGATACCAAAGGCAATATGTGGTTTGGAAGTCCGGATGAAGGTGTTTGTAGTTTTAATGGAGAAGGATTTAGTTTTTACACCGATAATGACGTACTGACCAGCAACAACGTAAACAGCCTCGCATTTGATGCTAAAGGCGATTTATGGGTGGGCCTGAATGATGGTGTTGATCATCTGATATTTAATGCCGATAGCTCTATCAGCACGGTGCATTTTGATGCCTATGACGGATTCAGTGGTATTCGCAATAATCGCAACGCCATCTGGTGTGATGCACAGGGTAAAATGTGGTTCGGAACTGTAAACGGATTATTCAGATATAATCCTGAAGAAGATATTGTTGCTTCCGCACAACCCGTTATAGAGTTACGGAATATCCGTTTGTTTTATGAAACACCTGACTGGTCCTTATACAGCGATTCACTTTCCGGTTGGTATAATTTACCTGCAGGATTAAATCTCCCTTACGATCAAAATCACCTTACATTTGATTTTAGCGCGATATTCTTTTCCAAACATGAGAAAGTTACTTATCAGGTTAGGCTAGATGGGTTTGATGATACCTGGCAGGATATTGGTACCAATACCTACATGACCTACTCAAATATCAAACCGGGTAATTATACTTTTCATGTACGTGCACAAAATGCTGATGGTGTATGGAGCACACCGGTAACGTATGCATTTAAAATAGAAAAACCTTTTTGGGCAACATTATGGTTTTTAATCAGTGCCGGCATAGCAGGTGTCAGCATCGTGGGTATTTTATTTTGGTTGCGCAATCGCCAGTTGGTGAGGCGTGCGGCACTGTTAGAAAATACCGTTACTGAACGCACAGCCGAATTAGAACAACAAAAAGAAATGGCTGAGCAATCCGCCATTCGCGCTGAACGTTCTGAAAAAGCAAAAGAAGAATTTCTGGCGAATATGAGCCACGAAATTCGCACACCAATGAATGCCATCATGGGTATGACACGCCTGTTACTGGAAAAAGAACCTCGCAGCGAACAATTAAAATACTTAAAAGCTATCCGGCAGTCGTCAGATAATTTGTTAGTGATTATTAACGACATTCTTGACCTCTCTAAAATTCAGGCGGGTAAAATGGAATTGGAAAAAATTCCTTTCCAGGTGCGTTCCACCCTCCACAATATGGGTGAAATCATGCGCTTTAAATCAGATGAAAAGAAATTAGATTTTGCCGTATTTATCGATGAAGATGTGCCTGAATATATCATTGGCGATCAGGTGCGGCTCAATCAAATTTTAATTAACCTGACAAGTAATGCTATCAAATTTACCGATACAGGTCATGTGCATGTACACTGTCGGGTTAAGGAAAATACAGCAGAGACCACCGTACTGGCGTTTGATGTGGAAGATACCGGCATTGGTATTGAAGCTGATAAACTCAACACAATTTTCGACAGTTTTTCACAGGCAGATGTAGCCACCACCAGAAAATTTGGCGGTACCGGATTAGGTCTGAGTATCAGCAAACGTCTCGCTGAATTAGCAGGCGGTAGTTTATCAGTAACCAGCACCATAGGCAAAGGTTCCGTGTTTACGGCAACCATCCCCTACCCTGTGGCTAAAGGCATATCCGCAGGTCAGGAAAATGCATCGGGCGCTGCAGCACTGTCAACTTTATCCGCAGATACGCCATTGCGCATTTTACTCGTTGAAGATAATATGTTCAACCAGATGGTAGCCACTGATTCCATAAGCGACATGTT
>JAKQVC010000103.1 GCA_029571985.1 Bacteroidota bacterium | reverse complement strand
GATGCAGGGTTATGATGTTGTTTTGTTTATTCTCGCGTTGGCAAAAACCGTGACACCAGGAGGGAGTCCCCGGCGGGAGCCGGGGCGGCCTGCACCGCCGTTAACGGTTTTTCATTTTGACCAGAAGATTCTCGCGGTGCAGAAGCCAATTGCATATACCGACCTGTTGTGCACAGTACGTTATTCATACTTTGTAATAAAATTTGAGATAGCATCTTTAAAATTGCAGGAGTCAGCATCTTCATACATGACGTACGACATAATTTGATCACATATGGATATCAAATCGAACAATCGTGTGCTTATTGCTGGAGAACTAATTTCACCGCAGATAATACCTTTGGATTTATCGTAAACATAGAAGAAGTAATCAATACCATCCTGAACCCCACCAGTATAATGTCGTTGATCTACATCGTAAAGCTCCTTTTGGATTAGTTCTGACAATAGAATCCCAGTCTTAAAATCAACTTGCTTTGAAGCGTGGATCGGAAACACAGTATCTCTGCGATGTGAGTCCCAAAAGCTTGTAAGAAAGTAATTTGCCTTGATTATAAGAGAGTTAGAATCTAGTTCTTCAATTTGAAAAGCATACTCTGGATCGAAAGCTGGTAATACAACATATCTAACAAGTGGGTATTCATTAAAATGGTCTAGCAACTTGGGATATAAATCGCTTTCATATCTCTTTATTTGAGGAATCAATGCACCGCGGTTAATGCATTTGTTTAATAATTGACCTTGGCCCATTACCTGATAAGGTAATGATATTAAAATTAGAACAGGGATTATATTCTTCATTGTCTTAGTATTGTGCACAACGTTCGGCGGTATGTGCATGTTGGCGCAGAGTCGTGGTGGCGCGTGTTTTTGCACTCGTGGTGCGATGTAGTGATATGTTGTTGTTTTGTTTATTGTCGCGTTGGCAAAAACCGTGACACCAGCAGGGGGACCCCGGCAGGAGCCGGGGAGGGCCGTGGCGCCAGCCACAAAACCGCCTCTTTAGTTACTCAATTGTCGCGACACGGAGCGGCAATTGCATA
>JAKQVC010000100.1 GCA_029571985.1 Bacteroidota bacterium | reverse complement strand
AGTTGGTGAAGAGCGTGCTTTTGATTGAATCCAATGTCATAATCAATTTTTTACCTGTTTACGAAACTGTGTTGCCTTGCCAATTAAAAATCCAATCATCAACAACCACGGAGTGCCATGAAATATTGTATCGAACCAATCAAGAGGCTGCATACCAACAGCACCCCCTGCGATCCACCGAATCTTTCCCAGTATGTGCGGTTCCGGAAAAAAGGGAGCCAACCCCAACGTAAGACATGCCAGTAATAAGAATTTCCAATCGCCAAGTATCTTCATCAAGCAATCATTTATTATATGAGAAAGAAAACAGGCAGTTGGTTCTGCCTGTATTTATAAAAGTAAAATTCATTTGGAATTAATTCTCTGACACCACGGGCTTGCCTTTATTGGCCCACTCGCTCATCCCACCTGAATAATTCAGAATATTTTTAAAACCATTTTTCGCAAGCAAAGAATAACCAATCGCTGTACGGTCACCCGACTGACAATAAACAACAGTAGTTTTATCCTTGCTGATTTTGTTCAGATTTTCCTGTAGTGTTCCTACAAATACATTGTCTGCTTTTGCGATATGACCTGCCTTATACTCTGATTCGCCACGCAAGTCAACAATCTGAATACCATTGTTTTTAGCTAGCGTGTCAAATTCATCGATGGAAATTACTTTAGCAGTTTCCAGTTTATTGCCAAGTTCGGTCCATACATTAACAGTTTGCACGTATCCATAAATATTGTCTAACCCGATACGCATCAGTTTACGGGTAAGGTCATCCAATTGCGATTCGTTTGCAATCAGCATGAAGGGTTCGTCATACTTCACTAACCAACCCGCCCAGGTTGCAAAGGCATTGTTGCCTTGAATATTGAGACTGCCCGGAATAAACCCGGCCGCGAATTCAGCCTTCGGTCTGGCATCAATCAACTTGATACCTTTATCCATCGCAGCTTTAAACTCTTCCTTAGTCAATTTCTTCACCTTTGGAACTTCCGTGAGTAAAGGCCGATCCACTTTATTAAGTTTCTTCATCATTGCAAAATACTTGGGTGGCTCAGGCTGATCTTCCAACAAATATTTCACGAAACCATTTTCATCCTTGGGATATTGAAACGCCCAGTTACGTACTTTTTCATAGCCAACTGTTGTGCTGGGCACTGCACCCAATGCCTTTCCACAAGCAGATCCAGCTCCGTGGCCAGGCCATACCTGTATGTAATCAGCAAGTGCATTGAACTTATTAATAGACTTATACATTTCCTTAGCCCCGGCTTCTTTCGTACCTGCAAAACCAGCAGCTTTCTCCAATAAATCCGGACGGCCTACATCACCTACAAATACAAAGTCACCGGTAAATAACATCACGGGCTCATTGCTGGCAGGATGATCCGTTAACAAGAAGCTGATACTTTCCGGAGTGTGTCCGGGTGTATGCATT
>JAKQVC010000092.1 GCA_029571985.1 Bacteroidota bacterium | reverse complement strand
TGAACTTTTTCCTGCGGCCTGACGTAACTTTGCGGAAGGCGTATGTCGAAGCACGGAAAAATATTAGTGGCCATGTCGGGCGGTATCGACAGCACAGTTACGGCAATTTTATTGCATGAACTGGGCTATGAGGTAGTGGGTATTACCATGAAAACATGGGATTATGCGTCTAGCGGCGGCAGTAAAAAGGAAACAGGCTGTTGCAGTCTCGACTCCATCAATGATGCCCGCATGGTAGCCGTTGATAAGGGTTTTCATCATTTTATTGTAGATATACGTGAAGAATTTGGCGATTATGTCATTGATAATTTTGTGGATGAATATTTAGCCGGTCGCACACCCAATCCATGTGTGTTGTGTAATACGCATATCAAATGGGAATCCTTGCTCAAACGTGCCGATCAACTGGATTGCGCCTCAATCGCAACCGGACATTATGCAGAAGTGCATCAGCATGATAACGGCAGATATTATATCAGTAAGGGAAAAGATGAACACAAGGATCAGAGTTATGTGTTGTGGGGTTTAAGTCAGGCATGTTTAAGCAGAACACAATTTCCGCTGGGTCATCTGCATAAATCAGAAATTCGCGACATGGCTCGTCAGATGGGCTACCATGAGTTAGCGAACAAGGCAGAGAGTTATGAAATATGTTTCGTACCCGACAATGATTATCGCGGATTTTTGAAGAGAAGGGTAGAAGGCCTAGAGGAAAAAGTAAAAGGCGGGAAGTTTGTAGATAAGGAAGGGAAAGTATTAGGCAGCCATCAAGGTTATCCATTTTATACGATTGGTCAACGCAAAGGCTTAGGCATTGCACTTGGAGAGCCTTATTTTGTCACGGAAATTATTCCGCACGAAAATGTGGTGGTATTAGGCAAAGAAGAAGAGCTGAATAAAAACGGCATGTTTGTGCATCATCTCAACATGTTGAAATACGATAAAATTGATGGTCAAATGCCGGCAACCACCAAAATCCGCTACAAAAACGCCGGCGCAGAAAGCACCCTGTTCGAAGAGCCCGGCGATTTACTGCGCATCGAATTTGCCACCCACGTAAGCGCCATCACCCCCGGTCAAAGCGCAGTATTCTACGAAGGCAATGATGTGATTGGTGGTGGACATATTGTCAGCGCGTTTGAGAAGGATTAGCCGATTAGCCAATTAGCCGATTAGCCAATGGAATGCAAACGTGTCGACGTGCCGAGGTGTCGACGTGTCGACGTGAATGCAAATGTGTAAGTGAGGTCCGCCGTACGGCGGATTTGTGTGTGAAAGTGTGAGAGTGAAATGCAAAAATGCGGAACGTGAGTCCGATTCAACCCAGACCACCGACTTCCAGTCTTACAGTCTTCCCGGCTCCTGTATTTCCCACTCATCCACGCACTCTCTCTACCCAATACTTATAATCAAAAAAAGTATGCATGGCCAGGCGTTCGTTGTAATCATTTTCAATTTGGTTGAATTGTTGTAGGAGGTGGGCAAATTCTTTAGAGAGCGCCTGTTGATCTGATTTGCTGAGGATTCTTTTGAAGAAATTTAGGATGACGCGTTCTACTTCAAAATATAATTCCTGCTGCATCATAAAGCGGTAGGTGTTGCGGATGAGTGAAGGCAACAATAAATAATGTTTGAGTTCGAAGTGAATTAAAATTTGCAGCAACCGTAAATGCACAGGAAACGACCGCAATGTATGTGGTTCATAGGCATGTAATAACTGGAGGAGTTTGGTTGATGCAGTATCAAAATCTCTGGTGAAAATGTAATAAACCAGCAACCTGTATACCATATCCTGTCGCAATCCCGGGATGGGGTGAGCTTCAGTCAGAAACTGTTCTGCTTCCTGAACCACAGCGGCGCCTTCAGAAAATTGTTTCGTAAAAATGCATTTATCGAGTTTGAGTTGTAATACGATGGCCTCTTTGTATCTTATTTCCGCCTTTCCACTTACGGGTGATGCCTCCAATTGTGTCATGGCCGTATTAAAACCGATTTCATCACCTTTGTTCAGCAGCAATGAAACATAGTTGTAATAGGCATTTATTACAGGTATATTTCTATTGAGCAATTGCGCATCAACCTGCTCAATAATTCGAATTGTTTTTTCCTGAAAGGTGATCGCTGCATCCCAGTTGCCTAATAGGCGGTATAGTAAAGAAATGGCCGCATTGCGCGAATTCCGCATAAGATAATTTTGAGAAGGGTCATCCGGAATCGCAAGTAATTCGTTCAGCAACTCTGCCGTCTGTTGTTTGATAGTATCATCGCGTAATGGAAAGTGTCGGTTTACAAAGTAGAGTGCTTTAGTTAATCCTCTTCGAGCGATATAACTGTGTTTGATGATATCGGCGCTATGTGAAATTGCATCAACGATTTCTTCGGTAGCGGTGATTTTTTCATCCTCCTCTAAAAATTTTAATAATTGAATCTGTTGAATACGAAATAAAACCTGATAAGCCGGCAGCACATGCGGGTCGCTATTTTCAATACCCTGTTGCACATAGCGTTTACTTTGTTCATGTAAACCTTTTCCAAGCAATATTTCGGCGTGATCCAATATTTCTCTCAGGGCGAACTGCTTACTTTTTTCCAGGTGAAACGACTTCAAACTGCGCAGGATATGTTTGTATAAAAAGCTTCGCAGGCTATAAATATTCTCTTCATGCAAATCAGTTGCCTCTCGAATAGCGGCAGTTTCCGGTTTACAGCCGCGCTCCAGCACATCAAAAATGCGCATACTGGCACTTTCCTGACCGGTAAATCCCACTCTGGATTTACGGAAATAACCCTTTTCTGATGGGGTCATAGCGGTAATGAGGTCACTGAGGTCGCCCCAGCTCACTTTTACCTGCTCGGAATTTAGTATTTTATGCATATAAAGCGCCTAAATATAGGCATTATACATAAATTGTAATAAATCCGGAATTTACTTTTTAACTATTTCTGGTATTGACTCAGGCCCCCTTCATACACTACTTTCGGGTCATTAACCACTAAATTATCATTATGAAGAAAATCATTTACAGTTTCTTAACGCTGTTGACCATGCATGTTGGTGCGACAGCTCAAAACCAAAATTGGGCGGATGCATCTGAGTCAAATGCGGAATCCGATGATGCGTATTCGGTAGACATGGATAATGCCGGTAACCGGTATGTT
>JAKQVC010000090.1 GCA_029571985.1 Bacteroidota bacterium | reverse complement strand
GCTCCTACTTCTTCTGATGTTTGGATGTCTCAAAAAGTGGCATCTTCAGCATCTTCTGGCACTTGGGGCACTCCCATAAAAATTAAAGGAGATTCTGGATCAGATGGTGTTGATGCCGTATATTATTATCTTACCCCCTCCGTAGATGCTGTTATACGTTCTATGGATGGCACAGCCACTCCTTCTACAGTTTCTTGTGCCCAATATAAAATACAGGGTGGTGGCACTCCTGTTGCTGCCAATAAGACCATAAAGTATCAGCGTTCCATTGACGGCACTATGCAGACTTATAGCACCGCAGTTGCCGTTTCCAATTCACTTTATATTGATTTCTTTTTATTCGACGGTGTTACCGAATTATGGCGCACTCGTGTCCCTGTTTTACACGATTTAGATGAATGGGAGTCTACACTTAATGACTTTGCTAAGGGCTTAGGGTATACCGACACTGCTGGTGGAGATTCCGCTTACGAAAAGTTGGTTGGTGCTGCTTTGGCGGGTGAAACAATTATGGAAGGTGGCTACCTACGTAATTCTTTAATTGATACAGAGCATCTTATAGCCCACGATGCTTTTATAAACAGGATTGCCACAAACTCACTTACCATAGGTCAAATTACCGACACCGCAGCAGCCCTTGATGATGCTATACAGGTAGGGGGTAGGAATTTAATAATTCAGAGAGATTTAATTACAGGTTATATAACAGGTACTGGACTATATCCTTCGGGATATCATCCGGGGTCTGAGCCGAAAAATAATGTTACTACGGGCTTTATTGATGTTTCAGGTTTCGATTCTATAACCTTGACTTTATTTGAGGATGTGCCGAGTCCATCAGGAACAGGCAGGATGTACGCTTATGATGAGCAGAAAAATCCCTTAAGGTTATTATTCACTCAAACTTCGTCAACGTTTACTCAAAAAAACTCTACTATTAAAATAGAGATTGGAGCAGATGTCAAGTATATTGCAGCAACATTGATGCAAGTTAATGTGCTTAGATATAAACTCGAAAAAGGCAACAAAGCAACTGATTGGACACCTGCACCCGAAGATGTGCAAGCAGCAATTGATGCAAACGCTTCCGCCCTTAGCGATT
>JAKQVC010000076.1 GCA_029571985.1 Bacteroidota bacterium | reverse complement strand
TGTGTTGTACTTGCCCAACTATCAAATGTTGGGTCATAAATGGGTAAAGTAATAAAATTGCTGTCAGAACTTTCCAATGCAAAAAAATCTGATTTATAATTGGCTCCCAAACGCATTACAGCGGTGTCCATATTATACCCTGTAGCGGATACTGTTCCAGTCGGAGCGCCGGACAATGTTGCTTCACCTTTGTAATAGGCTATTGAAGCTGGTGTTATCGCTATTCCGTTATCATAAAAATACATGGTATAATCACCACTGCCTTCAACCCAAGTGGGCCAAGGTGATTTGTAAATATATCCTGTGGTGTTGGTTAAAATCTGTTTGCTTGCGTAAATTTCTGAAAATGCCAAAAAATATTTGGTAGTGTCCCAATCACCCAAAGGATTATAGGTTTTAGGCCCCATAATAGCATGGGTACCGGCAGGGCCTGCTAATGTTGTATATGCAACAAAATCCCTATCATAGGCGTCGCTTGCAAGGACTGGACTTTGTTGGTCAAGTATTTGACATTTACCGGGTGTGCCGGAAATGATTTCTCTTGACAGTGCGGATAAATGCGCCGCTATTGCCCCGTCACCTGCCAGTGGTAAACCCATTTTATTTAGACTCAAAGTGTCCACCTCCATTCGACTTGTGCACAATCGGAGCTGGTTTTCCCTGCAAAGTTCACCGCTACTTCTGCAAGTAAAAGATTATTTCTTGAAACTATACCTAATTTTTTCCAAGTAAAATTTCCATCAGGTTTTCCTAGCATTGCTGTCATCTCGGTATAAGTAGGCTGAAATCTAATGTTATCAATGGTCACACCACAAAATGCGTCCACACCCAACGTGGCAAAATCATCAGCTTCATCGCTTGCAGCTGGTGGGGTAATGTTATCGGAAATCCACAAGTACTTAGGCGTTTCCATGCCTTTACCTGCAATGGCCTTGGCAATGGCCCTTTTGCCCAAATCGGTTATGAGATTGTGTTTATGCAATACAACAACCCCGTTTATTTTTACGGTTATTTCGCCGGTCACTGCAATATTATCCTTGTATTTGGTTGGTTGTTCCATCTCATATCCTCTACTGTATATAAAGTATACGACGGTGTACCGATTGTCAACCCTATGGCGTCTGATTGTGTGATTTTATTGCTCGTTGGTTTTGCGGATTGAGATTGATTTAATCGTTTTAGTTTGTCTTC
>JAKQVC010000047.1 GCA_029571985.1 Bacteroidota bacterium | reverse complement strand
CCGATTTCTACCGGAACATCTATTGCATCAGCACAATTGGGCTTGCCTTATTTAGGAACCTGGAGTGGAATGGGTACTGCATCGCAAATGACCTTTACACCAAATGCCGGATATATTCCAACGGGCACCACTTCCGGACTGGTTGATTTGTGTTTGAACCTGACACCTGCAGCTCCGAGTCCGCAAATTGTTTTGGTCAATTGGTTTGTCACAACGGCAGTTGGTGATACCATTGTGTGCACCGACACATTATACTTCGACTGCGATGCACCATTGGTTAATCCATGCGGGGAAATACATGGTGAAATATCCTGTGTAGGTGACGGTACTTATCAATATGATTTTACATTTATCAATAATAGTACACAAAATGTAACCATGCTCGTGTTTACCAATACCAATCCGGTATTGAACGTTATTCCGAATCCAATCCTGTTAGGTTCACCTGTTATACCTGGTGATTCTATTACATCAAGTGTTATTATCGATCCGGGAATCTGGCCTCCGGGAACTGATTTCTGTTTTGATCTTACACTCGCGGATGCAACAGGCTGGTGTTGTCATGAAATGGATAGTATTTGTATCACCTTGCCGGAATGCGACACATGTTCTTGTGGTAATTGGGAATTCTTTACCATGGAAACAAGTGATGGTGCTGCCTTTTTAGTTGAATGTGGTGCAGGAATATCCATCATTGATCCGGGCACAACCGTAAACTTTGTGGCAGGTGGTTATACTTGTATTGGTGATTCCACATGCACCGGCACCTTAACCTGGACATTAACAGGTCCGGTTACAGCTTCCGGAACAGGATATCCATCCATAACCTTTACCTCTGGCGGTTTATATACCTTGACATTTGTCGGCTCTTGTGGTGGCAATGCCTGCGATACCTGTGTCATTACCTTTGATGTGCCTGAAGTGTGTGATTGTGGAGGCGGATGGCAGACATTCGGCATGAATGTAGATGTGCCTGGTGCATTGGATTATGGCATATTGGCTAACTGTGGTGATGCATTTACATCTATTCCAATAGGCACAAATATTTCTGCTGTATCAGGTGGTTATTTGTGCACCGGTGATCCGGCAGTATGTCCTGCAACTGTGAAATGGATATTAGTTGATCCGTTAGGAAATTCAACAAACGGCGTTGGTTACCCAACATTTACAACTACATTGGCTGGAACATATACGCTTAATTTCTCCGCTATATGTAACGGTGAAAAATGCGGTGTATGTTCAATTACATTTGTTGTAGAAGATGCGGCATTATGCGAATGTGGTACCTGGGGACCAATTACTGTGAAGAAAGGAACCAAGAACCTGAAAAATCAACCTTGTGGTACTTTATATAATTGGTCAACAAATACCCCAATTATAATTTCAGGTGTATATACTTGTTCCGGCCCGGCAGATTGTTTAACAACTTATAGCTGGTCGGCAACCCGAAACGGAACTTTCTATACAAGCGGCACAACCATGCCGGTAAACTTTACCCCAACTACATCCGGAACTTATGTTGTAACAATTGTTCCGATTTGTAACGGCATAGAATGTCCACCATGCACGTTCACCTTTAAAGTAAAAACAGCAATTGCAAAAGAAGGTGAGTTCGACAATACGTCAGCCTTTAATTTACGTATAGCGCCGAACCCGGCATCAACACAGGTTAAAGTCAGCATTGAAGAAGCCCAGGATTTAAGTGGATGGGTGCAAATTATCAATGAGCTTGGCGTTGTTGTAATGGAAACAGAAATTCAATTAACATTCAGCAACACAGTTGAATTTAATATTGAAAACCTGCCTTCCGGATGTTATATGGTTCGTTATCAGGGAGCGAATGAATCGCAGATTAAACAACTCATAGTTGTAAAGTAAGTTCAATTAATACCGATAAGCCGTTATTGAATTACCCAACAGGGTCGTTGAATAACGGCTTATTTATTTAAAGGATTCCGTGATAGCCTGAAATGCAAATGTTAATACCAGATGAGGCAGCCACCTTGTTTTTATTATCTTAATGCCAGCTTAGTTTATTGCAATAACTTCAATCTCCATTTGCGAAACCATGCGCATGAACTTAGTATTGGATGGGCTCAAATTTTCTTGTTGCGACGGTGGTTCGGATTCGGAAAATAAACGGTCAAGCGCCGGTTGTTCCATATCTAGTTGAGTATATAGATGCACATGGGCTTGGATATATTTGCCTGTTGTCGCGTTGAAAACATAGAATCCATTGCCTGTATATATGCCCGTCGCAGGTGTTTGCATATTGTCAATCTCAACAGATGTGGTTCCTTTGATCTGTGAGGAAATGTAAGCTAATTGTTGACCGTTCAGCATACGAATAGAATCACAAGTAAGTGTGGCCGTAACAATCATTTCTTGCGACTTAACAAAAAACTGAAACGCCTGTGTGAAGGTAGTCGAAAATGTATCTTGCTCATGTAGGATTTTGTCAGTGACGGGAAAAAGCGTTGATTCAAAGATATCATATTCAGGAACGTTTACGCCTTTCCTGGTAGTAAATTCTATATTTTGCAAGTGGCTGGAAGGCATCTCGCTCCAAGTTGCATCTTGTAAGTTTTCGGATTGATTCATAAAGATGCTATCTACATGTATGTTTACCTTGCGTCTTGATTCAGCTAAAACGCCTCCGTATACAAGTAATGCAAACTTATTGGGTTGGCTCGCAATAACAGAATCTTTTGTTTGATTGAGTAGTTGCATGTCATTCAGCATGAAACCAGTTGCTTGATATTGTATATTTGATCCTTTGGTAAACGTCCAGTTTATTTGCACCGGTTCGGAGGATTGTGCAGCAGTTACCAATGCAAAACAAGTTAGGAGTATTATTAAGCAAATGCCCAATAATGGGAATGGTGGACGCATAATGGCAGTATATAAAATGTTTTAAGTTGTCATGTAAATGAATACATGCATTTTATTCATACATGCGGGCATCAGTAAGGTATAGGCACAATCCATTTAAGATGCGTCAGTTTATTCACCGGAAATACCCTCCCGCGCCTCTCATTTTTTCTTCTGATAAAACATGCTGTCAATGAGTTCGTCATTGAATCCTTCAACCTGAGTGTCATTTATTTTCAGGTATATAGCGCTAATAAATATGTTTTGCAGTGACGTAATAAATGAAGAAACAAACATGACGCCTATAATACCTAAAATAATAGATACCGGAAAACTGATTAAGGAACCCAGTAGGAATAATGGAAGTGCTACCAATACAAATCCTATGCAAAGTATACCTAAAACATTGAAACCCATTCCAAGGCTCTCACCCCATTTTTCTTTCATAATCTGACCGGAACGGCGCAGTGCATCCATAGGACGTAAATTTTCATATGCCAAAACCGGCACTATAAAGAAAGTGGCTATGCTCCAAACAACACCAACCAGACCGGTAATAATTTTTCCTAAGAAGCCAACATTATCCTGAATTATGCGGATAATAAGGCCAAAAGTTGCTGCTAAAATGGCCCATGACAATATGGTGCCGATTTTATCGATACTAAAACGTAATCCGTCAGACACAGTGGGTTTGCCACCCTGAAAGTAGATACGTGCACAGTGCACCAAAGCCATATTGAAAAACACCACTACGAAGTAACTAACTAGATAGTAGCCAAAAAGGAACACGTAACGAAATGTATTTTGTTTGTCCATTAATCTAAAGGCAGCCTCATAATCATTGCCGTATATAGAATATACAAACGTGCTCAAAATGAAGGCCATCGTAGCGGCAGACAAAATGGGAAATATCAGCAGGTGTTTGTTTTGGCGAATAACAGTTAAGCTTTGACTGGCCACTTTATAGCCATTTGACAAGCGTTCGAATGCGTCCATGATGGTGATTTGTTATTAAAGATAGTAACTCTGGTTAAATCTCACAAGATTGGCAATTGCAGGTAACCCGCGCACGACAGGCTTAACCCATGTTTTCAGGTGTATATATCCAATAATACGCGCCATCAGTCCTTTCAGCAATGCGAAAGGTAAAGTGGCTTGCAATGCTTTCGGCAAAGGCTATTAGGTCATCATACTCACCGGTAGTTTTCAATAATACATCCCTGTTTCCTTTTGTGATGAGGTTAAGCTCGTAGCAATATTGATTATACAAAACGCCATATCCAATATTTATCATAGCCTGTTTAGGGGCAGCCTTTCTCATAATGAGCAGAAAGTCATATTCCCCCAAACTTTTCCATTGCCCTATCTTAAAGAAATAAAATTGATGGAAATCCCGGTAGGTTGCGCTGTTCAGTTTTACCTCTAATCCTTTTCTGTAGAATGCCATCGTTAGAATAATGACCAAAAAAACGAATGCAGGCAGCTTATTTGGCATATTGAATGCCATACCGAAAAAAAGAATCAGGAGCACGACTATGACCTGCAGGGGAAAAGGCCGTAATGAAGTGTTTGTAATAAGCGCAGGTTCAAATTGATCTATGCGTGAACTGTTGTGCATTGGAGATTGAGTGATAGGATTACAATATTACAAAATAGATGAATTGTTTGGAATATTATTTTATTTGTAATATCTTCATTCAAATTGAGGTCTGAATGTGTGTAAATTGGAATGGATATGTTATCAACGCAATTATTTAAAGAATTTTTTAAAAGTGAAAAATCTGGGGGTTTGGTGCTTATTGCCTGCACGGCAATTTCCCTCTTGTTGGCTAATAGCGGAATTGGCTCGACTTATCACGATTTTTGGTTGAAATCTTTTTTGGGTTTGTCGTTCGAGCATTGGATTAATGACGGCTTAATGGCCATATTTTTTCTCATGATTGGCTTAGAGTTGGAGCGGGAAATTTATCAGGGCGAATTAGCGAAGCCTCGTGATGCAATGTTACCTGTTATGGCAGCAATAGGTGGTATGCTTGTACCTGCTTCAATTTATTTGTTTTTTAATTACGGAACCTATACACAGTCGGGGGCCGGTGTTCCTATGGCCACAGATATTGCTTTTGCACTGGGTATATTATCGCTTCTGGGCAACAGAGTGCCCACCGCAATTAAGATTTTTTTAACCGCTCTTGCTGTCATTGATGACCTTGGAGCGATATTGGTTATTGCCATTTTTTATAGCACGGATGTTTCATTGATATATTTAAGTATTTCGCTAGGCATCTTTGCGATACTTCTCCTGTTTAACCGATTGAAAGTGCATACCTTATGGCCTTATTTAGCAGGCGGTATTTTGATGTGGTATTTTATGTTGCATTCCGGCGTACATGCAACGATTACGGGGGTTTTACTTGCCTTCGCCATTCCATTTACTGATGGTAGTAAAAAATCACCGTCTTATATTTTGCAACACATTTTGCATAAGCCGGTTGCCTTTATTATCCTGCCTGTATTTGCTCTGGCTAATACTGCCATACATGTGTCAGGAAGTATATCCGATATACTTGCAGAGCCATATTCTATTGGCATTGCTCTTGGCCTGATTATTGGAAAACCTGTAGGCATATTTTTCATGGTATTGATTGCCATCAAAACAGGTGTTAGTACGATGCCGGATGGCGTTAATTGGAAACAGCTCGCCTCTGTTGGATTTCTCGCAGGAATCGGGTTTACCATGTCTATTTTTATTACCCTTTTAGCCTTTACGGATCAGGCAATTATCAGCCACGTAAAACTGGTGGTTATGATTTCTTCCCTGATGGCCGGTGTTTTAGGCTACCTGTTATTGCACTTTACACTGTCTAAACAAGAAATCAGCGAAGACAATGAATAAATTTGCTTTCTTTAGTTTGCAAAGCGGAGAGGAAGATAAGGCTAAGGTGATGGCGAACGTTATCTCCGGTATTTCCTTTCGCGGTTCCAATTTGTGGATCCTTGCCTGTGCCATCGTCATCGCCTCGGTTGGGTTGAATGTAAACTCAACAGCAGTCATTATTGGCGCTATGTTAATTAGTCCTTTAATGGGCCCTATCGTCGGTGCCGGATTTGCTCTAGGCACATACGATTTCGGACTTCTGAAAAAATCTGGGATGAACCTGTTGGTGGCCACCTCCGTGAGTTTGGTTGTTGCAACCTTATATTTTATTGTAAGTCCGTTTAAAGATGCACAATCTGAGCTGTTGGCCCGCACATCACCTAATATTTATGATGTGTTAATCGCTTTTTTCGGTGGTTTAGTTGGCGTTATTGCGATTACGCGGGTTGAGAAAGGAAACCCAATTCCCGGAGTGGCAATTGCAACTGCTTTGATGCCTCCCTTATGCACAGCAGGTTATGGACTTGCAATTGGTAATTTCTCGTTTTTTCTGGGTGCGTTTTATTTATATTTGATTAACTGTTTTTTTATATGTATTTCTACCTTTTTAATCGTTAAATATTTAAACTATCCTCCGGTTAACTATGTAGACAAAAGGGTAAGTAAGCGCATACATTTTGGTGTGAGTACGCTGATAGTGATTATGATTGTTCCCAGCTTATATTTGGCCTACTCCTTATTTAATGAGAAAAAGTATACGCAGAAAGTTGACACATTTATTCAACAGGAATTCAAGCGCAAAGGCTATACAGTGGTATGGCAGGAAGCCAATTATAATAAAAGTCCGAAAACAATCAATTTGGCTTTATTAAATAAAAAGTTTACAGATGCTGAAATAGAACAATTGAATGCCAAACTGCTCAACTTTGGTATTGCCAATACACGCCTAAACCTTGTTCAGGATAATCAGGAAATCGATAAGACTATAGACGCCAACTGGCAGGCTCAATATGCAGCACTTAAAAATAAAGATGAAGAGCTGGAGCAATTAAAGACTGAGTTATCAGCCTATCAATTATCAGATACAAGCCTGTATAGGGAAGCAGAAATATTATTTCCGGAAATACAATTGTTATCTATTGGCCGTCAACAGCGATTTGATGCGCAGGACAGCCTCTCGGAGTTTACACTTATTACCTATGGGTTAGTAGTTGCATCAGCAAAGCCCGATACATCGAAATTGCGACTATGGTTAACTGAAAAAATGCATGCTGGTGAGGTAGTCTTATTCGAACAAGACTAATTATTTTATATTTTTGATTACTTACCGGAATAATTTTATTGCTTTTAAAAAAATCCTGGTTTAAACCTGTTTCTACGATTTATATGCCCGTTCGACCGTTTACTAACTTTTTGCACAAGTTGAGAAGCTTGACCGCTTTGTCTGACAAACAACGTGAGCCACAAATTATTTCTCCTGAGCCTTTTACAGAAGATGCTTTATTGGATGCCCTCACTAGTGCTATAAATTGTGGCCATTGGAATTATTGGGCTTCTGCTTTTCCGGATGTTTTCCAATTGGAATTTAAGCATACGTTGTTAAATTTTCCTCCGGCCCAACCTGATGCTCCGCCCGATAGCTTGCTGGCGATTCAACTTGTTGACCCGATTTCTGTGCATTTTTTATCCGCTCAACCTTTGATTGAACATCAAAATGGATGGCCATATACATTTCAGTCAGGTAAGATGGGGAGTTTACCACTTGAGTTTCAACAGGTAACATTTACGCAGTCTTCATTAAAGAGAAAACTCCTTCAACAAGCATCAGGCATATTGACAATTTATGGTGATGCTTATGATGAAGATGCTTTTTTGTCGGCACCATATTCACTTGTATTTATGACTACACAGTATGGTTGTGCGGTTTCCGGTAAAAGTATCAGATTATTGAGCAGGCAGGGTGACGTATCCTTATCTGACATACCTGATTTAAAAAGTAAATGGTGGGCTTACTATCATACTTATTGGGAGAAACGTAAAACGGATCAGCCTTTACCAAAGGATTGGCGTTGTGAAACCATCATTCCGGCGCGCAGATAGCCCTGTTTTGTGAGCATATAACGACACCATATATATGACCGGGTGACCCCATAAATGCCTCCTGCCACATCTTTCCTATATTTGCCCTAAACTCACTCCAATGTCACAAAAGAAAGTAATTGTTTTAGGTGCTGGTATGGTTGGCCGGGCAATGGCTATAGATCTGGTTAAGGACTATGAAGTGTACTCAGCTGATATCAATATCGATGCACTGGAGAAATTGGAGTCTTATGGTGTAAGAACCATTCACGCTGATTTAACCAGCAAAGAATTAATTACCTCACTTATTGAAGACAAGGATTTAGTAATTGGCGCAGTACCGGGGTTTATGGGTTATGAAACCCTCAAAACAGTAATTGAAGCCGGCAAAAACGCAAGCGATATTTCCTTTTTTGATGAAGATCCCTTTCAACTGGATGCCTTAGCAAAAAGTAAAGGCGTTACGGCCGTGATGGACGTAGGTGTGGCTCCGGGCATGGATAATATCATACTTGGTTATCACAACAAACGCATGCAGGTGACCGATTTTGTGTGTCTGGTGGGCGGATTACCGGCGGCGCGTTTATGGCCTTACGAATATAAAGCACCTTTTTCACCGATTGATGTGTTGGAAGAATACACCCGCCCTGCACGCTATGTGCAAGATGGAAAATTGGTTGTGAAAGAAGCACTTACCGACCCTGAATTAATGGATTTTGCCGGCATAGGCACATTAGAAGCTTTTAATTCTGACGGATTACGCTCGTTAATTCGTACGATGCCTAATATCCCGAATATGATAGAACGCACTTTGCGCTATCCTGGACATATTGCCTTAATGAAAGTAATGCGGGAAACCGGTTTCTTCAGCAAAGAATTTATTGACGTAAAAGGTCAACATATCCGCCCGATAGACTTAACGAGTAAGCTCTTATTCCCTAAGTGGAAACTCGGCGATGAAGAACATGAATTTACAGTAATGCGTGTAATCGTCGGCGGTATAGAGCAGGGAGAAAATGTAACGTATACCTACGATTTACTCGACAGATATGACCCCGCTACCAAAACATCAAGCATGGCCCGCACAACAGGTTATACTTGTACGGCTGCGGCACGTCTAATATTAAATGGCGATTATACAAGGAAAGGTATTTCTACACCTGAATTTTTAGGTGAGGAAGAGGCACATTTTAAAATGATTATGTCATTTATGCAATCACGCGAAATCACCTATCATGTCCAGAGAAAGGTGGCCGGCAAATAATTTGATTTCTGTTGGAAATTAAATAACCAGCTTGTTAATTTTCTGAATCTTCTGCCTTATCTGCCTCATCCTGAAAATGGGCAAAATCTGCTGTGTGATGATCTTTTGAAGATTTAGGGAAATTGAACAGATAGCTGGTTAATACAGGTAAAATAAATATGGCAACGGTAATCAAACTAAAATACAAATCGGTTTTTTCGCTTTCTAAAAAATGACAAAGTGCAGTGTTTCTGCCAAATTCATAGCAAATAAAACTCAGCATGAGTTTTAAGCCTAATAGGGCAATGATTAAAAACGCACTGGTATTCAGGAAGCTGAATTTTTCTAATAATTTAATTACCCCCTGCGCAACAAAACGAATGGCCAGGATGCCAATAAATACTCCCAGACAAACTAAATAAATATTGTCGGTATAGGCAACGGCCGCAAAAACATTATCAATAGAAAAGGCAAGGTCCATAATATTTACCAATATCACGGTGCTCCAAAAGTTTCCGATCCGGCCAACGGTGTTTTTATAAAACCAATTGTTGGATTTGTTTAAGGTGTCGTCGGCGGTTGTGGCTGTAGAAGAACTTCTAAAATAATCTAAGGCCAGCCAGATCAGATACAGACCTCCAAGTGCTTTTAACCAAACCACCTGTATCAGCCAGTTAGCCAGCAGCAGGGCAATTCCTCTGAAGAAATAGGCACCGAAAATACCGTAGCGTAAGGCTTTACCTCTTTGTTCTTTAGGTAAGTCCATCACCATGGTGCCCATTACCAAAGCATTGTCAACGCTCAGCATGGATTCAATCAATATCAGGTTGAATACAATAATAGATGCCTCAGCCGGTGTATGGCCAAAAAATTCCTGAAAGTTGAAAAGTAATTCCGGCATCATATGATTTAAATGGACTCCTCTCGCATTGTTTGTTCCCATTGCCAGGCAGTGCGCATCATGTCTTCTAACGAATAACGTGCATGCCAATTAAGCTGCTGAATGGCTTTGGTGTTATCAGCAAATATACTAACAACATCACCTTCACGGCGGGGTCCTTTTGTGTAATTGAGCTTCACGCCGGAAACTTTTTCAAAAGCCTGAATAAGCTCCAGCACCGTAACACCGCTGCCTGAACCGAGATTAAAGACCTGATAATTATCCAACTGCTTTGCATCGAGCTGATATTGCAAGGCCAGTGTATGGGCATCAGCAATATCCATTACATGCACATAATCGCGTACACATGAGCCATCGCGTGTATCGTAGTCGGTACCATAAACCGTAAATCCTGACTTCTTACCAATAGCAGTCTGTGTAATATTTGGCACCAGATTTTCCGGATTACCAAATGGAATTTCACCCAGTCGCCCGCTGCTATGTGCACCTACCGGATTAAAATAGCGCAACGCAATGAATTTTGTTTTCGATTGTTTTGCATGCGCTGCAATCATTTGCTCTGAAATCAGCTTTGTCCATCCGTATGGTGATTCCGGGGTAGAAAATGGCGTATCTTCAGTAACTGGTTGCTGTGCGTTATTGCCATAAATGCTGCATGAAGAGCTAAATACCAGATTGGGAATGGCGAACTCTTCTGCTATCCGTAAAATATTTATGGTGCTGTTGATATTATTGTCGAAATATACCAGTGGCTTTTTTACACTTTCACCAACAGATTTAAATGCTGCAAAATGAATAATACCTGAAATTTGACCATGCTGGTCAATGATATTGCGCATTTTATTTAAGTCACGGCAATCAACGCGGTAATTATGAAACGGTTTTCCGGTGATATCGCGAATGCGGTCTGGAATAAACGTTTTAGACAAAGACAAATTATCAATCGAAATTACTTCGAAACCCTTTTCGAGAAGGTCAATCGCCGTATGAGAGCCTATATATCCGCAACCTCCCGTTATGAGTATTTTATGCATAATTTGTTTTGTTTACGATCTGATTTATTGTGAACAGATACATATATCCTCGCTGTTTACCTGTGTTAACGTTGTTGCGACTTATCCGCAAAAAATTTTCTGCACCCGACCATTCATCCGCGCAGCGTACCCTGTATCAAGCCTTTAATAAACGCATCAGATATTGTCCATAGCCGCTTTTCATCAATGGCTGCGCAATAGCTTCCAATTGTGCAGCATCAATAAATTTTTTGCGATAGGCAACCTCTTCAATGCAACCTATATTTTGTCCCTGGCGCTGTTCAATTAATTGAATAAAGGTACTGGCGGCCATCAATGAATCAAAAGTACCGGTGTCGAACCAGGCGGTACCACGAGGTAATACACTCACATGCAATTTACCTTGTTTTAAATATTCTTTATTGACATCGGTAATTTCGTATTCACCGCGTGGACTTGGTTTTAAATTACGAGCAATATCAACAACTGAATTATCATAAAAGTATAAACCGGGTACAGCGTAATTTGATTTTGGTTGCTGCGGTTTTTCTTCAATCGACAGTACTTTTCCTTGCTGATCAAATTCCACAACACCGTAACGCTCCGGATCACTCACGTGATAGGCGTAAATAATACCTCCGTCAGGGTCGTTATTTGCCGTGAGCAATTCGCCCAAACCGGAACCGTAAAAAATATTGTCGCCTAATACCAAAGCAGCCTTGTCGTTTCCAATAAAGTCGGCGCCTAATGTAAAAGCCTGCGCCAATCCGTCGGGTGACGGTTGTTCAATATAGGAAAATGAGCAACCGATGCGACTGCCATCGCCCAATAACCTTTTGAATCCGGGTAAATCATGCGGCGTGCTGATAATCAGGATATCTCTGATACCGGCCATCATCAGGGTTGACAACGGGTAGTATATCATCGGCTTATCATAAATAGGCATGAGCTGCTTACTGATAGCCAGTGTAATCGGATGCAGGCGCGTGCCGGAGCCTCCGGCGAGTATAATTCCCTTCACGGTAATTGGTTTTGGCGCAAAGATAGGCGCATCGAAGCAGTTTATCAGAGGTTTTTATCCCTGTAGAGTCAATTTTAGGTGATATAAGTCATCTTATATGGAAACATTCATCATTAATAAAAGTATAGCAATACTTCTAATTTTGTTTAATAAAATACTTACTATGAAAAGCCAACTTATCATCGCACTATTTATGGGTTTATTGTTGACAGCATGCGGCGGCAATGAAGATATTCCAGGTACCGAAGGTAAAAAACCGGAAAGCATGCTCGGACCCAAAACCGAGAGTGAAAAAATGATTTCTGAAGGACGCGGAATTGGAGAAGTAAAATCTGTCACGCTAGCCACACCGCTAGAACAAGATCGTGTAAAGCGGGGCAAAGACATTTATGATATGAAATGTAGTGCCTGTCATGCGCTCACTGATCAGCGAGTTGTAGGACCAGGTTGGGCCGGTATCACCAAAACACGTAAACCGGAATGGATTATGAATATGGTCACCAATGTTGAAACCATGCTTGAAAGAGATCCCGAAGCACAAAAGTTGCTGGAACTCTGTCTTACCCGCATGCCAAACCAGAATGTTTCGATAGGCGACGCCCGGGATGTTCTGGAATACATGCGTGCGAATGATGGAGAACAATAATAGAACACAACATTAAGATCAATAAACCGTTATGAAAAATTTATCTTTAGTATTGTTGGTTGCGACCATTGCAATTATTGGTTGTAAACCCAAATCAGGCGTATCTGTTGCTACAGGCGACGCCGCTACAAAAGTGTATGTTGCCCCTGGCACGTACGATGAGTTTTACAATGTAGTTTCCGGTGGATTTAGTGGGCAAATGGCTATTTACGGTATACCGTCTGGTCGTTTGTTTAGAGAAATACCTGTATTCTCTGCTGATCCTGAAACAGGCTGGGGATATACAGAGGAAACAAAAGGCATGCTAATGACTTCACATGGTTTTGTTCCATGGGATGATTTACATCACCCGGCCTTATCTACAACGAATGGCGTACATGATGGCAGATGGGCTTTTGGAAATGCCAATAACACCCCACGCATTGCACGTATTGATATGAAGACATTTAAAACTGCTGAAATTATTGAATTACCCAATAGTTCAGGAAATCACTCTTCACCATTTATTACAGAGAATACGGAATATACTGTAGCGGGTACCCGTTTTAGCTCTCCTCCGGATTATCAGGGGTCAAATCCAGATGTATCAATTAATTCTTATAAAGAAAATTTTAAGGGATATATCAGTTTTGTGAGCGTAGAAAAAGAAAGTGGTATGATGGATGTTGCATTTCAGTTGCAAATTCCGCCATTAAATACTGACTTGGCGCGCGCAGGAAAAGGGCCTTCTCACGACTGGTTTTTCTTTAGTTGTTATAACTCAGAGCAGGCATTTACTTTACTTGAGGTAAACGCTAGCCAGAAGGATAAAGACTTTATTCTGGCAGTTAACTGGAAAAAAGCTGAAGAGTACGCAAAAGCCGGAAAAGGAAGCAAAAAGAATGTAAAGTATGCACATAATTATTACGATGAATCAAAACATACTACCATTTCTGAAATAAAGAACGAGGTTCTAGTGTTAGATCCAAAAGAATTAAAAGATGTATTATATTTAATTCCTTGTCCAAAGTCGCCACACGGATGTGATGTTGACCCAACAGGTCAGTATATTGTAGGATCGGGAAAATTGGCAGCATTAATCCCGGTATTTTCATTTGATAAAATTCAGAAGGCTATTGATGCAAAGGACTTTGAAGCTGAATATGATGGTATTCCAGTGTTAAAATACGAAAGTGTTCTGCATGGTGAAGTGCAGAAACCAGGCTTAGGACCTTTGCACACTGAGTTTGACGACAAGGGTAATGCGTATACTTCATTCTTTGTTTCATCTGAAATTGTTAAATGGAACGTTCAGTCATTGCAAGTGCTCGACCGCGTTCCTACATACTATAGTATTGGTCATTTATGTGTTCCAGGAGGTCCAACTGCTAAGCCTTGGGGTAAGTATGTAATTGCCTACAACAAGATTACAAAAGATAGATACTTGCCGACCGGCCCTGAGCTAACCCAATCGGCACAATTATATAGTATAGATGGAGACAAAATGGAATTGTTGCTCGACTTTCCGACTACAGGTGAACCACATTATGCAGAGGCAATCCCGGCAGAATTGGTGAAAGGTAATTCAGTAAAGATTTTCAAAATAGAAGAAAATAATCACCCTTATGCAGCTAAAGGAGAAAAAGAAGCCAAAGTAATCCGCGAGGGAAATAAAGTACATGTTGTTATGTCATCCATACGATCACACTTTGTGCCAGACAATATTGAAGGGGTTAAAATTGGAGATGAAGTATACTTCCATGTAACCAATCTTGAACAGGATTGGGACGTGCCACACGGATTTGCGGTGAAAGGAGCCGACAATGCTGAAATGCTGATTATGCCGGGCGAAACAGCAACAATAAAATGGGTGCCAAACAGGGTGGGTGTTTTTCCATTCTATTGCACTGACTTTTGCTCTGCATTACACCAAGAAATGCAAGGATATATTCGAGTTTCGCCAGCCGGTTCAAGTGTGCCATTAACCTATAGTACCGGTAAAGTAACTAAGGAAGCGGCTAAATAAGGTTTTTAAAGCAATAAAATTGTTAGTTATGAAAAATCTAATATATGGATTAATGTGCCTGCTCGCAATATCAGGTACTGTAGGTTGTGGTTCTTCTGAAACACAATCGGATACAACCACTGCGATTGACGCTCAACATGCAGGCGGTCAAGAAGCAGTAGTAGATGATGTATCTCAAAAAGACATCGTAAAAATAGCTGTAGGATCAGCTGATCACACAACATTGGTTGCTGCACTTAAGCAAGCTGAGTATGTAGATGATATCAGCAATGCAGGCCCATTTACAGTTTTTGCACCAACAAATGAGGCATTTGCAAAGGTGCCAAAGGAGACTTTAGATGATTTGATGAAAGATGAAAATCGCTTGGCACTTCAGAATATTCTAGAGTACCATGTAGCAGTTGGCGTATACCGTCAGGATTATTTAAATGATGGACAAACTGTTGGTATGGCAAATGGGCAAAACGTAACGATTCACCTTAATGGTGATAAATTAATGGTCAATGAGGTAAATGTTGTAGCTACAATACCTGCAAGTAATGGACTCATTTACGTGGTGGATGGTGTTTTATTGCCGCCGGCTAAATAATAGTTTAAGTTAGGATGAATGGTACTACCGGGTAGTGATTCACTACCCGGTAGTATTAAAAGCATATTATGAAAAAATTAGGCATACAACATCGCGTAGTTATTGGAATAGCTGCGCTGCTCTTCCTGTTTACCTTCAAGTTTCCTTTTTGGGTAATTTATTTAACAGCACCCCAGTATCCGGAAGGGCTTAGTTTATATATCTACCTGCATAAAATTTCGGGTGATATAGAGATTATCAATGGTTTAAATCATTATATTGGGATGGCGATTATAGACCAAAATGATTTCAAGGAGTTTGTTTTCCTACCTTATATTATAGCATTTATTACAGCATCCGGGATTTTGACAGCTATTATCGGATCGAGAAAATTGCTTTTTGGTTGGACAGCTTTTTTATTAATATTCAGTATTTTGGCCATCTATGATTTTTGGCATTGGGAATATACATATGGTCACAATTTGGATCCCGACGCAGCTATACAAGTACCTGGAATGAGCTATCAGCCACCATTAATTGGATATAAGCAATTACTCAATTTTGGGGCATATTCTTACCCGCATGGTGGCGGTTGGTTTTACATTGGCGGTGTGGCAGTCGCCTGCCTCGTTTCAATATTGGCGTGGCGAAAAAGTAGAAAAATCAGTTGACTGCAAATTTGAGTAGGATGAAACTATCGAGACTTTTAATTCTAAGTTTAGCATCCATCTTTGTTTCATGTTCTGCGAAACAAAGACCAATACAGGAGGGCGCGGATGCCTGTGCCTTTTGTAAAATGACGGTGATGGAGAAAAAATACGCGACTGAAATAGTATCCGTAACCGGAAAAGTGTTTGTATTTGATGATGCGCACTGTATGCAATCCTTTCTTGAGAAGAACATGATTCAACGTGATGATGTAAAATTGATATTACTTACTGATTATAATAATCCGGAAAATTTGCTGAGCATCGACCAGGTTGTACTATTTACATCTGAACAATTGAAAACACCTATGAATGGCCAGGTAATTGCATTGTCAGATACAAATGCTCTTAATGTTTTGTTAGAATCTATGGCAGGCAGGTCAATTCCGGTTCATGATTGGTTGCCTTGACAATACAAATTTGGTATATTTAGCCTTTATGATACGGTTATTTATTTTCGTATGCTTACTTTCAAATGCAACTTGCTTATTGGCCTTAGATACCATTTATGTCAAGCCGTCGGCTCAAGCAGATATTGAGCGTATTATTGACCACGTGCCACCGCACACAATAATTAAGTTTGCTCCGGGAAATTATAAAATACATGACCTCATTATTCGGAAACCACTAACGTTGTATGGAATTGAGCAAGTTGTATTTGATGGGCAACAATTGGGTTCTGTTTTAGTTTTAGAAGGAAGAAACATACATGTAAAAGGCCTTACAATTAAGAACACCGGCTATAGTAGTGTAGATGAGCGGGCGGGTATCAAATTGTTATCAGCTTATGGGTGTATTATAGAAGATGTAAATATCAGGAACACCTGTTTTGGTATTTCGCTTGTAAATGCTTCAAATTGTGTTGTTATAAATAACAACATCCATGCCGTCGGTATCAGTGAACAGCGCTCAGGAAACGCGATTCATGCCTGGAAAAGCGATAGCCTTACCATAAAAAATAATACTGTTTCAGGTCACCGGGATGGCATTTATTTTGAGTTTGTCTCTAAAACAGGAGTATACATGAACAACAGCTCTGATAACCTGCGGTATGGTATTCACTTTATGTTTAGTAATGATGATGAATATGTAGGCAATGTTTTTGATCGCAATGGTTCGGGTGTTGCGGTAATGTTTTCTAGTCGAGTGCACATAAGAGATAATACGTTTAGTCAAGGTTCAGGTGCTGCAAATTTTGGTATTTTATTAAAGGAAATCAATGATTGTGAGGTTTCAGGCAATACTTTTCGGCAGAATACCAACGGATTGTATATGGAAGGAACAAACAGGGTATATCTTTTACATAATCTATTTACTGAAAATGGATGGGCTTGCAGGGTACAGGCAAGTTGCAGTAGTGTAATCGTACGTGGAAATAACTTTATTGGAAATTCATTTGATATGGCAACCAACGGCTCTCTGGCTGGTCAAAATTTTAATGGTAATTATTGGGATACATATAGTGGTTATGATATGAACAAAGATGGCACAGGCGACATACCGCATTCCCCTGTAAGTATGTATAGTATGATTGTTGAAAGAATGCCTTACGCCATTATGTTATACAGAAGTTTTACTGTATTTCTCCTCGATAGGTCTGAAAGAATCATGCCGGGAATAACAACCGAACAAGTAAAAGATTTGAAACCTGCAATGCAGGCATTTGTATTATGATTGATATTCAACATATTTCTAAGCAATATAAATCGGTTCGTGCAATTTCAGATATAGCGCTTCGGTTCAATGCCGGGCAGTCTGTTGCACTTATTGGTCCAAATGGTAGTGGAAAAAGCACTTTGATGAAGTGTATTCTGGGTTTGGCAAAGCCAACTTCCGGAAATATCTATGTGCAGCAGAAAAATATATCCGGCTCAGAGCTTTATCGAACTGATATTGGGTATATGCCTCAAATTATCCGATTTCCAGAGCATATGTTAGTCAGCCAATTATTTTTTATGATGCGTGATTTGCGGAGGCATACTAATGATTTGGATAATGAATTATTTGAGGCTTATCATATTCGAGATATGTTTGCTAAGCCTTTGGGCGGTTTATCCGGTGGCATGAAACAAAAAGTAAATGCTGCGCTGGCATTTATGTTTAATCCCAAAATACTCATTTTGGATGAACCTACTGCCGGGCTTGATCCTCTATCTGCTGAACTGTTGAAAGCAAAAATTAGGAAAGAAAAGTCGAAAGGCAAACTCATAATCATTAGCTCACATATTATGGCCGACTTGGAGGAAATTGCTACTGATGTATTATTTTTAATCGAAGGTCGAATAGCCTTTTATAAAACATTGGAAGACTTAAAGCGAGAAACGTCTTCAAATAATTTAGGACGCTCAATAGCGAGTTACATGGCTGAACAAAAAATTAGCATATGAAACTTGTTAAGTATGTTTTCCTGGACATACTGCGCAGTAAAATTCTGATTGCGTATGCCGTTTTTCTCATAGCTATAAGCAGTGGTTTATTTATGATAAGCGCTGAACCGGTGAAGGCTATAACTAGTTTATTAAACATAGTATTAATCGTATTGCCCTTGTTTAGTGTAGTATTTGCTTCAAGTTACTATTATAATGCATATGAGTTTACAGAGCTGATTCTTGCTCAGCCTATAAAGCGCAGCACCTTGTTTTTTAGCCAGTTTGTTGGCGTGGGTGCCGCATTAAGCCTTTCTTTTATATTTGGCTGTGGAATTCCTGTGCTGATATTCTTTAGGGATAGCTCCGCTTTGATTTTGTTGTGTTGCGGATTAGCCTTAACATGGGTGTTTACAGCAATCGCGTTTTTAGCAGTTGTATATGCGCGTGATAAAACTAAAGGTATTGGTATTGCGCTATTATTGTGGTTCTATTTTGTGTTTATTTATGATGCACTTGTGCTGCTTTTTTTGTTTAATTTTAGCAATTATCCATTAGAGAAAATGCTCATGATGCTTACGTTTCTGAATCCTGTCGACCTAACCAGGATAATCATGCTGATGCAATTGGATATGGCTGCGATTATGGGGTACACCGGGGCACTTTTTACGCAATTTCTAGGTAGTAGTACCGGATTAGTTTGGTGCTTCTTTGCACTTTTGTTGTGGATTGCAGTGCCTTTTATTTTAGCCCAAAGAAAGTTCACAAGAAAGGATATTTAAAGTGCTTAATTAAGTTTAAGGGAGTGGATTAGTATCTCTTTATGTTTACTGGTTGCGGCGAATCTTAATAAGTTAAATTTTGTAGGTGCGGATGTCTTTGCCTCGGCGTGTCTTTCCACTGTGGGTTACAATCTGAATGGTATAGTCCTTATGAATTACTAGTTGTAAGATGAGTTAGTTTTTTTGGGGAGGTTTGAGATTTATTTTGAAGAACAAAAATTGTTTAAGGAGATATTGACTATATGTTTGAATTTTGTTAGTTTTGGAAGTTATATACTTGCGTCTATTTGTATAATTGAAAAATATCTGGAAAATTGAAGGAGCAACTTAAATTATCGAAATTGGTTACTTCTCTGTCGATTTTGGCCTTCTTTGTATGTCAATCGTGCTTTGCCCACGGGCAAACAGGTAGCCAGGTATTATCGCTCATGCAAGAGAATCACTGGCGATCTCAAAATTCTTGGTTCGGAGATAGTGTGGTAACGCTGATTCCGTACGATAAATGTCCTATGGAAGACACAACCGGCTATACAAAGACAATTGGCGATAGCACGTATGAGCTTTATGATAAGTTGTCAATTCCTAACTTTCGTGATGACTTGCATTTTGATGCTTCTGGAAAATTTTGCTACGATTTTTTTATCCCTTGTCTTGTTGGAGAAGTGATTTACGATGTAGCTTCGTTTGAAATTGTAGATAACCAGGTCTTAGTTTCTTCTACAAAGTATAATAGTGATCAGCTTGACAGGCCTTTTACTGCATATGTCTATGATGTCATTTTAGTCAATAAGAATAAGATTGTATTACATTTGAAATAATTCACCATATATTCTGGTTATGGCATTTTCGCTCTTTAACGTGAATTTGTAATTGTACATTCAGTTGTATGAATGAGCGCGCATGTGACTTATATGATTTTGTTGAGGGTAAGCGTTTATGCTTAATGCATTTACCCTGTTTTATCACCCTGCTAATCGCCCTTTGTAGCACTACACTCCACGCCCAAACAGAGGTTAAGTCAAAATCCGTCTACCTTGAACTAGCCGGCAGTGGCGGATTAGGTTCTGTTAATTATGAGCAGGATTTTTATCTGTTCGAGAAAGGCACACTCGCCTGGCGTGCCGGATTGAGCCTGGCGCCAATTGATAAGAATAATGGCGTGGGATTGGTTTTTCCGCTTATGCTGCATGCCAAATTAGGAAGTGGTTCTTCGCAGGTTGATGCAGGTATTGGTCAGGGTGTTACGGTTACAACAAATGGAGCATTTTTTTCGCTTACTACCGCTGAAATCGGATACCGCTATCAAAAAACACAAAGCCCCTGGTTTTTCCGTGCTGCTTATACACCGCTCATTTCATATATCGTCGATTTTCAAGTGCAGCATTGGGGAGGACTTTCTATTGGTTACACGTTAAATGCAACAACAAAATGAAGAGATTGATTGTATGTTGTTTGTTAATCTCCGCTTTTTCCGGATGCTTGAATAATACATTATTTGAAGGTCCTGATTTTTTTGCAGATGATTTTGAAGCGTACCTGAGTTTTGATGATATGTTTCCGGAAGAGGATGCGCTTTGGTCATTTACCCAAATAACACTTCCGGAAAATCAGCTTGACTTGGATTCTACATTTAGTCACTTTGGAAGTCAGTCAATCAAATGCACTGCTGTACCTACAGCTAACGACATTGTTTCAAAATCTAGCATAGCTAAACACAACATGGCCTTTTGGGAAGGAGAAACTATGCGCGCTTCCTGCTGGTATTATCTGGAAGGAAATGAGCCGGTCGACTGGCTGTTTCTGATGGATATAGAAGAGCAAACAGCAATCGGTGCATCGCCGGGAATACGACTCGCCTTAGTGGATAGTTGCATGATGGTAGAGCATAAATTTTTAGAAACAGATATTTATCAACCCGATAATCAACGTATAGCTTTTCCGCGAAATGAATGGGTAAACCTGACCTGGGAAATTACTTTATCTACAAAAGATGATGGCGCAATTCGATTATATCAGAATGGACAACTCATCATAGAAGATACGAGCACGAAAACCCTGCCAACAGATTTATTGTATTTCCAGCAGGGAACAAAAGGTATGTATAGCAGTGTCGAATTGGGTCTAACTGCAAACTCAACCGGCAAAAATGTTACGCTCTGGATCGACGATATGCAGGTGGAAGTCATAAAATGATATAGGCCACCTCACCTGAGCCTGATTTCAGGAAAGCAAAAATATATGGCCGGAAATGTCCTCCATTCGTCTACTTTTACATACATAAGCACCTTACATTTGCCTAAAAATAGGTGAATGGCAACTCGATTTCTGTTTCTGGTGCTTCCTGAGGTACATATACTGGATTTGGCCGGACCTGACCAGGCTTTGCATGAAGCCATTGATTATCAGGCTGACTTTGAAATTGCCTACTGTGGCATCGGAGAACCGGTGACCACAACAAGTGGGTTGCCCTTTGGGGATGTGATGCACTATTCAAAAGCGCATTTGCAGGCAGGCGACTTTCTGCTTATTCCGGGCTCGGCGCATAGTTATCTGACTTCAGATGCATTTCTGGAACATAGAGCTTTGTTTGATTGGATTTGTAAGCAATATCAGTCCGGTGTACATGTGTGCAGCATTTGTATGGGAGCATTTGTATTGGCAGAAACGGGATTGTTAGATGGAAAAAATTGCACAACGCATTTTAAGAAAACAGCCGAATTACAAGAGCGATATCCTGCAATAAAAGTGCAACAAAATATTTTGTTTACAGATGAAGATAATATGTATACCAGTGCGGGTATTGCTGCCGGAATTGATTTGACATTGCATATTATCGAAAAATTAAAGGGTAGTTATCTGGCGCACCTGGTGGCCCGTGAATTGGTTGTATATAATCGAAGAGGCGGTACTGCAGAACAGGAAAGCGCGTATTTTTCACATCGCAATCATATACATACCGGTATTCACACCGCACAGGATTTTGTGGTGCAACATATCCATCAAAAACACTCGCTCGCTCAATTAGCCGATGTAGCCCATATGAGCGAACGCAATTTTACACGCATATTTAAAAAAGAAACAGGGATAACGGTTAATGATTTTATTACTTCCATACGTGTAGCTAAGGCTATGGAATTATTTAAGCACCCGGATATGTCTACCATAGAAATAGCACACGCTGTAGGATTGAAAAGTGAGAAACAATTAATGCGTATCGTAAAAAAACAACAACCATGAGAATAATATGTTTGGTTTTTATGCTGTGTTGCTGTGCACTTCAAGCACAGGTAATTGATGTGCAGCATCTTGCGCTTGATTTGCAGTTTGACTGGTCAAAACAACAGGCTCAAGGTAAAGCAGATATTACCATCAACTTATTGCAAGCTGCCGACTCTATAAGCCTGGATGCTGCAGATTTAAACATACATGCAGTCACAATGGGCAATAAGCAGTTAAATTACCACTATCAATCAGGTAGCAATCAAACCAAACTGATTATCGTCCTTGATGCTCAATATGCGGCCGGAGAACGCTTGCAATTGCAAATTACCTATAATACAACACATGTAAATCATGCCGACCCAATCTCGATAAGTGGAAGTTTTGGAAAGGGATTGCGATTTATGCAACCCACCACTACAACACCACTGAAAAGAAAACAAATATGGAGCAGCGGCGAACCCGATGGAAATGCATATTGGTTTCCACATCATGCGGCAATTTCGGATGTATATACATTTGATATTTCTGCTACCGTTGATCAATCAATGATGCTGATAAGCTGCGGCAATCTGGTTGGAACACAACAAATATCTGCTACGCAAACAACTTTCCGATATCGCACGCACACACCCATTCCGGCTTATCTGGCTTTTATAGTTGTTGGTGAATACGAGCCGGTGAAACGACCTCCAGGTAACACCGAAATCGTTGTGTATGGTTATCCTGACGAACGCACTGCTGTTGAAGCAACAACCATTTTATTGCCGGAAATGCTTACATTTTTAGAGCGTGAAACCGGTTATACTTATCCATTTGATCAATATGGTATGGTGGTGGTTCAGGATTATCCGTTTCCGGGAAGGGTAGGGCAACATGTCAACACGATTTTGTCGGATAATTATATTGATGATGCAGGAGTGCATGCTGATTATCAATATTTATGGGATGGTGTTGCCGTGCAGGCATTGGCTAATCAGTGGTTTGGCAATTGCATCCAACCGGTGCAATGGGAGGATTTATGGTTGAGTAAAGCATTCGGACAATATTATGCCGGATTGTTTACAGAATATGTGCATGGCGCTGCGGAATATCAATTATGGTATTATCCCTTCGAAATCGGTAATCTACTTAATGACATACAGAATGGCAACAGACATCCACTTGTGCCGGATACCATTGCTGATGTGCAGGCATTTGTAGCGGATAGTTACGCCACCTATAAAGGCGCACTCGTGTTGCGCATGTTGCGTAAGGAATTAGGCGAGCAAATCTGGAAGCAGTCACTGACCACTTTTTTTTCGACATATGCGAACAAGCAAGTGTCAACCCGCGACTTTCAACACTGCATAGAGCGCGTTTCCGGAAAGTCGTATCAATGGTTTTTTGATCAATGGGTATATCAGGATATTTATCCCGAGTTTGAAGTATCAACAGCATATGCCGCGGATACAAAAAAGTTAGCATTAAAGATTGTACAACTTACAACACAACCGGAAAATCCAAATGGGCCGCAATATGTTCAGGGAAAAATCGACATCGAAATTGATGCACATGTATATACGATTCAGTTGGAGCCAAAACAAGAGCAGGTTTTTTATTTTGATCATGCATCTGAGCCAACTTTCATCAATTTTAATATGCATGGATTGTTTTTGTGTAACTATGAGCAATCAAAATCTACTCCTAGCTGGTTCGCACAATTGGAACAGAGTAACGACGTATTGGCAAAGCAGGAAGCCATTACACATCTGTTGGAATTTGCGATAGATACAACGCAGGCAACGAACAATCGGCAGGTAGTTGTAGATGTTTTCCAGAAGGAAATTGCTAAAGATGCCTATTGGAGATACCGATATAATGCTATTGGAGGTTTATCATACGCAGCAGAGCGCCCCTTTACACCGGCAGTGCGAAAGGTATTACTGAATTGTATACAAGAAGAACAATCCTGGTTAAAAAGTGCGGCGATAACGGTATTAGGTTCCTCTAAAGATTCTGCTTATATTGATCTATATATACAGGCGCTCAACGACACAAGCGACAGGGTCGTTACAGCTGCAGCCATTGCCATCGGAAATACACAATCCAGCCAGGCATATGACTTGTTAATGCAGTTGGAGCATCAGCCAAGTTGGAAAAATCAGAACCGCATTGCAGCATTATATGGATTGCAGGCTTTAGGTGATACGCGTGCAGTCGAATATGCATTAGCCTGCTTGAAAGACAATACTTCCCCGCGCTGGTATCTCGCAACTCCTGTATGGGATTATCCGTTTACTGCTGCTTACACTTTGTGGGCATTCAATCAGTCGGAGGCAGGATTTAATTTTATGTTTGAACGGTTTAAGCAATCACTGCTCGAGCAGGATATCAATGACATCTTTCAGAACCTGCAATTATTGGAAATGCTCGACGGTAAAGAAATGCCGGAAGTTTACACAATGCTTAAAAATAGATTCAGCGAGCAACCGGAAATGTTGGAAGCAGTTATTTTTTATGAACAACAGTATATACAAAGCCACAATCAATGATTGACTTTACTCCATACTCGGAACGTACAATTCAATTTGTTAAAGTTGATACACATGAAAACTGGCGTATTAAAGTCTACACGATTACCAGACAGAACAGCTCAATCGACGCATTAACATGGGTGCAAATAAAATCGCATCTGACCGGGTGGTTAGAAAAATGTCATGCATATAAATTACCGGTGTATCAAATCGCAACTATGATTGTGCATGCGGGTGTTGATGCTTGTTATGTACTGATTAATTGGTGGACCGGCGAAAACATGCTGCAAAACTATGTGTATATCAAGAAAGATCAGGATGCAGACTTTTCATTGTATTCCGGTGATGGTATGACAGCCTGTGTTTGGGAATTGGCTGTTATTTGGCATGAACGCAATGCATGGATTAAACACATTCTTATGCAACCGGAGCATCCTCAATTTGAACAATATTTACTAGATACCCATATTTCAGTCGAATAAAAATTACATGATGAAAAAATCAGCAATTGAAAAAATGCCTGCTTACTTTGACAGATACATAGATCTGGCAGAAGATATTCCTGTTGTTGAATCACTGCAACTCAGCCTTTCTGAACTTGAACAGGCACCATTAGAAAAATGGCTTGCCCTTGGCGAAAATACGTATGCTCCGGGTAAGTGGACAATTAAAGATATACTGCAGCATTTTATAGATACAGAGCGTGTGTTCATGTATCGAATTACCGCTATTGCCCGAGGCGATAAACAGAAAATGATACCCTACGATGAAGATATTTTTGCGCAACATGCACATGCAAATCGTCGCTCGGTACATGATTTGCTTGAAGAATTAATCCTCATCAGAAAGGCAACTATTCTTTTCTTTAAGTCCTGCACCGATGAAATGCTGCTCGAATTAGGCAACGGCTATAATGATGTGCAATATAGCCCACTAGCGCTCGGATTCATGCTGGCCGGACATCAGCGTTGGCATTTTAGGACATTGTCCGAGAAGTATTATCCTCTAATCTAAATGTACTACGTATCTCATTCAAAAAAGGCACCATCGAGCGAAATAGACTGATGTTATACCGAACGATGGTGCCTTTATTTTGTAATGAGCAGATTATTCTGATTACTTTGTATGAATCATAATTTTTGTAGCAATAATTTTTCCATCTACAAGTAAGCTGTAAGACAATGTGCCGCTGCTGATTTCAGTAGCATCTATTTCAATTGAGCCTTCACCAGTACTGAGCCTGGTTCTGGCAATTTCTGTGCCGGTGGCATCTGAAATCAACAGGTAGGCTGTTCCGGATTGTGTTGGCACAAAATAGTTAATCACAGTTCTATCAGTAAAAGGATTCGGATTGTTTTGTGCAATATAGGCTGCACGTTGTGATTCGCTCAGCACAACTGTTTGACTTGCAGGCTGTCCGGAAGTTTCATTTGTCCCGAGAACAATCTGTTCCAATTTTTCTAATCGTGTTTTTAAGTCGGCATTTTCCTGTTGTAAGGCATTTACCATTTCTTCTCTTGTCGTGTTTAATGCTTTCGCTGCTTCCAGCTGATCAGTCAATGCCTGAATACCGATTAAGGCTATCCCGGCTTTATCCATGGCTGCAATCGTTGTATCATCTCCAAGTCCGAATGCAGCATAAAAGTCCTGAGCCATTGGCCCGACGTGAAAAATAGAAGGGTCGTCTGCCTTATAATTCCATTGGGTAACAGATAAGTCATTTATTTTCTGCAACACTTCCATTTTATCTAACTCAGTAATGTTTTGTTTTAATTTTCTGTCGCTTGCGTCAGTCCATACACCACCGGTTGTTAATTTAGCAGTAGTGGCTTGGAATTCCATGATACTTCCTGCCGATACGTTTTTACCGATTCCAAATTTATTTATAGATGTATTGCCTAAGCGTATTGAATTACTTTGACTTACAGACGTGAAATACCCGATGCCTATCGCATTTGTTATGGTGCTTGACGAAACATCGGTTCCATAGCCCATCAATACACATTGCTCATTGTCCACATAGGTGTCGCCACATTTAGAACCGATATAGGTATTATAAGCACCTTTGCTCTTGTAGCCGGCATCTGTACCAATATATACGTTGTATTTACTGGCTGTTCCGGCAATCGCTCCATCATTGTATCCTGCCCTTGCACCTATACATGTATTCGCGTATCCATCATGTTGTGTATAACCCGCATTGTCTCCTATAAGTACATTGTCAAAGCCTTCAGTCGCATTAAATCCTGCATTGTTACCAACATACACGTTGCCATTTTTATTATTATAATGCCCTGCAAAAGCACCAATTAATACTGTGCCCGAGCCATCGTTGTATGATCCTGCCCGATGACCTAAGATCACATTTAATGAATCAATACCGCCAAATTCTGTTTCTGCATAAGTATAAGCACCTATTAAGACATTTTTTTTACCGGTAGTAATACCAGATCCTGCGGAAATTCCCACAAGTACATTTTCTATTCCGGTTGTAGCATTTGAACCTGCATACTGACCAATACTTACATTATTGCTTCCCGTTGAGTTCGACCGACCTGCATCTGAACCAACGAATACATTGCCAACACTTGAGGTTGAATTCCGTCCCGCAGCTGAGCCAATATACACGTTGCGCGTTGCAGTATTAGTTGCATTTTCTGCAGTGAATTCACCTATATAAATATTGTTTTGACCTTCATCTCCACTAAATTTTGTATCACCTATTGAAATACTTGGAATATCATAATATCCAGGAAACGCCAACGCTGAAATATCATCAATATAAATGGTTTTATTGAGGTAGAGATTATCCCAATTATCATCTGTACTGCCTAAGTCATAAACAGCATTAAGACCGGGGTTTAAATCTACATTTACAGCAGTGGTGGTCAAATTCGATAAATCGGTAGAAACACCTCCACCGCCGCCACCCGATAAACTAATCCAGCTCGATCCGGTATACCCTTGAAATTCAGTACCTGTCCACCTGATCATTCCCGCCTCAGGAGTGCCTGCATAATTCGATACTTTTACAGTGTTTAGATAACCAACCCCATCCACATATAAATTTCGCCAACTGAAGGTTCCGGAACCTAAATCAATCGTGTTATCCATTCCGGGTTGAAGAGTGGTGTTTACAGCAGTGGTAGTTAGATTGTTCAATGTTTTGCTTGCATCCTGTGTAGAAATCGCTGTCCAAGAGCTGCCATTATAATAGAAGAAGCCGGGATTTAAATTGGTTTGGTAAATCAATAAGCCAGTTGCAGGTGAAACTATAGCATCCCGCTGCACTTTTGTCATTCTCGGAACAAGTAAACCTTTGGAAGTGCTTACCATATCCAGTAAACTCGAGGGCGCAGGATCTGTTGTGCCTATGCCCGCACTGCCTGTTGTCGGAAATGTATTCGATTGTGCCCCGGCGGTTAATGCACACAGGGTTAAACCCGCGGCTAACCATAAATAGTGTAGAGATTTCATGCCTGATTTGTTTTAAGCAAAGGTCAATGAACATCTCATCCGGATAAAACCATATTTTCCGGAAACTTAGAATCCACAGCTTGCATAGCTCCCCGACACATGCAGCCTTGTTGTTTTTACTGAAGCTGAACGAATCCTATGTTATATCAATTGATAATAATGTACATATGTATTCTGAACGTATCGCCAGTGGTAATAAATCACCTTATCGGTATAAATTTTAGATTTGCGCTTAAGTAACCTGATAGCATGCAAGAAGAAACACATTACGCAGACATCAACAAAGCCTCCTGGAACAACCGGGTGGATGCACATATACACTCTGATTTTTATGATGTGCCTGCATTTATTGCCGGAAAATCTTCACTGAACGATATTGAATTGCAATTGCTCGGCGATGTTCAGGGCAAATCTATTCTGCACCTGCAATGCCATTTTGGTCAGGATACCCTTAGCCTCGCGCGCATGGGTGCACAGGTAACCGGTGTCGATTTATCTGATAAAGCCATCGCGGAAGCAAACAAACTCGCACAAACCATTCAGATGCCTGCAACATTTATTTGTTGTAATATTTATGATTTACCACAACACCTCGATCAACAATTTGATATCGTGTTTACGAGCTATGGCACTATTGGATGGTTGCCGGATTTATCAGCCTGGGCGCAAATAATTGCACGCTATCTTAAACCCGGTGGTCAATTTATTTTTGTCGAATTTCATCCTGTAGTCTGGATGTTTGATGATGCATTTACGCATATCAAATATCCATATCAAAGCAATCAACCTATCATCGAATCGGAATCCGGAACCTATGCCGATCCAACCGCCAATATTCAACAGGATTATGTAATGTGGAATCACGCCATAGCTTCAGTGCTGCAAAATTTGATTACCCAAAATCTGATTATTACTTCATTCGCAGAATACCCGTATTCGCCATACAATTGTTTTCAACACACGCGCGAAATAGAACCCGGTAAATTTATTATTGAGCATTTGCATGGGCACATACCGATGGTGTATGCATTGCAGGCGCGTAAACCTGAATAATTGTCATTCAGTCTTCTAAGTGTCTTTCTTTTTTTGGGGGGAGAAATGAAACAACTTTTATCATAGTTCAGCAGCGTGGTTTAAAGGTATTTTTTGTTAACAAGCACATTTTTTACTTTATCCTTCGCGCACGCTTTTGTGTAAACCGAGAAATAATATGCTTCACTCAAGTTTCGAGTTTCCGGTATGCCTTACCTTTGTGGCAACTTTCTTGTGAAATTTATATAAGCGGTATGATTAAATATAACCCCAAAGACTGGATAACATTTATTTTCAGGTTCCATAAATCGGATACCTTTCGTAAGCTAATGCCTATGATGCTGCTGATTGCTGCTTATTCGGGCATTATCGCTTATCTGGAAATGGAATATTGGAAATTGAGTGAATCCAGTTATGTCAGAAACCTCACCATTATGCATACCACTGTGGGGTTTGTGCTGTCCCTGTTGCTGGCTTATCGCACCAATACGGCCTATGACCGCTGGTGGGAAGGGCGTAAACTTTGGGGTTCACTGGTTAATAATAGCAGAAATCTGGCCATTAAATTAAATGCCTATATTGAAAGTGATCACGAAAAACTCTATTTCAAAAATCTAATTGCCGGATATGCCGATGTATTGGCGAAACACCTGATGAATGAAGAAGTCAGCCTGATGTTATTCGAAGGCCTCGACCTTGAGATTGAACATCACAAACATAAACCCAATCAGGTGGCCTCTTTGTTGTTTAAGCGTTCAAATTATTTATATACTTCCGGAAAAATTACCGGCGACCAGTTTTTTATCATCAACAGCGAATTGCAGTCCTTCACCGACATCTGCGGCGCCTGCGAACGGATTAAAAACACACCCATCCCTTATTCCTATAATGCCTTTATAAAGAAATTTATTTTCTTCTTCGTAATGACTCTGCCTTTTGGATTCGTATTTAGCTTGGGTTATTATGTTATTCCGGTTGTTGTATTTATTTTTTATGTATTGGCCAGCCTTGAGTTAATTGCCGAAGAAATAGAAGATCCGTTTGGCGGAGACACAAATGACCTGCCTATCGAAAAGATTGCCTCCAACATCCGTAAGCATGTGTACGAAATCATGTGACAAACCCAACAGGTTATTATAAGACCTTGTTTGCGTTTGTCTGTATTTGCCGTGACACCATGTATGAAATCCGGTAGTTTATCTACTTTTACAAAAGGTAACTTGTCCCACAAAGAAAAGGATGCATGCAGGTGGCTGACTTCAAATCGTTTTGGATTAAATACAAAGATATTCTGCTCTACGGCTGTAGTATGGCGGCATGTATGTTTTTGCTGAATTGGATGGAGCTGCGCTTCGTTGTATACGACCATGCATTCGAACTGTTTATTGGGTGCATTGCCCTGTTGTTCACGGCACTTGGTATCTGGCTGGCCTTGAAACTGTCGAAACCTAAAGTGCAAACGATTATCGTTGAAAAGGAAATTCCGGTACTCAGTACCGACCATTTTGTACCTGATGAGGCGGCCATCCGACGTCTTGATTTAAGCAAAAGAGAAGTGGAGGTGCTTGGACTTATGGCGAAGGGATTGAGCAACCAGGAAATTGCGAATACCCTGTTTATTTCGCTGAGTACCATCAAAACACATAACCAAAGCCTCTTTGTTAAACTCGATGTGAAACGCAGAACCCAGGCCATTGAACGAGCCAGGGCCTTGCGTGTAATACCCTGAAAGTGTTCGTACTTTAGTAGAATTTTACACCACATACAGGCAAAATCGGCCGAAAGTATGACCGAAATCCGGTTCAGTCACCACACTTTTGGCCCCATAAAATAAAACACAAATGAAAAAGAACATCCTAATCTATGGAATCATTTCAGGCTTAATGGTTTCAACCTTCATGCTCATTTCCATGAACTACCTCAGCCATTGTGAAGGTAATGTCGATTATGGCACTTCCATGATGATTGGCTATGCATCCATGTTGGTTGCCTTCTCCTTGGTGTTTGTGGGTATTCGCAATTATCGAGACAAGTTGAATCAGGGATTTATATCCTTTGGCAAGGCGTTCGGCATTGGTCTGGCAATAGTATTGATAGCCTCTACGATGTATGTAATTTCCTGGAGAATTGATTACGTGTACTTCATGCCGGATTTTATGGATAAGTTTAGCGCAAAAATGCTTGATGACCTGAAGTCTTCCGGCGCCTCAGAAACGGAAATCGCTGAAAAAACGGCAGAATTGGCTAAGTCGACAGAGATGTATAAAAAACCGCTGTATTTTTTCATGATTACCTACATGGAAATACTGCCTATAGGTATTCTGGTGTCACTCATCAGTTCACTAATTCTTAAACGGAAACAATCTCAGCCTGCATAAAGGCCTTCTCCCGTTTTATAATAGCAAACAGATAAATCATCAGAACCATGGGAAAACTGGCAAAAATTAAAACACAAGCAACTGACGCTAGTGTAAATGATTTCATCCAATCGCTGGAATCAGAACAGCGGATACAGGACGCACAAACATTGATTGCGTTAATGGAAGAAGCAACCAAAACGAAACCACGTATGTGGGGAAAAGCAATTGTTGCATTTGGCGATAAACGCTATACAAGTCCCGCTACAGGCCGACAGGTAGATTGGTTTATAATTGGATTTTCTCCCCGCAAAGCGAATTTTTCCTTATACCTGATGGGCAGTCGTTCTGCATTAAATCCATTCCTGGAAAAATTAGGCAAACATAAAACTGGTGGCGGTTGTATTTATATCAACAAACTTGCAGATGTGGATATACAAGTGCTGAAGAAAATGATTAAAGTATCGGTGAAAGGAAATTCATAATTTTATTCGCATCAACATTGTCGCACTAAGCCGGAACGTTTGTGATTGCAATAAATCTGTTTATCAGCCGGGTTCCCTTAACAACCAATTGTTTAATTTAGCCCTGCCATGTCAGAGCCTATTCACCATGTAAATGCGGATTTATACGCACATGATTTATTTGATCGCTGGGCAAATGAACAGGGTATTATTGCCGCTGAAGCACTTTTGATTCGCAACTATTTTACCGATGCTACAAAATCAGTACTTGAAGCAGGAACAGGAGGCGGCCGCATAGCTTTTTACCTCGAACAACTTGGATTTAAGGATATACAAGCCTTCGATATTGTCCCGAAAATGATTGCACATGCGCGGGAGCTTGCCGAAAAAAAGCAATCTGCGGTGCAATTTCAGGTAGCTAATGCTGCTGATTTATCTATATACCCGGATCAACAATTTGATTACCTGATATACCCGCAACAGGTACTGTGTTTCATTGAAGACAGAACTTTATTTCATACAGCACTCCGTGAAGCATATCGTGTGGCAAAACCCGGCTCCGTATGTGTGTTTTCCTTTCTCGATTATGAAGCGCGTTGGTATAATCCAATACTGAGCAGTGTGCTTGTATTATTGCGACGACTGCGCGGCGAAAAAGGGACAGGTTATGATTTGCCATGGCTGAAATTAAATGGTGCTGTAAATAAAAAATTCTTTCACAAACATCAACCCGTTCTGTATTGGGTGCGTCGAAAAAAGATAACGGAGGAATTACAACATATCGGATTTACTATGGTAGATGTTAAAAATGCCGGCGAGCTGGAAAATCCAGCACAAGGCAAACGCACGGGTATGTTGTATCTGATTTGCACGAGACCTTAACTAATACACATGTCATCTCCACTTATTCGACTCGAAACACCGCGCACCATCATGTCTGATATTATGGTGGAACATGCACCGGTCATGTACGACATGAACCTGGATCCGCTGGTCATTCAGTATACCGGAGATGGACCATTTGCCAGTCTGGAGGCAACACAAAATTTTATTCGGCAATACGACCAGTATCAAAAATATCAGGTGGGCCGACTCGCAATTGTATTAAAGCAGGATCAAACATGCATTGGATGGTGTGGTTTGAAATATACTGCTGAAAATAATGAATATGATATCGGATTCCGATTGCTGCGCGCATACTGGAATCAGGGGTATGCAACGGAAACGGCATTGGCTTCGCTTGCATATGGATTTAATACTTTGGGTCTGAATCGAATTGTGGGGCGCGCCATGACTGCCAATAGTACATCTGTTAAGGTGCTAAAGAAAATAGGCATGACTTATAGTCATGATTTTAATTTTGACAATCAACCGGGCGTTGTATATGCACTTGATCGCGCTGATTATATCAAGCAACAGGCTTAACCCAGATACATCATGCTGATTTGCCCTTGGCATTATACATCACCATGATGCAAACACATAATAAAATACAGGCAACCGTTTGATGGGCTACGCCTAAAAAAACCGGAATTTGTTGCGCCGAGTTAATCAGTGTGAATACACCTAATAAAAATTGAAGACACACTAAAAATACAACTGTGGTAAATAATTGAAATTGATGACGACTCATATTGCTGCGGTTCTTCCACCACAAAAACACAATAATTCCCGTAACCAGTATGGCAAATGTGCGATGTATAAAGTTGATTTCCGGTGTCAGTGCAACTAATTTATCAGCAGTCAATAATCCGCTGAAAGCGCCCTCCGGCGCAAATCGCCCCTGCATCAGAGGCCAGGTGGTATAGATTCTGCCCGCATCTGTTCCGGCCATTAAGCCGCCTAATCCAATCTGAATAAAAACGAATACGGTAATCCAACGCATGCCTTTAAACAAGGCAACATTTTTGGGCCTGAGGTTTTTGTCTTGCCACGATAATGCCAGCCAAATTAAGTACACATATACCATGAGCGCTAATAACAAGTGAATGGTCAATTTACTTGGATCCACCCAGGGGTCACCAGCCAATCCACTGGCAACCATAATCCAGCCGACAAACCCTTGCAGTCCACCTAAAACAAAAACAATAAGTAATTTCTTCACCCAATCGCGTGAAAAATATTTTTTGAATAAAAACCAAATGAATGGAAAGAGAAATACAAATCCGATTAAACGTGCCCAAAGGCGATGAATAAATTCCCACCAGAAAATTTGTTTAAATTCCTGAACGGTGAAATCCGTATTTACTTTTTCAAATTGAGCTGATTGCTGATACTTTTCAAATTCCTGTTGCCAGGCTGCATCTGAAGTGGGCGGAAAACTGCCCATTACCACATTCCACTCTACAATCGACAAACCTGATTCCGTTAATCGGGTGATACCGCCCAACATTACCTGAATCAACACCATCACCACACCAACCCATAACCATATCCTGACCGCGCGCATAGCTTAAGTTTAACGCAAAAGTAGGAGGGTCTGTTCAGATTATGGTAAATTTGTTTAGAACTTCATTTTACATATGTCAACCTTAACCCGATTCGGGCACTTGCTGATCGCCTGCGCAACGTTGCTCACCTTCACCACCTGCGAACGGCTTGTTCCAAATCCGAATGTTACAAACCCCACAATTGATGAGGATAATCTGGCTGCAGCCGGCATTACCACTAAGCCTGCTAATAAATTCAACACCTTCTTCGATAGAAGCGGAAATGGCTGGACAGGCGGCGACGCAACTTATTCGGTTTTATTACCCGATGGCAGAACCGTTTGGATGTTCGGCGATAGTTTTTTAGATACCGTGTACGCAGATTACTCGCGACCATTTACACCTCTGATACGCAATTGTTTCATGGTGCAAACAGGCTCGAATTTTACTACCGTGTGCGGCAATACCATTGATGCACCGGAAGCATTGGTCAATACCGACGATCCGGATAATGAATGGTACTGGCCGGGCGATGGTACAGTTATAGGTGATACACTTTACGTGTTTATGCAATACTATATTCGAACCGGTCCTGAAGCATTTGATTTTGCCTATATCCGTACCGATTTAGTCACATTTAGCTTGCCTGGTTTAGTGGAAGGTAATCGCACTACCGTATTTACTGATACAGATATCATGTGGGGCGCTCATGTGATGGAAGATGGTGGTTATATTTATGTATATGGACCTGAAACGTATACATTCACAAAATACGGTCATGTGTGCAGATATCCTGCTGGAAATATCCGGGGAACCCGCGAATGGTGGAATGGCACCAGCTGGGTATTAACAGAACCGGAAAGTACTATCGGTCGTATGAAACGTCCGAGCGGACTCAATGTGGATGTATCACCACAATTTGCTGTTTTTTATCATGCAGGTAAATATCGCCTTGTTACACAAGAAGTGTTATTTGGCAACGACATTTATAGTTGGGAAGCTACTTCACCAACCGGTCCGTGGACAACTAAACAAACCATTTATACCACTCCTGAAACGGGTGGTGATATCTGGACATATAATGCATGGGTGCATACCCAATTTACCACCGGCTCCGGATATTTATTGCTGTCGTATAATAAAAACAGTCTCAATTTCTTCGACCTCTTCGATGACGCACGTATCTACAGACCGAAATTTATTTATTTTAAGTACATGTAATTCACACAGGAGTGATACAAAAAAGCAGCACAATTGGGGATAGGAATTGTGCTGCTTTTTTAGTATTTATTAATGGGTATCAGGTAGCAGGTATCAGGTATCAGGTATCAGGTATCAGGTATCAGGTAGTGCAATTTTATTTGCATTCCTCATTACTTATTCCTCATTCCTCATTCCTTTTTTAAATGGTGAGACGAATGCAAATCGACTTCGTCGAGGGGAGTGCGTTGTGGAGCAATCTGGCTGATACGCAAGAGTGGAATGCAATTGCGCATTATTCCTTATTCCTCATTCCTTATTCCTTTTTTAAATGGTGAGACGAATGCAAATCGACTTCGTCGAGGGTTGTGTGGTGGAGCAATCTGGCTGATACGCAAGAGCATCATTCCTATAAAAAATCCTTCGAATTAAAAGTTAACTAACCATCAGCAAGATTGCTTCGCTTCGCCTGCCTCTGCTGCGCGCCGTCAGGCTTGCTCGCAATGACGGGAAACTTAACCGAGAGGTGGTTGCTTTGCAACCACGTAAGTTAAACGCATCATCGTCATTGCGAGCCGCGACCCAAGGAGCGGCGAAGCAATCTAGCCGAACGCAAGAGCGAAATGTAATTAAGCATTATTCCTCATTCCTCTCTGAAGCAGAAAATTTTCTCCACTTCGCTCCGTAAACTTTCGCTACAGAGCAGGCTCTCTCATTCCTTATTCCTTATTCCTCATTCCTTTCTCCTTATTCCTCATTCCTCTCTGAAGCAGAAAGTTTTCTCCACTTCGCTCCGTAAACTTTCGCTACAGAGCAGGCTCTCTCATTCCTTATTCCTTTTTCCTCATTCCTTTCTCCTTATTCCTCATTCCTCAAAGAACCATACCAATTTACCCTTCTTGTCAGATACATCGTCAAGCCTAACATTACCGTTAATCCAGCTGCGCCGATTAGTAGTGCGTAATCGGTGGCTTGGAGTGTGACGTATAGATATCCGTATAAACCTATTAGCACCAGCATTAACAATAAGCTGTGTTTCCACAGGGCAAAAAATGTTCTGCTGTATAAGGTAATCATTGCAACAATGACAAGTGATGAAATGCAATAAGCTGTGTCAAATGTTAATTGTTCCGACAGTGAAATCAATAAAATATAAAATAGACATAGTGCCAGTCCAACCAGAATATATTGGAATGGGTGAATGCGTTTTTTATTGATGGTTTCTGTTAGAAAGAATGTTAAAAAAGTAAGTGCAATCGTGAGTAAAGCATATTTAACCGAACGCATGGATTTTTGATAGTCGTCGGCGCCATTTATTAATTCAACCCCGAAGCCGGTTGTGGTCAATTCATCATTATAGGTGCTGCCTGTCCACACTTGCGGGAAGTTGCGGTTTAGTTGCAGCACTTTCCAGTCGGCTGAAAATCCATCACTGTTTACGGTTCTGCTATCCGGTAAAAATGCGCCGGTAAAGGCCGGATCCTGCCATTTGGAGTTTAAGGTAACATGTGTGTTTTTGCCGACTGGCAGAAAACTTAAAATTGAGCTGCCTTGCAAGGCCAATGAGAATTGCACATCGAGGCTGCTGCCATCCATAATTGATGCCAGCGGAATAACCGCTGAAACACCACTTTTTACAATGGCATAATCCGGAATTCCCGGATTTACGGTATAGGCTTTTCCATTCATTTGCAAGAGGATTTCTTGCTCGATGCCGCGCATGTCGGGTATACCAATGGAAATTACTGCCTTCGACCAGTCTATCCTGTCGTTCTCGCCAATAACAGAGCGCACAAATGTGGTGTCGAAAGTTGCGGCAACATCTAATTTCGTGCGATATACAATAGTTTCATAAATACCTCTGTGTAACTGTTCGGGCGTGACATTGCCTTTAATCGTCAGATTTTCCGGAAGTAATTGCACATATTCAATCCATCCGCCCGCGCCATTTGCCTGCGTTCTCATAACAGGAATGGTAATTACAGGTCCTACGATTTCCTGGTCCATCGCCCAGTTGCTGGAAACTTCCTGCACAGATTCGGTTTGCAATGATTGTCGTTCGTGAATCAAACCTGTAATCATGCTGGCCGGTATGAGCAGCAGCAGCGCCAGAAGCAGAATCATAAATAGTTTAACGGTAACAGACCTACTGAACCAATTGCTCACCTGGTCGAATGCGGATGGGGTTTTGTCGGTGTCCATAGTTTTACTTTGTATTGCAAAGTTCTTTTAATTTTTTGAATTTGCAAGTGGAATGGGGATAATTTTTTTTGGGAGGGGTGGTTGATTGGGCTTAGGCGCTCAGGCCAGAGGCCCTCGCGTGCTTCGAAACGCAATTTACGGATAAAACATTTTGAAGCACAGCCTTTTCCTTTAAACATCCTGAGCACGTCGGGCCAGAGGCCCTCGTGAGCACGTTTTTGTGAAGGCCTTTGGCCCTCAGAGGCTCCCATTTGATAGGTCGTGAGAGCCGTCAGGTTCCTATTTGGGCGATCGCGACTACCCACATGCTCCCAAGCAAAGTTGCGACTTCGCAAACGCATCAACGTGCGGGCCTCTGGCCCGCGAAAGGAAGCAAGTGAGGGCAGCCGGTTGCGCGTAAACAGTTTTCTGGAACTTTCAATTGCGTATGAAGTCATTTATGATTTTACTCCACTGTTGCGCGAAGAGTAATTCTTCTGATATGCTATGAAGGTTTTGTGCTTTCTATTTAAAACGACTTGCAGAGATTAAAATATCTTTACAAAATGAGTAGTAAAAGTCTGCATTATATATGTATCACCTTGATCTGGATATTCACCGCGGCATGCCATTCAGAAACTGAAGTGTTTGTGCCTAAGGAGGTATTTCATGATGATGTACTCGTGATTACTCAAGTGGCGGAAAATACATTTGTTCATACTTCCTATAAGCAAACACAGGATTTTGGAAACGTACCCTGCAATGGCGCTATCATGCGAAATGCAGATGAGGTAATCGTGTTCGATACACCAACAGATACCATTGGCGCACAACATTTAATGAAATGGATCGCTGATGCCTTACAGTGTAAAATTGTAGCGGTAGTACCTACACATTTTCATGATGATTGTTTGGGCGGACTCGATGCTTTTCATCAGGCTGGAATTCCTTCTTTCGCCTATGTACAAACGCCTCACCTGGCCGATAGTCTCCACCATGCCATGCCCAAATCTACTTTTACAGATGTGCAGCATTTTTCTGTCGGGAATGCAGAGATAGAAGCAAAATATTTTGGAAAAGGGCACACTGCAGATAATATCGTTGGATATTTTCCGGATGATCATGTGCTTTTTGGCGGATGTTTAATAAAAGAATTAGAAGCTAGTAAAGGGTATTTGGGCGATGCCTATGTTCCTCAATGGTCAGAAACCGTTCAACGCGTTAAAGAGGCTTATCCGGATGTAAAAACTGTAATACCCGGTCATGGCGCTTATGGCGATACAGACTTATTGAATTACACAATTAAATTATTTAGTGGTCAACCAACTGCACAGCCACCAGAATAATCATCCGACTGAAAATCACCTTACGGCTTAAACCATCCCGCATACATCACATAATTATTGGTGATGCGTTCAATCGTACCACGAAATTCTTCCTGACTTAAAGGTTTCAGTTTTTTGGCAGGAACACCACCGTAAATAAATCCGGATTCCAATACACTATTTTCCAATACAACACTGCCGGCTGCGATTAATACATTGTCGTGCACAATAGCATGGTCCATCACAATCGCGCCCATGCCAACTAAAATATTATTGTGTAGAGTGCAACCATGCACAATTGCATTATGACCTATTGATACATTGTCGCCAATTACTGTCGGCGCTGTTTTATAAGTGCAATGAATTACGGCATTATCCTGCACATTTACTTTATTACCCATTTTAATGGTGTTCACATCGCCACGCACAACGGCATTAAACCATATACTGCATTGATCACCCATCTCAACTTGTCCTACAACAGTTGCATTTGGCGCGATATAACAATCATTGCCAAATTGTGGATGAATGCCGTGAACAGGAAGTATAAGTGCCATGTTGAATGAATAATGTATTTTATTGGATAACTATAATGCCAGACGCAAAATCGCATCACCAGCAAATGTAATGGATTTCGTCACCTTAGCAAAAGAAAGCAGTTTAATCGCGCAGCAACTTCGAAATAGATTCCGCAGCAGGCAACGCAGCTTCATATCCTGCATCATAAATCAGGTTAGAGCGACTCACATCAAAAATGGTGAAATCACCGGTTTTGGGTTCTATCACAAAATCACATTGCTTAAGACGCTCCTGCATGTTCAACATTAAAGTTAAATTCAGAACCCGATACCCAACATCCCGCATGCCTTGTAAATTCTTTTGATAATTAACCGGATTTACATTAACGCCAATTAATACATCACATAATGGTCTGATGGGTTCAATAGGTAAATTGTTGAGTACACCACCATCAACATAAATATGCTCACCAATTTGTTGTGGTTTAAAAACTAACGGAATTGATTGAGAGGCAATTACCAAATCAATGAGCTTGCCCGAACCAACAATTTCCGCACGACCGGTATTTAAATTGGTTACCGACACAAAAAAAGGTTTCTTTAAATCTTCAAAGCGATCATGCGGAATATTATCTGATAATATTTTTCTGAAATAGGATAATTCCATCATGCCTTTATCCGGCAATCCCATCCGGATAATACTGTAGATACTTTTCTTTTCAATAAGCCGGTAAATATCCCTTGGCGGCAAACCATTTGCATATAAAGCACCCACCATCGAACCTGCACTGCAACCGGAAATTACTTCCGGAAAAATGCCTGCACTCTCAAGCGCCTGCAAAACCCCAATATGTGCAATGCCTCTTGCTCCCCCGCCCGACAGGCATATACCAACGCGTTTCATAAGCCTTAAGTTACCTCATTCTTTCCGCTTTAACAACCCCACCTTCTCCCCAAATTGAAACGCAAAATCCTTAATTAAAGTGGTTACCTCCTCGTTCGTGTTGGCGCGTTTGTAGGTGTCTGCCATCGTAAGAAAGGTCTCGAAAAAGAACTTGTCCATTTCGTCCTGACGCATCTCATTGGTCCAAAGGTCAATCCGAAGCGACTCATCCGCCTCGCCATCAAACAAACTTAGCATAAACGCCTTGCACTCTTCAGGCGCCTTTTGCGCATTGTCGTCGGCTTTCCAGGTAATTTTTTCAGGTATATTATCACTACCCAGCGTTACTGCCAGTTGAATTGTAGATGTTTTTGCCATGGTTTGCAGTATTTTGGCACGAAATTAGTCATAGTATGCACAAAAGGAGGTAAAATGCAGATTACATTTTGCAGACTTCCTGAAACTGACGACCTTTAAACCAAACCGTAACAATGAACACCACTCGATTACTCCTGCTTTTGGGCTTTGTGTGCCTCGCTTTTTCAGCACATGCGCAAATCGTGTATAAAACAGACTGGAAATCGGAAGCCACTCAGGTTGTGTATGTTACCGACATGCCCGCCGAAGCCGATGTTATTGTGTTCCGCACCGAATGGAAAAGCGATGCTACCACCGATAGCGGAAAATGGTTTTTTACCGAATGGAAAAATGAAGCAGATGTGATTGTGTATTTTACCGAATGGCGCTCCGAAGCCAACCTGGTCATCTGCTACACCGACGATCAATACGAAGCGGGCAAACGCAAGTAACCGCCACATCGTAATTCCTGCATACAATCCGGAGTAAATTTTTGCATGCCACAAAAGGCTTGCAATAATTACAGGCTGTTTTTTTGTAAAAAATGATTGGGGCAAGATGTATGTATAGGTGCATCGCAAGTTTGCCTTACCACATATTCAATTCCTGAGCACGTGAGGCATTCAGCTGCCGTGAGCCCCTGTTTACCCGGCCTCAACGAGTTGCTTCAAACGCATTTTTACGCCTGACTCCCATTCATCCTTGAGTATACTGAGCATTACACTGCTCCGTCGTGAGCCATCTGCCAATGTCATGTGACTGCGAATAATACCTTCTTCCACACATCCAATCGATGCCATTGCTTTCCTGCTGCGTGCATTGCGCACATCTGCACGAAATTCGACACGCTCCATGTGTAATTGCTCGAAGGCATATGCAAGCATCAAAAATTTACAACTTTTATTTACCCGACTTCCCCAATGAGCTTTACCTAACCAGGTATAGCCTATTTGTAAACTGTGTTGTTGAAATTGTATGTCGTAAAAACGTGTTGATCCGGCATATTGATTCAAATCTTTATTATAAATAATAAAAGGAAATTCTTTTCCTGCTGCCCTGCCAACCAAAGCTGCACGAATATATGCCTGCATATCGGCCGTACCATGAATGGGCATTAAACTATACTGCCATAAATCAGGTTCCTCATCCGCAAAATGCGCAAGATGTTCTAAATCAGATTCCTGCAACGCACGTAGTTGAACATGCGCATTTTCAAGTTTCAGATTGAGTGGTATCATCAGGGACGGCGTTGCCATTGCCAGTAAATATACGGGTAAATAGGCACTGGTATTCCCTGATAGGTTTTCAGGTCAGGGAAGTACCCGTTAATTGATAATAATTCAATGCGCATACTCCGCAATATCCCGAAACGATTTTTATAAAATGGCGCCACGCGAAACCCGTAGGTAAACATGAACTTACGCGGCACATTTTCTAAAAAAGTAAGAGTAGCGCCATAATTACAGGCAATGTGATAACTGATAAAGGGCGATGGCCTGTAATCTACACCCACTGCGGCATTGGGATTCCAGCTTTTGGTAAAATTCCTGGTAACCGGTTCAACGGTGTCTGTTGTTTCCATAATCAGCGCACCGATATAATCAGCACCAACTGATGTATGCACATACCAGTCATCACCAAATTGATAACTCATTACCGGTTTAAAATGCCAGTAAGCACCACTTTCATAAACATGGGTAGAAACAGTTTCAAACCTGTCTAAAGTATCCCAGAAATAAATAAACATGGCTTCAAAAGCAATGCTCGGAACTGCACCATGTTGCTCCACAAATTGATAACGTAAATTTAAACTTGGGATAGGTTTCTTTAATTCTGTAACAAAACCACCTATCCAGGGAAGTAAATCTATTTGTGTAGTCAACTTGTCAGTAATGCCATAAAACATCCAGCTCGGAAAAGGAAGCGTTTGCAAAGATTGTCCGTATATCCATTCGCCTTTTGGTAAAGTATAAGCAGTAATGCAATCGACCGGATGCAGATACACATCATCATCCAATGGATTCGTTCGAACAGAATCAGTTTGTGCATACGAAAGATGACAACTCATCACACCGATGGAAATACAAATAAACCTAAGCATGTTCTTTTTCCAGTAACCTCGTAAATAATAATAATTCTTCCGGATCGTCAGGAAGTCTGGTGCGTTTTACAAAAGAAAAACCAAGGCCGCGCAATACCTGTTGTGAAGCCACATTTTCTTCGGTCGTAATCGCATCTACTTGTTTAAGTTGATACACATGCGTTGCAGCATGTAACAGGGCTTCACCTGCTTCACGAATATATCCCTTGCGCATAAATACCGGAAGTAAAGCAAATCCTAAATCGACATGATCAAGTCCTTCCCGTGCATACAGTCCGGCAACACCAATGCGACTGCCATCTGATTTTAAAAAAATCGTGTTATTACTGAAACCCAACCGCATATATTGCGGCATCATGCGCTCTGCAATATATCGTTCGGCATCCTTAACGGAACGAACACCTCTGTCGCCAATGTATTTTATCCAGCCTTCTGTGTTTTGTAAGGCATAAATCAGCTCGGCATCTTCAATAGCTGTCGCCCGTAAAATCAATCGCTCCGTTTCAATAGCAGGGTAGGGGTTCATTGGGTAAATATAAAAGAATTTTTGAGGGAAGTGATGGCGCTTGTGCTAGGTGTTCATGTGTTCATGTGTTCAGGTGTTCATGTGTTCAGGTACTTCCTCCGCTGCACTCCGTAAAATTTCACTTCAGGGCAAGCCCCTCACCTCTCACCATTCACTATTCACCACTCACACCTCACCCCTCCTTCCTTCTATCAAGCTCTTCCTGCTTCGCGTAATGCGATTCGAGATACTTTCTGTTTTTCTTTTTGAATCGATACATAAATAAGGCAACAGCACCTGTAAAGCAGGTAATATAAATATAGGAGCCGTACGACTGTCCATTAATACCCCGTGTAACTGCCATAACGAGGGCACAAACAGCAGTGATTAACCACATGACCTCAAATATTTTCATCAAACGCAGATACAAATTTGATCCGGAGTCTTGCTTTTTTGACATATCGTTTATTCGCTTGATTAAAGTTACAAATAAGAGATGAATGCTCCTATAACACGTGCAGGTTAAAAAGGTTTTTTTTATTACTGGGAGATGCTTATTCAACAGGCTTATCTACTACGCCCTGAGGTTTCTTGATGACATATTTGGTGAGTTGTTCATCAGCTTCCATGCCTTCTCCATAAATTACCTGATCCGGAGTGGTTATTTTCACAAATTTTTCGGAAAAAATAATGTGTCTCTTTTCATCCCAGATAAGTTCTTCTGTATTTAAATACTCCTTTTTTTCATTCAGCACCTGCACATCATTCTTTAAAACGGTTCGGCCTTGCGACTCGTATCTAACACCGTAATTAGCTGTAAGCCAGGTGCTAACCTGCATGTGTTCATCATAAAATTCAACGCGCAATCCTTCCGTAAATTCAGTATAGGGGTCGCCACTCAGGTAACGCGTAACGGCAGGTGCGGTAATACGTACTTTCACCTGCCCGAATTCACTATAAAATAGTTCAATGTTTTTTCCGTATTCAACACCCGGCTCCGCTAATTGCGTGGTGCGATTAACTTCATTAACATCATTTACACAACCGGTAATGGTAAAAAGGAATAAAGCCGCACATAAACAGCAGGCACGAAAAAAAGTGTATCGTGTATTGCGGAGTGGTTCAGGTGTGTAAACCACCGGCGTCATTAGTTGAGTTTATATCGTTCAAACCAATTAGAGTCTGACACGCTGAAGCTGACACCAAAATTATAGTAGGTTTCAGAAAAATTGGTATTGCCACCGCGTTGACCAATTTGCATAAACAGATTGATGCGGGAGGCGCTATAGAAATTCGGAATATTACGTCCGATAGGAATAGCCATGCCCAAAGTAACACCGTAATCAGATAGCTGCTCACCATTTTCGGCAACAATATTGCTTACACCGGTATATGCACCTAAGCGATAGGAGAGTTGAGGCTTGTATTTGCTGCCATTTTCTTTGCCGGTTTCTCTGGCGGCTTTCAATTTCGGAATATATTCGGCACCCAAACTTGCTCTCCAGCTATCACCTAAAACACCTGCATCCTGAAATCCTTCATAGGCGCTCCATTGTGTGGCAGCATATTCTGCACCGATAATAAATTGATTTTTATCTTTTATCTCAGAGGTAAAGAAAGCAAATGATAAACCCGCCTGATAGGATAACGGCAACTGAATATTGCCTGAAGTATCCGGCGAATTATATAAAGTATCGGTAACAAATTCGTAATTACCGCTTTTCAAAATATTCGTCCACAGCACTGATTGATTTCCACGAATCTCCGCAGCCGGAGAAACTGATCCGCCAAATCTCCAGTTTAAATAATCGCGTTTGGTACCTGCTTTACGAATATATTGACGCTGATAAGAAACGCCTACTGTATATAAACCGCCATTTACAGTACTTTCACGTGTGAGTTTAGTGGTTTGCGAATTAAACACATCCGGAAAAGAAGCATAAGTGAGGTTATATAAATTGCCAAACAGATATCCGGTATTACCGCCAATATTGAAAATATGTGCTGCAATTACAGTATCTTTTGTATCGTCATCGCGCAAACGTATAGTTCTGGTTGTATCTGTCTGAAAACGATAACCTAATCCGCCAAATATCTGATAAATATCTCCCTCGCCAACATAATCATATTGTTTGATGCCTAAATCGGGATCGTCAGTTACCACCTCTTCAGAAATGGCGTAGGAAAATGAGCTATAAGGTAATAATCCGAAGGCAATGCCCATTTTATGCCTGCGCGTATTTTTTAACATGGGAAAGCCCAAAGCCAGATTGGCCAGGTTGCCATCGCCGGAGGTGAAAGATTCGGTTTCGGTATTGAGGGTTAATACGCGGCCGCTGATACCCACATCGAGAATTGCTGAGTTAAATTCGGCATATGAGGATGGATTGCCCACATTTATATTCGTTGGCGTCAAATAGGCTGCAGATAAACTGCCCATGCCGTTGGAAGCACCAAAAGTGGTTGGAAAAATATTGCCTAATCCATATCGGGAATAAGGCGAATTAGTTTGTGCTGAAAGGGTTACCGTTGTAAGGAATACGATCAGAATCGGAAATATTCGGCGGAGCATCAGTGATTTGTCAAGTTGTAGTTCAGAATAGCATTTAAGCCTTCCAGTACCAGATTTGGGCGTGCAAATATCCTGCTTTTCACATGCAATTCAAAGAAACCGGCATCTCCGCCTGTAATTATGACTGTAAGGCTGGGGTGTAACTGCTTATAAGCAGCTATTGCTCCTTCAACCTCAAAGACGGCACCGTTAAGTGCTCCAGAGCGCATGGAATCTGTGGTGGAATTGCCTGTGATTGGCACTTCTGCCAGAACAGTATAGTTTTCCGGCTCTATTAACGGTAACCTGGCGGTAAAATTGTGCATCGCCTTTAAACGCATATATAAACCCGGTGCTATCGCTCCGCCATAATAACCGCCCTGAGCGTCAACAAAGTCATATTTTATGCAGGTGCCGGCATCAATAACGAGCACCGGCAGCTCCGGAAAAGCAACTCTCGCACCCACAACCCCGGCTAAACGGTCTTTCCCAAGGGTGTTGGGGGTTCCGTACAGATTCATAATAGGCAGCGGTGTCTGATGATTAAAGCGAATCAAACGGGTCTCTGCCTCCAGCAGCGCCTCCAGGTCATCATCGTGATGGTCGACACTCGAAACAATGGATTCTGTAATGGCGTAAGTGTCAATCACATGCGCCACATGCCCGGTGGTCAGATGCGGCTCAGACCCCGTGCTCACGAACTCCTGACCATTATAAACGGCGAACTTATGCCGGGTATTCCCCAGGTCTAATATCAATCGCATCTGCGAATATACAGCCGGAAATGCAAACGGGCCGTGAAATGCAAATGTGCAAGTGAGGTCCGCCGTACGGCGGATTTGTGTGTGAGAGTGTGCGGCAAATGCCAAAATCAACCGCCTCCTGAAGTAGAAGTCTTTCTCTGCTACGCGCCGAAAGCCTTCACTTCAGGGCAGGCCCTTCTCACTACTCACCACTCACTATTGACCGTTTTGATTTCCCCGCCTCAAATACTACCTTTGCATCCCCTAAAGTCTAAAATTTACAAGAGCGCATATGCTTATTTCAAAAATTCGTCAATATTCGTGGGTGGCCGTGGGCTTGATTGCCTTGTGTCTGGTTGCCTTTTTGGTGCAAGATGCAACCAACTCTAACACGAGCATTTTTAATAAAAATAAAGCCCCTGAATTTGCAGCCATTTATGGTGAAGAAGTTTCACGTGAGGCTTTTGATCAACGTCGCGGACAAGCTTTATTGGAAGAGTTAACTTTCAATAACCAGATTTTGGCCTTTGAACAAGGACAATATCAGCTTGATAACCAGACTGAATTTCAGGTTGCAGATAAGGCATGGACCAGTTTCGTTAATGAAGCTATTCTGGATAAACAATATGAAGAGATTGGACTTGGCGTAACCAGCGAAGAATTCAGCAGTATTATTTACGGTCCAAATCCGCATCCTGCTATCAAAAATTATTATATCAGCTTGTCTAAAACCGGACAATACGACGCATCCTTACTGCCCGCATTTATTGATAATATTTCAAACCCCGAATTGCAACAACAAAATCCGGGAGCACGTCAGGAATATTATCAGTTTATTTGTCGCGAAGAAGCCGCTCGCCGCGATTACAAACAAACTAAATACATGAATTTGTTTTCCAAGGCGGCTTATGTGCCCGAATGGATGGCAAAACGCAATTACACACTCGCCAATACACGTGCCTCTTTTACCATGGTGAGCTTGCCTTACAGCATGATTGCTGACTCAACGATTACGGTAAGTGATAAAGATATTGAAGCTTACTACAACAAGAATAAAAATAAATACAAGCAAACTGAAGGTCGTGCAATTGAATACGTAATGTATGATTTCACACCATCAGCTGCCGACAGTTCTGCCACCCAAGCTAAATTGATGGAGTTGGTAACTAAAATGAAAACGGCTAAAAAAGATAGTACGTTTATTGCAACCCGCTCTGAAGATCCTGATCGCTACGGCAATAGCAATTACAGCCGCACCGATTTAGAAACTCAGGGTGTTCCTTCTAATTATATCGATTCACTGTTTTCTAAACCTGCCGGCTCTTTAATTGGTCCATTCCAAATGGCAGAATATTATAAAATGGTACAACTGAAAAGCCGCAGCAATATGCCGGATTCAGTTAAAGCACGCCATATCCTCATCAGCATCAACGAACAGCGCGACAGTGTTGCAGCTATGAAAATTGTGGATAGTATTCAGGGCTTATTAAATGCAGGTGGCGATTTTGGTAAAATTGCCGGTGAAGTTTCTGAAGATCAAGGTTCTGCAGAACAGGGCGGCGATTTAGGCTGGTCAACACCATCTGTAAATTTTGTGCCTGAGTTCAAAGACTATATTTTCAAAACAGGTGTTGTTGGTAAAGTGGGTGTTGTAAAAACAATGTTTGGTATTCACCTCATTGAAATTACTGAACAGAAAAACCGTAAAGAATTTGTGAATGTTGCTTTCCTCAGCAAACGCATTGCTCCGGGTAAAGAAACAATTGATGCGGTTGAAAAACAGGCTACAGCTTTTTATCAGGATCATCAGACACCTGAAAGTTTTGAGCAGGGTGTTATTGAAAACCGCCTGATGAATCGCAGCACACAACAATTTACAAAATCAACATACGAAATTCCGGGATTAAGCAACTCTCGCGAAGTAGTTACCTGGGCTTTTGATGCTGATTTGAATGAGTTTAAATATTTTAACCTCACCGACTATGTGCTCATCGCCTATGTGAAAGAAATTCGTGTTAACGGTATTGCAGAATTGGAATTTGTACGCAATCAGGTTGAACTGGAAGTAATTCAGGAAAAGAAAGCAGAGCAATTAAAACAAAAATTTACGGAAGCATTAAAATCCGGAAATTCTATGGATGCAGTTGCGGCTAAATTGAACCTGCGTATCGATACCGTGCGAAATGCCAGCATGTCATCACCAAGTGCACCAATTATTGGTCGCGATCCAAAAGTGATCGGTTCTGTGTTTGCAGCTGAAAACGGAAAATTGGTTGGCCCAATCGATGGTGTTCGTGCCGTTTATCTGGTGCAGCCTTTTGAACGCACACCGGCTCCTGAAAACCAGGATTTCACATTGAATAAAAATCAGCTCACTTACAGCCTGCAAAATAAGTTTCAGGGTCAGGGTATGCTGAATGAACTGAAAATGAAGGCCAACGTGGTCGACAACCGATATATATACGGCGATTAAAACTTTTTACAGCAGGGTATCGTTATACGACTAGCCCGTTTCGCAAACCCGCAACCGGAGCACCTGTTGCGGGTTTGTTGTTTTCGAAGCGGGATAGTCTTACTTTTATAGAAATAACATGGAACTCGTCAATAAAGTAGCACAGAGCGGTTTGCTCACCTTTGATCTGGAAGATCTGTATCCGGCACCGGGTACTATTCTTTCCTTTGATTTGAAAGACCACCTGTTTAAAGGCCTGATCCTGCGTGAAAAGGATTTCCGTGAAGCCCTGGGCTCAACCGACTGGTCGGTGTACAAAGATAAAGTGGTTGCCGTACACTGCTCGGCAGATGCCATTATTCCCAATTGGGCATGGATGCTGGTGGCCGCTAATCTCGAACCTGTTGCGCAACAAGTGGTGATGGGCACGCCCCAACAGGCCCTCGTGCGTTTTTATGAGCTGGCTATTCAACAAGTGCCGGTAAATACGTATGTCGACCAACGGGTAGTGATTAAAGGTTGTAGCGATAAAGAAGTGCCGGCGGAAGCTTATCTCGCCATTACAAACCATTTGCGTCCGGTAGTTAAAAGTATCATGTACGGCGAACCGTGTTCAACAGTGCCGGTATACAAGAAAAAAGAATCTGCATGAAGAAATTGTATTATATTCTGATTGGTGCTTGTGTTGGCATAGGTGCTGTGGTTGTATTAGCCGTGAAAGGCAATAGCGCATCAGCAAAAAATGAAGCACTGCCTGCTATACAAACAGATACACTTACCGATCTGGCAGATGATTTAAATACGATAAAATATTATGCAGCAAGAGTGCCCGATCAGGTAACCTTTGCAGGCGAAACAGTGCCAATGGATGACCCGGAAGTTTATGAACGACTCGACAGGGAATTAAATGTTACCGGATATTGGCATAGCAATACCATTCAAAATTTAAAACTCGCCAATAGATGGTTTCCGGTTATCGAGAAAACACTGAAGGAAAACGGCGTACCCGATGATTTTAAATTTCTGGCAATGGCCGAAAGCGGTTTGCGCAATGTAATATCTCCATCAAACGCGCACGGCTACTGGCAGTTTCTGGAAGCTACAGCCGAACATTATGGTTTAGTGGTGAATGCAGAAGTGGATGAGCGATACGATATGGAAAAAAGTACTGTTGCGGCATGCAAATATTTTAAAGATGCCTATGCCCGATTCGGCAACTGGACCCTCGCTGCCGCCTCTTATAACGCAGGGATGGGTGCCATTGAAGGTGCTGTTGGCTATCAGGATGAAAATTCCTACTATGATTTGTACTTCAGAGAAGAAACATCCCGCTATGTATTTAGAGCCCTGGCGTTTAAAACCATTTATCAGCATACGCAAGAATATGGATTCTTTTTAACGCAGGAAGATTTATATAATCCACTTGAATATACAACAGTGGATGTAACCACTACCATTGCTAATCTGGCTAAGTTTGCCAAGGACCATGGCACAAATTATAAGCAACTTAAATATTATAATCCATGGCTCAGAAGTGATATGCTAACCGTTAAGGCAGGTCAGAAATATACCATCAAGATTCCAAAGGCATAAGATTATTTTGAACGTAAGAGTTTTGATAGCTTTACACAATGCCTGTCGACACGCTTTCTGTTCTCGTGCCCGTTTATAACGAGGCTGGCACCATCGTACAGGTATTAGATAGTTTGAGACAAACCCAGCTGCCGAACCGGATGCATATGGAAATCATTGTAATTAATGATGGCAGTACGGATAATACAGCACAACAATTAGCAACCTATCTGCAAGTCACACCCTCAGCATTCACTTATATCCATAAGGAGCGAAACGCAGGTAAAGGCGCAGCCTTACGTGATGGTATCGCGGCAGCAACAGGCGATTATATTTGTATACAAGATGCTGATTTAGAATATGATCCGGCCGACATAGCTACGTTGCTTGAGCCTGTATTTGCACGTCAGGCCGACGTTGTTTATGGCACTCGATTTACCCATGATAAGCCGCATCGGGTTTTGTTTTACTGGCATGCCGTTGGCAACAGACTACTGACTGGTTTGTGTAATATGGTGAGCGATGTAAACCTGACCGACATGGAAACCTGCTATAAATTGATAAGAGCCAACTACCTGAAAAAATTAACTTTGCATGAGAACCGGTTTGGATTTGAGCCGGAGGTAACGATTAAACTTGCCCGCATTCCCGGTATAAAATTTTATGAAGTGGGTATCGCCTATCATGGACGCACCTATGAAGAAGGAAAAAAAATTAAATGGACAGATGGAGTGCATGCGATATGGTGCATTATTAAATACGGCATTTTTAGAAAGTAGGTGAAAGAAAAAACACTTGATATCGTATTGCCGTGTTATAATCCTGCTCAGGGATGGGTGCAGCACATTATTCAAGCTTATACGCAATTGTCAACGCAGCTTCCAGAAACACGCATACACATTATTTTAGTAAATGATGGAAGTGTAAAGGGCGTTTCTGAAACAGATATCCTGCAATTGCAACAAGATATTCCTGCAAGCCATTATACGGCCTATGCACAAAACGCAGGTAAAGGTCACGCACTGCGAAAAGGTGTGGGCCAATCAACCGCAGATTATATTATTTATACAGATGTAGATTTTCCATATACCATAGAAAGTATATTACGGGTGTATACATCACTTGATCACAACCAATGCGATATTGCCGCCGGAGTAAAAGATGCCGCATATTATACGCATGTGCCGCAGGTGCGTAGAATTATTTCGAAAGTGCTGCGCTTCTGCACAACCGCTATTTTGCGTTTAAAAGTTTCGGATACACAATGTGGATTAAAAGGGTTTAATCAAAAAGGAAAAGAATTGTTTTTACGCACACAAATTAATCGGTATTTGTTTGATCTTGAGTTTATTTTTCTGGCCTCTCGTACACAAAATATCACCTTGTTGTCTATTCCCGTTACCTTAAGGGATGATGTACAATTTAGCAGCATGCGTTTACGCACCTTAACGCAGGAAGCGTGGAACTTTATTAAAATTGTGGTCCGCAGCTTATGAAGAATCGACTGCTCCAAAAATGGCATTTTAGTATTTTCGCTTGTATAGCGGCTTGCTTAATATTAGCAGGTTGGAAACAAACCATTGCACATCCTAATGATTATTTGTTTTCTGCCGGTGGCGATGCGATTAAAAATTATTTTACACCAGCCTGGTATGTGCGCTATGATGAAGGCATGCATTTTACCGGTATGTTGTATCCCTACGGCGAACATGTCGTGTTTACAGATAATCAGCCCGCACTTACCTGGATGATTAATTGGGTAGATAATCATGTGTGTCCTGTGAACCAATACACGATTGGTATTCTCCATATCGCCATGTTGCTGAGTTTTTATCTCGGTATTATTTTTCTGTATAAAATTTTATTGCATTATCAGATGCCCATCTGGTATGCGGCAATCATAGCCTTGTGTATCGGATTAATGACACCACAATCAGAGCGCCTCTGGGGTCACTATGCACTTACCTATGCCATGTTTATTCCGGTTGTCTGGTGGCAGATGATACAATGTCAGCGAACACAATTTCATTGGCGGCATATGTTAACCACTATTATGCTGGTTGTTTTTTTTGGTTGCATCCATATGTATTATACATTGATTGCCGCTATGTTTATCGGCTTTTATGGTATAGCCGTTTGGGTGCGAGCGCACAGCAACTGGAAACATGCCGTATTGGCACTTGTTACCGCGGCGCTGCCTGTTGTGCTGATTATGTTGTTTATTCGAACTACAGATTCGGTTACAGATCGTCCGGATTCACCTTGGGGATTTTTCAGATATAAAGCAACTTTCCAAACTGTTTTTATTCCGCGAAACGGTACATTCGGCAATCAGGTTCGAGAAATATTTCACCTGAACGATGGTGATATGGAAGGTTATGCTTATGTGGGTTTAGCCGGACTCATTTTTTTATTTGTATTAGTTTTTGTGTGGACGAAACGGTATTTACATACGCGTTCCATTAGCAGAACCGGCATTTTAATGCCAGGTAATATGGCGCCTTTTATTTGGGCAAGTGTGGGTATGCTGATGTTTAGCATGGCGTTGCCCTTTAGCCTGGGGTTGCAATTTTTATTAGACATCCTGCCGCCACTTAAACAATTTCGGTCACCGGGAAGATTTGCCTGGGGCTTTTATTACGTCTATCTCGTAGCGATTTCTGTGTTAGCGTGGATGTTGCATAAAAAAATTAAAAAAAGATACAAGCATGCAGGCGTTTTATTTATAGCGGCTTATTGCATCCTGTTTGTAATTGATGCAGGCTTATACTACCGGAAAATCACGTCCAGTATACAGCATGAAAATGCACTGAACCCATTCGGTACTGACCACAACCCGTTTAATCATGTATTAGCCGACACCCAATATAAACCGGAAGATTTTGATGCCCTGTTGTATGTGCCGGCTTTTTATATTGGTTCCGAAAAAATGATGGTCGACCGCTCCGGTGGTTTTGGTTTTCAGGCAATGGAAGCTGCTTATGCCTTGCACTTACCGCTTATGGATGCCATGCTGAGTCGCACATCATACCAACAAACCCTCGATGTGATGAGTATGGTAAGTCATCCATTTATGCCGATGGATACCACAGCAGAAATATTTTCGCATTTTCCGAAGGGCAAGATTTTGTTGATGGTGAAAAAGGAATTGGTATTTACCCGGGGTGAGAAATATATCATGGAACACGTGGAAATCATTAAAGAAGCAGAAGGTTTTACTTTTTGTGTGATGGATATCCAGGATATAAAAGCGAAGGGCACGCCATTTGCAAAATCGACGTTTATCCTCGAACGGGATTCTCTCAAGTCCTATAGCACCAATTATGGGTCATATATGGCGGTGCATCCGGTTGCAGTATATTATTACGATGATTTTGAGCATAGTCGTTTGCCTGCTGGCGATGGATTTTTGGGTAGCAGGGGCTTTAATTTAGAAGAGCGCCATGTCACCATTGCTGAGGTTCCGGTATCGGTAGATCAACCCATCTGGGTAGAAGCCAGCGCCTGGGCAATGAACGATCCAGCAAGTGTCACATTCCCTAATTTGCTGGTACTGCTTTTGGATGCACAGGGCGTTGAAATCAGCCGGACGGCCATAGTGCCAAAGGAGAGTGTAGACATCCTGCAGGGCTGGGTAAGAGCCTCCACTGATTTTGAGGTGGTTCCGGCGGTGCGTAAAATCAAGGTAATCAGCGACGACAAATCACCCGGCAGTTTCGACGAGCTGATGATTCGCCACAGCGGCTGGAACACTTACCACGACATCATTTCAGCCGATTCTTTCATAATCAATAACATCCCTGTTGGAAAATAATACCCAAACAAGTATCTTTGCAGTCCCTTTTTACAGAAAAGGAACCAAAAAAGCCGGTTTTAAGCACAAAAAGGCACAAAGCAGGCAAAAAAAGGTGCGGTAGCTCAGTTGGTAGAGCAAAGGACTGAAAATCCTTGTGTCGGCGGTTCGATCCCGCCCCACACCACGGAGAAGCGAGGTTGAACATCAACCTCGCTTTTTTATTTTACAAAAATCCTTGTGTCGCGGTTCCCTGCCCGACTGCGCAACGTAGTGGAGCAGGCGGGGATCCCGCCCCACACCACATAAGAAGAGGTTAAATTTTTAGCCTCTTTTATTATGTACAAAAATCCTTGTGTCGCGGTTCCCTGCCGCACTCCGTAACACAGTGCAGGAGGGTGGGATCCCGCCCCACACCACGAACAAAGAGGCTGTCTCAAAAGTAGGCAGCCTCTTTTTTATTTTAGGTAAATCCTTGTGTCGCGGTTCCCTGCCCGACTGCGGAGCGCAGCGGAGCAGGCGGGGATCCCGCCCCACACCACAGAAAAAAGAGGCTGTCTCAAAAGTAGGCAGCCTCTTTTTTATTTTAAGTAAATCCTTGTGTCGCGGTTCCCTGCCGCACTCCGTAACGCAGTGCAGGAGGGTGGGATCCCGCCCCACACCACGAAAAATAAAGGCTTTGAGGAAAAATTCTTCAAAGCCTTTTTGTTTTAGTACACCATACATTAAACCTTTCTGCTGTTCTGAATTCAGTTATATTTGATTATGGAAATTCATTTGCCCGTCATATGAAGCCTTTTGTGTACTGGTTGAAACATTTGTAAAGCAAAATAGCATCAGAATTTATTGCTCAAATTAAGGGTTGAAGCTAAGTTGTTGGTTCATTTATAGAGGTTTGACATAGAGTTTGGCGGGCAAACGTTTATGGAGGCGCCACTCGATAATTTTGCAAATATTTAATTCGCAAATTAAATTACCGGTAATATGGTCGAAATAAAGCCAAATAGTTCGGAATTAATAGTTGCAGGTTTATTTAGGTATAATAATCTTGCTAATGTTAAAAGTGGCAACATGGGGCGAATTGAGACAAACGAATTGTTAGCTATTTGGAGTGAAGGTATTCCCGGTGTAACAGCAATAAAAATGTTAGATATTGATGGCGACTTTTTGTTATCGGGAAATGAAAGCAATGTTACGATATTAATTTGGCATCCGTATCCGATTAGATATGAATTAGTTAATTCAATGCCATTGTGTATTGGATTTTCTCGTCCTAAAAACTTTGGCATATTTGTAAGTACAAATATTGTAGGCTTTTTTAATTTAACAAAAAAGTAATAACCATTATTAGAAATCCCACTCAAATAGACCACATATGATCGCCGTATACTGACCCCAATTCTTTCGCAATTTTAATGACAAATCAGAAACCGATTTAATGCTCAATAAATTATAAACAGAATTAATGTATTACTATCAAGTTAAACAATGTTACGTACGGTAAGCAGCGCATTCATTTTATTCTATTTGTTGGCAATCTTTTTTTGCTTTATAGTTTCGTTATTAGTCGGAAACGTAGGGATTGCTGTGTTGATGGTAATTTATTTGATACCAAGTGTAGTATTAACATGTATACTCCTATTAGTAGCTCATTTCTTAAAATTAAGATTCAAATATTCATATCCGCTTATTTTTTTAATTTCATATTTTATGCTTATGTATATATATACTTTGTTTAGTGGAGATAGCTTATGGACTACTATAGTAAATATCCATTCAAATACAATTTTTTTACTGGTGTCACTTCCTATTGTATTGTCTGGGATCATAGTTTACTTAATTTACAACATAGAATCTCGGAATCTTAAAGGTTCTTGAAAAATTAGATCAGCAAAGAGGCTGTAAGTATAACATGAATTTTTACGGTCTTAAAACCAAAGAGCAAGATGATAAAGTATTTAGAAATGAGAATGTGAAAACTGTTGAGTTGTACAGCTTAGGGTGGGTATTTCGTACAAAAAGGTGGCTGGGGGAGCCTTCAGGGGCGGAACTGGAATATTGAATGAAACATATACTGCTCTGTTAAAGCTAAACTGGATTACAATATTTACCTTTTCCGCTGAATATTAGAACAACATTGATAAAAATGACAAGATTAATAATTACAATATTATTATTTGCTCTTACTAGTTGCGATAAGCAGGTAAAAATTCCTGAGGAACGACATACTTCAGGAGAGTTAAGAATTGCTCCACCATACAAGATTTCCGATTCAATTTATTTGCCTGAGTTTAAGGGTTGGCTTTACTCAATAATAGACATTTCAAGCAGTGAGTCAGTTGGTTGTGAATTAATCGTAATTGATAGTGGTAAACAACAAATAATAATACCTACCCTGAAGTATACTATTGCAGATCATACAATTGACGAATTTAATGCCATTTTTGACTATAATTGGAGTGAATTGATTAATTATATAAATTCAAACAATTATATCGCAAATAACATTGGTGCTTTCAAAGATGATCTTAGATTAATATTAAATCGATATATAAACATAAAGAACCACACCTTTGCTTCAGATTCTCTTCTAAGATTACAGTCAAATTATTATGATTCAACAAGGACCGGTTTAAGCCTTTTAGGTAGTGGATTTGATAACATGCAGTTTAACTATTCTAACGATTTAATCTTAGTATATTATCCAAAGACAAAGGAGGGTTTTAAAATAGCAGGATTGGAATACCAAAATCGAGTATCAATTAGACATTATGGAAATAATCCTGGAGTGCGATACAGAATTAGTAAATAACAATTCGGAATTTGTGGTTGCATCAAATGCAAGTATGTTCGCCTGATTTTAAAAAATGTACCTCTTAATACCCTATCACCTCCGTTCCTTTCTCTAATATTTCAATCAGCTGCGAATACACATACAATCTCTCCTTCCCATCGCCCGCAATATCATGAACAATACCGAGCCCTTTCAGATCAATAAGAGCGGCTCGCGCGGTTTGGATGGTTTTGCCCATTTTTTTTGCTGCATCCATGGCCGAGAGGATAGCTTTATGTCGGAGAAGGGTATGTGCCGCACGTGCGCGCATACCTGCCAGCTTTTCAAGGGGCTCCCCCGTAAATGTGTTTTGAAGTTAAAAAAAATGTATTCCTAGGCAAAATTAAGCCTATACTATCTCCAGATTCTATACGTTATTTTATTATCAGCATGCTATGAAAACAGTTACACTTACATTGTGCTTATGTACACTCAAAGGGCTTACTGCTCAGTCACCAACTGATCTTGCCATTTTTGGAAGCTATCCCCTTACAAATATTATCTCGAATTGCGCCGAGGCTTGTTTTGGACTTGCGAATGGCCTGCTTGTTTATACCTATGCCGATGGAAAGACATATCAATTTGATGCTCAAAACTCAGGTCTACTTGGGTCTGTCAGAGCTGTAGCCCTCGATAACGCCGGAAACAAATGGACGGTAGGAAGTAATGGGTTGTACCAAATAACAGGCAATACAGTAACCAAGAAACAGTTGCTGAATGAAGACCTTACACCAAGGCAAGTACTCGGCATGACACGGATATGTATTGATGCCTTCAACAGAATATTCATCAGTAATTATTTGGGTGAATTATACCGGTACGATCCACAAACAAGTATTTGCCATGTTATGCCGGTTGTCAGTACCAGTTATGCACCGACACTGGCGAAAGGAGCAGACGGTATTGTTTATTATGCCAGTAGCTATGATGATACGATACGCATTTATCAACTGACAGATTTTGCTCAGCTCATTACCACGGTTAATATAAGCGAAATTGACAACCACGACTTTACATCTTTCTTAATCGACAGTGAAAGCAATTTTTGGTTGAGCTTTAACTATGTTTATGAAACAGGAAAAGATGAGGAGGTGCTGAAAGATGGAGGTTTGGCTGTTTTCTCAAAAGGTACCTGGACGATATTACCTGCTAACAATTTTGAATTTGATGAAGCATTGAGTGGTTTCGCCAATCTGATTTTAAACGGTGATCAGAGTATTGCAGCCCATTACCATACACGATTTGATCAATCGAAGTATGTGAAGCTTTCAATTGATGAGAATTTCCATGTACCTGAGATAGTGGATAACGACCTTGCATTACCTTATCCGGTATATATATACCGCGATGAAATGGGAAAAGATTTTTTTGCCATGGATGGTATCATGAAATACATTGATGGTAACGGAGAAACTACCATCCGACCGGATCGTGTTGACTTATCCAGTAAAAGTATGGATGTGGATGATGAAAATACTATCTGGTTAGCGGATGACAGGCAGATTACGCGGATTCAAGACCAGGATATGCAAGTATTTTCTGTAGACGGCATTGCACCCGCAGATTTTGTTGCAGAACATATCAGCTGTGCACCCGATGGTAAGGTCTGGGTATCGTCAGAGAATGGCATTCTTGAATATGATGGCATTTCCTTGGTATATCACGACAGGGCATGGGCATATCTGGATACTTGTGATGACCTGATCAGGGAAATTCTTGTAGATGAGGAAAATACCATCTGGCTGCAAATGGGCGATTATTTTATGCGGAAACCGGATAATGCAGATTGGGAAAAAATCGACATACCTATTATTGCGGGTGATTACACCCTACATAATTTTGAAATATATCAGGGTAAATTATTTGCGGTTTCACACAGTGGAGTTTATGTGTTCAATGATTCTGAGTGGACCGTATTTGATGCGTCCAACTCGCCTATAACTGAGTTCATGTCTATTTATTATATCGAACCTGATATTAGCGGAGGTGCATATGTTGGTAGTGGTGAAAGCTTGTTTCATTTAACAGAAGACAGTCTTTACTACATAACCGACCTTGATATGTATCGGATGACGGTTGATAAACAAACCGGAAAATTATGGTACCTGAATTCGACCGGTATTTATTATTTTGTTAGTGCAGATGTTCAAGAACAAGCGCTGATTCCTAATTTTTCGTACACTTATGATCATGGATTGGTGGTTGACCAAAACAGTAATCTGATATATGCCGGTCCCGGTATGCTCAACGTACACAACCCAACCGGCATAATAGGGTACACAGAGCCTGCTTTTAATTTTCCACCCAATTTTTCATCTGATTATTGCAAAGATGTGGTGGAGGAGGAGTCTTCATTGTTATCAGTTTACCCGAATCCCGCTACAGAGCAGTTGGTTTATTATTTTCAAAATGATATAAGCGGCGATTTCAGTATTTCAATCTATTCTATGCAAGGTGATCAAATGCTCACTCAAAAGGGAAGTGCATTATATCAGGGCGTTCCTTATGGAGTGATAGATATATCATCCCTCCCACCGGGCAATTATCTTGCACATGTAACCTCAACCGGCGTAAGCGCGGCAACAAAGTTTGTTAAGTTGTAATCCTAAACAGTCACCATGTTATTAATGTGACTTGACTTTCAGTTTTTACTATAAGGTCACCACTATTGCATTAACATAATCAAATTTAATTAGCGTTTTAATGCAAGTTTTAAATGCTCATATATTTCCTGATATTGCTCAGGTTTGGCTTTTTTAAAAGCCTCTAAATTGAGCAATTTTCTACGCACTGCGGGAAATTGCTTAAAATCGTAAATATCCCATTGTGGTGTGAGGCCTTTTACGCTTAATAGAAATTCCCGATCTCCTTGCGTCAAGACATTGCTAAGATTATCAATCAATTTCAACCGCGTTTCCTCAAAATCTGAATAGATGAATGACTCGTTAGTCATGCCTTCGAAATTATGCGCCAAAGCATCTTTTTGATCATGCAAATTTGGATTAATCATCTTACGCATTACGCTATTACCACTCACAGTGAATAATATAAATCCAATTTTTACCTCCTCTGTGATGCCTTCATTATCCAGCAGCAACTTCACATCAAACAAGTCCCGGGGTGTTGGCGGTCCAGAGCTGCACAAATTTTTCCGCCGTACAGTTCGCCAAACGAAACGATCTGCATCTCACAAAAGGAATCGAACTCCTCTTGTGCCTTCTTACATAGACCCATTATTACAGGCGCAAACAAAGCTCCTCGCTTAATAAGGTTGACTTCGAGTTTTATTTGAACCCCGTTTAAAGAGAAAAACAGCTTGGCAGCGTCAGAACTTATGTTGTCTGTTATTTTAATGTTCTTTATGGCGGCAGCAACATATCCTTTTATTCTACCTAGCGCCTCTTGAATATTTTGAAGAGATGTTGCGCGATCAGCAATAGGGATATATGTAAGATCAATATCTACTGATAATCTCGGCATATCTCTAATAAATAAATTGATTGCTGTTCCGCCATGCAGCGCAAAGCAATTTTCCTTTGTTAATTCCGGTAAAACCCTGAGCAAGAGCGACACCTGATCTCTATATCTCTGTTTCATTCTGTGCTAGTGCTCTTGGGACAGTAATTTGATATTTTTCTATGTAAGCTCCATTTTTTACAATGCTGCGTTTGCCTTTCCCTAAATCTATTTTTTCCAAATCCAATTTTTTAAACCATGCATGGCCAGCTCGTTCCGACAAATAGAGGAATAATCGCTTAACCTTTATGGAAGTGCAGACTTCAAGAAGTTGTTGCACCTTTCCGGGGTGCAAGTCGTTGAGCCCTTCTATCAACTCATAACATTCCTGCAATTCCATTTTTCCGGGTGCCAGGTAGAGGCATTCCAGAATCGCGCGCGCACCGCCGGATACTTGGATGGAGAAATTTCCGAGGTCTATTTGAACTAGGCCTAGGTCAGCTGGTAGAAATGACGTTGGGTAATAAGCTATTTTTTGGCCCCAATCATAGTTTCGCAACCAGGTTGGCAGGCGTTCCTTCTCTCCCCCGAAGAGACTAACACGCCTCGCTGACATTTCCAGGTAATGTGCCTTCCCTAAGAGGTTTAGCGCTGTTTTAGCTCCCGGATGAATCATAAGACCTGACTGGACTTGCAAGGCATATATGCCTCCTGTATAGCTTACAACTTTATCGCTCAGACGGATCATGGCGCCGCGTCCCAACAATTTTAGCCAGCCGTTCTTTCTATAGCTCTGTTGTAATGCATAGCTGTAACCTTCCTTTTCCAGCCAGGAAGTCTGAAGGACTACGCCAACGGGGTAGCTTGAGAGAAGTAGGTTTAATTTAGATTGTTTATTTATATTCATAATATAAATATTAAATGAATTATAAACCAGAGTAATCAAATAGTTTATAATTTCTCCTGTAAATATAGTTTAAATATAATTATCACCATTTTTTTAAACCTAGTGGTGTATAATCATGTAGCTGGTCTTATCCTTTTGGTAGTCGCAGACTAGCACAAAATCAGAATCAGTTACAACCGTTGCATTCGAGAGTGGAACAGTAAATATCTAAATTTACAGAATGCAAGATTGCATCGATCCACAAACCAAGATGCCAAATCAATATGCTTCAACAAAAAAGAGGGATCAATTTGCGGCGCAGAAATGAGGTCAGTTTCATACAAGCAAATGGGGTCTGTTTATGCAGAATATCCAAAACAACGAGATAAGGCAGCATTCATATTATTCACTTAATCTATCAATATTTAGGGTTTGATTGTTGTCCTATTAGTATCCGATTATTCAAAGGTTTATTGGAAAATATGTATACAATGAATTCTCAGAAATTATCACAGTATTCTGCTTTTGCTTTGAGTATTATACTTTGCAAAGATTCTGATGCTCAAGTGCTTTATTCCGACATAAACCCGGATGTATGGTGGCAGTGGGAGTATAATGGCTTTGAGTTTCCGATTGATGTTGACCAGGATGGGCAAATGGATTTTCGATTTTTTACATGCGCGTCAGCAACGGAAGGTTATTCGTGCAGTGGATTTGCAGGCGCTTTTTTCATTTCTGCGTATCGATCAAATCTTGTTGGCAGTGCAATTTTACCTATACCAACACCTTCAGAAATAGAATGTATATGTTCTGATATATGTGATAGTTTTTATAATCAAACTATGGGTGTAAAACCTGTGCTCCTTAATGACACTATTTCTATACACGATAATTGGGGAGCGGCATATTTAATATATGCAGAAAATGTGTGTGGTTTTCCTAGCCCTCATTATGGATTGCTTACGAGAACAGATGAATATGATTATTTTATACCTCTGCAAATAAACGACTACGGAACGCATCTCGGTTGGGTTAGATTAAACCACAAAGCAAGTGTAGCAGAAAAGAAAATATTTGATATGGGCTATCAAATACAGCTTGGGCAGCCCATTGTTGCAGGAGATACTTCTAATATTATTAGTGGAGAGGAGCAACTTGAAGGCGAGGAATTTGCTCATCTTTATTACCATGCAAATACATTGTATATAACTTTCCAGGAGTATACGGATTGTAAGATAAATGTATTTGATATGCAGGGTAATAAATTATTTTCTGATTTTACAGGTTACAAATATTATTCTACCCCACTTAATTTACCAACCGGGATTTATGTTGTGAAACTCGAATTAGAACTTTCGGTGTTAACAAAACGCCTATTTATATATTAAATAGTGATTGCTATTTTTGATTAAGAAATTATGCAAACGGCAAGAAAAATTTGTGTTTCATTCGAATTTATGATTCAGTGGAAATATATTCATGAGGTAATTTCTACCCCAGATGGTAAGAACCCAACCCATCCCCCTCAATCATTATTTATCTCTCCCGCCCGCAACCTATAACTCGTACTCCGCCCACCACCTGCATTTTGCAGAAATATACCTCGTTCCACCAACAGCTGAATATCCCGCAGCGCGGTGTCATTTGAACATTTTGCCAGCTTTGCATATTTGGAGGTATTAATATAGCCTGTAAACGCATCTTCCAACATACGATTGATGACGTTGCGCATGCGTTCATTGACGGGAATTTGGTTTAATTTTTGCCAGAGTTCTGCTTTAAGCAGTACATTTCCCAATGATATTTCGGCACGGCTGATAGCCCTTCCCAGGCAATCCAGGAACCACATGAGCCATCCCGTGATGTCGGTATCACTGCGCTGCTGGAGCTCCAATTGGTGATAATAGGCTTTCCGTTCTCTTTCTATTTGCGCAGAGAGACTGTAGAACCGGTCAGAGGTTTCGTCAGCGCGCGCTAAAGCCATATCGCCAATAGCACGAGCAATACGCCCGTTCCCATCCTCAAATGGGTGGATGGTAACAAACCATAAATGAGCGATGCCGGCCTTTACCACCGGATCGATATCAGATTTTTTTTCAAACCACCTCAGAAATTCCTGCATTTCATTTTCAAGTCGCCAGGCATCCGGCGCAACAAAATGAATTTTTTCTTTCCCCATTGCGCCAGACACTACCTGCATTGGGCCTGCCTCAGGCGTTCTCCAATGGCCAACCCTAATCTTATGTATCCCGCTTCTTCCGGTGGGGAACAGGGCGGCATGCCAGTCAAAAAGTCGTTCTTTAGTCAGTGGCTTTTCAAATTCCTGTGTGGCGTCAAGCATCATGTCAACTATGCCGTCAACATGCCGGCTGGTGGGAATAAGACCCCCAATTTCCAGCCCTAAACGGCGCGCGATAGAGGATCGAACTTCCTGCAGGTTCAAAATTTCACCTTCAATGGCGGAGGATTTTACAACGTCGCTGGTGAGCATGTCGAGACGGGCCTCACGGCGCAATTCAAACCCCAGCCCTTCCATACGTCCAAGTAGGCGGCCCTGTCTATGGCGCACATCTCCAAGTTTTGAAGCCAGGAGTTGTGCATCCCAGATGAAATTTGGCCAGTCTGTATGTTCGTGTATCCACATGATTCACCGCAAAATATGCGGTAAATATAAACAGGATTCACCGCAAAAACAAACACAATCACCTCAAAACATGCGGTGAATAACCGCCCTATTCGCCGCAAAGGTCCGTGTACAGAAATCAGACAGATCGCCACAACCCGCTCCGTGTGCTACTTCCGGTTCATCTTGAACTTATATCTATAGATAACAAGTATTTCCTGCAGCATCTGGTGAATTAAGATTGACAGGCTTGTGCAGAAACGTTTTGGCCGTGTACCGTGTGCATGGCTTTTGGTTTCAGTTCAATTGGTGTAAGGGATTCGAAGGCTTGCATAATGCGTGTTGCCGGAATTTAGGTTTCAGCTCATCTTATTTAGACAAAATCTAAAATACCCTAATACAGGTATTTGTCGTCCGGTCATCGAAAGGGAACTTTGCTGCCGAATTTAAAACCTATTAGGTATGAAGCTTATCGGTGGTGTGATTGTTGGTGTTTTCGCCTGTGTGCATGCACTTGGACAAACAGGCGCTATTTCAGGTTCGGTGTTGATGGGCGACAGCCTGACGGCTATACAGGGGGTGAACGTGTATCTCGACCAAACCGGATTAGCTACTGCTACCAACGGATCCGGTTATTTCAAGTTGGCCGATGTACCGGCCGGGAAATATACGCTCGTGTTTAGCAGTGTGGGTTTTAAGGAGGAGTCACGCGCCATTGAAGTGATGCCCGCAAAATCCCAGGAAGTAAATGTAGTACTAACCGAAAGTGTAGTCGCTCTGGATAATGTCGTCATCATAACCAAAGGTTCTAACGCACTAAAAGGCGTGCCCGGATCCGTGCAATATATCTCACCAAAAGAACTCCAAAAATTTCAATATACAGATGCCACACGTGCTTTGCGCCTGGCACCCGGTGTCAATATGCGTGAAGAGGATGGTTTTGGACTACGGCCAAATATCGGCCTTCGCGGAACAGGTGTTGAACGAAGCGCAAAAATAACCCTCATGGAAGATGGTGTGCTCACGGCGCCCGCACCTTACGCTGAAGCATCGGCATATTATTTTCCAACAATGGGTCGTATGCATGCCATAGAAATTTTAAAAGGCAGCAGCCAGATTAAATATGGCCCGTATACTACCGGTGGTGCCATTAATTTTATTTCAACACCAATTCCTGAATCCTTAACCGCACATGTACGATTGTCGGCCGGGAATTTTGGTTTAAGAAATGTACATGCCTTTGCCGGAAATAGTCACGAACATGTAGCCTATTTGTTTGAAACATTTCAATATACCTCTGCCGGTTTTAAAGAACTGGATAATAATGGTAATACCGGATTTACAAAAAGTGATTATTTAGCTAAAGTACGTTTTAACACCGGCGCAGAAGCAAGGAGATACCAGTCGCTTACCATTAAAGCAGCACAAACATCTGAACAGTCAAATGAAACCTATTTGGGATTAACACTCGACGACTTTAATGCAACACCCTATCGCCGATATGCTGCCTCTCAGTTAGATAATATGGAAGCCACGCAGCAACAATATAGCCTCACACATGATATAGAATTCAATAAACAATTTACACTTACTACCACCGCTTATGCCACGCAGTTTAAACGCAATTGGTATAAATTAAATAATGTAACAGATAGTTTGGGCACTAAATATGCACTCACTCAGGTATTAGAAAGTCCTGCTACTGTAAATGATGCTTACGCCATACTTACCGGCGCAAACAGCACCTTGTCAAATGCTTTATCTATCCGTGCAAATAATCGCGATTATTTTGCAAGAGGTGTTCAAACCCAATTAAATTATCATGCACGTTTTGGTATGTGGAAGCATGATGCCGCATTTGGATTGCGTGTACATCGCGATGGTGTCGACCGCTATCAATGGGATGATGTGTATGCTATGGAAGAGGGTATCATGGAGCTGACTCAATCAGGCACTCCCGGCACTGAAAGTAATCGCATTAAAACCGCAGAAGCATTAGCAGCATATATACAATATCAATTAGGATGGGGTAAATGGACAATTGTTCCCGGACTGCGATATGAAAGTATCCAATTGCAGGAAGATGATTACGGGAAAACAGACCCTGACAGAGTGGGTACGGATATGACTACTTTATCCAATAGTATTGCAGCATTTGTGCCCGGTATTGGTATTGATTATGCTATTGAAAAGTCTACGCATGTGTTTGCCGGTGTACATGCCGGATTTGGCCCTCCCGGGGTTACGCCTGACACTGATGCCGAGCGCAGTATAAATTATGAGGCTGGCATTCGATACAGCAAAGGCGCTGCACTCTTGCATGCAACCGCATTTGTAAATGATTACAGTAATTTATTGGGAACGGATATGACATCAACAGGTGGTGCCGGAACCGGCGACCAATTTAATGCGGGTGAAGTGTTAACCGCAGGTTTAGAAATTCAAGCCGGATATGACTTGTGTGCTTTACAGCCGGATGCCCCATTCAGCATTCCGGTCGTAATAGCTTATACATTTACCGACAGCCGTTTTTCAAATGATTTTGATGCGCAATATGAAGATTGGGGAGAAGTGCAGGCGGGCGATATTTTTCCTTATCAATCTGCTCATCAATTAAATGGCTTGATTGGATTGTCGTATCGTAAATTGGCTGCAAATGTCAACGTAAATTATATCAGTAGTATGCGCACAACACCGGGACAGGGACAAATAGATCCTGCCCTTTTAATACCGGCACGCACTGTTATTGACGCAGGCATAAATTATACCGTAAATCCAAACTGGTGTTTTTTTGCAAATGTTATGAATATAGCAGATACCGTTTACCTCGTATCTGATCGGCCTGCAGGCTATCGTCCGGGTTTACCTCGTACTTTCCAGGCGGGGATGAAATTGGATTTTTGAACTACACACCAATTGTCGCGCCCTGCAAGTGGGGCTCGATGGAATGCAAGCATGTTTGACTTCCCTGCCGGAATTTTTTGCGCTGGTTGAGAACTTCATTATTTTCACCAGATGAAAAATCCACGTATTTTTTTATTGCTCGCCTTTGTATGGTTGTCGCCACAACTGCTGTCAGCACAATCACCTGAAACCACCTACGACTCAACCCTGGCCAAATCGCTTGGTGCAGATGCTTATGGCATGAAAATGTATGTGTTTGTAATATTAAAAACCGGTCCTAACCAGATAGCAGACCCGGTGCTGCGCGATAGTTTGTTTGCCGGACATTTTGCTAACATGAGCCACATGGCCGAAGCAGGTAAATTAGTAGTGGCCGGACCAATGGAAAAAAATGATCAGCAGTACAGAGGCATTTTTATATTAGATGTGCCCGACTTTGCAACAGCAGAAACATTATTACAAAACGACCCAACGATAAAGGAAAAAGTACTGGTTCCGGAAATGTATCATTGGTATGGCTCTGCAGCATTACCTCTGTATCTGGATGATCACAAAAAGATTCAGGCAGAAAAAATTGAATAAACTACAATCCGCAAGTACCCGCAACCGGAATTTGATTGGCTGAAACCAAATGGTCGAGTCGTATTTCCAGTCCGGATGCAGTGAGCAGATATTCAACATGATTTCGGGTTTGTAAATCATGAATTTTTGTGGTTACCTGCATTTCTTCACTTTCGCTATTGCGGTAAATCAAAGTCACCTCAACACCCTGAACGGCAAATGCTTCAAGCTGGTCGTAAATGGAGCAGGAAATGGGGGTGTACATATCAGATAAAACACAAAGGCCTTAGAATAGTTCCATCATACACATTGGCTGTGCTTATCGGCATGCGCATTTTGGCCAAAAACACTTGAATGACAGTTTAAACTACACTCGAAAAACAGAATCCGGTTACAATTTGTATTCATATCCAGGCAAGTTTCTTATTAAGCTATATGTATGTATTGTCTGTATAATTTGTAGCGAGCATCTCAATAAGTGTATACAAATTAGGACTGACGGTTTTCCGTGAATAGAAAATTTGTTTTGGAGAAATGTGTTAAATTATTTGGAGAAATAAAAACTTAGGAATACATTTAAATACCTATATTATCACCCATTAAAATTTATATCATGAAAACACTGTTAATTACCCCCCCCCGTATTAACTTATTGTTAATAGGTATAATGCGTGCCACTTTACCTTATAGCCTGATTTATTTGAATGAAGAATGCTTCCTAGTGTGAATAAAAAGTTTATGGTTAATTTAATGCTAAATGCCTATATTTTGAGATTAATTACTACACTTCCTTTGATATTTACTGTATTTACAGTTTTTACTCAAACAAATAATTTTGCTCCGATTGGCGCAACATGGCATTATCATGATATTTATGGGATTGATTTTGATGATACTGTTTACATAACCGGATATAATAAAATAGTATGTGAAATAGATACACTTATTGAAGGTATTACATGTAGGAAATTGCATTCTAGTTATTTTGATCCAGGCGGGTACTTAGACCAAGAAAAATTTTACTATACATATGAAAGTGATGGGAAAGTGTATTTTTATGTAGATGGCAAATTTGTTTTGCTCTATAATTTTACTGGTGAAAATTGGTATGCGCACGACGTGTTTTATGGATCTGGTGATTCAGTTTTAATTACAGTGGATTCTGTGGTATTTGAGCTTTATGATGGTAGTTTGTTAAAAACGCTTTATATACAATCTGATATCACTTCAAGTTTATTATTTCCTTCAAATAAATTAGTAGAAAAAATTGGGCCTTTTTGTTATTTATTTTTAAGAAATGGCGGCGATGACAGCTTTCCGCCATCTGGATTGAGATGTTATGAGGATGATGAAATTAGTTACTATGTTAATGAATCATATGCATGTGATTCTCTTACTCCTGAAGTTACAGATATTGAAGTTATGCATAGCGCTCCTTTTACCATAACTTACAATGGTTATGAATTGTCAATTATAGGTATTTGTTCTGACGCCAACCTTTTCATATTTAATACTCAAGGTCAGATAATTAAAGAGTTTAAATCATCTGTTGATATACACCTTAATTTAGAGACTTTTCCTTCTGGAAATTATGTTTTGAGCTTACAAAGTTCAAATAAAAATTACTCACACAAAATTGTTATTTTATGAAAAACATGAATTTATTACGATTTATCAAAATGTATATCGGGAATGTATGATATGCGGTTCTTTAGTAATGATTTTAATTCTATTTATATAATCGATATTTTGTGATTACAAAAGGTATAGTAATAATTATAAATACCGTTTTAATTGGGACGACTGCTTTTTCTCAATGGAATAAAATCTATGATGAAATTCCATTAAGCGAAGGAGCGTTTAATTGTTTGGAAATTACAACAGATTCGTCCATGTTTTATGGTACGGGCAAACATATATTTAAGAGTTCAACTTTGGGTTACACGTGGGATGAAGTATACGATGCTGGTGCTGTCTCAATAGATTGCGTTGGCAATGATACCTGTTATTGCGCTGGCTATTATTCAGAGATAGGTAGTGGAGGTGTTGCACTAAGAACATATGATTCAGGGGCGACTTGGCAATTACCCGTATCTTTCCCTCTATATTGGGCTTCAAATTTCGATGTATTTACTCTTAATGGCTCGCAGGTATTTATTTGTGGTGGTGATGGCTATGGGTATGTTCAAACGACTGATGACGGTTTTGATAATGTAATTATTACTATTCCTAATATTAGTGCGCAAAGTATTGGAGCGGTTTCCTGCGTCAATTCGGATACCTGCATATGTGTCACTGGAAGTCCAATGGATGATATTGGTGAAGATTATAAAATATATAAAACAATAAATGGAGGAGAATCTTGGACTGAAAATATAACAGCACAGTATGGTCGCGATATAGTGCATATAAATGAAAATCTTGTTTTTATTCTTGAGCGGCTGGCTCTGATTAAATCAATTGATGGTGGTGAAACGTGGGATACAATTAAAGAATTTACTCCCATTCCTGGTAGCCACTTTGTTACCATGAAATTTGTTGATGAAAACAACGGTTATCTTGCTGAGCAATTCGATATACAGGATTCTATTGCAATATATAAAACTCAGAACGGTGGTGGTGATTGGATTGAAACTACAATCAACGACATGCCCATCGGAATTTATGATATTGATTGTTTAACTAAAGATCATTGTTTTTTTATAGGAGGACTCGGAGAAATCTATAACACAACAAATGGTGGCATTGGAACAACTATTTCGAATGTAGGAATAAGTTTGATTACTATTTCACCAAACCCCGCAATAGACTACATCACACTTTCCATATCAAAGAATACACCTATTGATAATGTATATTCATATAACTTATATGGCCAGAAAGTAAAAGTAGCATTCGACGCATCAGGATTTGCGGATATCTCAAGCCTTAATTCCGGTGTTTACTTCACATTAGTTTCAACTAGCACTGGATCACAAGTGGTGAAATGGGTTAAACAGTAATAGAAAGTAGTTCAGCTAAATAAAATGCAACTCATAATTGTACAGTAGAGAAAAGAAGGCAATTTGTAAAATCGGAGGGATTGATTTTGCATGGAATATTGAGTTCGAGTACTCACGGATAGTATTTGTTATTGACCCTAAGCTGGATGGCCCCTATAAGAATTGCATTAACTACAGATTGCAGTAATCGATATTCTGTATATATCATTATAAAAATTACTTCTTAATTTAGTCCCCAAATAAGCTCTCATGCGTTTCCTTTTAGTCCTTTTGACATGTGTAGGCACCCTAAATGCCCTCCACGCCCAATACACCACCGAATTCCGCACCGGAACCTCCGATATTGTATTTAATGCCGTGCAGGTAATGGGCACCGATATTCTGGTAGCCGGAAACGACGATAACAAAGTGTTATTCGTGCGATACGACATCGCCGGAAATGTAATCGACAGTCGCACCATTACCGTAGTTGATGAAACGATTTTGCCCTATGTATGCAGCATGATTGTGGATTCAGATGGTAAAATTGTATTTGCCGGTCACCGGAAAACCGCTACCGAAGATGAAACCACCGCGTTTATTGGTAAATATGATTATACGACCAATACCGTTTCCTGGATAAAAGTGTTAGAAAACCCGGGTTCCAGTTTTTATAAGGTCATTGAAAAAAAGGCCGGTAGCACGTATATCGTAGCTGGACAAACGCTTGATCCGGTGAATAATGAAGAGGCTGTGCTGTTTTCCGTAAATCGCAATACCGGAAACCTGACCAAATTGAATAATTATAACGAAACTACCGGTGGCGATACCTATTATAGTATCGTACGTGCCGGCAACAGCTATTTTACTTCCGGTAGGTTTACCTATGCACCGGGAGGTTCAAGCCGCATGCGGGGTTGTTTATCGAAATTTAACAATGCCGGGGCTGAAGTGTTTACCAAAGCCTATCTACGCAATTTAACTACCGAAAACGGTCGCATGCATGCCGTGGATCTGGCTTATGCCAATAACGAATTATACATGACCATTCATGGCGACGAAACGGGTGTGGTATTGAATGAGGATTTATTTATCGTAAATGCAGAAACAGATGGTGAATTGAATTGGGCAAACCAATATGATTTCACCAATTATGATAAGAGTGGTTCATTTCGTTCCATTAAAGTGAAAGGAAGCAGCGTGTATGCAATGGGAAATCTCTATAATTTAGGCACAGGCTATTTGTTTTTATTAAAGTTGGATACCGTCGGAAATATTATCTGGTCATATTCATACAGTTCACTTGGTAACAAAAGCAATTCGCCTGATGCGATGTTGCTGTATGGCTCCAATATTTTTATGACCGGTTATGTGCATGATGCAGGAACGGTTTATACCAATGGCACTTTATTAATGGTAAAAACCGCAACCGGTACCTTACCGGATGACTGCTCCACCAGTGAACCACTTATAGTTACACCGAAAACGACAACTGCCTACGCGAATGCGCTTACTTCTGTCGCGCACACTTATACAGTTTCTACCGGAGCGTCAGCATTAGGAGAACCTGATGCCTTTACATCGGCGTTTACCTGTGCCTTAGGATTAAGAGAATCGGTACAAAACAATACCCTTTCACTACAGCCCAACCCGACAAACGGCCTTACCCAATTGCAGTTGGATGCCAGGTCGTATACGATACAGATATTTAACATGTCGGGACAATGCATTTATACGCAGCAAACTTCCGAGCGGACACTGGCAATAGATGCAAGCGCCTTCAACTCAGGTTTATACCTGATTCACTGCACCGATAAAGACAGTGGTAAAGTTCAATATGTGCAGCTGGTGAAGCAGTAATGCAGGTGTCGACGTGCCGACGTGTCGACGTGCGGATGTTTGGTCGTGGTTGCTTCGCAACCACTTGGGTTTAATGCACACCCGTCATTACGAGCCGCGACCCAAGGAGCGGCGAAGCAATCTAGCTGATACGCAAGAGCAGAATTCAATTAAGCATTATTCCTCATTCCTTATTCCTCATTCCTCTTTCAAAAGGTAGTGAGTAGTGGGTAGTGAGTAGTGAGACGAATG
>JAKQVC010000017.1 GCA_029571985.1 Bacteroidota bacterium | reverse complement strand
GATGCGGGAGCAGTATCAACACCTGGTAAGCAGCAAGCCGAGTATTAGCACCGGCTTACGGTTCTATTTAGATGCAACGCAGCAAAATGGCGTCAATTGGTATGGTCAATTACAAAAATGGATAGCGGATTTTCGCGAGATATACGACTTTATCAGTGATGAGGTAAACAAAGGCGGTACTTCCTTTGAATCTAACACCTTTATTCAAGAGGCGACAAAATTAGTTGATAAGTACAACCAGGTATGTACGACTGTGTCCGCAATCCAAGACCGTAAACAAAAAGGGAACAAGGCAGATGAATACGAGTTTTACGCATGGAATTACACCATTACATTCTGCGACTATATCAAAGACACCTTTACCCCGTTGATTGAAAATTGCCGGAAAGACGTGTCAGCGCAGGAACCAAAGGCAAGGCCGAGGAGGCCAAAAGGCGAACCAATCCTAAAACAGGATATTAAAACATTAAAGGACTCATTCAAAGACAAAGTATGGTTTGATACATTCCTTAAATCAAAACTAGAAGCCAAAAGCAACAAAAAGCGATTGGCGGCAATTGCTTATATTATATATGAAGATAGGTATCTAAACAAAGTACCCGGAACTTTTACGGAATGGCATACAACATTTTGCCGCTTGTTGGGATGTGCGAACGGGCAATACTACCCGAATGGTATAAAAGACTTTCAAGAATACAACGCATTGTCAAAAGAATTTGAAAAAAGCACCTCTGATAAGCACAAATAATTCAGTTTTGAAAAAAATAATCCAATTTTTTTGGCGATAATCTAAAAGAATCCAATTTTTTGCCTGAATAAATATTGAATTTCTGGCCGATGGAAGGCCGTATCTATAAATTCCACAATAAGTTATAAGCCCTCAATACGGGCAACATACCCGCAAAAATTCAATTTCCGAGATTGTGGGAGGATAGCCATTTATATTTATCGCAGCAAACAGTATGAGCGGCCGCCATGCTGAATGCAGGAACGATAAATGTATAATTATGGAACAGTTTATAATGGATTTTTTGAAGCCGTTAATCAAAGATTCCTTACGCGAGGCATTAAACGAAATGGATGCGGATCGGAAAGAACAAGAACCCCGGTTCATTACCAGGGCGGAGGTGGCCGAGATGTTAGGCGTTTCACTTGTTACGGTCCACAGTTACGTGAACCGCGGTTTGTTGGAATGTAAAAAGATAGGGCATAAGACACTATTTTCAGAAGCCGATGTAATAAAGGCGATCAAGGGTAAGAAGGTATATAAATTCAAACACACGGAGGATTAGGCCATGATAGATAAGAAAAAAATACCTCTGTGGTTACGGACTACGCCAGGCCGTGAAAGGGGTTTGATGTATTCATTATTGCAACAATATGAACAATGGTGCACTATTGAAATGGCAGCCGTAATGCTAAATATTACGAATTATTTATGCTACGACTTCACAAAAAAACTCTTTGAAAGCGGTTTGCTAGATATCGGCCCCGATGGGTATAAACTGAAACCGGAATATACAAAGGAGGTGGATCGTGAATAAGGAAAGGAAACAACCATACAAGAAGCCACAAGCAGTCAAAGATTTGGAAGCGTTAGCATGGGAGGCGAAGCGCAAGAGATACCCCGATACTCCTGACTATGTTTTGGTAAGTGAAAGGTTCCGGGATGATTCAGCCAACGGACTTACAAAGTGCGTAATTGCTTACATACGGTTGCGTGGTGGCCAGGCTGAACGAATTAACACAATGGGCAGGCCTATTGACCAGCGCAAGACATTTACCGATCTGCTGGGCCATTCCAGGCAGATAGGCAGCGTAAAGTGGATTCCTGGAACCTCAACCCGTGGTAGTGCGGATATATCAGCAACGATAAAGGGCCGAAGCGTCAAAATTGAAATCAAGGTTGGATCCGATCGGCAAAGCGGTGCACAAAAGCGATACGCACAAGATGTTGAGGCAGCCGGTGGTGTGTATTACGTATGTAAAGACTTCACTTCATTTGTGGAATGGTACGGTTTAAAGTTTGGGAGGGCTGGGAAATGAGACACAATCCAAACCATTCAATAAAAAAACTTTATATCTATTATGCTA
>JAKQVC010000003.1 GCA_029571985.1 Bacteroidota bacterium | reverse complement strand
TGATGCATAAGTGCCTCATACAATGCCGTATTATCTTCTAAACGCAAATCACGACGAAACCAATGGATGGCGATGGGTTGGGCAGATGTCATCTTCAATCGAACAATAGTGAACGAATATCAGATAACAATTGAATTGGCTTTTTGTTTTCGAATGTATGTTGCCGGTATTGAGTTACCGGAATCAATCCCTGAATAGCGTTGGTAACAAAAATGGCCTCGGCATCGAGTGGTTCATCAGGCTCTATTGGTTTTCGTTGCAGGTTAAAACCTAAATCTGATGCGTGGTCGCATAACCATTCCTGCATCGTACCTCTTACACCGCCATTTAATTCAGGTGTTGTTGTAAGTGTATGTCCATTCAGTAACCAGATATTAGAACTAATGGCATCTGCCAGCGTCGATTCGGTGTTAATCAGAAATACATCATCCAAAGCATTTTTTTCTGCATATAATGCTGCCAGTACATACGGTAATGCATTAGCTGTTTTACACGCGGACACCGGATGAATAAGTTTCGGATATTCGCGATAGACATCCACCACGTAATTTCTGGCCGCCATGGTAAATGGTGCTTGATCGAGCGGAAAAATTTCTATTAATAAGTCAGCAGTGTGTTTTTGCGGACGATATAATCCTGCACCGCTTCTCCAAACGGTTATTTTTATTCGTGCAGTTTGTAAACCATGGTGAACAGCCAGCTCATGCAATATTGCATTAAAAAAATCAACTTGCCAAAAAGGCGGAATTTCCATCTGTAAAATGGCACATCCTCTAAATAACCGGGCGAGGTTATACGACAATAATGGCGCTTGCCCATTGGTGTACAGGCAGCTTTCGAACACGGCATCACCATACTTAAATGCGCGATTTTGTACATCTACAATACCGGTTGTTGCATCAATATATGAACCGTTGAAATAGACCATGCACTTTAAATAACCATTTCAGGAGCATCAGCCGCGGCTACTAAACGGCCTTCTGTTTTAGCCTGAATTTCACTTACGGAAACACCCGGAGCGCGTTCAATGAGCAGAAAGCCATCTGGTGTAACTTCAAACATACCTAATTCTGTTACAATTTTTTTCACAACACCTCTGCCGGTAATTGGCAGTGTGCAGGCTTTCAATAATTTACTTTGTCCTTCCTTATTGGTATGCTGCATAGCCACAATAATATTTTTTGCACTGGCCACTAAATCCATAGCGCCGCCCATGCCTTTCACCATTTTACCCGGAATTTTCCAGTTGGCTATATCTCCATTATCAGCAACTTCCATGGCGCCTAATACGGTGAGGTCCACTTTTCCGGCTCTGATCATCCCAAAGCTCATGGCACTGTCGAAGAATGCCGAACCGGGCAAAGTTGTGATTGTCTGCTTACCGGCATTAATAATATCCGCATCCACCATTTCTTCCGTAGGAAATGGTCCCATTCCCAATAATCCATTTTCGCTTTGCAGGGTAACAGTTATACCTGCAGGAATATAATTGGCAACCAAAGTTGGAATACCAATTCCCAGATTCACATAAAACCCATCCTGCAATTCTCTGGCTATACGTTTTGCGATTTGATTTTTATCGAGCATCAATACAAGTTTTATTTATCTGAATAAACAGAAATAATCAAAGAAATTATGATTTAGAAATGGTGCGTTGTTCAATGCGTTTTTCATAGTCAACACCTTGAAAAATACGATGCACATAAATACCGGGCGTATGAATGTGATTGGGATCCAATTCACCTGCAGGTACTAATTCCTCCACTTCAGCAATCGTAATCTTACCGGCCATGGCCATTAAGGGATTAAAATTGCGTGCTGTACCTCTGAAAATTAAATTACCCATTGTATCACCTTTCCAGGCTTTCACAATAGCAAAATCGGCATCGAATGCATATTCCAGCAGATAACGTTTTCCATTAAACTCTCTGATTTCTTTTCCATCAGCCACTTCTGTATCCACGCCCGCCGGTGTAAACACAGCAGGCATCCCATAACCCGCAGCCATACATCTGGTGGCTAAAGTTCCCTGGGGAATTAGCTCCACTTCTAATTCTCCACTCAGTAATTGCCTTTCAAATTCCGCATTTTCACCCACATAGCTGGAAATCATTTTTTTCACCTGCTTTTGTTGCAACATTAAACCAATGCCGAAATCATCTACGCCGGCATTATTTGAAATACAGGTTAATCCTTTCACTTTTTTTTGCACCAGTGCGGAGATACAATTCTCAGGAATTCCGCATAAACCGAAACCACCCAGCATAAGCGTTGCTCCATCCTGAATATCTGCAATGGCGGCCGCTGCGTTTTGAAATACTTTACTCATTCTTTTTTTGTTTTTGTAAGGTAGGTTGCTGACTTTCCATTATCGTGAGCTTTTCTGAAACTTCAGCATATAATTCCTGCATTAATACAGGCTGTTGTGTATAATACTGATAACTACTTTTATATCTCTGACTACTGACATGATGTATGCCAAATATTTCGCCATAATATTGTTTCAGGCGCTCATCTTTAGGTAAAGTATCCCCTTTTTGTTCCTGCACCCATGCTTCCGCCAGATGAATATCCAATGTAATCAGCACCATGGTATCAAACGCAATGACCGAATCCGGAAGGTTTTTCAATTGCGCATCGGATACGACATATTTGTCCTCCGGTTTACAGGAAGCTGCCCATAACCACACCATCACCAAAATGAGCACGCGCTGCATCGAATAAACGTTTTATTTTTGCGCTAAGTTAGCCAATGAACAGCACATATACTGCTATAAAATCCTATTTAGAACAGCACAAGGTTACACTGGTGGCTGTATCTAAAACACGCCCTATTGATCAACTTCAGGCTTTATATGATGCGGGTCAGCGCGACTTTGGTGAAAACAGGGTGCAAGAGATGCGCGACAAGCAGTCTGTATTACCCGCCGATATACGCTGGCATCAGATTGGTCACCTCCAACGAAATAAAGTAAAATATATAGCGCCCTGGGTGCATTTAATACACTCGGTCGACAGTTTGGAATTATTGGAAGAAATAAACCATCAGGCGGCAAAATCAAATCGCGTTATTCCCTGCCTCCTGCAAATGTATATCGCCCGTGAAGAGACTAAATTTGGATTGGATGCCGATGAATTGCATGCTTTATTGCAATCTGAACAGTTTCATGCTTTCAGGCATGTGCAGGTTGTTGGATTAATGGGAATGGCTACTCAAACCACTGACACCGCACAAATACGGCAGGAATTTATGGGCTTGCATCATTTGTTTCAGGAGATTCAATCGCTGTATTTTGCACAGGACCCTCAATTTAATATCCTGTCGATGGGTATGAGCAGCGATTATGAAATTGCCGTTGAATCCGGTGCCACCATGGTGCGCATTGGTAGTCTGTTATTTAATTGAGGCAAGATTTTTGCTGATAGAGTTGACAATATGAGATTAATTTGGACAATATGCAGTGTTTTGCTGCTCGGCAGTTGTGCTTATATGCCGGTAAAAGTGCCCTTTACCCCTGACACAACGCCCGTGCCACCGGATTACAGCAAGCCTGAATATTGGAGTTCTCTACCCGATCGCTTAGATTCTGCGGATCATATCCCGTCAAAGTCGCCGGTTGAACTAATCGATGGCCAGGCAACAGCAGCTGTGGATGTATTCTACATTTATCCCACACAATTTTTTTCACGCAAGCAATGGAATGCTTCTCTGGATGATAAAAAAGTAAATACTTCTGTTGATGAACGGGCTGTAACCAATCAGGCCTCTGTATTTAATGGTAGTTGCAAAGTATATATTCCGAGATATCGTCAAGCAACCTACAATGCGTATTTCAGTTTGTCAGATTCCAGCGCTTATGAGGCATTTGCCTTAGCCTACCAGGATATTCGGGATGCATTTGAATATTATCTTGAACATTATAACCACGGCCGACCAATCATTATTGCAGGTCATAGTCAGGGCACTACACATGCAAAATGGCTGCTGCGCGATTATTTCGATGGCAAGGCATTACAGGATCAATTAGTTGGCGCCTATTTATTGGGAATGCCGGTGCATACATATGATTTCACACATCTTTCGCCATGCGACAGCGCGGGACAATCTGGTTGTTATGTTAGCTGGAGAAGTTATCTGGAAGGCACTGAGCAACCTGAAAAATTTATGGCGGAGGACAGGTCACTTATTGTGGTGCATAATCCGGTTACCTTTTCCAGAACAGATGGCATTGCTTTACCCCGACCCGGTGATGGTGGTTTAGGACGCGATGGCGAAACGATTTATACAGAAATCTGTACGGCACAAATTCATGAAGATATTGTGTGGGTTTCTCGCCCTGACATCCCGGGAAAACTATTGATACCGCATAATTTACACGTTGCCGATTATAATTTATACTGGCTCAACATTCGAAAAAATGTGGCTGCACAAATCAGTCACTATCAATCCTTACATCATTAATTTATTCCAGACCAGCACCTGAATTTGTTGCGGGGCGATGGCCAGTTCTAATGGCGTAGAGCCAATATATTCGCCATCAGCATCAATACTTACCGGTGGATCACTGTGTATGGTGATTGATTTTGATTTAAATGTCTGCACTTCACGCATATGCACATGCGCACCTGATTGCAATTTAGGCAAGCTCACCACCATTTTCCATTTTGGCATGGTGGTAATGATAGTCATATCTAACTGACCATCATTAAAATTGGCTGATGGTAATTGTTTAAGTCCACCACCATTATATTTTCCATTTCCAACA
>JAKQVC010000151.1 GCA_029571985.1 Bacteroidota bacterium | reverse complement strand
GGTGAGATGTGGGGTGTTCTGTCGAAACGGGCAACGGCTAAATATGGCAAACAGTTTGGTCAGATCGTTACTTCGTTTAATAAAGACCAGATTCCGGTTCAGCAGATGGCAGACGTTCATAACAACATATTAGTGGATGTGAACCAGACAAATGAACGACTTGATAAAGTGGAATATCAACTAATCCGTTTAAATGAATTTATGGCATCACGCCCGAATATTCAGGACTTTCCGAACATGAGAATAGAAAAGAAAGGCAATAAAACGAGGATAATAAGAAAATGAACTACCGCTTTTACATAACCGCCCTGTCGTCGAGAGTTGAGGTATTCCCCATGAATTTCAGGCAGTGTGCCCTTGTTGATGAGCGCAGGTCCATCTCCCAGATAAGAACGATATTTAACAATACCTTGCGATTTACCGACAATAACCGAGGTGATGATTTTTCGCTTTTTTATCTTATAGAAGCAACTACGCCATGTGAGCGGCTGATATTAGAAATTGAAGAAAAAGATAGCGGAGCGGACACTTACCACGAGTGGTGGACGGGGTATTTTTCAACAACAGATGGCAGATTTGATCTTGATAATTGCACATTTGATATTACCCCAAAGCCCCTTGATGATTATTATGAAATTGATATTTATGGTAATGACAAGCGGAATATCCTCCATGCCGGACTGAGTGAAATGACAACGCTGACACATGATGAGGATTATACACATAATTATTTTATTATTGATGTCATTGAATATCTGATTGATGAAATTTACCCAGGGGCGACTGTCGTTAGCTGGTTTCTTAACAATGAAAATAATCCGGTGGTTGGAGGTATAAATAAATATCGATATTTGACTATTGCACAAAAATCAGACATTAAGCGACCGAATGCTACAAACCCAGCAACAATAGGCATGTTGTCGTTTAATGAGATGATGGAGATTTTAAAAATGTTCAATCTTTGGTGGTCGTTCGCTGACGGGGTGTTGAGGATTGAGCATTATGATTTTTGGGAGAGCAGTGAGGGCATCGATCTCCGCTCGCAGGCCATGGCGGTAAAGGCAAATAAATATTCATATTTGAAGGAAGACATGCCGAAGTATGAAAAGTTTGAGTTCATGGAAGCCAATGACGGCAACTTTGTGGCTCATGAGATTTCGTATAATTCGCCATGTGTCGCTGTTGATGTAACAGAGGAATATCGGACAAACGTCACCACCGACTTATCATATATAATTAAGTGCATGGCCGATCCCGACCTGGCTGGGAATATCTCTGACGACGGGTGGGTGATTCTGGCTAATTATTATGACGGGGTAGACTATCGGGTTTATTATGGGGTATCATATGATAGCCCGATAGCAACATATAATTACCCCAATTCATGGGCGCATCTCCTTAGGTCATTTTTCCTTCATGGGCGGGTGCTGTTAAGTGGTTATATTCAGTACACAGCCTATGATTTTATTTCTGTTCGCAAAACAAAACAACAAAACATAAATGCAATTATATGTTATGAGGATAATTACCGTCCCGAGGATTATATCACAACCGAATTAGGCGAGGACTGGTTCGGGGGGCAGAAAGGATATGTTAAGACGGCCCGGCGACACCCCGACGGCAAGGTTGAGTTTACTCTGTTATATGGTGAAGATAAAAATACAGATGTAGAGTTGCCGCCGGTGCTCAAGACAATCCACTGTATAATTGATCCTGTTGCAGATGTTGTTTCGACATTTTTGTCTGAGCCGTCATTGGTTGATATGTCATATTGGATATATTATAATCCTACCGGGACACAGGTATGTCAGGAGATTGAAATACTTGCGGGCACGACTTATCAAGAAGATGCTGCTGCTGAAACGGGTGCAATAACTAACGTTGAATTTTATCTTACGGAGGTTTATGCCGATGGTTGGAATTTCATTTATAACGATAACGAAGAGGTTGCTCTAAGTACATCGCCTCCATGCCCTGCCGTTCCACCCGTGCCACCGGCAGTACCGGCAGCAACTACAATGATTGGATGCGGCCAGGCGATTGTATGTGATAAGATAACAATTAACTGGAGGGCTTCAGCCGGAACAACATTCTATAAACTTTACCGCAAACCTGACACGGACTTGATTGATCAATGGGAAGAAGTTGATAATGTCCTTGCAACAACATATGAAGATTATTGGGCAGGGGCTCAAGGAGGCATAACATTCTATTATAAAGTCAAATGCTGCAATGCCTCCGGTTGTTCAGCAGATAGCGACGAAACGAGTATAATTGCAACGTGCTAAATGATAAGAAACATATTGTTATGGTTAATTCGTTTGATACGGAAGATTCTCATGTCGATATATAACTGCCATAAGCAACAGCCGCAACCGTGGATGAGTTATATCTCACCGAATAAGATTGTTTATCCGGGTGAGTGTTGTCCGGCATTGGTGACTGACTTAGTTCATTTACTTCCGTTCCAAGTCATCTCCAACGGGGCTTACACGAAAATGGAATATTCG
>JAKQVC010000136.1 GCA_029571985.1 Bacteroidota bacterium | reverse complement strand
TTCAACAAATACAGCACTGATTACGGCTTACTCATCATTCGCGCAGGTATGGGAATTTTATTCCTGATATTTGGCTGGCCAAAAATTATTGGCGGCACCGAAATGTGGAATGGAATTGGTGGCTCCATGGCCAATGTTGGTATTCATTTTGCACCCACATTTTGGGGTTTCATGGCAGCTTTTGCGGAGTTTGCCGGCGGTATATGTTTAATTACAGGATTCTTATTTCGACCAGCTTTAGCCATGCTCATCTTCACTATGTTCATCGCCGGTTTAATGCATTACGTTAAAGGCGATGGTTTCAACGGCTATAACCATGCATTAGAATGCGGTATTATTTTCTTAGGATTGTTTATTTCAGGTCCCGGAAAATATGCATTGAAAATTTCTAGAAGATAAAATAATTAACCGGCCATAGTTTTTATTATTCCAATAATTGCAATCACCGCAATGATTGCCAGCGCAATTTTTATTACACTGTAGGGTCGTTGTCCCTGCACTTCGCCGGTTCTGCCGTTTATTATAAATCGGAAAACTTTATTATTATAACCATAGGCACTTAGCCAAACCGGCAATAAAATATGCTTAAACGAAACATTACTATATACCACATGCATCCGGTTGATACGTTGGTCATCGCCGCCAATTTGCTGCCGAATAGTTATTTTTATCGCATCTTCCATCACTTCTTTTGCCATCTCAAATCCACTCTTCACATCTGTTTGGTAGCATTCCGTTTGAAAACCACTAATATAACCTTCGTTGTAGGGCGCTAAATTATTTAAATCCCAGGGCTCCAGCGGTCGCGTCACAGAATCAGGTAATGATTTACTTGCCAGCACACATACATCATCAAATGAATTCTGTACCGTGCCATTGCTATCATACCAACGTGTATGACGTGTTCTGTTTTTTCCGGAACCAGTGTAATAATATTCACCGCGCTCACCTTCATAGTTTGTTTTAGCCTTACTATCATAAGTCCAGTAAGGCATATAAATACCT
>JAKQVC010000196.1 GCA_029571985.1 Bacteroidota bacterium | reverse complement strand
GGAAATGTAACGCATTTCACTATAAAATCCGGTGTCATAATTGCCGGGAAAATGCGTGTAAACAACATGAATAGCATTGTTGTGTTGCATAATACCTGCAGGATTAACAGCAGTAGTGTCTAATAATGTTGTTGTCCAGCTCGCACCATTGTCGGCACTCGAAATATATAACAGCTCCTTGTTTTGATGCGCAATCGAGGCTAAAATAATCAGGTGATTTCCAGCAGGTGAGGCAAAAATATACGTCATCGGCGAAAAATCTTTTGTCGGCATTTCTGCAACAACAACCGGTTCTGACCAGTTAACGCCGAAGTCAGTGCTGCGACTAAAATAAATGTTTCCGGTAATGGATTCGCCCCATGACATATAAATCGTATCGTCGTTTCCGATGCACAGAAATGAACCGGTTAAAATAGGATCAATAGCATTTACGAAATAGGATGTTTCTGTCCAGCTTGTGCCATTATCATCCGACCGGGTAAAACCAATCGTATTTGATCCGAATAATATAGATGTCCAGGTGGCATACACATGACCTTCACCATCGCAGGCTAACCAGGGCTTATCTCCAAAACCATCTGCAGGCAGTGCGCTAAAATAGGTGAAGTGATCTCCGTTATCTGAAGAACGATGTAATTCAAGTGTACTTCCTCCAAAAGTAACATGTTGCAATACCAGTAATATGTCGCCATTATTATCAAGACACATTGCAGGGTCAACTACATCTGCATATACAGTATCCTCCAGCCAGGTTACGCCCTGGTCAAGGCTGCGCAAAATTGACACGCGATCACCTTCCCCGATAACAAAACGATAAACGGCTGCTACCCAAACGCCATCTGGTGTTTCCACATGCGCTAATTCAAATGCAATGGTCGCATCCTGCATGTTGAAATTGGAAAAGGCCTGCGCCCGGCATAAAACAGGCAAACAAAACAGGGAGAGGAGTAAGGGGTACTTCATATAGGTAAAAGTATATATTATTCGCTTATCCAGCTGTGAAAGATGCGTTCGAAATTTATGAAAAATATATCTAAAGCATTGAAAATGAGTAAGATATAAATAATATAATCCGTTCAAAAATTAAAAATTATCCGCTCTTTGGTTTGTTTCAAAATGGGCGGGTTTTCACCTTTGGGTCATGGTTATTGGAGTATCCGTGACTATTCCGGCTCAATCAATTGTTCACCTTCCGACCAGTTTATCGAGTGGGAATTCGCCAAATAAAAAATACAAAATGAAGCTATCCGCATCTTATTCAGGTTTGAAAAACATCGTTTTGTTTATGCAATTCGTATTGTTTATCTGCAACATCGAGGCTCAAAACATAGCCATCAATAGTACCGGTGCACTTCCGGATATTTCGGCTATGCTGGATATTGCTTCAACTACTAAAGGCGTATTAGTGCCGCGTATGACAACCGCACAACGCAATGCAATTGCAGCACCTGCTACGGGATTATTGGTGTATGATGCCACACTCAATCAGTTTTATTATTACAATGGAACCATGTGGTTGCCATTATTGAGCACGAGTCCGGGGTGGCTAACAACAGGGAATGCAGGAACTGTTTTCGGTACACATTATTTAGGTACCAGCGATGATATTGCTTTACAATTTCGGGTGAATAATGTGCAGACCGCAAAATTTACTTCAGGTGAAGAATTACTCATCGGTTATGAGGCGGGACTCGTAAATACCGCTACTTCCGCAACAGCAATTGGTATGAAGGCGATGAAGAACAATACAACAGGATATGAAAATACCGCTGTTGGTAATAGCGCATTATATACAAATACGATTGGATATGGGAATTCCGCATTTGGCTTTCATGCATTGTATGCAAATACCGGTCATGGGAATCATGCATTTGGAGCAAACGCCATGGAAAGCAATACCACCGGAAATGATAACACGGCATTCGGGTCTTCTGCATTAAATGCCAATACTACTGGTTCAGGTAATATCGCTATCGGAACTTTTGTGTTATCTGAAAGTATTTCAGGTAATTCGAATACCATTATCGGTACTACCTCGGCGAGCCATGCGGTCGCATCGCAACTCACCGGCATTGGAGCTAATGTGCTGAATTATACAACCGTTACCGGAGGTACAGCGATAGGGTACAATGCCATGTATGCCAATACTTCCGGCGATGGAAATACGGCACTCGGATATAATACCTTATATTTTAATGCCACCGGTAATTATAATACATCGATAGGGTATGAATCTTTAAAAAATATGCTTGGTGCAAGCAACAATACAGCTGTAGGATACAAAGGGTTAAGTGCAACTACAACAGGTCATGATAATACAGCTATTGGTGCTTCCGCCCTATTAATTAACACCACTGGAAATTACAATACGGCTTTAGGTGCCTTTGCGCTTGATGTAAATACAACAGGGAGTGAAAATACTGCTATCGGTTATAAGGCCTTGCATGCCAATATAGTCAGCAGTAATACCGCTATCGGCTATATGGCATTGTCATTGAATACAACTGCAATGTATAATACAGCAGTAGGAGCCGGTGCGCTGCAAGTGAATACTACAGGAGCTGCCAACTCGGCTTTTGGATATCACTGTTTGCAGGATCTCACAAGCGGAAGTAGTAATGCTGCGTTTGGATCTGATGCAATGTCTGGTGCCACATCAGCGTCTTTCAGTGCTGCATTTGGTTATAATAGTATGTCTAATGTTACCACCGGTACACACAATGTGGCGTTTGGATTTTCAACGCTGTATGATAATATCACGGGTTCTTATAATGTGGCTATCGGATTTAATGCTTTATCTGATTATACAGGCTCAAATGCCATTGCCATCGGTGCGGGTGCTATGGCTTTAGCCACCTTTAATTCACCATCAGTGGCAATAGGGTATAATGCATTAAATGTGAATTCCGGAGGTGCAGAAAATACAGCCATAGGAAATTATGTATTGGATTCAAATACCTCCGGTGGATATAATGTAGGTGTTGGGCATAATGCTTTGCAATCAAACACTACCGGTGGAAGTAATACAGGTGTTGGTTATCAGGCCTTATTTTCTAACACGACGGGCGCTTACGAAACGGCAATTGGCAGAGGTGCGTTGGATGCAAATACAACCGGTAATTATAATACAGCAATTGGTAATGATGCTTTGGGTTTAAATTCTACCGGAAATGATAATACAGCAATTGGTTTTATTGCCGGAACTGCTTTAAGTGCCAATACAAAATGTACGTTTATCGGTTCTACATCAGATGTATCCGGTGGCATTTCATTAACGAATAGTACCGCTCTTGGATATGGTGCAGTAGTGACAGCTTCAAATCAAGTGCGCGTTGGAAATACAACCGTTACCAGTATTGGTGGTTATGCAGACTGGACAAATATTTCGGATGGCCGTTTTAAAGACGATGTACGTGAAGATGTTCCGGGGATTGATTTTATCATGTCGCTGCGACCTGTTACCTATCATCTGGACGTGGAATCTCTGCAGGATTATTTGGGCAGTAATACAGGCGATGTGCCGCAACAAACCGAACGGCAATCCGGATTTATTGCACAGGAAGTGGAAGCCGCAGCTGCTCAGTTGGGATTCACATTTAGCGGTGTTGATGCACCTGAACAGGCGGGGGATACATACGGACTTCGCTATGCACAATTTGTTGTGCCACTGGTTGAAGCGATGCAGGAACAACAGGCGCTATTGATGACGTTGCAACAACAAGTTGAAGCGCAGCAACAAATGATTGATCAATTATTAATGCTCACAACAGAAACGAAATAAACGATGCGTTTGCGGATATGGATAGCCACACTTTGTCTGCCGTTTTATGCGCAGTCGCAGGGCAGAATAATCATGTATAATGATCCTTGGATCGTTATGCAGGGTAATGTAGTGCTGGTGGTGGATAATGCCAACCCGAATGCAATTACAGTAAGCGGTACCGGCGGCAATATTGTAAGTGAAGCAGAGGGTAATTATGTAAAGTGGACCGTTGGTGCTGCAACAGGTGATTTTATTGTTCCATTCTCAAATTATGCAGGCAATAAAATTCCATTAACCATGTCGGTAACAACGCCGGGTATGGGCAATGGCACAGTTGGATTTAGTACGTATGGCATTATGACCTGGAATAATAATTTATTCAAACCCGCTGATGTTTTGAATATGACGAATATGGGTTTAACAAACGCATCGGCCTTTGTCATTGACCGGTTCTGGATGACAAAAACGTCAGGTTTTACAACGCGACCTTCCGGCACTTTAACATTTACCTATTTAGATGCAGAACATACCGCCGCCGGAAATACCATTACAGAGTCATCATTACGGGCAGAACGCTATGAATTGGGAACAGACAATTGGGAAGTGTATGCGCCGGCAGGTGTTATTAATACCACAAATAATACAGTTTCATCTGTGCCGTTTACGCATAGCGATTTTGTGATTGATTGGACACTTATTGATCAGGCTGCGCATCTTTTACCTTTAACAGTTTCGGAGGCTGATGCGTATTGTGCGGGAAATGGTGAAGCACAATTAAACTGGACAACCGCATCTGAATTGCATACGCAAACGTTTATCGTGGGTGTTTCAGAAAACGGAAAGGATTATGTGCCAGTGCAATATATACCGGCCGCAGGTACCAGTCAGGAAATGCTTCATTATACAGCCACTGTTTCAGTAAATCATACACCCTATATACAATTGCAATGTGCAGATGCTGACGGATCAATATATGACGTGCAAACCTTCTATACACCTTGCGCACAAACAGAAACCCTATTTACTGCATGGGACGCCGGGTATCATCACTGGGCATGGAAGGCACAGGGTGTTCCGACCGGTAATTATTCACTAAACGTAATAGATATGACAGGAAAATTAATATACAACCAGGCTATGCACATGGATGAATCCGCCACTGCTTCCGATGAATCCGACATCACCTGGGCAAACGGTGTTTTCATCGTGGTGCTCCAACATGAAAATGGAAGTCGTTATGTAAGTAAAATGATGCTGAGGGATTGATGGATGGGTTGGATGCGTAAGCACCCCCTTACCCGATAGCCCGGATATATCCATGTGAAGCCCATTTCGTGATGCTTCATGTGGTTAGTGGTTTACATTACGGCGTCTGAACAGGTTGAAACTGCTTTGCCAGGTGTGCTGATAGATTATGGAGTCTTCAAACCCTCAAACTTTTCCCAGCCTTCCGGGCATTTTTCCTTCATGGCTTTCTCAAGTTGTGCTTCGGTTACCCGGCCAAATTCTTCTGTTTTCTTTGAGATTTCTGCCATCTTCTCGGCGGCTTCCAGCATTGACATGGCATCCCCTTCGTGAATCAGGTCCATGGCGGCACACATCTCTTCAGCCATTTTGTTGGCTGCTTCAGCATTGTCGTTGCAGGCACCTAAACTGCTGATTAAAATGCCTAAGGTACTGATAATCAATAAGTTGCGTAATTTTTGGGTTTTCATACCTAAATGTAGGGAAATTTGGAGAAGTGAGGCTCTTTTGTAAGGTTTTAGTGGATTTCATCGACGCACCAAAATCAAGCCAAATGCAGTGATACCGCTGCATGTGTGCTCAGGTGACAAAAATCAGGGGTGATATGTGGATATCAGTTAGGTATTAAATCGCTAATTGCTTGCGTTTCACGTATCTTTGCACCGTATTTTCAATTTAATAGTCAACCAACCGAATGTCAAGAAAGGGCTCAGTAAAGTTTGTTAATCCAAATCAACATTTGTTTTACCAGACACTCAAGCAGAACGTTCAGCAATATTTTTCCGAAAAGGGAATCTCAACACATGCGAATGCATCGATGGTCATTAAGTCCATCGTGATGATTACTGCTTATATCACTCCATTTATCATTATCCTGTTTGTGCAACCTGCTTTTTGGGTATCGCTGTGCCTCTGGGTGCTGATGGGTATTGCCTTTGCCGGGATTGGAATGGGGGTGATGCATGATGCCAACCACGGGGCTTATTCTTCCAATCAAATGGTAAATAAGCTGATGGGGTATTCTGTGAATCTTGCCGGAAGTGTGGTGTTTAACTGGAAACTGCAACATAATGTGCTCCATCATACCTATACCAATATTACAGGGTTAGATGATGATATTCAGTCGAAGGGAGGCATGCGTTTTACCGAACATGATGAATTGAAACCGGCCCATAGGCTGCAGTTCATATACATTTTTGCCCATTATTCTATAATGACCCTCTATTGGATCATTGCGAAAGACTTTGTACAATTTGTGCGGTACCGCCGTCAGGGGGTAAATGTCGTGTCGAAACGGGAGTATCGTATCCAGTTTTTACGCCTCATGCTGGTTAAAACCACCTATTTCTTCGCCATTTTGGTTATGCCAACATTAATTTTTGGTATTCCTTTCTGGCAGGTTATCACCGGCTTTGTAGTGATGCATGTAACCGGTAGCCTGATCTTGTCGCTGGTGTTTCAGTTGGCGCATACGGTTGAAGATACCGATCACCCCTTGCCTGATGCAGAGGGTAATATTCACAATATTTGGGCTGTGCATCAATTGCATACCACCATGAACTTCAGTCCGGGAAACCGTTTGCTGAACTGGTATGTAGGTGGTTTGAACCATCAGGTTGAACACCACCTGTTCCCCAAAATTTGCCATGTGCATTATCCGGACATAGCGCCGATCGTAAAGCGCACGGCAGCTGAGTTTAATATGCCTTACCTGGAGAGTCCGACCTTTTTGACTGCCTTCCGTAGTCATATGCGTTTGCTCTACAAGTTGGGCCGGGTTCCGAAACTGGATGATATTATGGACTGATGGGCTTGTTTTATATCTCACACTATAGTATCTTTGTCATAGTTCTTGGGTTTTCTTCTTCCTTTTACCGCTTTCCCGGTTAAATCAAGCAGGTGCTCTTGAGTTTTTAGTTAACCATTTTTTTAATTGTAAATCATGAATTTGTACGTTTCAGGTCTCAACTTTAAGATGACCACAGCTGAACTCCAGACTTTATTTGAACAGTATGGAACAGTAACCTCAGCAAAAATTATTAATGACAAAATGACCGGCAGATCACGTGGCTTTGGCTTCGTTGAAATGAGTTCCGGTGCCGACACAGCTATGTCTGAATTAAACGGCGCCGAAATTATGGGTAAAACCATTAACGTTTCTGAAGCTCGTCCTCAAACCGAACGCAAACCGTTCAATAATAATCGCGGCGGTGGCGGCGGTAATTATGGTGGCGGCGGAGGCGGCGGACGTCGCTGGTAATCTGCTTAGTTCAAAGCATATGGAACGGGTAGTTGTTAAACAACTGCCCGTTTTTTTTATATATAAAATGGCTGATTACCGGCGGCAATGGGTTAGAGAAATTCCGCTTAATTATCTGCTAAGCATAAATAGCCCGTTATCTGGTTAATGTAATTGTAAATACACTTTATCATTGCCCAGCGGGTCGCTTTCCCATCCAATAGAAAACGAATTCAAAGCCTGCCCGTTTATGGCATTAGGAACTGTAAAAAAGGTAGTTAAATAACTGGTTCCGGTAATTTCTTCTAGAAAACTTTCTTCACTGATATTCCATTGTTCTGCATTCATACACGACTTAATCTCTGTCACGTATTGTGTGTAGGCCTTCTCGCCATCAACACCAATATATAAATATTCATTGTAACTCGACATATTGCTGATTGTAGCCGTATCTCCCGGTATATAAGTGGTTACGCAGTCCCGCAGCCCTGTAGTTTCACCGGTTGGGGAGGCCAAAAATCCCATAAATAATTGCCAGTTATTGATGAGATAATACAAGCGGTCGCAATTAGAAGCAGCCTTTGTGTAATCCTGTTGTTCTGACTTCAGATTGCGAAAGCCATAGATGAAATTTCCTGACTGACCGGTAGTAGCAGAACTATACACAACAAAAAACGAAGTGTCGCGGTCGGCCTGGAACCATAAAACACTGGCATAATTTCCGTTTAAGGTTTCGTTGTGACCCAACACCCAATTTTGCATGTTCGTATCCACCGCATAAATGGCAGGATTAAAAGTAGCTGCCACCATATATAAGAGTACACTTTCTCCAGCCTTCATCGAAAAAGTCAGGTTCTTATAATGTCGACCATCATCAAATGTGGGATCGTTGGATAATAACTCACCGTTATTTTCCTGCATGTTAAAACCGAGGGTGATGTTTTGAGAAAATGCTGCTGCTGAGATCAACATGAGTGAACTAACGAGCGCGTAGCGAATAAATACTTTCATGATAGATTTTGTATTGGCGAAATAAAGGTAAGGGTTTCACATAAATTCAACCCATACCAAATCGGCTCTATATTTTTTAGCATAAGTTTTTATTGTGGGGAATATTGCGCTGATTCAGTATGGAAATGGATAGGCAATCACTCCGTCTCTATCACATGAAAAAACTCCCGGTCGAAAATGGCAAAATATTTTTCCGGTGGCATCTTGTCGTATTTGGGCCAGAATTTTTGCAGATTTTGTTGCTCCGTCGAATAAGTAAGCATAGCCGCCCGCTTTTGTGCACCATAAGCCGAAATATTGATTTGGGTAGTCGGCACAGGTTGACCGGTGCAGTTGCACGATAGGAGCGCATCCTGATATACCGGAAGCTCAGCCATAATGGTGTTTGCCTGATAGGGTGTAAAAACAGCCTGATAAACGCGTTTGATGTATTGTGTATGCGCCAGAGCGTAATCTTTTACAATTCTGCTAACCACAACATGATCCGGATGGCCATATCCACCAATAACATCATCTAAGGTAAAAATAACAGAAGGCTGATACTGCTCAATAAATTGCTGAATGAGCAGCGTTAGCGTGTCCATCCGATAAATAGAATCGCGCATCACCTCCGGCACATAAGCGTATAATTTCGGATATGCAGTATGGTGTGCACGATAGTTCAATGTGTGAAAAGTAATACTCCGGATGCCCTGCGCAGCAATGGCCTGTTGCACATCCTGCTGCCGTTGCAGATTCCTGGTCACGTTTTCCGGAATATCATGATAAAAACAAAGCATATGCACCTCCCAACCATTGGCTGTCAGCATACTCACGGTGCCCGCACTGCTGATTGCATCATCATCATGCGCAACGATAATTAAAGCCTGCTTGCGCGTTTGGTTGAGTAGCCAGTTGTCGTCTGCATAGTGCTCAACCGGGGCCATTTTTTCTAACTTTTGTGTCAGGCAGCTCTGCAATAATAAGAGACCAGTAAACAGCAAGGCGCCTTTGAAAAACAGTGAATGATGTATGTGCATGGCAATCGTTCTCAAAGTTAAAGGTATGGGCTGATCTTGAATTGACCGGTGATAAAAACGGTTTTTTTTGGCTTAAACGTATTTTTATTTTAAGGATATAACTCCTGAGGTGGGCATGTAATCATGTATTATCTGGTGTGAAGTTGTACGTAAAGGATAATCCGTATGAATTGCCTATATTTGATAACACTAAATCCGATAATATGAAAACCCGAATTACAATTGTATTGCTGATATCCATCTTTGCCTTCAGTGCTTGCTCTTCCGACAACAAAAAACAAGGCGAGGGCGACGAGGTTGCTGTTTCCGCTGATGACGAACAGGGAAAGGCGTCAGAGAATGGCCGTTATGGTATCAGGTCTGGTATGTATACCTCTAAAACAACTCAAACCGGGGCACCTGCAGAAATGGATATCACAACAATCGTGTATTTTGATGCCTATGGAGAGGATGAATTAACGGAAACCGTAACCAAAATTTCAGTTGCCGGATATAACAATGAAACACGAGCCTATAGTTTGCGCAAGGGTATGATGATGTATTCATGGAATGATGGACAGACTACAGGGACCAAAATGGATATTTCTACCATGATGGATAAGAATATGAATTATGAAGCCTTATCCGAAGACATGAAAAAGCAATTCAACTATAAAGAAATAGGCAACGAGACCATTCTGGGTAAGAAATGTAAAAAGATTTCCATGGAAATGGAGCAAGGGGCTAAAGTTGAAGTGAGCACATGGAAAGGCATTCCTATGAAATCGGTTGCGAATATGATGGGCATTACTGCCACCATTGAGGTAACAGATATTCAGGAAAATCCATCCGGCGTTGCAGATAAACTTGCAGTGCCAAAAGGGATTACCTTCAGCGAACTTACCTATCCAGCCGGCAAATAATAGCTGTCGCAGCAAAACGCCATCCAAACTGGGCTACAGCCTATGTTTGTGCAGTCAAAACGGAAAACGTACATTTGTAAAAATTCTATTGGCATGCGCAAGGCAGTTTTTGTATTGACAGGATTATTATTGGCCACTGCATTTTGTAACCAGATACATGCTCAGTCGGGCAGTTTTTTACTGAACTATAAAAGTGATTTGCCAACTCCTCAGGAGGTGGAACAAATCAAAACGCGTAAACTCATCATTATGTCGGCACGATGGGAGGCTGATATTGTTGACGAGTATAAACGTTTGAAAGAATTTGCGGCTCTCGAAGAATATAAAGACAATTGTGCCTCATACAGCAAGGCTTATACCGACATGATTGAAGGCTATTGGTCGCTGCATGATACGGCTATTGTGCGCTCGTATATCGATATCAAAACCATGTTGGAAGCGGGGGAGAAAGATTATGTAGTGCTGGCCTTTGTGCAGGTGCATGGCAGAATTAATAATGATGATAAGAAAGAATTCACCTATACCTATTCGTATACAGGTGATGAAGCGGCAAATGATGCCCGCCCTTACGACCCGCTGAATTATAAGGCTTTGGTATTATTGCCTATAGAGGCACTCACTGAATTTCCGGATGATATCCGTAAAATGTACTTAGGTGTTGCCATGCCACATCAGGTGCCGGTTAAATCAGATATGATTTATGGTATTGATATCATGAATGATATCGTTAAACGCAAAGCCGCAAATCCGAAATTTTCGGATAATATGCTGAAAGAATATGCACCTAAACTCAAGGATTATACCCTTGCTATTTCAAAGGATAATTGGGAGAGCTCATATTTGTTACGCGAAGCAGAAGAATGGTACAAATTACCAATTGAAAAAGTTGAACCTGAAAAATTCGCTGAGCTGGTCGAATTTGGTATGCCCGGTTATGCAATAGCCTTTAAAGTGGGCAATTTTACAGCAGTCATACTTTCTGATACACGCGAGATAGCCTATATCCAAACACCGATGGATATTCCCACTAAAAAAACTTCTCAATACTTCAACAGTCGCGATTTCCATAAAATCTACGAAGCCGTGACAGGGGAGAGGGTGACGTTTAAGGAGAAGTGATTACCTTAAAGGCATGTCGAGGCCTGGAAGACTTGAAGACGGGAAGTTTTACATTCTTGCCGTTTTATGCATGTTTGAGTAAACTTGTATTCTCGTGCTTGATAAACTTATTTTGTGTTGATATAAGCTTCTTATGATGTCGTGCTTAATGCACATTCGGTATCTCCTGTTTATTGAATTCAAATTGGTCATCTTTTTCTTTGTATTGCAGCACTAAGTCGAGTGCTTCTGCAATAACATCGGAACAGATGGTGATGTGGCTGCCTTTTTTGGCGTTTTCGATCACGTATTTAATGGAATCTTTTTCCGGATTGATGCAGATGATTTCTAATTCAGGTTTAACTTCATGAATACCTTCTTTTAATAAGTTCATGATTTCCAGATCGGTGCGACCACGCAAGTTTTTATCCTGACGAATTACAATTTCATCAAAGGTTCTGGCAGAAATGCGTCCAAGCTCACGAATATCTTCATCGCGACGATCGCCGGCGGCTGCTATTAATCCCACTTTTGGGTAGGCATTTACTTTGCTGATATAATTGCTGATTGCCTGGAAGCCATCCGGGTTATGGGCAAAGTCGACTAGCACTTCGAAATTCGCAAATTTGAAAATGTTCATGCGGCCCGGTGTAGTGGTTGGTCCCGGAATAAATGTTTGAAGCGCAATTTTAATTTCTTCTAACTTAAATCCCTGCAAATATCCGCACAGCGTAGCCGGCAGAATATTTTGAATCATAAATGTTGCTTTGCCATCAAAGGTGAGTGGAATATTCACCACTTTTTCTACGCGTAATTTCCAGGCACCTTTTAATATGGTTATCCAGCCATTTTCTAAAACGGCACACATGCCTCCACGCTCACAATGATCTTTAATACGCGGATTGCTTTCATCCATACTGAATAAGGCAATCCGACATTCCAAGTTCTTGCGCATGCCAAACACTAAATCGTCATCGGCATTTAAAATAGCATATCCGTTTTTATGTACTGTTTCAGGTATGACAGATTTTACTTTAGCCATTTCCTCAACCGTATCAATATCTTTTAATCCGAGGTGATCAGCGGTAACATTCGTAACAATGGCATAATCACATTTATCAAATCCCAAACCGGCTTTCAGTAAGCCACCTCTGGCACATTCTAATACTGCATAATCAACAGTAGGATCCATCAACACAAATTTGGTACTGATTGGTCCGGTGCAATCACCTTTTTCCAGCATGCGGTTTTGAATATAAATACCATCGCTGGTAGTAAATCCAACTTTATGTCCCATGGTTTTGGCAATATGCGCGCACAGACGTGTTGTGGTGGTTTTACCATTTGTTCCGGTAACCGCCACAATCGGAATGCGACCTTGTGCACCGGAAGGAAACAGCATATCTACAACAGGTTCTGCAACGTTGCGACCGATACCTTCGCTAGGTGCAAGATGCATGCGGAAGCCGGGGGCTGCATTTACTTCTAAAACCACGCCGCGATTTTCGGTCATCGGAACAGAAATATCCGGACTCATAATATCAATACCGCAAATATCCAATCCAATGGTGCGGGCAATGCGTTCAGCTGTGAAAACATTATATGGATGCACAATATCCGTTACATCTGTTGCTGTGCCTCCGGTACTTAAATTCGCAGTTGATTTCAGAAAAATTTCCTCACCAGGTCCCGGCACACTGTCTTCCGTCATACCGAGTTTTTCTAATAGGCGGATGGTGTGGTCATCAATTTTTATCGACGTCAATACATTTTCATGTCCGTATCCACGACGCGGATCTGCATTTACCATATCCACTAATTGGCGCACTGTATGTTTGCCATCACCAATAACAGCAGCAGGTTTGCGCAATGCTGCCGATACAAATTGATAATTTACCACTAACAAACGGTAATCATAACCCACAATATATTGTTCAACAATTGCCCATCGTGAAACTTCTTTTGATTTTTTTAATGCGGCAACGGCTTCTTCCCAATTTTTAATATTCATGGTTGAACCGCGTCCATGATTTCCGTCGATAGGTTTAATCACGATCGGATATCCGATGCGGCGCACGATGGCTTCCAGGTCTTCCTCATCATAGGCACTGCCACCTTTGGCTACCGGAATATTTAATTGTTGCAATAAATTTTTGGTTTCTTCTTTATCGCAGGCAATTTCAACAGCAATATTTGAAGTTGTGCTGGCAACAGTAGCCTGAATACGGCGCTGATTTTTTCCCCAGCCTAACTGCACCAGCGAGCGTTTATTTAATCGGATATAGGGAATATCTCGTTTAATAGCTTCTTCCACGATACTGCCGGTTGATGGTCCGAGGCGTTCACGTTCGCGTATTTCTTTCATTTTTTGAATATGCGGCGTGATATCATAAAACTCACCTTTCACCAGAGATGCACATAATTCAACGGCGATTTTACCCGCATACAGGCCCGTTTGTTCTTCAAGATAGGAATACACAACATTGTACACACCGGGAGTTGAAGTACTTCTGGTGCGACCAAAGCCTGTATCCAGACCAGCAAGCGTTTGTAATTCAAGGGCAATATGTTCTACCACATGACCCATCCAGGTACCTTCATCCACACGCTTAAAAAAGCCACCTGCATGGTCTTCCGAGCAGCGATGTTCGTATAGACTGGGGAGCACTTGTTCTAGTTGCTCGCGGAATCCCGGAATCGTATTGGTAGGCCTTTCCTCCAATTCTTCAAGGTCGAGCTTCATCACAATCAGTTTGTGGCGGCGGATACTCCAATAGTTCGGGCCCTTCATTACGGCAGTAGACAAAATCTTCATAGTTGTGCTTTGGGGCTAATATAGGGAAAAAGGTCAAGCATTGGGTAAGGCAGCCTCGGGAAAGTCATCATGTGCATAAGTCGGCCTACGGAGAAAGGCAACTTTATAAATTTGCGGCATGAGTTATGTGCTAAAGGGTAAACTGATTGCGGTAGGTGGTGCCGAAAGTCGCGATCATATCGAACAGGAAAAGCTGGAGGTGTTAGGCAGAATATTGCATGAGATGCGTGGCAAAGACACCGTATTAGAAATTATTCCCACAGCCTCAGGTATTCCGAAACAAATAGCCAGAGAATATACAGATGCATTTGGTTCGCTTGGATGCAAGGCAGCCAGGGTGATGAATATCCGAAAGCGAAAAGATGCAGAAAAAAAAGAATTTCTCGAGCGCATTCGCACCTGCGATGGCATTATGTTTAGCGGAGGCAATCAAACGCGCTTAAGCGAAATTTTTCTTGAAACAGAATTTTTATCCATCCTCAAAGAGCGCCTAGCCACAGAGCCCGGATTTGTTATTGCCGGAACCAGTGCAGGTGCCATGGCGCAAAGTGCACATATGATTAACGGCGGCGCACCTTCAGAAGCCTTAATACGCGGAAAAGCCTTGATGATAGAAGGTTTGGGATTTATTGAAAATGCGATTATCGATTCTCATTTTGTAAATCGCGGACGGTTTGGTCGTTTAATGGTTGCTGTTGCCGAACATCCTGAAATGACCGGTATCGGCATTAGTGAGGATACAGCAGTCATTATTACAGAAAATAGATTTATGGAAATTATTGGTACCGGTTTGGTGGTGATTATGGATGGTTCAGCATTGGGTATTAATACCATCGCTGAACAAACGGGTGAAATGCTCAATTTGGAGCATATGATTTTCCATTTGCTTTCGAAAGGAAAACGCTACGATATCCTCAACCGAAAAGTGGTGTAATCGATTAAGCGTAAATGCCGGTAAACATATCTTCCGGTGAACGCATAAAACCCCTGTACATGCCTGGTGTATTAAATGGTAAGGCGATATTGCCCTCATGGTCAATCGCTATAAGTCCGCCATCAGCATCTGCAGATTTTAATTTTTCCATAACCATATACCGGGTTGCATCCTCCAACGACATGCCTTTATAAGTAATGAGACAATGCACATCATAGGCAACTACATGGCGGATAAAGTATTCACCATGCCCGGTGCAACTTACGGCCACACTCGAATTATTCGCATAAGTACCCGCCCCAATAATTGGTGAATCGCCAACGCGTCCGAATAATTTATTCGTCATGCCTCCCGTTGAGGTGGCTGCAGCCAGATTTCCCTGTGCATCAAGGGCTACAGCACCAACTGTTCCGAATTTTTTATCATCCACATGGTCAAGCACCGTGATGCTTTTTTTTAAGGCTTTTTGCCATTGGTCATAGCGCAATTGTGTGAAGAAATAAGTGTCATCCTCCATTGGCACCTGATGTAGTGCGGCAAATTCCTCTGCGCCTTTTCCCAATAAAAATACATGCTCAGAATGATCCATGACACACCTGGCTAATTGCACCGGATTTTTAATATGACTTACGCCGGAAACTGCCCCGCAAGCCAGATTGCTGCCGTCCATAATACTGGCATCCATCTCGTGATTTCCTTTGTTGGTAAATACAGCCCCCTTCCCGGCATTGAATAGCGGAAAATCTTCCAATACTTTTACGGCTGTTTCAACCGCATCAACCGCAGAACCACCTGCATGCATTACAGCATAACCGGATGTTAGTGCTTGCTTGAGGGCTTGATGACAGAGGGACTCGGTTTCAGCAGACATTAATTTTTTGGGCATAGTTCCGGCACCGCCGTGCACTGCTATGCGAAGAGGAAAATTCATGGGCTAAAGGTATATTTTTTTCCAAAACCTGAAAGCAGGTGGCTGCCTGATGGTGGATTTCAAGGGTAACGAACACCTGATTGAATTGATGCTGGTGTTTTAGCTTTGTGCAGGCGGTGTTTTATTGGCGGTATTACCTGCGCAAAGTTTGCTCAGGCGAAACCAATGAACCTTATTCTGCCGTATATGGTTATAGTGAAATTAAGTTACCATGATGAATAAATCGGTTTATTTGGGAAGTGTTTTATTTCTGGCCGTTGCCATTATCGGTTGCGGGGCGGGAAAAACGAATCAGGAGCCTAATGCTGAACAAAAGGCTTCTTCAGCACAAACAGATATGAAAAACGTATATACAGAAGAGGAAATTGCAGCTAATGGCTGGGCTACTGCCACATTTGGTGGTGGATGTTTTTGGTGTACAGAAGCCATTTTTGAACGCATTGAAGGCGTAAAAAGTGTTGTTTCCGGTTATGCCGGCGGTCGTATGGAAAATCCGACATATCAGGCCGTTTGCACGGATACAACCGGTCATGCCGAATGTGTGCAAATTGTATATGATACCACAAAATGTTCATTTGCCACCTTATTAGATGTGCATATGAAAACGCATGATCCTACCACACCTAATCGCCAGGGAGCCGATGTGGGTATTCAATACCGCAGCGTTGTATTTTATGCGGATGCTTATCAGATGTCTGAAACTTTGCACTACATTAAAAAGTTGCAGGAATCAAAATATTACAGCGATCCGATTGTAACCGAAGTAGTACAATTATCTAAATTCTGGCCCGCTGAAACATACCATCAGGATTATTTTGCAAACAATCCGGATCAGCCTTATTGTGTAGCCGTAGTTGCTAAAAAAGTAGACAAGGCCGAACACCTGTTTCCGGAATTATTGAAAAAGTAAGACGATGTGCATGAGCTGAAGCCGGTTCTATGACTTCAGGTTTCCATCCAGTCATCTAAATCTCGGCGTTCTTTTTTGGTAGGGCGTCCCGTGCCTTTTTCTCTGAAAGCAGCGGGCATGTATTCCAATACGGTGCCTTTTAATCGCTCCTCTTCGGGGGTGATATCTTCACAGTGTTCCTTCACCAAAGGGGCACTCACGCGTTTTTCGATTGCATGGATTACCCGGTATTGATATTTGATCACACCACGGGGAATTGTGACAACGAGGCCGGGGTATACCTCAAATGCAGGTTTTACCGCCTCTCCGTTTACTTTTACTTTGCCGGCCTTTACCGCTTCCGCAGCCAGACTGCGTGTTTTAAACAGACGCACCGCCCAGAGCCATTTATCTATACGCGCTTTTACAACAGTTTCAGGCATGATACTTGCAATTGGTAAGGGTAAAAATAAGCTACATTCATGTATCTTAGCGGCAATAAGTATAAAGATGCAAAAACCTGAAACTGCACGCGATATTGTGTTGTCGCTCAAAGACCGCTTCAGGCCTGAAAAGGCGGAGCAGGGATACGAAACGGTGTTTCATTTGGACATTTCCGGCGATCGCGGTGGACAATTCACTGTTCGAATTGCGGATGGCAGCCTTAATATTGAGGAAGGATTACATGGCATTCCAAAGTGTATTGTGACAACCAAAGATGAGACTTATGAGGACACTGAATGGGGTAGAACCAATCCACAAATGGCCGTTATGTTCGGGAAAATAAAGGTGAGCGACCTTGGCGAAATTTTGGATTTTGTGCCTTTATTCCATCGGTTAGAAGATTTCTATAAATAATACCAAACAACAACAGCGAAAATAATCACAGCTATGCGGAAAGTACTTTCAATAGTGTTTATCTCCCTGATCACAAGTGCTGCATGGGCACAGCAGTTTAACGGCATGAGTGTGTCAACCGGTAATATGTACCCTGAGAGTTCCAATTTTGGTGTTGTACTCCAAAACGAATTAATTCAGGTATCAGAGTTTGATTCGGTAATAAAATATGATGTGGTATACGAATTCAAGAATAACACAACAAATTTTGCTACTGTAACCGCCGTATTACCCATTAACCTCTATTTCAATGAGTTTGCTCCGGGAAAGAGAGCTGAAATGCTGGACAGGCTGGCATCCATCCCAACCTTTAATGATTTATTTGGCGTGCAGGACAAAAACCTGGATACACGCGAACAAATCCGGAATAATTTTCAACAGCGCAAATTCGTGCGTAAATATGTGAGCCTGGATAACCTGAAATCGCTGGGTATTTATGTTGATTTATTTCGCAACAATACCCGTGTAAACGTTAAGAAAGTATGGTGTGAAATTAAATTTACTGATGCAACACCTTTGTATTTGCCAAAAAATACAGAAGTGCTCAGCATGGAAATCCGGTTAATTGCGGAAATGAATTTCGCTCCGGATGAATTATCTACCATTCTTGCCTTCATGACCTTGCCAACTGTTGAGGCAGGCATAAACCGCGAAGAATCATATGCAATGTATGCCTTAGGTTTTGAAAAAAACTGGTCGGGCCGTTTAGAGGGTTTATATCTTAAGCACGACATGTTTCAATGTGCGCCTATACTGCCGGTTAAGATGAATGAATATACCACCTATGTAAGTGGCGAACGCGATCAGGTGTTGCGTTTCGATGATATCATGTTAACCGACAATGATAAAATTGCTTTTTATGCCTTGGGTGAATCAAATGCTTGCAATCCAGGCAACCAATATGCCGATCAGGCGGTTGTTCCAAGTGCGATTAAAAGCGTAACGGCTTCCTCTTATCTGAAAACAGATTTGGAAATGCCTAAACGCCTTTTTCATCAAACCCCAATGGTGGCGTTCAGCGATTCATTGCATCCATACCAAACCGGAAATCCTACGGGTGTTGATGTTTTAAATACGGCACTCCAACAGAAAATGTATGATGCCGCCGGTTATTATGGTCATGTATCCAGTACCTGTAAGAGCAGTAGTCCGATTATCACTTTGAAAGAAAGTGGTCACCCCTTATTTGCTTTTGATGTGAGCGACCATGTTTATGAGGACAGCACTTACGATAACCGGGAAAATTTTGCACGTCAGACCTGCTGGTGCGAAGGCGCTTCGGGTATGGGTGAAAAAGAATGGATTGAATTTGAAATTACACAGCCATCACGCGAAATGCGGATGTATAATGGTAATCAATCCAGCAAGAAAGTATTTACTGAAAGTTCAAAGGCAGATATTATTACCATTGCCAGTTTAGACGGACACAAGATTAATCCGAATGGAGAAAATCCAACTGTGTTCAGAAGCAGTATTATTGACTTAACGATTATGAACGTGTATGAATTAAATATGCCTCCGGGAAAATATCGCATTACGATTGAGGCTGTAGATAAAGGTACTGTTCAAAATACCTGTTTCTCCACCATTGCCTTCGACTTTCAGGTTGTTGATGAGTGGTTTATGCGTTCACAAAGTATGCTGAGAAGCTTCTTTGGGATGGATAAGTAATAGAAAGATATACAAATAATAAATCCGGAGCTGTAAGGCCCCGGATTTTTTTTAATACAAATATATCAAGCTTCTTTTTCTACTGAATTATCATCGTATTTCATCATAACAGCTGTTTGATGTTCGATGGATTCTTTGTGCATAGCGTGGAATAATTCCTTGATGAATTTTTCAGATAAATTCTTGCGTATGCCGGTAACTAGTCGGTCTTCTAAAATTTCTGTCCAGCGACTCGGTTGAACGATGGCGAGGTTGTTATTGCGTTTGTATTCTGCAATTTCGCGCACAACATCCATACGTTCGCTGAGCATTTCTAATAAGTAATGGTCGAGGTGATCAATTCTGCCGCGGAGCATCTCTAATTGATTTTCTGCGGATGGATTTTCTTCCAGCGATTCGCGTTTTTGCAATAGCGACATCAATTCGCCAAAGGCTTCAGGCGTTACCTGCTGTTTTGCATCACTAAGGGCTTTATCCGGATTGATATGCGATTCGAGGTGCAGTCCATCAAATCCAATATCCAATGCCGTTTGTGCAACCTCACGCAGGTATTCGCGGGTACCGCAGATGTGACTTGGGTCGCAAATAATAGGGAGTTCTGGGAAGCGTCGTTTTAATTCGATTGGAATATTCCAACGCGGGATATTACGATACTTCGTTTTTTCATGCGTGCTGAAACCTCTGTGGAGAGCGGCTAATTTGGTAATACCAGCACGATTCAATCGCTCGAATGCGCCAATCCACAATTCAAGATCCGGGTTGATTGGATTTTTCACAATCACCGGTATATCTACACCCTGCAATGCATCGCAAATTTCCTGCACGGCGAATGGGTTTACTGTAGTGCGTGCACCGATCCACAAAATATCAATATTCATGCGGAGCGCTTCATAAACGTGTTTTACATTGGCTACTTCGGTGGCTACCGGTTTATTGATCGCATTACCGGCATCTTTTAACCAACGCAAACCCTGACTGCCAATACCTTCGAAGGAATTTGGGCGTGTACGGGGTTTCCAGATACCTCCGCGGAGAATATCAACCGGTTTATCTTTTAACTGCAGGGCAGTTTCCATCACCTGCTCCTCAGATTCAACGCTGCAAGGTCCTGCAATGACCAAAGGCGTGGAGAAGGTGAAGCCCCATTTGTTCAGGGGGGTAATGTTTAATTCTTTACTCATATCATTTATGTGTTTTCAGTTGTTGTATTTGGGGTGATTATGTTCCGCTGGCGGTTATACCTTCCGGATAAACACCTAATAATTGGATGTTTACACCTTCAGCCACCAGATTGTTCAGTTTTTGTTGCCATTCTTCTGATCCTGTTTCGTGACACTCAGCGTAAACAGCTCCGTTTTCTATAGGTCGCTGCAGGCGCAGGTGTTGATGTAGCCTTTCATGAATGCCGCTCCGTAGGAGCATAGATGCCTTAATCTTGCCAGGCGTTGCATCCGAATTTCTTTCTTTTTTGCACAAAATTAAAAAACGAGTGACATTATTTGGTAAATTGTCAATGTTTTTTGATATTATTTGAAGTTTAAAAAATCGTATAGCTGCTGAATTGGCGACGGCTGCTAACCCAGGGTCGTTTTGTTCACTTACGTATTTGGCTGCTGAAGAGGTTGATTCTACTGGCACTTTACGGATAGCCGGGTAGGGGAGAAAAAAGGGCGCGGTTTCTTTGAGGGCCATCTGGTGAGATATCACCGTATGTATAGTGCTCAGCGGAACAGCCTCTTTGGCTGCCAGATGCATATCGAGGTGCAAAAAGATTTCACCATGAATAAATAAGCCGCTATTGGCAACACGCGCATAATTGCCCGGCACATCGCCCGCAATGGTATTTTCAACCGCAATTAATCCAAAATCAGCCTGACCATCCTGCACCGAGGCTATCAGTTCATCGAAATGCAGATGAAAGTGAAAATGCTGCTGCATGTCCCAATACTGCATGGCCGCCACATGGTGAAACGAATAAGGTTCTCCGAGCACGCTGATAATCATACCGCAAAATTACGGCAAATGGCATTGCTGGATAACATGTCATGCTATTATTTAATAAGGGTAAAAATGTTGCAGATGTAAAGGCATAAAAAAAACCCTCGCATGACCGGCGAAGGTTTTATGCATTAACGAAATTAGCGCTACATTAATTTCGAGAATGTTGCAGAATAGATGAAAGCGGAACATACCTGGTTTGGTGCATCCCGCTTTCGCAATATAAAGCACCGTAATGCTCAACATTGCCCCTGAAGAAGAATTGACACTCATGCTCGCATCAGTTGGCTGCTGTTTTCCTTTCGGACGCTACCGAACACCGTTTCGAATGTTCTGGTTGGCAACAGACTGCCTGTCAACTCCCAACTTTCAGGTATATCAAAAATAACGTGAAACACCATTTGTGCCAATACCTGAAGCCTTCTTTTTTCGCACATCAAAAACACATGGAAATGCACATTTGGTGGAAAAATCACCCTATTGTAAGTCATTGATAAGCAAAGAGTTATAATCAAACGCTTAATCAAATACACACAAAATGCACAATTTCAAGGATTTGGGGCGTTTTAGGGAGGTTTAAGCCATGGTTACAAGGGTTACACCATCGCCACCCCCTTCTCGAGGAGCAAAGCCATAATCGGTTATACCCGGATATTTTTTGAGAACCTGTTGCACCATCTCCCGAATAACCCCGGTGCCTTTACCGTGTAAAATGCGTAATTGGTAAGCCTTCCGCATCATGGCTTGATCCAGATATCGCTCGAGTTCCAGCATGGCTTCTTCTTTAGGTTTACCGCGCAAATCGAGTTCTGTATTGAAATCGCCTTCATCCATGGTAATGCGCACTTTATTGGGCCGCTCTACCGGAGCTGCTGCCTGGGCGATGCCAATTAAATCTGCATAGTTTACGGTGGTGCGGATATTATTGAAGATGACTGTGGCTCTGTTATTCTTAACCGATTCAAGTATCCCGATTTCACTTCCTGAATTTAATTTCACCATACCGCCAATGCGAATTTCACCACGTTGCCAGTTAGGCGAAGTAACCGGTCTTATTTTTTTTCTCTCGTTAAATGTTTGCCGGCGATTATCCTGCAGGAATTTGCGCACGGCGTCTTTACTTTTTTCTTTCGCTGCATTATCGGCATCTGCATCATCATGTTTCGTTTTAACTTCTTGCAATAAGGCTTTGAAATCGGCTTCTAATTTGCGTAAAGTTTCATCCTGCTTTTCAAGTTTTTTGAGGTTGAATTTTTCGCGCTGTTCACGAGTACGTTCAAGAGCAGCTTGCAGTTCAGTTTCTTTTTTGCGGAGATCTTCTTCTTTTTTACTTACTTCTTTATCGCGCAAACGAATATGTTCTTTTTCGATGCGCACATTTTTCAGCAGTTCTTCAAAACGGATGTGTTCCTTTGAGATGAGTTTGCGTGCTTCCTCAAGTAACGTGTTCGGAAGGGCAGTTTTTTTGGCTAGCTCGAAGGCATAGCTGCTTCCGGGTTTTCCGGCATCCAGCAGGTATTTTGGTTTTAATTCCTGTTCATCAAATACCATACTGCCGTTAAACATGCCCGGTGTGTTTGCCGCGAGCGATTTTAAATTGGCATAATGTGTTGTCACCACGCCAAAAATCTGTTTTTCATTTAACTGACGCAAAGCGGCTTCTGCAATAGCACCGCCCATAACAGGGTCGGTACCGCTGCCAAATTCATCTATTAAAATTAATGTACGCTTATCGCTGAACTGCAAAAAATGTCTGATTTTTACTAATCGGGCGGCATAGGTCGACAGCTCATCTTCAAGAGATTGGGTATCGCCAATATCGCAAAATATTTGTTGGAAAATACCCATTCGCGAGTGATCAGCGGCAGGTATCAGGAGTCCGCACTGCAACATATATTGCAACAGGCCGACAGTTTTCATGGCAACAGATTTTCCGCCGGCATTGGGTCCGCTAATCACCAGTATGCGCTGCATCGATTCCAATTCTACCTGAAGTGGAATAATGGGTTTTTGTTGTTTTTTATTGAGTGCAAGCAGTATCGGATGTCTGGCATTATAAAGACAAATAACGGGTTCTTTTTCAAGTATAGGCATAGTTGCCTGAATATCTAAAGCATAGCGTCCTTTAGCACGTGTAAAATCCAATATGCCTAATATTTGCTGATACCGTTCCAATGTATCGGCATAGGGAGAAATATCGGCAGTCAACTGTTTGAGCAGCCTGTATATTTCACGTTTTTCTTCCCGTTCTAATTCAAAAATTTCGTTTTGAATATTGACCACTTCCTGCGGCTCAATAAATACGGTGCGACCGGTTTCACTTTCATCATGTATGATGCCCGGCACCTTGCGTTTATATTCACTTTGAATACCTAACACCCTCCGGTTATTGCGCACGCTTTCATCTACATCACTCAGATATCCGAGTCCCCGATACTTCTGTAAGGCCGACACAAATACTTTACCCAGACTTCTGATGGCGTCGTTCATATCCTTATGGATACGCATCAGTTCGGGAGAAGCATCCGGTCGCACAGCACCTGCATCATCAATAATGGGTTTAATTGCCTGATGTATAGCAGCTACATAGTCGGTTCCGGAAATAAAACTATGCAAGGTGGGATATTGCTCTGCATGCGTATGAAAAAACCGAATAACGTTGCCGGTGAGGAGGGCAACTTTTAATATCTCAAAACATTGTTGGGCCGATAATACATAATCCTGAATCCTCAACAAGGGGATGGTTTGCCGTATATCAAAAATTTTATCGTGCGGAAATTGCTGCTCAAATTGCAGTAGCCGCGTCATTTCTTTGGTCTGCAATAATATTTTCCGTACTTCCGCATAAGTATCTATGGGTCTGACCTTTTGTACACGGTCAGTTCCCAAGCGACTATCGCAATATTTACTTACTTCGGTTAATACTTTCTCGAACTCAAGCACAGCGGCAATATCCTGCGGAAAAACCCTCATAATCCCGGCAAAGTTACGGTAAACAGCCAGTTTTTGCAGAGGTAAAGGTCTGTCGCCTCGAAGTGCAGGCATGCCTTGGCGGATATGTGAACCGATATTTTGTCTACTTCTAGTATCTTGTGGGCAAAATCATGGCCATGTGTGAAACCATTGACAGTATAAGACTCAATTTTAATCCGGACGATTTATTCCTGTTGAATTTTTTATTGGCGTTTTTGATGTTTGGCATTGCCCTAGATTTAAAGCTGGAGCATTTCAAACGTTTAATTGAACAACCCAGGAAAGCCATAGCAGGTATTTTATCGCAGTATTTTGTGCTGCCTCTGCTCACTTTTCTTATTGTGATTATCATGAAACCCTGTCCGAGTATTGCCCTGGGTATTTTTTTATTAGGCGCATGTCCCGGTGGAAATATGAGTAATTTCCTGAGTTCGCTGGCCAAAGGGAATGTTGCTTTATCTGTTACACTTACGGCAAGTTCGACGTTGTTGGCTCCTATCCTCACCCCTTTGAATTTTGCTATTATGGGTTCTATGTATGCGCCAACAGCCGAGCTTATGAAAGAAATCAGCGTTGAGCCTGTGGAGTTATTTAATACAATTGTCGTGATATTGGGCGTGCCGTTGATTTTAGGGATGATCGTCAATCATAAGTTCCCCAACTTCACGGCTAAGATCAGAAAGCCCATGCAAATTATAAGTGTGCTGATTTTTTTATGTTTTATTGTATTTGCCTTTCTGAAAAACTACGCCATTTTCATGGACATTATCGGTATGATTTTCATTTTAGTTTTATTGCATAATGGATTGGCGATGCTGAGTGGTTATGGGATGGGTGCTCTCTTCAGAATGGACTTTGCCGATAAAAAATGTTTAAGCATCGAAACCGGTATACACAATGCGGCCTTGGAGTTGATTATAATATTCACCTTTTTTCAGGGCATGGGCGGAATGGCCGTTGTAGCCGGATGGTGGGGCATCTGGGATCTTGTTACAGGCTTCCTCGTAGCCACAATCTGGTCCCGAATGGCCGCTAAACAGGCACAGCAAGTTTAAAACGGTTATTTTTGCACCGCTTTATATGGATCAACGGCTGCTCAAACGCTTATTTGCCCCTCAACCTCAAATCCCATTCCGGGATCGACATGTACAACCTTATACATATGGGTACTGGCTGGTGCAACCGCCTTTGATTGGTATTCCTTACAAATATTATTATACGCGTTTCGAGATTGCCGGCTGGGAAAATGTGCCAACAGATAAACCGGTATTATTTGCCATCAGTCACCGAAACGCCTTTATGGATTCCCTGGCCTTTGTAAATACGAAAGGTACTCAGGTGTGGCAATTAGCAAGAGGAGATGCATTCAATAAGCCGCTCATGGCTAAATTGTTTTATTTCTTCCATATGCTGCCTTTGTGGCGCGAACGTGACGGTGTGGATACTAAGGCAACCAATCAACCAACCTTTGAGGCTTGTGCCGATTTGCTGATGAATAATGCCATGGTTGGTATTTATCCTGAAGGGAATTGTGTAAATGAAGATCATATACGACCACTGAAAAAAGGCATTTGTCGCATTGCCTTTTTAACCGGTGAGCGCAGTGATTTTACAGCAGATGTGCACATCATTCCGGTTGGTGTTATGTATACAGGTGCTGAAAAATTTAAGCAATGGCAATTAATCCACTTCGGCAAGCCTATTATGCTGAAAGATTATTATGCGCTTTACCAGACTAATGCAGCCCAGGCAATCAATGTATTAAAAGATGATATCGAAGTTGCGATGAAACAAACGGCATCGCATGTGCAGCACGGTCCTTATCATCACGACATCGTTGATTTATCGCATTTTTATGCACGCAGGTCAGTACTCGAAAAAGGTGAGCAGTATACGCCATATCGGAAATTTTTAGCTGAGAAAGAAATTGTGCCCAGATTGGAAGCCTGCAATACCGAAAATCACGATACCCTGAAACAATTGGTGCACGATTTTCATGTGTATCGAAATAAATTAAAGCAACACAACTTTAGAGAAAATACTTTTGATACATCCAGACATCATCCATTTACCCTCACGATGATGGTCTTGTATTTTATGCTGATGTTGCCTTTTGCTGCTTTTGGTGCGGCTATTAATTTTTTACCTTACATGATTCCGCATTGGTTTGCACAGCGAAAAATTAAACAGCGTATTTTCATCAGCTCTGCGCAATATGTGATTGGATTAATCGTATTTCCTGTCTATTACCTGATTTTGTTTGTCATTGTATGGTCAATTTTAAACAGCGTATTATCCGGGTTGATATTTCTGATTGCCTTCCCGATAACTGGTAGTATTGCTTTTTATTATCGTCGCGACCTTAAAAAATGGTTGTCGGCCCGGCGTTTTCGAAAACTTCCTGCAGCAGAGCGTGAGCTGCTGATCACCATGCGTGATGGTATTTACAGCAAACTGCAATCTCTCTGATAGCTGACATTCCTGTTTTATTAGCGGAAGTACCGTAAATTCATGTCATGAAATGGTACATCTTCTCTGCAACCATATTGCTTTGTCTGGCAATGGCATTTAACTTTCCTGATAAAAAGCACCAGGACACACATTTTGAATCACCGACTGAAGCGCTAGACGGCATTGCCTTTGTGTCGGCCATGCACCATTATCCGGAAGTGGATGGTCGAAATGGTAAATGGTATGCGGCGCATCAGTTTAAAAAAAATATGCAGGTGCATGCCAGATTATCCGGCGCCGACAATTGGGTTTCTATAGGCCCTGATAATGTTGGGGGCAGAACCATCAGTATGGCAATTGATCCTACAGATACATCTGTCATTTATTTAGGAAGTGCAAGCGGAGGTTTATGGAAATCAACCACAGGCGGAATTGGCACGAACGCTTGGTCGTACGTAGAAACCGGTTTCCCCATTTTAGGAGTGAGTGCAATTGCCATCAATCCGGAAAACCATAATGAAATATTTATTGGTACCGGCGAAACATATGCTTACGGTTCATCAACACATGGATTAATTACCCGCACTGAACGAGGCAGTTTTGGCATGGGTATTTTACACACTACAGATGGCGGCGCTAACTGGGAGCTGAGTCTTGATTGGACTTATCTCGAAAATCGCGGCATCTGGGATATTGTTTTTCATCCCGAAAATGATGGTCAACTTATTGCAGCAACTACAGAAGGTATTTATGTCACTACAGATAATGGTGCAAACTGGATTCAAACGAACACGAACAAAATGATTATGGATTTGTCGGTACATCCCGATGCGCCAGATATGATTTTTGCAGGTGCCGGCAATTTGAATGCTGATTTTCATGGCTTACTGCGATCTATGGATGGTGGATTAACCTGGAATACGATTTCCGGAGGCGGTTGGCCGGATGTTTCCGGAATAGATGGACGTATATGTGTGCAGCAATGGGCTGGAAATCCCAATGCCGTATATGCTACTGTAGGAAATTCGTTTGCTACTGTCGGTATCTATGCTTCGCCTGATGGTGGAAATAACTGGACGCAATTGGATGATGAAGAAGTATTGAGTTACCAGGGTTGGTATGCTAAAGGAATTTGTATCAATCCTGACAATGCTAACAACCTGTTGTTTGGTGGGGTTGAATTATGGAAATCGACAAATGGCGGCGCTTCACTTATTCAAAAAACATCTTATACTGGGCCGGATAGTGAATTGCATCCTGATATACATGATATTCAATATAATCCGCTCAATCCATCGCAGGTATATATTCTGACGGATGGAGGATTATTTCGTTCAGGCGACTTTGGTGAATCCTATTATCCATGCGTGGGCGGATATGCTACGGCGCAATTTTATATTGGTTCAATTAGTGCGCAATCTGCTGAGTTAGGTTTAGGTGGTTTGCAGGATAATTTCACGCAACGGTATGTGGGCACTAACGACTGGATTGCAGTAATTGGTGGCGATGGTGCTGCCAATGCCATTGACCAGGAAGATGATACACAGCAATATGGTTCTTATCAATATGGAAATTTTTATAAGTCGTTTGACGGTGGTGAAAATTTTGTCGATTATATATTTGGACCAACCGGCGCAAGCGCATTTGTAGCGCCTCTAACACTAGCCGCATCTGATCAACAAGTGCTATTTACAGGTGATTCGAAATTGTGGCGTTCTGATGATGGCGGCGGCTCTTTTTATAAGCCTGTAAACACACAACCTGATACCGGAAATGTATTTCTGGCAATTGGTGTAGGTGGAAATAATACAGATACTCTGTATTACAGTACAGCAGGTATAAGTGGCAGAGCTGATATTTTCCGTAGTGTAGACGGTGGTGAATCTTACACGGCCATCACGCAGGATTTACCGGATAGATATTATCGCGACATTGCAGTAAACCCAATAAATGCGCAGGAATTATATATTGCGGTGAGTGGGTTTGGTACAGGACATCTGTATAAAAGTACCAATATGGGGGATACGTGGGAAGATATAAGTGCCGGTTTACCGGATGTGCCCTTCCATACCATTTTAATTGATCCCGTATTTCATAATATTTTGTATGCCGGTGGTGATATGGGTGTTTATGTATCTATGGACAAAGGAAATACCTGGACTATTTTTGGAACCGGAATGCCTGAAGCCGTTTTAGTATTTGATTTAATTTACTCACCTCAGGATGAACGCATTATGGCATTTACACATGGAAATGGGGTTTACAGTATTCCAAAAGCAGAGGATGTGCAAATTTCAATTACAGATGACGTGCGAACCATGGATATTTATCCTACCATTACCAACGATATTGTACACGTCATGATTACCGGCGAACCAACGCAGTGTACGTATCGGATTTTCGATCAGCAGGGAAGGGTAGTGCAGCAGGCAGATATCCGCAGCAGTTCATCAGAGCCAATCACGATTCATACTGGCCGTTTATCTGCCGGAAATTATTTTATTCAGATAACTTATCCCGGCGCTCAAATCGTTAAATCCTTTATGCGGATATAGCTAATTGTGCGCAGGCGGATTGTGCTGCATCTTCGAGTGTGTGAATCAATGTATGCAAGTGTTGTTCCGTTAACCACGTGCCTCCGCATACAATGCGAATAATGAATTGTTCATCCACGGTTGTACCGGATAAATAAAATTTGCCGGTTTGATTAATGGTATTCAATATAACCGAGTTTAATGTATTTAATTCCTCTGTTGTAAGTGAAACAGCTGGCACATAACGGATGCATAAGACATTTAATGCCGGTGGTGCAAATATTTTCCAATGCGCATGTGTTTGGATAAATGATTTTATGATATCCGCATACTGGATATGTGTTTTAATTGCCTGTTGCAAACCACTGATACCATAATTGCGCAATACAAACCACAATTTTAATGCACGAAATCGACGACCTAATGGGAGGCCCCAGTCCTTATATTGTGTAACCGCCTCATGTGTTCGCTTTAAATAGGCAGGGTTCGCAGAAAAAGTATGTATAAGTGCGGAATTGTCTTTGACAAAATAACAGGAACAGTCGAAATTGGTGAACATCCACTTATGCGCATTAAAAACATAACTATCGGCTAATGTGATGCCATCCAAATAATGCTGGTATTCAGGCAAAATAAAAGCGGAACCTGCATACGCTGCGTCTACATGCAGCCAAATTCCATAACGGTTGCAGATGGTTGCGATGTCTTTTAGCGGATCGAAAGCAAGTGTTCCGGTAGTGCCTAATGTGGCAATAACGATGCACGGTTTTTTACCGGCTTGCAAGTCGGCTTGTATGCGTTCTTCCAATGCATCCGCACGCATCGCATAGGTGTTATCTGTTGGAATTTTTATAACATGGTCGGCACCAAATCCTGCTGCTTTAGCGCCTTTTTCAATCGAATAATGTGTATGGGCTGTGCAATATACCAGCAAGTCTGCATGCTCCGCAAAACCATGTGCATTGATATTAAATTGTGTACACTTTTCTCTTGCAGTAAGAATTGCCGTAAGCGTTGAAGCACTTGCTGTATCCTGAATAACACCCTTCCAGCCTTCCGGTAATCCGCTTGCTTTTCGCAGCCATTCCATTACGGTTTCTTCTAATTCGGTTGCACTTGGAGAGGTATCCCACATCATCGCATTAATGCCGACACCTGCTGCCAGCAATTCACCCAATACACTTGCAAAGCTGCTATTGCTTGGAAATAAAGCCATAAATCCGGGATGTTGCCAATGGGTGAGGCCTTCCGGAATATATTTTTTGAAATCCGTAAAAATGACGTCCATTGACTCACCGGTAAACGGCGCTTCCTGCGGCAGTTGTTGGCGCAAAGCACCGGGTTCCATGGTTGACTTAACAGGAAAATCCTCTATCTTTTCGAGGTAATCAGCAATCCAGTCGATCATGGCATGACCATATTGGCGAAATTCATCTTGTGAAAGCATCGTATGCAACAAAAATGGTTAGTAATTATTAATCCGGTTTCAGGAGGCAAGGCCGCACCAAAACGCTGGGCTAAAATACAGCCTATACTTGAAGCTGCAGGTATAGGTATGCAGGTAGCCTATACAGAATACCGCGATCACGGCGCCAAACTGGCATCAGAGGCCGTAAAGCAAGGATTCAGACATATATTGATTTTAGGTGGAGATGGAACAGCCAATGATGTGGTAAATGGTGTGATGCAGTCCGGAATTGCACCTCAGGAAATAGTGTTAGCCATGATACCTGCCGGCACCGGAAATGATTGGGTTCGTACCATAGGTAAACCACAGACAACCACAGAAATTGTATCTGCATTACAAACTATAAAAACGCAATTGCACGATGTGGGGATAGCCACATATACACAAGGCGAAGAAAAGAGAGAACGGTATTTTATCAATATCGCCGGTTTGGGATTTGAAGGTGCTGTTGCACAATATTTATTTGAGCATAGCGGGAAATTTTATTTCGGAAAATTGCAATATCAACTTGCAATTATGCGCACTTTGTTTCGATATAAGCATACCCGTATGCGCATAAACACCGATCAGGCGCAAACTGATTTAACGGTATTATCCGTGGCTGTTGGAAATGGGAAATATAATGGTGGCGGACTTAAACAATTGCCATCAGCCAATTTTAATGATGGTCAGTTAGATATGACTATCATTACCACTATGCCTAAATGGAAAATGGTGGTGAGCCTGCCTAAATTGCAATCAGGTGCGCATGTGCATATGCGGGAAGTGCAGACATTTAAATCAAAATCAATCACCATACACAGTGATCCACCTGTAAGTATTGATGCTGATGGCGAATATATTGGTTCTACACCATTAGAACTAGCCATTGCCCCGCAACAAATTCAGGTGCTGGTCTGGACAAATTAATGATGTAAGGATTGATAGTGACTGATTTGTGCAGCCACATTTTTTCGAATGTTGAGCCAGTATAAATTATAATCGGCAACGTGTAAATTATGCGGTATCAATAGTTTACCCGGTATATCAGGGCGAGAAACCCACACAATATCTTCGTGAATTTGTGCCGTACAGATTTCTGTATAAATCGTTTCGCCATCGCGTCCTAAACCACCATCACCGGGTCGGGGTAAAGCAATGCCATC
>JAKQVC010000194.1 GCA_029571985.1 Bacteroidota bacterium | reverse complement strand
CTTTATTTGCCTTCTTGAATGAAGCCTTAATAACATCCTCAAAACTGCCATTTATAGACAATTTATTTTCGTAGGTGCTTTTGTACGCATTCTTATTGTTATGGCGGAGCCTTCATATCAATTGCAAACCAAATAATCTTTAGACTATCCTAAAACTTTGTCTAGTTACATAGATAATATATGTGTTTTCAGCCTTAGAGAAGCGTATATTTTAACGCTTATTTTACGTCTATTATCCATATCGTTCCCATTTGCAGTAGATTATACCTTTTGACCAAAAATAAAGTTCAAATAATATTATGTGCCTAAAAATGTCTCCACCTTATTAGGCAAAAGGTTTTAAGGCAATAGATACACTGGGTTTTGTCCCTTAAGTAAATGGAAGAAGGGATAAAAGCCTATATGTATTCAATCTTAACCGATGAAACAAAAATCTATTTGGTTGAATGGTTGGAGGCGGTTGACAATGAGATTGCTGAAATCAGTTAAAACACGACAGCCTGTATGGAAAAGGCGGCAAATGGTGTATTATGTTTTGATGGGATGGCATTTTATGTTACCTCTATAGCGCTTATTCTAAACGAAATCTAAATGGTTGTAAGCAGCATGTATAAATTCTCCTGCATCTATTGTCCTTAGAATACAGTCGTTGTCTACAATAGGGTATATGGGCTGAACATTTACACCCTCATTAGGCATTAGCGGATTTTCTTTGTCAGCAACTATAATACAAATCTTGCCGCTAAATATCTCTCTTACTTTTGTACCAATTGCTATTTTATCCATAATAGTAAATTATATATTAAATGGTATGATGCGGTATTTCATCGAATTAATAACTGCGCAAATAAAATTTTATCATTATCATTAAATTGCATTGAAACTCCAACTTTACTTCCACCAATCCAAATGCGTTTATTTTCATCATATTCCTTTTGGTCAAAATTCCAACCTCGGATAACAAGAGTGCCAGGCGATACTAAGTCGTTCACTATAAAATCGTCAATATCAAATTCATAGGATATATTATCTGTAGTATCGACCAAGTCATTATTGAAATTAAGTGTAATAAATGATAATTCGTCATTAATAAATCCAAAACAAATGCCCTCTGTGTGGTATCTTAGAGATTCCATATTATCGAAATGCAATACGGTATCAGGCTCACCGAACATTAACTTAATTTTCCCTGCACCGCTTCTCTCGTCACCGATATAATACGGTATTCCACCCACCCTAATAACATTAGAATCAAGTGGATTGTAGACAACTTTAATGACATCTTCTCCTGGATACTTAGTTTTTTCTTGCGTATCATTCGAACATCCTATAAAATAAATAGATACTAGCAAAATGATTAGATATGGATACGCTGAGGTGAACGGTGCTAATAGCTTTTTACTCATATGCAAAAAGGTTTTTGGGTGTGTTTGTTACTACTATACTGCCTTAGTGAAACAGTAAGCCGCAGGTGTATTACTCGTTGGTTAAGATAATATAACGAAGCCCTTTAGGCATTGCCTGAACTACCTATACTACCGCCCCTCGAATATAACACGTTGTCCCTGCGGTTTACTATTTTACGCTAATCTAAGGAATACCTGCATCCGTTACAAACTCCATAATATTTAGGCTATCCTAAAATATAATTTAGTTAAAGGATATTATATGTATTTTCTGGTTTAGAAAACCGCAGATTTTAACGCTAATTCCACGCCCATTGTCTATATCGTTCCCGAAAATTTAGGCGAATCTAAAATTTATTTTTAACCAAGTCGAAATCGAAATAAAGCTGCTGCAATCAGGTTTGTGGCAGAGGGCTATTCGTTTTGTGTTTTGGTGCCTGCAGATCGAGATTCACCAGTATCGCCATAAAGAAGAAGAAGGAAGTGCCAATTTTATCGGCTTCAATTAAATCGCTGAGTGCGATGTTTACAATAATGGTAATGATACTCAGCGTGAGCGCGAGAGCCAGATTCTTTATGTGTTTGTCTGTGTATTTATGATAGAGCTGTTGGCCGAGATACAAAATAGCAATCAGTAAAATCATCCAAATGACGGTGCCGGGAAAACCCTGCTCTACGGTAACCTGCAGGTAATAATTATGCACGGTACTGTGCTCGTCATTTCTGCTGATATAGGTTTCAAATTTATTTACGGTATAGGGCTTATAATTAAAATAAAATTGTCCGGGACCAAATCCCAACCACGGTTTATCACCTATCATATGAATAGCCGCTACCCATCGATAAATACGCTCCGCACTGGAAACATCTTCGAGGGAGATGGTAGATTCCATGTGATCAGAAAAATTGCTGTGGTAAATCGTTTTCTGATAATCGGGCGCATAATCTAAATACTTATTATCGTGCAGCATCACAATTGCAAACATGATAACGCCTGCAATTGATACAATAACTGCCGGCATCAGCAGATTTTTGCGAATCAGGAAATAGGCGCCAAACGCACCCACCACACTCAACCAGCTTGAGCGTGTATAGCTGAAATATATTCCGGCCAGCAATACAACAATGCCGAATTTAATCAGCATTCGCGGCCAGGTGTATTTATCGTACCACTGATAAGCAAAAAAGGTAAATGGTAGCATTAATGCGAGGAATACAGCATAATTCACATGGTTTCTGAAAAATGGAATCATGGTTCTATTTACCTCACTAAAAGCAAAATTGTATTGCCAATGGTTGATAATCGTGTAAATCGTTAAAGCAAGCGTTGGAATAAAAAACAGCCAGAAAACACGTTTGAATGTGTCCAGATTCTTTACAATAGAGCCCCCTATAAAATACCAGGTAACTATGTACCAGGTTTTGGCCAACAGATATTTAAGTGAAATAACTAATTCCTGTGCGAAAATTGTTGTGAAAATCATCCACCCAAAATGCACGAATAATATTATTGTAAGCGGATGTGTTACGAATCTGCGTTCAAAATCGGCTGTTCGCAAGAAAAGCAGGAAAATAAAAGACAGCATAAACACAACCATCAGCGGCTCGGTTGGCAGGGTAGTGCTGAGGCCGGTGGTTGAATAATATTCAATACTAAACGGGGTAGCTAAAACGAGCAAATAAAAAATAGCCCTGTAATCAACCAACATCTGGAATGCAAACAGGAAGGCAGCAGGAACTACATAAAATAAAGGTTCATGCAATACCACACCCGCCAGCAGTGCAACTACTGAAATGGCTGTAGCCGCCCAGAAAACAGATTGTTCAACAGGTTTAAGTCCCTGCTCTTTAAGCATGCTGGAGTTTTGATTTAATGCGTTTGTAGTTTTCTACAATAACAGCTAATAAAACCATAAATACCAGAGTTGCCAGTGTAACGCCAATTACAATAATTGATCTGACAGGCTTGTCTTTGCGTAAGGCAGGATATGCTTCCTCTGTTATATGTACCGTAGAGAAATCGGTATTTACAGCCGTTTGATTTTGCTCCAATAACATGCGATTGGTATTTAAATCAGCAACTGCATTTCTTAAACGTTCATCCATGATGAGCATTTTTTCAGGTGTAGACCCACTGGTGCGCATTGCCGCAATAGAATCGCTCAGTTGATTTACAATGGATTCTTTTTGTGCAACCTGCTGTTGAAAGGTTTTTACAACCAGTTTTTTATCGCGCAGCAATAACTCTTTATTATGCTGGTCAATTGTGGCTACAATGTGATTCGCCATTTCCATGGCTAAATTTTTATCCTGATCCCATACACTAATCTCTATGGCACCATAATCGGTTTCGATGGCACTGTAATTTTCAAGAAACTCCTTTTTTACATTGTAACGACCATATTTACTGGTTGAATCAATGTCGTAATGCTCCATGAGATGGAAATGATTAATAATATAATCAACCAGGCTGCTGGCATTGGCAAGCGTGAGCATACGATCAATATCGCCGGGACTACCGAAGTAATCAATTTCAATTTCACCGGCTATCTGGCTGTATAGTACCTGACGGTCGGTCATGATTGGGTTTGAGGGATAGAAATTAACGCTCGATTTGTAGTAATTCGGCATGAGCAGGGTAACGCCGCATGACACTAATGCAACCACAATAGTTACAATAATGATTGGCTTTTTCCACTTGAAAATGATTTGCAATAACCTGATCAGGTCGTTAGATTGCTCCATATAGGCAGTTTAGCCTGCAAAGGTAAACATTTCGGCCTAAGCCTCCGTGCGTTTGCTGATGGCGTCAGCTAGTGCCAACATGCTGTTTTTCAGGTCCTGCAGCTGCACCATACCAGAGGCAAAGGCAGCCGGTACTATCCATAGCAGCGAAATACCCATTTGCAAAGGCCAGTTCAACGGCACCAACGATGATGCCCATCCACCGGCTGAAACCAGACATATAAATACCAGACTTTTTATCCAAATAGCTGCAGAAATCCGCTCGGTAAATGTTTTATGCACCACCCAGGCATGAGCTATAAATACGAGTGATTGCGTAAGGGTAGTGGCTAATGCAGAGCCTACCGCCAGATGTTTCGGAATATAGATAATATTAAGAACCAAATTCAATATAAATCCGGCAAACGAAATCAGATTAAGCGCGCGGATATTGCCATGTGCGGTAACTAAACTGCCAAAAATATAGGTCATACTCATGAGCACAAATGCAATCATCAACCAGCCAAAAACGGCTGCTCCTTCGGCCTGCATATCAGGATATAACAGGTCCATAATGTGTACCCTGTACCACCAGAAAGAACTCGCGGCACCTGCACTGGTTATAAGCATCAGTGTAAATCCTAACTGAAGCAAACTGCGTATCGAAGAACCGGATTCCAACAGGCGGCTGAACATGGGCATCAATAAACCCGCAAACAAAAAACCCAAAATATTTAAGGCATCCAATAGCCTGAATGCAGAAGCATACACACCAGCCTGGTAATCGCCTTGCGCTCCACCTAACAATCGCTCCAGCAAGACACCATCAGTGCGATAGTAAGCAGTCATTAAAAATCCCAGTAATGCGTAAGGTAAGCTTTGCTTAAATATGCTTTTGATTAACGACCAGTCGAAATGTCTGACAAACTGAATTCGTCTTGACCCGATAATCAAAAATGCAACTGCAATACTCAATCCGTAACCTATCAATTGAAGCCAGATAAACAAAGGAATACTTAACTCCAGGTGGAGGAAGTTTGTCCACAGCACCAAACCACATAACAGGGAGGTTATCGCTTTATCTAAGATGGATAATACTGCATCCGTTTTAAACAAATGCAAGGCATTCACGTTACTGCGCAAAAAGCCATAAAAACTGATCGCTATTTGCAGCAGGGCAAGCTGCCCTAAAATGGAAAGCTCCATTTCTGACGTGAACCCGGCCACCTTTGCCGCAATACCTAATACGACTATATAACCTGCACCAAGTCCTATTTTTAACAGGAGGGTCGACACCAACTGACCTGCCAGTTTTTCAGGCGATCGTGCAATCAGCCGGTTATTATAATTGTTGATCCCGAAATCCAGTACGATTTGGAAGATATAGGCAAAATTGAACAAGGCGAAGTATACGCCATATACCTGAGGTCCCAGCTCATTTTGTACACCCCTGTCAATACCCAAAATCCAAAACGGCTTAATGAGCAGGTTAAGCAGCAATAAAAAACTGATGTTGGTGATAAAATTTTTACGCATTTCTTTGCCGAGGCGATAAAAATAGCTATAATTGCTTCAAATTAGACTCTAGCGACCTACTTCTACTCTAAAGTTTACGTGTTTCGGACTACTTCTACGCTTATTTTATTTATTGGTAAAACCCAACTAGTATAACATGCTCATAGCTGTTAATACCCGTTTCCTTATTCAGGATAAGCTGGAAGGTATTGGATGGTTTACATATGAAACCATGAAACGTATCACCCGTAGTCATCCGGAACATCAATTTCTGTTTCTGTTTGACCGCGACTGGGATCCTGACTTTGTATTTGCTGATAATGTAACACCCATTAAAGTGTGGCCACCCGCCAGGCATCCCTATTTATGGAAGTATTGGTTTGAGCATGCTTTGCCCGGTATTTTTAAGAAGTACAAACCTGATTTATTTATTTCTACGGATGGCATGCTGTCGCTTACTGCTCAGGTGCCTACTATTTTAGTAGTACATGATCTGGCATACATTGAGTTCCCACACCACATTCCCAAACTGACGTACTCTTTTTTAAAGTCTCATACACCCCGGTATTTATCGAAAGCGGCATCGATTATCACCGTATCCGCGTTTTCAAAACAGGATATTATAGATAAATACCAGGTGCCAGAAGATAAAATACAGGTTGTTGCCAATGGGGCAAGTAGTCAATTTATGCCACTGGATGATGAAACACAATCAATTGTCCGCAAGCGAATTACAGATGATCATCCATATTTTATTTATGTGGGCAGTATTCACCCGCGTAAAAATGTTGGCATGCTGATGCAGGCATATGATGCACTCCGAAAGGAAGGTGTTTGCAATCATAAATTATTGATTGTTGGCAGGTTTGCATGGAAAACAGGTGAAACCTATACCACCTATAATGCCATGCAGTTTAAAGATGATGTTATCTTTGCAGGCTCAATGAATCAAACGCAATTAACTGAAGCTATTGGCGCAGCTGATGCTCTTGTATATCCTTCATTGTTTGAAGGTTTCGGCATCCCCGTGCTCGAAGCCCGTTACGCCGGTGTTCCGGTTATCTGCTCCAACCGCAGCAGTCTGCCTGAAGTAGGTGGCGAACATGCGGTATATTTTAATCCGGAATCAGCCGAGGATATTGCACGTGCCATGCACATCTTTTTACGCAATAGAACAGAACTTAAAAAATACGCACTCGAAACAGCTCAACAAGCTAAAAATACGTTTAACTGGGATAAATCAGCCGAACGTATTTTCAGCATTATGCAACACACTTATGACAACCATCGATCAAATAGAAAGCATACTTCAAATACCTGAAACAGATAAAAAAACGCCTGTTCGGGTAGAGGAGGCCAGGTTTATCTATCAATTTATTCAGGAAAAAAAGATTTCTAAAACTTTGGAAGTCGGTCTGGGATATGGCAGGTCAGCAGCATATATCATGTTGGCAACACAACAACCACATACAGCTATAGATCCATTTCAAAAAAATTATGGGTATCAGGCAGTGAAAAATATTCAGGCAGCAGGTTTAGGCGCTGCTTTTACACATATTGAAGATTTTTCACATTTCGCCTTGCCGGAACTCTGTCATAAAAATGAACAATACGATTTTATTTTTATTGATGGCGATCATAAATTCGATGGTATTCTTATAGATTTTTATTTTGCCGCCATGCTGGTGAAAAAAGGCGGCTACATTTTATTTCATGATACCTGGATGCGGTCTACGCGATTGGTGAATCAGTTTGTCGAAAAAAATCGTCACGATTTCAAAACGCATCCAGTTGCCTTAAGTAATTTACACCTCATCCAAAAAATCCAGGATGCCGACCCGCGCGATGGTATGTACTTTCAGGAATTTTATACCACGAAATCCTGGTTCAAATACCGACTTATTACTTACCTGAACGACCATCCCAATAGTTTATTAGGTAAAGTAAAAAAGTTAATCAGACCATAGTGGTTGTTTAAGCCAAGTGTATTGCTGATTACTGCAGTTGACACGGTTGTCGGATATTCAGACTGCCTGGCATGCAGGAGTTTAACAACTACTTTTACGGATTTCCATCGGGAATCATTTAATTTAGTGGTCAAATTCATCGTATGCGCAGGATTACAATCATCTCGCTGTTCACTTTTTTAACTGGTGTGGCTTATAGTCAGTCACCTTCAGTCAGCCCGCAAAAAATAACGGCACCTGTTCCGGTAACTGTTGATTTACAGAAGCTGCACGATGATTTTGCACCCATATTTTTTTCAACCGAAATGCCGCCTCAAGGTTCAACCGGATATCGACGCCATTTAATTGATTTGAAAGATTCATTATACGGAGATGTCATCACCCCGAAAGGTCCTGCAGCATTCAGAACACAAACAGATATTACAGCACCTGAAATTCTATCCGGTTGGGAAGGAAATATTATGACAGCCTATGTGCCTAATGATAATGATTTGGCTATCAGTAATGATGGTATAATCGTTTCGGTTATGAATTCAAATATTTACATGTATGATTCATTGGGTACTATGTTGTTTACAACATCCCTGGCTGCCTTTGCAGATACTCTGGGTATTGTGGATGGCAAATTTGATCCAAAAGTGATGTATGACCCACGTGCGGATCGATTCGTGCTGTTATTCCTGGCTGGGTTTGATCCTGAAAATACATATATCATAATTGGTTTTTCACAAACGGAAGACCCGACAGGTGCCTGGAACTTATATGCACTGCCGGGTAACCCGAAGGATAATAACCGGTGGACCGATTTCCCCATGTTTGCATTGACAGAAGAAGAATTATTTCTGACAATCAATCTGATTATTCCGGATGAACCTTGGCAAACAGGTTTTTCTGAAACACTTATTTGGCAAATGTCTTTGGATAATGGCTATAACGCTGAGCCATTGGATGCCATTTTTTGGGATAGTATTTATTTTGGTGGCGCACCAATCAGAAACCTGAATCCGGTTAAAGGCGGTTCAACAACTTATGGTCCGGATATGTATTTTCTGTCTAACCGAAATTTTGCGGAAGTAAATGACACCATATTTATGGTACACATTACAGGTACTTTAGACGATCCGACAACAGAATTAGAAGTTAATTTCTCGCGCAGTAACCTGTCATACAGAGTGCCACCACAGGCACGCCAATATTCAACAAATATTTTCGACACCAATGATGGACGAGTATTAGGTAGTTTTTATGAGAATGGCCAGATTCAGTTTGTGTCCAATTGTCTGGATACCTCAACCGGATTTTGCAGCATATATCATGGCGTCATCAGTGATGTGGGTGGAACAAATACCATTGAAGCACATATTATTGGAGATGACACATTGGATTTTGGTTATGCGAATCTTTCTTATACAGGAAAATTTCCGGGAGATGATCAGTCAATAATCACATTCGATCATTCTGCACCAACGATCTATGCGGGTGTAAGTGGCGTTTTTTATAATTGGGGCGGATATTCAGAGGTTGTGAATATTCATACGGGTGATACCTGGGTAAATGTTCTTTCAGGCGGCTACGAACGTTGGGGAGATTATACAGGGTCGCAACGCAAATACAATCAGCCAGGTGTGGTTTGGATGAGTGGTACGTTTGGTAAATACATAGAATCTTTTCCTTTTACCGAACGAAACAATGCAACATGGATTGCCAGTCTGCGCAGCACGGTTGAACCAGCTGTTACAGTCGAACAAACTAAACCTATACCGTCACAAGTTTATCCAAACCCGGTTCAGCATGAATTTTTTGCAGAAATCAGTTTATCGTCGTCAGATGTTATCGATTTTTATCTGTACGATGAGCAGGGTAATATGATTAAATATCTCTTGCGCGCACAGGCTCAGGCAGGAAACAACGTGTTTCTGTTTAATACAGCGCCGCTGGCTCAAGGGGTTTATTATTTGCGCATTGTGCTGGGTGGACAATTGCATGATACACATAAAATTGTTGTAGTCAGGTAATATTGTAATTGGTATTATAAATATACCTGCTTGCTGCACATTCCTCTTGCGTAAGTACTGTATTTTTGTCGCATGGCCCGGAATAAGAAAAAGATACATCAGCAGGTAACCATAGAAGGTGTTGCAAATAGTGGAACGGCTTTTGGCAGGGTAGAAGGTAAAGTGGTATTTACGGAAGGTGTAATTCCCGGTGACATTGTTGACATACAGGTTGCCAGAAAACGCAATGGCTACGATACCGGGTATGTTACACAATTTCATACGTATAGCAAGTTACGGGTTGAACCATTTTGTACGCACTTTGATATTTGCGGAGGATGTACCTGGCAAAATGTTGAGTATGCAACTCAGCTTCAATTTAAACAACAACTGGTTGATGATGCGTTCAGGCTATTAAAACGCACTCCAGGATTTCCGGAAATATTACCCATTGTTGCATCTCCATACGATCGATATTATCGGAACAAAATGGAATTCACATTTACCAATGGGGCATATGTGCATGATCCGAATTACGATAAATCGAACCCTCCTCAAAAGAAACCCGGTTGTGGTTTTCATGTAAAAGGGCAATTCGCTAATGTGTTTGATATCGAACGTTGTTATTTACAGGCTTCCTTATCGAATGAAATCAGATTGTCGGTTAAATCATATGCATTAATGCATAGTTTACCCTTTTATGATTTGCGCAATCATACAGGGTATATGCGCAATTTGATTATCAGAAATACTTCCCTGAATCATTTAATGGTAATTGTAGTTGTGGCGGAAGATAAACCGGATGTATTACTGCCTATGATGCAGCATATACATCACACTTTCCCTGAAATTACTTCTCTGCATTATTGCATCAATACCAAGAAAAACGATATTATCTATGATTTGGATGTCACGCTCTATGCAGGTGAACCAACCATGATTGAAGAAATAGATGGCATCCGCTACCAATTAGGACCTCGAGCATTCTTCCAGACGAATACTGAACAGGCACGCAACCTGTATCGTCGCACTCTTGAGTTGGCGCAACTTAATCCTGACGATGAGGTGTATGATTTATATACCGGTTTGGGGAGTATTGCCTTACTGGCTGCCAAACATTGTAAAAAGGTAGTTGGCATTGAATTAGTTGAGGCAGCTATCGAAGATGCCCGGAAAAATGCCAGTCTGAACAACATCACCAATTGTGCATTTTATGCCGGGGATATGGCCAAGATCTTTACGGAGACGTTTATAGAAGAAAACGGACGAGCAAATGTTGTGATAACTGATCCTCCAAGGGCGGGAATGCATAAAGATGTTTGTGATCAATTATTACAGCTTGCGCCTGAAAAGATCGTTTATGTTTCCTGTAACCCGGTTACCCAGGCCAGGGATATACAACTGCTCATTAACGACTACGCGGTTACTGTATTGCAGCCATTCGACCAGTTCCCTCAAACCTACCACGTAGAGTGCATTGCTTTGCTGGAGCGCCGAAAGGCATAATCTCTTTGGCCAGCCTGTGCGGGTTTCTGCCAATGACCACTAATCCATACGAAAGGGGTAAAAAAAAGAATGCTGCACGCTCCTCATCATGCAGCACTCGTAAGGGGTATGTTGCCTAACCAATAACCTGTAAAAGGTTATAACAAAGATATCTCAACCTGCTTGAATTTTGCAAATAAAATAAAAAAAAATTGCAAAACTTATTAAAATACAAAAAACAATCCCTTATATTTGACGATACAACAATAACTTGAACGTCACATGTCTGAAAATTACGAAATTGATAAAGTCGACATCCAGATTTTGCACCTGTTGATGCAGGATGCGATGATGCCTTTCACCGAAATCGCCCAGAAAATAGGGGTTTCGCCGGGTACGATACATGTCAGGATGAAGAAAATGGACGCCATGGGGCTCATCAAATCTTCGCACCTCATTGTAAATCCTCAGAAGCTCGGATATGGCATAACAGCGTATTTGGGTGTTTACCTGGACAAAAGTTCCATGTATGATAAGGTGGTGAAGGAGCTGGAAAACATTGATGAAATTGTTGAATGTCATTATATGACCGGTACCTACAGCATGTTTATCAAGATCATTTGCAAGGATACCACTCACCTAAAGAAAATTCTGCATGATCAAATACAACCTATTGTTGGTATTGACCGGACTGAAACTTTCATTTCGCTTGAAGAATCGTTCAGCAGGCCGATGAAGATTGAGATGAAGGGGAAAGGATCGAACGGGGTGTAACGTTCTACCTTACTTCCAGTTATCCCGTTTGATATCAAATTGATCTGGAAGTGTCAGTATGGCTGAAAGTATACTCAATTGATTTTCAACAGTTTTCTCCTCATAAATAGGGCCGAACGGTGGGGGAGAGAATAAATCTGCATCCTGTTGAATACCAATAAAGATGTGATTTTCAATAAAAGCAATGGAAATGGGTTGAATAAATTGCTCAGCAAACATTCTGATTCGTTCAACACGTTTTGGCGACAGCAAATAACGGGCTTCCTGTTCATCCGTTGTATACACTGTAAATCTGGCCTCAAATCCGGGGTCTTCCATAAAAGCTATCTGAGTGCCGGGTCTGTTGCCGAGCCTATTGAAGGATTCACCAATAACTTCTCCAAATAATGCTGTGCTGATATCCGGAACTAGATAGGTTTCTCCATTAATGCGTTTGTCGGTATCCATCACAATAAAATATCCGTTAAACAATGGAGCGATTTTCGTTTCCGTTTTGCCGGAACTTCTCACTGTTTCGCGCTTAATCACATCTAAGTAGCAGCATTGAAATTGTGCATCCGGACATAAAATCAGGTCAGTTCCTTTATAGCTGAAAATTTCTCCTGAATCTGGTGATGAAGTTTGTGTTGCGCCTGAGGTGAGCGGGTACAGTTTACTGTCGAGGAATACCTGTTTACCAATAAACCCGGATTCCGTATAGCGTGCATCGTTTTTGATTTTTGGTAAAGCATACTGAAAAAGAATCGACTTATATTGTTGCACCATGCGTGTTTCCACGCGTTTGAGCAGATAATATGGGCCCAAAAAAACAAACACACTACCTAATGCTGCACCCCATCTCAACATAAAATGCAACGACATTTCTGCGCCCAGAAATCGTGTTCCCAATACATAACCCGCATACAAACCCAATGCGGAAATAAGCAGGGTGATCATCCAGATGCTGAAAGGACTATCAGAAATGATTGATTTACGTTTAGTCAGAAATTGAGATACCTGCTTGCGGACAATTCCGATGACAACAATAGATAATACCGTTATCATGAATACATTCATAACCTTGAGAAAACCACCAAAATCCGCATTTGCAGAAAACATTACCAGAAACCCAATAAATAAACTCACCACAACAACTAAAAAATAAAATTCAAACAGGTGTGTGAGAAATCGACTTATATGCAATTTCCAACGTTGGGCTTCCATTCCCTGATAAGCATCTCGTAAATCAGCAGCAAAAGGTTTCACGTAATTTGGGAATAATTTGAAGTGTGAAAATAGGTATTCAAGGTTAGATATAATAGTGTGTTGGGGAAATCATACCTGATGGCGCCAAACTAAGCCAACAAAAATAAACCCTCATCACGTCGACACGTCGACACATGCGCACCCCCCCATCACATATTTCTCCGATACTGCCCGCCTACCTCAAACATTGCTTTTGTTATTTGTCCCAGCGAGCAATATTTACAGGCTTCCATCAGTGTTTCAAACACGTTGCGATTTTCGATGGCGGCAAGTTGGATATGGCGTAATTGCTGTTGCGCTTTTTCTGTGTGCATGGCATGCAGATTACGCAAGGTTGTAATTTGAGCTTCTTTTTCTTCTTCGGTAGCACGGATTACTTCGGCAGGAATTACTGTTGGCGATCCTTTTGAATTTAAAAATGTGTTTACCCCGATGATTGGATATTTACCTGTATGTTTTAAGGTTTCATAATACAGGCTTTCTTCCTGGATTTTTCCCCGTTGATACATCGTTTCCATGGCACCCAATACACCGCCTCGTTCTGTGATACGGTCAAATTCAGAGAGTACAGCTTCTTCAACTAAATCAGTTAATTCTTCAGTAATAAAGGAGCCCTGCATTGGGTTTTCATTTTTCGCCAGGCCTAATTCTTTATTGATAATGAGTTGAATCGCCATCGCCCTGCGCACACTTTCTTCGGTTGGAGTGGTTATGGCTTCATCATACGCATTGGTATGCAGCGAATTGCAATTATCATAAATGGCATATAATGCCTGAAGGGTAGTGCGGATATCGTTAAAATCAATTTCCTGCGCATGTAAACTTCTGCCGGAAGTTTGAATATGATATTTTAATTTTTGTGTGCGCTCATCCGCTCCATATTTAAATTTCATCGCTTTAGCCCACAATCTTCTGGCCACTCTGCCAATCACAGCATACTCCGGATCAACACCATTGCTGAAAAAGAAAGATAAATTCGGACCAAAGTCGTTGATGTGCATGCCGCGACTCAGGTAATATTCTACATAAGTAAATCCATTCGCCAGCGTAAACGCCAGTTGGGTAATCGGATTAGCACCGGCTTCTGCAATGTGGTATCCGGAAATCGAAACGGAATAAAAATTGCGCACTTTATTTCGGATGAAATAATCCTGCACATCACCCATTAAACGGAGCGCATATTCAGTGCTGAAAATACAGGTATTTTGTGCCTGATCTTCTTTTAAAATATCCGCCTGAACAGTGCCGCGAACAACACTTAATGTTTTTGCTTTAATATCTGCATACACATCAGCAGGTAATACTTGATCGCCGGTAACGCCTAATAGCATCAAGCCAAGTCCATCATTTCCTTGCGGCAATTCTGATGCATGATAGGTTGGTCGCAATTGTTCTTTGCCTGCGTAAATCTGTTTAATTTTTGCTTCAACTTCTGCTTCTAATCCATGCGCGCGGATATATTTTTCGCATTGTTGGTCAATGGCCGCATTCATAAAAAATCCCAAAAGCATCGGCGCCGGACCATTGATGGTCATTGATACAGAAGTTTTTGGATCAGCTAAATCAAAACCGCTGTACAATTTTTTCGCATCATCCAGACAGCAAATACTCACCCCTGAGTTGCCGATTTTACCATAAATATCCGGGCGATAATCAGGATCATTTCCATACAGGGTTACTGAATCAAATGCAGTGCTCAGTCGCTTTGCCGGCATGCCTAAACTTACGTAATGGAATCGTTTATTTGTGCGTTCAGGTCCACCTTCACCGGCAAACATACGCGTAGGGTCTTCTTCTTCGCGTTTGAAAGGGTAGATACCTGCTGTATAAGGAAATTCACCTGGAACATTTTCCTGTAGCTGCCATCTCAATACATCACCCCAAGCTTCAAATTTCGGCATGGCAATTTTGGGAATCTGCACATGCGATAAACTCTCGCTATGCGTTTTTATTTTTAATTCTTTATCCCGCACCTTAAAGGTGTAATATTCATCGCGATATGATTTTTTCTTATCGGCCCATTGCTTGATTAAATCAGCATGTTCATGGTCGAGTTTTTTGCTGAGTTTATTGCTGGTTTCCAACAGGGTGTTGCGCACCTGAGCATCTTCAATGGCTTTAGAAGCAGTTTCTAATGCATATAATTGTTGTGCAATAGCCGCTTGTTCGGCAACCTTTTTATCATAATTTCGATTGTTCTCTGAAATCTCTGCGAGATATCTTGTGCGTTGTGGTGGGATGATAAATATTTTTTTACTCATCTCATCCGAAACATGAAAATCGCTATGTAAATCCACACCTGTTTTTGTGCGGATGGTATCCATCAGATGACGATATAATTGATTTGTGCCTGGGTCGTTAAACTGAGAGGCAATCGTTGCAAAAACTGGCATCTGTTCCACATCCTGCTCAAATAATTTATGATTGCGCTGGAACTGCTTCCTAACATCACGTAAGGCATCCTGTGCACCGCGCTTGTCGAATTTATTGATGGCAATCATATCCGCAAAATCCAGCATGTCAATTTTCTCGAGCTGACTCGCGGCACCATATTCCGGCGTCATGACATATAAACACACATCGCTGTGTTCCGTAATTTCCGTATCACTTTGACCGATTCCTGAAGTTTCTAAAATGATTAAATCAAAATGTGCAGCTTTCAGAATTTTAACCGCCTCATCCACGTGTTTACTTAATGCCAGATTCGCCTGACGTGTTGCCATCGAACGCATATAAACACGTTTGTTATTGATGGCATTCATGCGTATGCGATCACCTAATAATGCACCACCCGTTTTCCGTTTTGACGGGTCAACCGATAATATGGCAATTGTTTTATCTGTGAAGTCGAGTAAAAATCTGCGCACCAACTCATCTACTAAAGAGGATTTACCTGCGCCGCCTGTGCCTGTTATTCCTAAAACTGGTGTTGTGCTCGTTGATATTTGTGCTTCCACTTCCTGCAGAATTCGTTCTGCATCTGCAGTTTGATTTTCAACAGCTGAAATGGATTTTGCTATGCTGTTCCATTCCTGTCCTGCAATGCGTTTTACTTCACCATTTAATTGAACACCTGTTGGAAAATCACTTTTTTGCACTAAATCATTAATCATACCTTGCAAGCCCATCGCGCGACCATCATCCGGAGAATAAATTCGCGTAATACCATAGGCATGTAATTCTGCTATTTCGGTTGGCAGGATTGTACCACCTCCGCCGCCAAAAATTTTAATATGTGCGGCACCTTTTTCCTGCAACAGATCAAACATGTATTTAAAGTACTCGACATGTCCGCCCTGATATGACGTCATGGCAATAGCTTGCACATCTTCCTGAATGGCGCAATTCACCACCTCCTCAACGCTGCGGTCGTGCCCCAGGTGAATCACTTCAACCCCCGTTGCCTGAATAATCCTGCGCATCACATTGATGGCCGCATCGTGCCCGTCAAACAAACTGGCTGCTGTTACAATGCGCACCTTGTTTTGAGGATGATATGGTTGAGCTTCTTTCATATGCATTAAGATAGCCCAAAATTACTCAATACCCCTGAAGTAGAAAACTACTCCGCTTTGCTGCGTAGTTTTCACTTCAGGGCAGGCCTGAAATGCAATGATACTTTGACCTTTGGTCAAAGCAATGTACGAGATATTGGGCCTGCCCTGAAGCGATCGACGCAGGAGATCTGCTTCAGGGAGAGCTGGTTGTGGAATTAAAACATTGACATTTAATTAGATTATGTTTTGCATTACAAGAAAAGCCTTGAAGTAGAAAACTACTCCGCTTTGCTGCGTAGTTTTCACTTCAGGGCAGGCCTGAAATGCAATGATACTTTGACCTTTGGTCAAAGCAATATACGAGATATAGGGCCTGCCCTGAAGCGATCGACGCAGGAGATCTGCTTCAGGGCTTGTGGATAAGCGTGAATCGCTGCTTTATTGTTAAGCGGTTACTCAATTTTCAGAGCTACTTTCCATGTAAAAGTTATCTGCGCCACCCCTATGTCGGTAACTGCTATTAAAAAAATATAGCGGTGCCAGAATAAGTGTGGATTTTTGTGTCAATCAGAAGCCGATGCAAACTGGACTTGACTATTGTGTCTATATATTATTTAGTAAGACGGATAATATGTTATACACTGGATTCACTAGTGATATCGTAAAGCGAATGCATGAACATAATAGTGGGTTATGCATCAGCACATCATCAAGACTGCCTTTAAAACTCATCTTTATAGAGTATTATTATTTTAAGGATGATGCAGTAAGACGAGAGAAGTATTTAAAAACAACTGCCGGCAAAAAAGCCATTCGAATAATGCTTTCGAACACATTGGCTAAGTTAAAGTTACCGGTGTATAAAAATACAGCCGTTACTTGGATAGAAGACTCTGTTTAATTTTTAATCATCGTTGAAATGTTGGGTAACCTTGGGTTGAATTCTTTTTCAGATTTCGGAGTATCTCACAATAGAATTAATAGGTTGAAGTAGAAAACTACTCCACTCCACTGCGTAGTTTTCACTTCAGGGCAGGCCTGAAATGCAGTCATTTGGAGATTTCCTGCATAAAAAAAGCCGGGATCGCACAATCCCGGCTTCAGCGACTAAAGGAACACAATCAATGCACAACCAATATTTTCTCGCTTGCGATGCTGCCATCAGCAAGTTGGATATGTATCACATACATCCCTGACTCCCAGGTGGATGTTTCGATTTGAATTGCATTAAATCCGGTTTGAACGGGTTCTGAGGATAGAGCATATATTTGTTTACCAGTCAAATCTGCTACATACATCTGTGCTAATGATGTTTCTGTACTGCTAAATTGAATCTGCACATTATCATGAGCTGGATTTGGTGTCACAACTAAACCTCCGAGTAAAATATCATCTGTTGCAGCAGCAATGTCTACAACTAAACAATACGTATCACTGCATGTAGGCGTGGTTACTGTGAGACATACATTGTAGCTTCCGCCTATAGCATATTCGTGCACAGGTTCGAATTCTGTACTCGTTCCACCATCTCCGAAATCCCAAGAGTAAGTCATTGTAGGTGCACCACCATCATCTGATAAATTCGTTGTAAAAATTCCCCAAGGGGTAATACCGAAATCATATTCAAAGAAAGCATTACATACACCAGTAGTATCACCATCCGTGATATCAACCGGTTGGCAATAAGTGCTTGAACAACTATCTGAAGTGAAAATGGTTAAGCAAACTTCAAAAACACCTTCAAATGCGAAGATATGTGTAGGATCTTCTTCGTAGCTGGTTCCGCCATCACCAAATTCCCAATAATATGTCCAGATATCCGCACCGCCACCATCGCTGGTATTCACAAAATCTACTTCTGTGCCTGATACTGTATATTCATATTCAGCTGCACAAAGCAGTGAGTCAATACCTCCACCACCGCCTCCGATGATCACCTCAGAGCAATAAGTGCTAGTGCAGGAATCTGCAGTGTAAATTGTCAGACAAACAAAATAAATATCATCATCAGCATAAAGGTGCGATGGATTTTCTGCATCAGAATAGGTGCCATCACCAAATGACCACCAATAGGATACAATATCAGCGCCACCGCCTGTACTGGTATTTTCGAAATAGGCCATGTCATCATCCGTATCAAAAACAAAACCTGCACTGCATGACATAGAGTCAATACCTCCACCAACAGTCACTAAATCGCAAAACATACTCGAACAGGAATCGCTGGTGTAAATTGTCAGACACACTTCATAGGTGCCAGGCAAATAAGTATGCACCGGATTTTCTGCATCCGACATAGAGCCGTCACCAAAATTCCATTGCCAATAAATGTCATCTGCACCTCCATCATCGGAAGCATCAGTAAAATAGACGGTGCCAAATGTTTCAAACCACGTGAATGCAGCGGAACATTCACCACTATCAACACCACCACCGGCACCGTCTATGTAGATACTGTCGCAAGAGACGGAAAAGCAGCTGTCAGCCGTAATTACAGAAAGACAAACCAGATACAAACCATTATCTGAATAGGTATGTATCACATCTTCGCCACTTCCGTAAGTGCCATCGCCGAAATCCCAACTGAAATAAGGTGATACACCTGTTGCTTCTCCATTAAATGCAGCCGTTGCACCGTCAATGGTAACAGTAAATGCTGAACTGCAAAACATGGGTTTAGCCCAGGCGTGAAATATCGTTGTGAGTGTAATCAGGAGTAGAGTTGTAATTCTTTTCATAATAGAGGAGATTTAAATAATTGTTTAACAAATACATACACGACGTACCTGGTATAGAGGTTGGGATACGTGCAGGAAATATTTTTTATTTTTCTGTACAAGAATCAGCCACCAACTTTCGTTTGCGCCGTTTATGACAGTAGGATGACAAGCACACATTATGCAATAAAAAAAGGCTGATTCATTTGAATCAGCCTTTTTTTATACAGTAAAAATAAGTTTAACTGTCAGATCCACTTTCTTCAGCACCTGATGTGCCAAGTGCATCAAGATTAAAAATTAATGTAAATCGCAAGGTGTTATCCAATGGATTTTGGTTGTTGCTGGTAGGAACTAAATATGAAAAATCAAGTCCGAATACATTATAGCGCAAACCTAAACCAACAGTGAAGTATTGACGATCACCTTTTGTTGGATGCTCATAAAAATAACCGGTGCGCACTGCAAACTTATCATCATACCAATATTCTAAACCGGTGCTAATCATAAATTCATGTAATTCTTCGCTGAATCCGTTTGGTGCATCACTAAATGAACCTAACATACCACTTATCATGGTTTCTTCTTTGAAGTTTGGAATACCATCATTGTCAGTATCCGTAGTGTCCGGTGTAGGTACTAATAATTTGTTTACATCTAACGCAAGGGTCAACTTGTTGAATTGATCAAAATTCACACTATAAGCTGCACCAAGTCCCAGGTTAGTTGGAATAAAGTCTTTTTCGACACTGCTGGTGTAAGTCACCTTATTGCCCACATTTGAAATCACCAAACCTAAACCGAGTTCAGAATCTTTATCGCCGGTATCAAACTTGCTTGTGTAAAACAAGCTGATGTCTGCAGCAACACCCATAGCCGGGGTAACCTGAACACCGTTTACCACCTGATCAGTAGCCAGGTTGGAGAAAAGATATTTCAGTGTAAGACCTGCCGATAAATTGTCGGCCAGTTTACGTGAATATGCAACGTCAAAGGCAAATTCATTTGGTCTGAAATCCTGTAAAACATTACCTGAAGCATCTGTAAAGGTGATGCTACCTAATGAAAAGTAGCGGAGTGAAGTGCTTAATGCTGACAACTCATCAACCTTCCAATAACCGGTCAGGTAGGCCAGATAAATGTCATCAACGAGGTTGCTGAGCCATGGGGTATAGGTCATCGACAAGCCATATGGGTGCTTTTCATCAATGAAAACGGCTTTAGAAGCATTCCAGAAAATAGAGTTTGCATCTGGTGAAATCGCTATACCGGCATCGGCAAGGCCACCAGAACGTGCGTCAGGGGCAATGCGCAAAAAGGGCACCGCGGTTGTCACCGTATTCAAATATTCATCACCGGTGTCTCCACCAAGTGAAATTTGTGCGCGGCTGGCATTTCCAACCAGGATAACCACCGCAATCAACACTGTCAGTCTCAGAGATATTCGCATAAGAAGAATCTAAAATATATTAAGGTTCGCAAAATTACAACATTCTGTAACGAGGGGAGGGGTCATTTTAGTATAACCAGTTTTTGAAATTCCTGAGCGCTGCTGTTATCACTGGCAGCTTTAACGCTCACTTTATATACATAAACACCCTTTCCAATCGGATCCCCGTAAGCATCTCGCCCATCCCAGGTAATGGAATCAACCCGGTAGCCGTCGGTTACAACCTGCTGCTGCAGGGTGATTACCCGCTTTCCGCTCACGGTAAATACCTCTACCTTCACATCGAGCAAATCGCCCGGCCGGTTATGTTCAAACCAGAAGGATGTATTATCGGTAAACGGGTTTGGATAGTTTAGCACGTGACTCAAGGCCAGATCGGCCGTTTCAGCCACAATAAACTCGGTATACCCGTCTCCTGAATTGTTATGCACGTCCCAGGCCTTCACACTCACGGTATGTCTGCCGGTGGCAATATCGCTAAGCGGATAAACCACAGAACCCGTTTGGTATTGGTCTAAATCCGATTCATAATATTCATTGAGCTTCAACAGCGTCTGCTGGTCTTCATCTAAGGTTGCCGTTATATCGTGTCCAACGGCGTTGCCCAGCGCGTTAATACCACTGCTGTCGCTGAGCTTAATTAACAATATCGGGTTTTCATCTGTCAAACCGCCTAAAACAAAGGTTTCATCATTCATGTACACCTCAACCTCCGGCCCAACATCATCTAATACGGCATCATCTGCTGTGCCGCCAATAATTACCTCTGTATCGAAGCCATGCGCATCCTCTAACCCGTTATCTGCATAGTAGCTCAGTTTGCCGGAGCCAAAACTGTAACTGATATCCTTAGGAACAATAAACGCAAAGCTGAAATCACCATTTACCACACTGGCTTTTCCTTTATATAAGGCATTTTTTTGCACGTAAAACGAGAATGGCTCGCTCGGTCCGTATCCACCCACACCACTAAAGGTTGGGTCGTTCACCAGATTGTTTACCAGTACCGGTTTATCGTAAACCGCAGGATACACAATACCATTAAAACCGGTCAGTTTTTCGCCGCTTTCATCGGTTACCTCTCCGGTAATCGTTACTTTGTCAAGCGCCTTCAACGTATCGGTATACACGGTAATATCGTAGCCATTAACGGTTTTGGTTTGCACCTGATATTTTGGATAGTTCAACATCACACCCGGATCTCCTAACAAAATAAACTTGCGGTTGTTTTCAGGTTGAGTGGTAACTGCATTTTTTCCTAACCTGACAGCATCGCCCAAACGTGGATTAATGCCACCCGGTGCATCAAATAAATGCTCAATAAAATTACTATTGAGATCGTAATTCGCTGAAGCATAAACTAATCGCACCGTTGTCATTAAGGCAATACCGCCACCTCTTGGATTCATGATCACTAACTCACCCGCCGAACGCAAACCGGGATTATCATACCTCGAAAATGAACAGGTTGCCGTGATGAATAATGGCAACTTATCATAGTTTGTCCAGCTATTAATATCATCAACCGAAAGCACGCGTTCCTGTGCCCAGTTTTGTTCATTGCCATGACCTAAATAATTCATAATGAGCGAACCGGTAAATAGCTTGTTATTGATGGCCGTTTCCACCTCCGGATATCGCTCGCCCCCGGCACCTGGAATTTGCTGATAGCTGTCAAAATATATTTTATCCAGATTGTAAACCGGGTGATTGGCTTCCATGTAAATGGCTAACAGGTTTGCATCTTCCACGTGGGTATTATAATCTTCATCATCTGCCAGAAAACTTAAATTATTCCGCCAGCTACCCAGTGATTCGGGCGAGGAATAATGCATGATTTTATCAACCAGTTGTCCGGCTTCTTCAATCGTTACACATGGTAATCGCCCAATACCAATATCAAGTTTTTCAGATGTGCTTTCTATATCATCGCCCTCTGTAACATCTAAAAATCCCATATAGTCATCCGTGCAATAAGAATAGGCTTTCTGAAGAGATTCAGGACTTTCAAATGTTGGCACCTTCATCGTGTTTTCGTCATCTGCATAAGTGATATTTCTATAGTCAAATGATGCATCTCCAAACACTAATAAGTAGCGTGGTAATTTATCGGCATCAGCTCCGGCACGCACATAAAACATGCGCATCATATCGCGAATGGCAGATAAATCCATCACACCGCTGCTAAATTCATTGTAAACCTGTGTGGTTGTAACCACCAAAGTATCTAATCCATCCTCATTATAATGATATGCTGCTAAACGACGTGCTTCTGAAAGAAACGAAGGATGCGTTACAATCACATAATCCGGAAAATACGTATCGTTATGTATATTTTGATTGGCTACTTCTTGCTCAAAATTTAATTCATCACTGCTATAGGCATTCGCAGGTTCAAAAACAATAAATTCACGTAAAGAGTCTGTTGCTGTAATAAATTCCACAACACCACCTGCAGCTGAATAATCCATTGATTTAACCTGTGTTTGGTCAGTCACATCCCAAATGAAAACTCCCGTATTTGCCTGAACAGAAAATTTTGTTATCCTGCCCGGCGCAATACTTTGAAGGTCTCTGAACATAAGCTGACTACCCGCATATTTAATTTGTGCGCGGCCTAATAATTCAATATAATCTAACCAGGCTGTTGATGTAGAAGAGCCTGTAAAATCAATACCAATAGTAACAGATGACCCGGTGGTTGTGAAAGCGCTTTCTGCTAATTCAGCATAGGCATACGTTTCGGTAAAACCTTCCACTAATTGGCTGATAACAATATCAACCGGCAAGGCCGTACCATTTGCACTCAGATTTAAAATAATACTGCCGGAAGGGCTGTTACCAGCAGCTTCTATGCGATATTGCATGGTAGAACCTGCAACTAAATCCGGAAAGGTAAAACTGTAGTCGCGCGATGGATTAAAAATATCAAAGGCGTCACCATACCAGGCTCTTCCACTGCTTAATAAATTGGATTTATCCGCATCAATAAATTGTATAATATCATAGGTGGATGTGGTGTAATTTTCCACAGGTAATGAGGCGGTGCCGGTAATAAATTTGCCTGTTCCTTTATCCGGTGAAATGAAATAACAGGTTTTATCGGAATAAATATTATTCTGATGCCGGAAAGTATTTTCTGAAGGAATATAATTAAATCGATGCGGCGCCTGACCATAGAATAAAATATAATCGCCATCGTCAAAAATATTATTCCCGTTTGCATCAAATTTGTAAATGCTGTTTTCCTGAATGTCGTCATACCTGAAATCCGCATTCGATTCAGGCAGCATGCCTCCGCCATTACCAAATACACCTAAGGTTGAAAAGGAAATGGATCCGGATATTCCTAAACTGTTTAAAAAGTCTTTATCAATTTTATAAATCCCTTCTTTTGTCAGACTGATTTTATACCAGCGGCCTGACGACAATGCGCTGATGCCTGTTACGTCAGTAGTTTCTGTTGTTTTCAGGGCAATGTCAGACGTTTGAATCGTGAGGGTAAACGACACCAATTTTTCAACCACATTTGTGCTGGGATTGATGCGCAACGGAATGAAATCTATGATAGCTTCCGGTTGCTTTTGTGCAAAACCAACGGATGCGTGTACCTGAATTTCTTTCGACAGTTTTGACCGCAATTTTTCGAGCTCTTTTCCATTTAATTCGGTCACGGGACTAAATACTGTATTGGTAAGTGTTGCCGATGAAACGAGGGAGCCAGATATCGGAAATGACTCCTGAAATTGTGGCAATACATAAGTGTTTTCAACAGAAAAAGATGCCCCTGCAAATGATAAGGCATTGTAACTGATACCACTTTCGCTATTAAAAGGACGCAAGGTGGCTGACCACTGCAGTGAGCGATCCACCGAAAATTGTGCACCCGCCCATACTGCATTCATCCATAAACACGTTAACATTGCAGCCGAAAACAGCTTACGCAGTGCAGAGACATTCGCTTTCATCAAGTAAGATTGGTTAACAACAGAGTGGTTCAAGAACGCAAATATCATAAGTTTATTGCCATCGTTTGGTCAATTATTAAACGTGCCGACAGTAAACACGTAATGTTTGGCGCCTGCGTTTGGTTCATTTTTTCTGCCACTCAGGTTTCTGGTCAGGATTTGCGGTTCAGTCAGTGGTTTGCAGCTCAAACTACAGTTAACCCGGCCTTTGCCGGCGCTTTCGGTGATCCGCGACTTATTCTGAATTTTCGCGACCAGTGGCCAACCATGCCTCAGTCTTATGTAACCTATCGTGCAGCAGGAGATGCTTATATCGGTAAAATGAGGAGTGGGCTGGGATTTAATGTTGTACAGGATGTTCAGGGTGATGGCCTGCTTACCTCTACTCAGGCCGGGCTGCAATATATGTACCAAGCGAGGATTGGGGCTGATTATGCACTTAATATTGGCATTGGTTTAGACTATTTGCAGTACAGTATAAACTGGCAGGATATTCAATTTTATGATCAGATTAACCTGCTCACCGGGTTTAATGATGCTGCCGGGAACCCGAACCCCACTGGCGAACCGGCGCCGGCTTCAAATAATTTTAATACCATGGATGTGGGCATGGGACTGCTTTTTTACAGCAACCGCCTCTACGTGGGCATGGCTTTCGATCATCTGAATACGCCAACCATCAGCTTTTATGGCAACAGTGCCAGCACCCTGCCCGGAACCATCGGGGCTCAGGCAGGTATCTTTTTTGGAGGTAAAAAGAAGGACGATTTGCTCGTAAATCCTTATCTGCTCTGGTCGTCGCAGGCCGGATTCAATCAGCTGCAAACAGGCATCTATGCCAAAAAAGGCTTGTTTTTAGGCGGTTTGGCCTTTAAACACACCACGGCTAACCTCAGCGATGTGGTGTTTTTGGTCGGGATGGCGAAGGGAATGGTGCGGTTTGGATATAGCTACGATGTAAGTACCGGGCAGCTTGCAGGCCTTACAGGCGGCGCCCATGAGGTGTCGCTTATGTTCACTTTTAAGGAAAGAGCAGGCCATGCCATTAAAAATGGGCAGAAAAGTATGCTGGAATGCCCCAGAGTTTTGTGAATCTCAAAATAAGTTTGCTACATTTGCGTTAACTCTCAAGTAAAAGAAAAAAAGTATGAAAAGAAACCTGCATCCTGTAATAGTTCTGTCTTTTACAGTCCTGCTGTTGGCTTTCGGAACTTCTTGTAAGAAAAGATCTTCGGTTTCCGGCTTTAAGTACAACGACCCTAAATGGGGTGGTTTTGAAGCACATCGGTATGACGGACAGGCTACGGGGCCTAACCTCGTGTTGGTTCAGGGCGGTACTGTCGTTCAAGGTACCACTGAACAGGACGTTACTTTTGAATACAACAACATTCCGCGCCGCGTAACGGTATCATCCTTTTACCTGGATGAAACGGAAATTTCTAACCTGCACTACCGCGAATATGTGTATTGGATGATTAAGCAGTTCCCTGACTTCCCTGAAGTTATTCAGAACTCCCTTCCTGATACACTGGTTTGGCGTGAAGAATTGGCCTTCAATGAGCCTTATGTGCAGTATTATTTCCGTCACCCTTCTTATCAGAACTATCCTGTAGTAGGTGTTTCCTGGTTACAGGCTACTGAATTCTGTAAATGGCGCTCCGACCGTGTGAATGAGATGATTCTCGCGGAGAAAAAATATATCGACGTAAATACAATGGGTTCCGGTGAAGATAACTTCACATCCGAAACTTATATGACAGGTCAGTATACCACCGGTTTGCGTAAAGGTAAAAAGGACTACAGTCCATACGCTGCTGACCCGAAAATGGGCCGCACCGTGCGTATGGAAGATGGTATCCTCTTACCGGATTATCGCTTGCCTACCGAGGCTGAATGGGAATATGCCGCTCTCGGTTTAATTGGTAACCGCGTACCGGGTAATGAGATGATTACAGATCGCCGCCTGTATCCTTGGGATGGCAATACCCTTCGTGAGCCATCTGCAAAAGAAAAATGGGCTCAGGGTAAAATGCTGGCTAACTATAAGCGTGGTCGTGGTGACTATGCGGGTGTTGCCGGTAAATTAAACGATAACTCTATCATTACTGCTCCTGTTTATTCATTCATGCCAAACGATTACGGTCTGTATAACATGGCCGGTAACGTGAATGAGTGGGTGGCCGATGTGTATCGTCCTACTACTTATATTGAAATGGATGACCTCAACCCTTATCGTGGTAATGAGTATCAGGTGCGCGATTTAGATGAAGATAATTATCCTCTGCTCGATTCACTTGGTCGTATCCGTTACCGCCCTGTGAAAGATGAAGAGGCTGTTAACCGCCGTAACTATAAGAAAGGCTATGTGGTAGATTACCTCGATGGTGACTCAACTTCTTATGTTACTTATGAATACGGACGTTCAACCCTGATCAGCGATAACGCCCGCGTTTACAAAGGCGGTAGCTGGGCAGATGAGGCCTTCTGGTGCTCACCTGGTTCACGCCGTTACCTGGAAGAAGATTTGTCTACCGCTACTATCGGTTTCCGTTGTGCCATGATCCGCTTAGGTGGTGATGTTGACAATGAAACAAAAGGTGGTAACCAATTCAAGAAAACCAAAAAACAGAAGAAACTCAACAAGACCAACCGAAATATGAACAAGTTTTAAAGTTGGCCGATAAATAATGTCAAAGCCTTCCGTGATTGCGGAGGGCTTTTTTAATTTTATACCCGATGGAACACCTTATCGAAAACCTCTTCCAAAAATTTCTCACTTGCACAGGAGCCAGTATTGATAATCGGACCGTGCAATCCGGTGAAATGTTTTTTGGCCTGCCCGGTGAACATGTAAATGGTGGCCAATTTGCTGCTGCAGCTTTAGCGAAAGGTGCTGCCTATTGTGTGGTTGATGATTCATCATATGTCATTTCTGAGGCATGTATTGTAGTGGAAGATGTGCTATTAACAATGCAGCAGTTAGCAGCGGCTTATCGAAATACATTTGGATTTCCGGTACTCGCACTTACCGGGTCGAATGGTAAAACAACTACCAAAGAATTAATAGCAGCAGTTCTTTCAAAAAAATATATTACTTACGCAACAAAGGGTAATTTAAATAACCACATTGGTGTGCCACTTACGATTTTGAATATAAAGCAGGATTGCACTTTTGCTGTCATCGAAATGGGTGCCAATCATCAGGGTGAAATTGCAGGCTATTGCAACTATGCACAACCTGATTTTGCGTTAATCACAAATATCGGTAAAGCGCATCTGGAAGGATTTGGTGGCGAGGCCGGTGTGCTGAAAGGAAAATCAGAATTATATCAGTATGTGATGCATCAGGAAGGAGTGATTTTTTGGAACAGCAATCAATCGCAATTAGCACCACTTGCACAAGCATATGCGCATACGGTGAGTTACGGATACAGCGAGAACGATTACATTGTTGGCAAAGTAGTACCAGATCAGGATAAAGCGGTTGTAACCATTGATGATGAAATTACCATTCGCTCGCAACTGGTTGGTAGTTATAATGCGGATAATATTATTGCCGCAGCGTGCATAGGAAAATATTTTGATGTGCCCTACGCAGATATTCAGGAGGCAATTGAACAGTATACGCCCGGCAACAACAGAAGCGAATGGCGGGAGATAGGTAACAATACTTTTATTTTGGATGCCTATAATGCAAACCCCAGCAGCATGCGGGTGGCATTAGAAAATTTCGCGCGACTCCAGGCATCCCTTAAAATTGTCATTATCGGCGATATGCTGGAGCTGGGTGCATTTGCGCAACAGGAACATACGGAAATACTGGAGCTTGCACGATCAGGTAATTTTGCACAGGTGGTAACTGTGGGACCAATTTTTAAAAGTATTGATGTTTCAAATGTGTTGTCGTTCGAAAATAGTGATCAGGTAAAAGCCTGGTTTGATGATCAACATTTTTCCGGCGCAACCATTTTATTGAAAGGGTCGAGAGGTATTCGGCTGGAGAAAATAATTCAATAATATTCGGGTTGACTCTGGCACGCATGTCATCAGACGTGCGCTGGTGTTATGTTGTGCAGCACATTTCTGCTATTTAACTCAACTTATGGAAAATTCGCAACCACTTTTCCGGCACATCGTTGCGCAAAGAATTTTCATAATCTTCATATGAGCAAGGCACTAACTGATGTCGTTCAAACCGCTCCTGCACAACAAAAGGTACTTCTACCCACCATCTGCCGCTTTTCATACTTTTCCAAAAAGTTAAATCATAATCGCTTTCCGCTACATTTACGATGTACTTGGTAAAGTCCTTTTCAGAAACAATCGGATAGTCACTTTTTCGATTATAATAACCATCAACAAAATACCAGATCATTTGTGCAATCAGTTTGGCAGTTAGTTCCTGATTATCAAACATCGGATTGTATTCATATATACCCAACGAAGTAATTTTATCGCTCATACCGGCGTATCGCATAATTTGACATATTTCCCATCCGGATAAACCATTTGGTGTAGCATGTGCGATACCGGGTGCATCTGCTGCTCGGATACAGGATATGTCGATGCTCATTAAATCGGCATCACGCACTTCCGGTTCTGCAAATTGGATATTCTCTTTTAATCGCCCTAATCTGGTAGCGTCGAAGAATAAATCATCTATTGCGCGCAAAACTTCCTGTGCATTGAAATGCGTTTGATACGCAATGGCTGAATAATTAAATAAATATTTGGGTTCGTGTTTAAAAATATGTTGCAGCCATGTGCGTGCCGGCGGCAAATATTCTGGATCATCCAGGTCAATTCGCTCATCCAGTACTGTCAGATTTACAGCCTGCCCCAGAAATTCGTAACCCAGATATTGACCAATCGTATTATCCTGCGAGCCGCCAATTAGTATCGGTAAAATTTGCTGACCCAGAAACCATTCCATTACCATTTTTATGTGTTGCCAGGTATCTTCCGGGGTTTCTCCGGGTATGATATCACCTGCGTCAATTAATTGCAATGGATATTCGTTAACGGCTAACTGATATACATGCTTGCGAATGATATCAGCACCGGTATCACTTCCGCTGTTTTGAAGACTGCCTCTGCTCTCCGGAAGTCCGATGATAGCCAATAGGCAATCAGTGGTTTCTGGAAAATTACCCGGTTCTGTATACACCTGAATGCGTTTGGCCCAATGATAGGATTGTATCGTCCATTCAGAAAGTGCTTCTGTTGTGCGAACCGGTGTCAGCAATTTAGTGATCATGCCCTAAAATTGAGCAGATTTGGCCAAATGCAGCGGTTCATTGGAAACAACTGACGGTAGATTTGTCCAATTATTCAGTCATAGCGGTATGTTATGTAATTTTGCAGAGAAGCGTAAACAGGCTATGCAGGATTTTTTGAATCAGGAAGTTTATTACAATACATGGCGACAGTGGTTCTGGCTACTGGGGGTATTGTTATTTGTCATCATTTTTAAAAGATACATTTCCAGGTTAATCAGTATGCTCCTATTCAGAATGGTGCAGAAAACGGAGGCTGGAGAGATGTATCAGGAGTTTTTAAAAATGATACTCAAGCCTTTGCAATATTTTATTGTATTGCAAACCATTTATATCGGCTTTCATACATTAAATTATCCATTTCCCGACCAGCCGGCAAAGGGACATGAATTGGTTACTAAACTCATGCTAGGCAGTTATCGTTTTTTGCTCATCCTGAATATTGCCTGGCTGGTGAGCAGAATTGCCGACTTCTTTGTAATGGTGCTTAAACATCGCGCCGAAAAAACAGAAGATCCTTGGGATGATCAGTTGATTGTGTTTATGAAGGATATTTTGCGATTGCTGGTTTGGACAATTGCTATTCTGAGTATCCTGGGTGTTGTTTTTGGGGTGAATATCTATTCTATTATTGCAGGTGCCGGTATCGCAGGTATTGCCATCGCATTTGCAGCTCAGGAATCGTTGCAAAATATTTTCGGCAGCATCAGCATATTTTCTGAAAAGCCATTTATCATTGGCGATCTAATAGAGTTTGATGGTATGAGCGGAACAGTTGTTAAAGTAGGTTTTCGCAGCACACGTATCCGTACGATGGATACATCTTATGTCACGATTCCGAATAAAACTATCATGAACGCTAAGCTGAGCAATCTTTCGCGGAGAACATCCCGCCGATTGTATTTTATGCTAGCCTTGGATCAAACAACTTCCCTTCAGAAATTAGAAGCCATACGTGCAGATCTGACAAAGTTTGGTGAGGAACATCCCTTGCGAAACGATGAGGTAAATGTTGGTGTGTATGCCATCACCCCCATTTCAATTGAAATGGTAGTGGAAATGCATTTTGAATATGTGAAATGGAATGAATATGTTGACCTGCGCAACCAGGTGATGCAACAGGTATTGCGGATTATTCAGCAGCATGGCGCAACACTGGCAACTCAGCCACAGCTATTTCCTGCAAAATAATATTGAACATCTCAATCGTTATTCGGCATACGCTACAGGATTTACCGAAAAAAACGATGGCCATAAAAAACGCGTTGTTCAAAGTAAGCAATACGCGCTCTTTATGGCCATTAGGCAAAAACAAGTCAGGATGTATGGACTAAGTCTATATTAATACACTTTGTTGTTATTATCACCCTTCATTTCCTGCAACTTAATATAAATCGGCCTGTTTCTTAAAACAGGGATTCTTGCATATAAGGTTTATCAGTTCCGGACTATACAACGATGCGTTACCGATGCATTACCGGATACCAATTGCAATATATACATGCCGCTATTCATTGATCGCACATCAATCGGATAATTAACACCGGGTTGCCAGTTTAATTCCTGGAATACTACGTTACCACTCATGTCAATAAGTCGGGCAGCAATATTGTTTTCGTATCCCGGTAAAATATACACATGGAAATAATCTGTGGCAGGATTTGGATATAACATAATGTCGATAATACCGGAAACGCCAACAGAAGCATAGGTAGTTGCAGCCGCATCAATTTGATTGTGACCGGCAAACTCACCAATATTACCATCGGTTACTTTTCCATAAAATGAATCGCCAATTACGTAAGGAAATGCAGGATTGAATGCTGCATCAACCGTTACAAAGTAAGCGTAGGTGCCATTAGGATATTCAGGTGTTACACAAAAGCGTCCGTTGTGTTCATCTAAATCGCCGCTGCCGGCTGTGTACACATAATCTTCTACAAATCGACCTAATGGAAAATAATTATTTACATCTGGTCCCCATAATGATTCAGGCAATTCGGAGCCATCGGGTAGGGTATGGCGTTCTGAAATATTTCTTAATTGATAGGAAGAACGCATGCGCACAACACCACCGGTGCCATCCGCATTGGCAAATCCCAGACCACCGTAAATAGGATATCCGTCAAACGCATAGCCAACTATGGGTGCGTGTGCATTATCAGTAGCGGCGTCATATAAACAACTGGCTGTACTATAAGTATAATATTCACCATTTTCGTAAACCCAGCCATCGCATGGTGTTTCTTCATCTATTTTACTCACTTCATCAAAATGCCAGGTATCCTTAAATTGATAGCTGGCCTTGTTTATCGGAGAATACACGCTAATACCATTACTCCAAACACCAATGCGACCTTGTTGCAGCGACTCAGGGTTGCCCGCTGGTTGTGGTGTTCTGGTGATGCTGAACACAAAATTTTGGTTGGTGCCTAAGGCTGGATCATCCCATGGTCCAACATCATAGGTTGGAATACCGGTACACGACAGAAATACATGTTCGTCGGTATATTGAACCTGTTCTAAAATTGAAAATTGTGCGTCAAAATTGGCACTGTTGTTACCGGTGGTTATCCAGGAGGTGATTTCCGGTGAAAGTTGGCTCTGCGCGTACACATGTGTACACACGATGCCCATGATGAGGGTAATGCTTTTCTTCATACTTGATACTTTGAACCGGACTTAAAGATATTTTTACCACCCGGGTAAAACAATGCACCAATACCAGCCCTAATCGACAAGTGTAGTCAATTGCATACAGCCCGAACCGCGACCTTTTGCCATTAACCAGGTTGCACTGTGCATAAACCGTTAATTTTCGATGATTTTACTGCATTTCGGTACGAAACTGCCGCCTCCACCAAGTATCTTTGTGCTTTAATGGAAAACTTCGAAAAAGTTCCCGCCGTGCTCCTTTTGGCTGACGGAACTGCCTTTTACGGATACAGTGCCGGAAAAATAGGCACCACCACCGGAGAAATATGTTTTAATACGGGTATGACCGGCTATCAGGAAATATTTACTGATCCGAGTTATTATGGTCAGATTTTAGTGATGACCAATGCCCATATTGGTAACTACGGCACCTATAGTGAGGATGTTGAAAGTGAAAACATCAAAATCTCCGGCCTCGCAGTAAAAAACTTTACTAACCAGTTTAGCCGACGCATCACCCAGCAACCCATCCAGGATTATTTATTGGATGAGCACCTGGTAGCTATCAGCGATGTGGATACGCGCGCGATTGTGCGGCATATACGCAGCAAAGGTGCGATGAACTGCATTATCAGCAGTGAAACAACCGATATTGAAGCACTCAAAATTCAGTTGGCCAATGTGCCGGATATGAATGGATTGGAATTAGCCAGTGTGGTGTCTACCAAAACGGCTTATCATATCGGTAATGCCACAGCAGATAAAAAGGTGCTGGTGTATGATTTTGGTGTGAAGAAAAGTATTCTGCAAAATATTGCCGACCGCGGTTGTTATTTGCGCGTGGTTCCTGCTAATACACCTTATGAAGAGGTTTTATCTTTTGGTGCAGATGGCTATTTTATTTCCAACGGTCCGGGCGATCCGGCCAGTATGGGTTATGCCGTAGAAACTGTTAAAAAGATTTTGGCTGAGGATAAACCATTGTTCGGTATTTGTCTCGGACAACAATTACTGGCTTTAGCGAATGGTGTATCTACTTATAAAATGCATCACGGACACAGAGGCTGTAATCATCCGGTAAAAAATCTGCAAACCGGTTTATGCGAAATCACTACGCAAAATCATGGATTCAGTGTGCGTGAGGAAGAATTGCGCACAAATCCGAATTTAGAAATCACCCATATGAACCTCAACGATCAAACGATTGAGGGTTTCAGAATAAAGAACAAACCGGCATTCTCTGTGCAATACCATCCGGAAGCAACTCCCGGTCCACACGATGCCCGATATTTATTTGATCAATTTGTGCAGTCGCTGAATAATTAACAAGCAAGTAACTATGAGTAATATCATTCACATCCATGCAAGACAAATTTTAGACTCACGCGGAAATCCCACCGTTGAGGCAGAAGTATTAACCGAATTTGGCGCTATGGGTCGCGCCGCCGTTCCTTCAGGAGCCAGCACAGGCGCACACGAAGCTGCTGAGTTGCGGGATGAGGATCCGGACATTTATTTAGGCAAAGGCGTATTAAAAGCAGTTGACCACATTAACGAAATCATAGTTAATGAGCTGGAAGGTGTGAATGTATTCGAGCAAAATCAAATCGACCAGATTATGATTGAACTGGATGGCACACCGAACAAATCGAAATTAGGTGCAAATGCCATTCTCGCTGTTTCTATGGCTTGTGCTAAAGCAGCTGCGAACGAATTAAACATTCCGCTCTATAGATATGTAGGCGGTGTAAATGCGAATACTTTACCACTTCCACTCATGAATATTTTGAATGGTGGTGCGCATGCGGATAATAAAATCGATTTTCAGGAATTTATGATTGCCCCTATTGGTGGTGATAATTTTTCTGATGCCTTACGCATGGGTGTGGAAGTGTTTCATCACCTGAAGAAAATTCTCAAGAAAAAAGGATACAGCACGAATGTTGGAGATGAAGGTGGTTATGCGCCAAATATCCAAACCAATGAAGAGGCTATTGAAACAGTACTCGCAGCGATAGAAAGTGCAGGGTATATTCCGGGTGAAGATATTACCATTGCGATGGATGCAGCAACAAGCGAATTTTTTGATGCTGAAAAAGGATTATACACCTTCAAAAAATCTGATGGCCGTCAGATGACTCCTGCTGAAATGGTTGGCTATTGGGCAGAATGGGTAAAAAAATATCCGATTACAAGTATTGAAGATGGTTGTGCAGAAGATGATTGGGAAGGCTGGAAATTAATGACCCAACAAATGGGCAATAAAATACAGTTAGTGGGAGATGATTTATTTGTAACTAATGTTAAACGTTTGTCCAAAGGCATTAAAGAAGGTGTAGGCAATTCGATTTTGGTGAAGGTAAATCAAATTGGTACACTCACAGAAACCATTCAGGCTGTTGATATGGCTCATCGTGCACGCTATACTTCCGTGATGAGCCACCGCAGCGGTGAAACAGAAGACACAACAATTGCAGATTTAGCTGTTGCATTAAACTGCGGACAAATTAAAACAGGTTCCGCATCGCGCAGCGACCGGATTGCAAAATACAATCAATTATTACGCATCGAAGAAGAACTCGGCAGCCAGGCCATCTGGCCGGGAAATGTGTTCCTGAGATAAGCATAATAAAAACAATAAAAAAAGCCTCAATCATTATCGATTGAGGCTTTTTTTATTTTAAAAAGTTGTCAAAGCTCTCGGCCCAAAATAAAAATAATCTTCCTCTACACCCCAAAAAAAATTCACAACCCATCAGTCCCATCAAAAACTCACCACTCACCACTCACCACTCACCACTCACCCCTCACCCCTCACCACTCACCCCTCACCCCTCACCACTCACCCCTTATTCCTCATTCCTCATTCCTTATTCCTTATTCCTCCAAAATAATATATACATCCTCATTCGGCTTCTTCATAAAATATTCTTCACGAGCGAAGCGCTCAAGGGCATGTTGATTTGTTTTGAGGGCGTAGAGTTGTTTTTTTGCTTTTTCAGTTTCCTTAACGTAATAACTTGTTTTACGTTGCACGGAATTGAGTTCAGTAATGCGGTGGTATTGTCTGATAAAGTTATTTTCATCAAAAAAGGTCATCCAAATCCCGAATACAAACAACGTGGCTAAATACTTATTCAGCAACAGCGTTGGTATTCGCGAAGCCCGCATCCTTGTTCTGAAGTTGGAAAAAAGTCCCATCCATGTAAAGTTACCCGTAAGCATACGGCCTATAACGTTTAAAAAATGGACTTCCGTGTGGAAAGTATACTAATCTGGTCGGTAGCAGAGCATACTATCGCGATTTCAGGAACTTAATAGCCACCCATAAATTTGCGCACAAACCATTCGGCGCTCAGTAAAATGAGTAGAATGGCGAAAATCCATTTTAAATGAATAACCGACTGGGTGCGTGTGATTTCACGCATAATGGGTTTTGCCGCCGTGCTTTCACGAATGATATTTTCAAGTTGAGCTATATTATTTTGATGTACAAAAGTACCACCGGTTTGAACCGCCATCTGATTAAGCAATTGGTGATTAGCGGTGGTATTGATGGTTTCTAAGGTCACAGGCAAAATACTGAATGCACCGGCATCCGTAAATTGCTTTCCGTTTAGCGTTGCACTGGCATTGTAAGTATAACTGCCTGCCGGAAAATAACCGGCCTGCAGGGTGTAGCTGTTTTGTGTTTTAGAAAATTGAAACGGAAAGTCTTTGCCTTGTTCATCTGTTATTGTGATCGTGGCATCGGGCGAATTCGTTAATTCATAGCTGTCGTTGTAGAGCTCGGCATCTAGTACTATGCTTTCTGTTTCGTTATAGATGGAACGCGTTTGATTGACCCGAAATTGTTTTTTATCATTTTTTACAGCCAGGTATTGAATTGTTTTGCTCACGAGGCCGTCAGTTACGGTATGATTATTATTCAGTACATAATCATATAATCTCCAGCGCCAATAATTTTCTGCACATAATACAGCGGTTTTTTCTCCACCCGGTGCACTCACAACCCATAAAGGTGATTTAGTGCCCACATTACCAATTTTTTGAAAAGCTAATATCTGTGCAGCAGGTGAAACAGAATATTGTCCGTAAGGTGCCGCTAATGCCGGAAGCCTGGGTAAGGTGTTTGTCATCTCCAGATCCAGACTGAATACATTAAATTGGGTTTCAACCAATGCGGTTACCTCATTCGCTGATTGCCCGTTGCTGTTTATGGAAACCAGCGATTGCGCTTTATTAAATGCCGGTAAATGCGTTTGTTCACCGGTAATAAACCAGGCTGGAATTTGCCTTGTTCGAATATCCTGCAATGCCTGAGAAACCGGATGTGCGAGAGAGGGGAGCTGGTGTAATATAACCAGGTCGTAATCGTTTACAGACCCTTTCCATGTGCTTGCTAATTGCACATCAACCGAATAATTCATATTAGCATCAATGGATTGTCTCAGTGCCTGAATATCGGGATGAGGTGCGTTTGCTAAAATCAATACTTTTTGTCTGGCATCTAATACTTCAACATATAATTCCTGTACGTTATTGGCAGTAGTATGTTCACCATCAACCGGTTGAATAGAAATGCGATAATGATGCATACCCGGTGTGGTGGCTACAACCTCCCAACTGGCAGATCCGGTATATTGTGCAGCATCTGCAGGTAAAGTAACGGAGCCTAATGGTGCATTCGATTTTCCTGTTACTTCTGTTAAGCTGATGCGCAGCGATACACCCTGACAAAAAATTGCTTCAATATCAGCCTGCACCGAAAAGCGATCGTTCAGGTATACAATATTATTATGCAGAGCGCGTAATACCCGTGCATCTTTTTTTTGTGTGGTATCGCCTAAACCGATGGCGTAAATGGGTGCCGATACTTCATTTTTTATATATAAAGGATTGCTGCCACTATTATATAATCCATCACTCGCAACAATTAAACCGGCAACATGTACATGTTCGTATAAATTATTTATAGACTGTATGGCCTGCGACATATTTGTTGTTGCCGATTGGAAATTAAGTGCTGCAGATTCATCACCTAATTGTTCTCCAAACGGATACATGCGCACATCAAAATCATCACCTAAAGCGGTTTGTAAATCACGCCATTGTTTTAAATAGGCTACAGAGTCTGTCAGGGCGTTTCCGATACTCGCAGAATTATCCTGTAACATCACGACAACCGGCTTTTCAGTTTCGTTTGAGCTCGATTTAATAAATGGGTCGAGTAATAAAAAGAGTAATAGGGTAGAAGCTATACACCGCGCAGCAAACATACCTCTGCGCAACCACCTGTTTTCGATATAACTGAGCACTTTGCGTTCGCGCCAATACATGCCCATTGCGAAAGCAACACCACCTGCCACACACAGTAGCCAAAACCACGCCGGTTGATCTGTAAATACCTGAAATTGCATATGTTACCGGTGCATGAACAAAAAAGATGCCTGTTCAAGCACAGTGCGAATATACATAACAACGACTGCCCATGCAGTTAGGATATAGATAACAATTAAAAAATATGCCGGGTTAACAGATGGTAACATTTAGGCATAGTTTTTCAGATTGCACAATGGGCAACCCGATAACGTTTAAACTGAAACCCAAGAAAATAGCAATTAGGTATTTAAAGCACCACACACGCTAATAACCTGTCCGGTTACATAGCTGCTCATGTCGCTAGCCAGAAAAACTGCCACATCAGCCACCTCTTTCCCCTGACCAAAACGGCCAAGTGGAATAGATTTGAAATAGGTTTGCTTTAATTCTTCTGATAACTCGCCGGTCATATCTGTTTCGATGAACCCTGGCGCTATCGCATTGCAACGGATATTGCGTGAACCTAATTCTTTAGCGATAGATTTTGTGAATCCAATAATACCAGCCTTCGACGCTGAATAATTGGCTTGTCCGGCCTGACCGATCATACCCACGATAGATGAAACATTGATAATACTGCCTTTTCGGGCTTTCATCATCGGTTTGATAGCAAATTTGGTCAGGTTAAATACAGATTTGAGGTTAGTATCTAACACGGCATCCCAATCCTCTTCTGACATACGTAACATCAGCGTATCGCGGGTGATACCGGCATTATTTACAAGTGTATCAATCGTGCCAAAATCGGCCATTACATCATTCACCAGTTTTTCTGCTTCGGCGAATACGGCTGCATTACTTTTATAACCTTTGGCTTTAACGCCCATGGCGCGCAACTTTTCTTCCAGTGCCTGTGCACGCGATTCACTGCTCAGATAAGTAAAGGCAACATGTGCTCCGGCTTCCGCAAAACGCATAGCCATCGCCTCACCAATACCACGAGAGGCACCAGTGATCAGGACGGTTGTGTTGGTTAGTAATGACATATTTTTTGGGTATCAAGTATCAGGTAGTGGGTATCAGGTATCAAGTATCAGGTATCAGGTAGTGGGTTGGAGGTGTTTGGAGTGGGTTTGACTGGTTATTCGCGATTGATTACTGGTCTACATTATAGCATTCCTCATTCCACTTCCACCACTCACTACTCACCTATGAAGTAGAATCTTTTCGCCGCTGCGCTCCAAAAAGCTTCACTTCATAGCAGGCTCTCACCACTCACCACTCACTACTCACCACTCACCAAATCATCCCCTCAACGCTTTCAACATCGTTTCTCCTAAATAGGCGGGGCTTTCTACTACGGTGATGCCGCAATTGCGCATGATTTCCATTTTGGCGGCGGCGGTATCGTCTTTTCCACCTACGATGGCGCCTGCATGGCCCATGGTGCGGCCTTTTGGTGCTGTTTGACCGGCAATAAATCCAACTACGGGTTTAGTGCCAAATTCTTTAATCCAGTTAGCTGCATTGGCTTCCATAGTGCCACCAATTTCACCAATCAGGATAATGCCTTCGGTTTCAGGGTCGGCCATTAATAATTTAACGGCATCCAGTGTGGTTGTTCCTGGAACTGGGTCGCCACCGATACCGATACAGGTGCTCTGACCTAAACCGGCCTTGGTTACCTGATCAACCGCTTCGTACGTTAAGGTTCCGGAGCGTGAAACGATACCAATAGTGCCTTTTTTATGTATAAAGCCGGGCATGATGCCCACTTTTGCTTCTTCTGGTGTAATAATACCCGGACAGTTTGGTCCGATGAGCGTGCAGTTGCGGTCGGCGATGTACGATTTTACCCGAATCATATCCTGAACCGGAATACCCTCGGTAATAGCCACAATCACTGAAATACCTGCATCAGCAGATTCCATAATGGCGTCAGCGGCAAATGCCGGCGGTACAAATATGATGGATGTATTGGCGCCTTCTTTTTTAACCGCATCTTCTACGGTATTGAAAACCGGCCTGTCGAGATGTGTGGTACCACCCTTATCAGGTGTAACCCCACCAATCACATTCGTGCCATAGGCAATCATCTGTTCTGCATGAAAGGTGCCTTCTTTGCCTGTAAAGCCCTGCACCACCAAACGGGTATGTTTTCCTACTAAAACGCTCATGCCGCGAAGATAAGACGAAAATAGGAATGTGGCCAATAATCAAATGGTTCAATTTCAAAGGAAAGATTTTGTGTGGGATGGGGATGCGCAATCAGTCTAAAGCTGTTTTACAGTAGTGAATTGAGGGGTGCTTAGATACAGGGAATTTTGCGAAACAAACTGGGTCTATTTTGAAGATCCTGCTAACTTTGAATGCATTGCTTTTGAAGGTTAACTATATATCACAGATGTTTTCAGTGCCATTGAGGGTTCTCGTAATAATCTTATGTATTATGATGATACCCGTCACTAGCTTGCAGGCACAGCAACATGCAAATTTTCATCGTTGTTACACGCAACTTACCTCTGATATAAACTTGCATATGCAAATTCAGGATACTGTTGTAAAGTACGATATGTTTATAGTAGGGGCAACAGATTCAATTACTGAAATTTTCGACCTCGGACCAATGGTTAGCCGAATACAGATTATTCGCACATCAGAAACTGATTTTCAACTTTCGTATTATGTGAATTTACCTTTGGTTTCAGTTGATTCATTTTATGTTCCTACAGAAATTTTGCAATTGATGGTTCATGTTATTGATTCAGGTGTCTGTATTTCTGTAAACCCAAATTTTAATCTTGCCACTGTTGAGGTTTTAGCGGATAGCACTTACGCCTTAGCCAGGTATAACGAGTTATTATCCAGCGCAACCCATCGGGCAGATATTTTTAATATGCCTGACAGTATATCAGGCGAGGTGATGGAACTGTATTACGCACTTTTTTATGCGTCTTTAACAGGATGTGTTTCCTGCGCAGCAAGGTGTGATCATTTCGAAGAAAATTTTCCGGCAATGGATCAGTTGACCCTGCATATGGACTTGTATTCTACGCATAATATCCTCTATTATTATGGGTTATTGGATCATCCATTTCTTTGGTAAATAAAATGGCTGCTATTAAATGCAAATAGGCATTTGATGAGAAGCGTGTGTTGGTATCAATGTGCATCCTTAGATACTTGGTAACACTTAATCGTGTTTCATCGATAAACATGACATTTGACAAAAAAATTCGAGTGCCTGCTGAACTCTCGATTTTATTCATCAAATTTATACGCAATTCAAATGGTTCATGATGATTGTCCGGGTTTATTTCAGTCTTATGCTGGTTTTGGGAGCTGTCGCTTCTGCAGGTGCGCAAATATCCTGTACCTCTGCGGAAGTGCTTTCCAGTATCCAAATCCAGGCGCCGGCTGATAGTGTTTGGCAACAGTTGGTGAAGGTGGAAGCCTATCCGGAATGGCATACCTATATCCTCAACATAGAAGGCGAACTTACATTGAATAACCGTATACGGGTTACCTATAAAACGGTTGATGGAGATGTACATGATTTTAAAGCAAAAGTACTTTCCTACGAACCTGGTAAATTATTAACCTGGGGAGGCCGTGCCGGGATGTTTTTTAGTGTGCAGCATTATTTTAAATTGGAAGAAATAGATGCGCACACGACCCTATTGACACAAGGTGAAAATTGGGGCGGCTGGTTTGGTAAACACTATGGCGAAAAAGTGTTCACGGATGCGTGTACGAATTTCACCCAAATGAATGCCGCGCTTAAAAACCGATTAGAAAATCCTGCATCTGATAAATAAGTATGCCAATTTCTGTTACGCATATCGATACGGCCTGCATGTTATTGGAAATTGATGGGTTGCGCCTATTAACAGATCCGGTATTTGATGCACCGGGAAAATGGTATCATCATGGTTTTGGTGCCTGGTCGAAAAAAACAGGGATGCCTGCACTAACAGTTGAGCAAATCGGAAATATTGATGTTTTATTATTGAGTCATCATCAACACAAAGATAATTTTGACGAGGCGGGTAGAAAAGTTGCAGATAAAATCCCGATGATACTTTCAACACCTGCAGCTCAAAAAGCGATGCCACGCATACAAGGTTTAGCACCCTGGGAAACAATTACAGTATATACACCAAATAAGAATAAATTACGCATTACAGCAGTGCCTGCCCAACACCATCCTTCGTGGATGCCGTCATTTTTAAGCGGACCGGTAACAGGATTTATTATCGAATGTCCTGAACCAGAATTGAAATGTATTTATATATCGGGAGATACTGTTTTTTTTAGGGGCATGCATGTCATCAACCACAGGTTTCCTAAAATTGATATCGCTTTTTTTCATGTTGGATCAGCACAATTTAGATACCTAAGCGGATGGGGACGGTTTACCATGCATTCTAACGACTTGTTGCTGGCAGCACAATTATTCGAACCAGCTCAGATAATTCCTATTCATCAGCATGGCTGGTCACATTTTAAGGAGAATAAAACCATCGCTCAGAAGGTCCTACAAAAGTATCCTGAAGCAAGTGAGCGAATCCTATGGCTAAAAAGTGGTATTCGGGTATTTTTATAATACATGTATTGATTGTAAAGAAATCTTGTCATATTTGTATGCTTAATTCAATCATTTCCGGCAAACCCTATGCCTGCATCCTCTATATCAATTAAGGATTTAATTTATCAATTACCAGTCGAGGATAAATCGGCATTGGATGCCATTATCATTAAAATGGAAGTAGAAAAGAATCGGGTATTTTCTGGCCCGGAGATGGGTTCAAAGAAATTGTATTATGTGGTGGATGGCTTAATCAGAAAATTCGCCATTCTTCATAACAAGGAGCAAACCCTCGAATTTTATTTCTCAAATGAGGTAAATTTTCCAATGCTTCTACAATCGCAGATACCTTTAGAAACGCATCTGCAAACGGTAATACCCAGTGTATTATTTGCCATCCGAATCGACCAGTTTGAGCAACTGAAGTCGGAACGACCTGCCATTGCAAAACTCGAGACCGTCATTCTTGAATCTGCCTATAATCAGGTAGCAAACCGAATGTTAATGTTTCAATCGATGAATGCAACGGAAAGGTATCATTTCATGCTGCAAAATGCACCCGAAATGGTAAAATTAATACCGTTGAAATATATCTCTTCCTGGCTTGGCATTAACAATGCTTCACTCAGCAAAATTCGTGCTCAGTTGAAGTGATTTTTTTGCAAATGCAAATTGTTGCTTGCATACATGCAAGTAACTTTGTGCAAAAGTTGTCATGCAAAAAACCTTCTTAGTATTACTCCTGTTTATGGGAATCCGAGCGGCACAGGCCTCGGATACTGACTCTACAGTCAAAACCATTGCGGTGCAAATGGATATGTTTGACTTTATGGCCAAAGGCTTCAGTGTATGGGGAGTATATACGCATGGTCAAAATCGATTTTTTCTGGATGGCGGTCGTAATGAATTACCTGATTTTTTAAATCCGGACAGCGAGTTTTTTTACGAAACCAGGAGCTACTTTGTTCAAGGTGGATATTATCGCTTATTGAGCAAGCCTTCCGGTTTATTTATTGGGGTTGAGGCAATTTACCAGCAAATGGAAATTGAATATAAATCTACTCAAGAATTAAGCAATAATGTGGTTGTTCGTGTGGGGCCTGTAGTAGGTTATGAAATTAAACCATTCAAGCATTCGGCCTCCAATATTTCTATTGTTCCATGGATAAGTGAACGGATTCCGGTTGTTAACGAATCAGTAGCCTTTGTATCTACCGAGCAAACCTATACCACTGCAACATTTAATTTTGTGATGGGGTGTAATGTGAGTCTTGCATTTGATATTGGAAAAAAGCAGTAAAACAACCATTCTAAAAGCCAATAGAAATGTGTTTACAATTACATTAACCCTTTTTTCTCTTTCAAAGCATCTCGCGCTTCGCGTAAAAAGTCAGATGCGAAAATAAAGGCGTTCAGATTCTCATCTGTTGCGCTGAGAATTTCACTGCTGTTTCCTTCCCAGTCTTTCTGGCCTTTGAATAAGAATACAATTTTTTCACCAATTTCCATCACGCTGTTCATGTCGTGCGTGTTGATGATGGTGGTCATATTATATTCCTTGGTGATTTCAATAATCAAATCATCAATAACAATGGAAGTGCGTGGGTCTAACCCTGAGTTCGGTTCGTCACAAAATAAATATTTTGGATTTAAAACGATGGCTCGCGCAATACCTACACGTTTTTTCATGCCACCTGATAACTCACCCGGATATTTTTTATTGGAGCCTGAGAGGTTAACGCGTTCGAGACAGAAATTCACTCTGTTCAGCTTTTCTTTTGCTGTTGCATTACTGAACATATTTAAAGGTAGCATCACATTTTCTTCTACCGTTAAACTGTCAAATAAGGCAGAGCCCTGAAACAACATCCCGATTTCACGGCGCAATAATTTTTGTTCGGCTCTCGACAGGTCAAAGAAGCTACGGTCGTTAAAAAAAACCTCACCTTGATCAGGTGAAATAAGTCCGGTCATGATTTTCATCAGAACCGTTTTCCCTGATCCGGAAATGCCAATTACCAGGTTTGTTTTACCTGATTCAAATACGGCTGAAACATCATGTAACACATGCTGTTCGCCAAATGATTTTGATATGTTTCTGATTTCTATCACAGCAATAATTCTGCTATCACATAATCTGCCAGTAAAACAAAAATGCAACTATATACTACCGCCTTTGTGCTTGCACGTCCTATTTCTACACTACCTCCCTGCACATAATAACCCATGTAGCACGAAATGGAGGATACGATAAAGGAGAAGGCGAATGATTTGATAAACATTAACTGTACATCAAAGGGATGAAAAAACATCCGGATGCCCTGCACATAATCTTCAACATTATAATAAGAGCCGGCCGCAGTAGCAGCGTAACCGCCCATTATACCTGCGAAGCTGGCAATGGCAACCAGGATTGGAATGGTAACCAATGCGGCAAAAATCCGTGTGGCTATCAAATAACTTTCTGTATTCACGCCCATGATTTCTAAAGCATCAATTTGCTCAGTAACACGCATTGAACCTAATTCTGATGCCAGGTTAGATCCCACTTTTCCGGCGAGAATTAATGCAGTAAAGGTTGGGGCTAATTCAAAAATTACCGTATTCCGTACAATCAATCCAATATATGATGAGGGAACAAATGGTGTACCGTATAACTGATAGGCTGTTTGCACGGCTGTTACCGCACCGATAAAAATGGAAACTAAAAGTACAATAAAAGCTGAGCCAACACCGATATCTACCATTTGACGGAAAAACTCCCGGATAAACATTTGCCAACGTTCAGGACGCGAAAACATGCGTCTGATCATGATCAGGAATTTTCCGAGGTGGTAAAACAGGTTAAACTCTATTTGCATTGCCGTAAAAATAAGGTATTGTCACATCAATTCCAGACTCATCACCCACAGGAATGTGCCGTTGTGTCTGAAATCGCTAAAAGGCCTCTCGGAAGGTAATATATACACCGTCATGGCCTTCTCCATCAAAACCATAATCCACACGCAGGCTCACCTTGTCTTCAGGTACGATGAATAAACGGCCGCCTACGCCGTAGCTATACTTTAAACCGCTCAATGAAAAATCATTAAATGTATGGGCAACTTCTCCGATTCCGCCAAACACGGTAAAGCCAAAATATTTCCACAAAGTGGCCCGATATTCAGCTTGCAGGGTTGCATAGTTCACATCGCGATACCTACCTTCAAAATGGCCGCGCATATTTTTATCACCACCTAATTCGGCCAGTCGGTTAAATGGGGCATCACCCGGTACACATTCAACATAGGCATTAAAAGCAAATACATCGTTTTTAAAAATTTTCATGAATTTGCTGTATTCGAATTCATAATGCATGTAATCGTAAGCACTACCCAAATACTTTGTGTGCGCAACAGCCGAAATATTGGCTAGCATTCCTTTAACCGGAAAATAAATATTATCACGTGTATCATAAGTAATCCAGGGCCCTAATCCGGTATTTAATCCGCCGTCTTCTCCTGTAATCTCCACCGAATCAAAATACCCGCCGGGCTGGATATCATACATATCGGTGTGTTCTAAAAACAATCGTCCGCCCACAAAATATTTCCCGAGTGTGCGTCGCTGGGCATTGAGTAAAATATTGAAGAAATCAAACCCATACGTTTCCCGGTTGCTGATTAAGGTATTATTTCCGATACCATAAAAAGCATTGGGGAATTTATAGTAGCTGGTCGAATAATCCAGTTTGTACAAATTATTTCTGAACCAGCTTTCTCCGTTAATATTACTTTCGATTTGTTTGTTGGTGGTATAAACAGCAACGGCTTTAATAACAGAAGGGTTACTGTTCGGGAATTTTTTTGATGGAGGTAAATACCACACAAAACCGGCTCCGAAATACCATTTGGTTTCAGGTGTATATCCAAGTAGGGGAGAAGGAAAAAATTTACCTTTTTTTCGGGTTGAATCTACCGGAACGGCAGTTGTTTGTCCGAAGCAATTTGCAGACAAGCTCATCAAACAAACCAAGACGAAAAAAACGGTTACCAACCTTTTCGGCGACAACACACGGGCACCCCCTCGACTGTCAAACATGCGGAATAGTTCCATCATTAACGGCACAGACACACTAAAAGGTATGCCCGTTGCAAAGTTCCGCTTTTTGGCCAAATTATTTCCATAATGTACTTAAGGGGATTAAATACTGTGATTGCATTGATATGGTAAAGTGGTTCGTAACCAATAAATAATTCTGCTTCACATGTGACCGCAAAGTTTGGTTGCGATAGACGGGGTAGTTTCACAAGGGCCGTTGTGTCGCCCCGATGGGGCTGTTTTTTATTGCTGTATAGTCCTGTTAGTGGATGTGTCGCCCCCCTGGGGCTGGTTGGAGGTTATAAGACGCGGCTATGGCTTGATAGTGAATGTGTCGTCCCGATGGGGCTGGTTAGTGGTTTTGTCTTCCCTATGTGGCCATATTGAATTTTACTAACCTGAACACCTGAATCCGCCGTATGGCGGAAACACCTGAACACAGTTGCATTCACGTCCGCACCTCCGCACGTCCGCACCTCCGCACGTCCGCACCTCCGCACGTCAACACCTCCTCCATTCGCACACTTCCACACACCATCCGCCGTACGGCGGACCACACTTACACACCTGCATTCCACGTCGACACGTCGGAACGTCGACACGTCGACACCTTCTGCATTCCGTCCGCACCTCCGCACGTCAACACCTCCTCCATTCGCACACTTCCACACACCATCCGCCGTACGGCGGACCACACTTACACACCTGCATTCCACGTCGACACGTCGGAACGTCGACACGTCGACACCTTCTGCATTCCACCTCCGCACTTCCAAACACTTTTCTTGTCCATTTAACAACAAACCCCTATCTTTGCGGCGGATTTCAAAAACGTACATTAAAGTCTACATACCATGCCTGGAACAGGAAAAATCAAGCAAATCATCGGCGCCGTAGTCGATGTGGCTTTCGAAGAAGGCAATCTCCCGGAGATCCTCAACGCGCTGGAGGTTAAGCGTGAAAACGGCGAATCACTTTATCTCGAAGTGCAGCAGCACTTAGGAGAAGACAGCGTGCGCACTATCGCCATGGACTCTACCGATGGTCTTGTTCGCGGAGCAATTGTTACTGACCTTGGTCAGAACATTTCTATGCCTACAGGAGATAATATTCGTGGTCGTTTGTTCAACGTGGTAGGTACTGCCATTGATGGTATGAAGCCTGTAAACTCTGAACTGCGTTATCCAATTCACCGCAAACCGCCTCTATATGAAGATTTATCAACAGAATCTGAGGTTCTTTTCACCGGTATTAAGGTTATCGACTTGATTGAACCATACGCAAAAGGTGGTAAAATCGGTCTTTTCGGTGGTGCAGGTGTAGGTAAAACGGTATTGATCATGGAGTTGATCAACAATATCGCGAAAGGTTACTCAGGTATGTCGGTTTTCGCCGGCGTAGGTGAGCGTACTCGTGAAGGAAACGACTTGCTCCGTGAGATGATCGAATCAAACGTTATTAAATATGGTGAGGAATTCAAACACTCTATGGAAGCAGGTGGTTGGGACCTCAGTAAAGTTGATTATGATCAATTAATTCAAAGTCAGGCAACACTGGTATTCGGTCAGATGAACGAACCACCGGGAGCACGTGCTCGTGTAGCCTTGTCAGGTCTTACCGTTGCCGAATATTTCCGCGATGGCGATCCAAACGAAGCTAAAGGACGTGATATCCTGTTCTTCATCGATAATATCTTCCGTTTCACACAAGCAGGTTCTGAGGTATCGGCTCTATTAGGTCGTATGCCATCAGCGGTAGGTTATCAGCCTACACTGGCTTCTGAAATGGGCTTGATGCAAGAGCGTATTACATCAACTAAACGCGGATCAATCACATCTGTACAGGCCGTTTATGTACCTGCGGATGACTTAACTGACCCGGCTCCTGCAACTACCTTCTCGCACTTGGATGCTACAACGGTATTAAACCGTAAAATCTCTGAGTTAGGTATCTACCCTGCGGTTGACCCTCTGGATTCAACTTCTCGTATCCTGTCTGCCGATATCGTTGGCGAAGAGCACTACAACTGTGCTCAGCGCGTAAAAGGTATCTTACAGCGTTACAAAGAATTGCAGGACATCATCGCGATCCTCGGTATGGAAGAATTGAGCGAAGAAGATAAACTCGTTGTAAGTCGCGCACGTCGTGTTCAACGTTTCTTATCTCAACCATTCCACGTGGCAGAACAGTTTACCGGTTTGAAAGGCGTTCTCGTTCCAATCGAAGAAACTATCCGTGGTTTCAATATGATTATGGACGGTGAAGTGGATGAATATCCTGAAGCAGCATTCAACTTGGTAGGAACAATTGATGATGCTATCGAAAAAGGTAAAAAATTACTCGCTGACGCGAAAAAATAATCCAATCAGGTAAACGTATAGTATGCAACTCGAAATCCTTTCACCTGAGAAAAAGATTTATAGTGGAGAAGCCGTAGGCGTTCAAATGCCCGGTATCACCGGATCTTTTGAAGTGTTGAACAACCACGCACCGATGATTGCCGCCCTGGCAACCGGGAAAATGCGTGTGAATACCGGCAAAGAAAATATCATCTACACCATTAAAGGTGGTTTCGTTGAGGTGGTAAATAATACGGTGAGTGTGCTGGTCGAGGGAGTGGAGAAAGCATAAGCTGCATACAACCTGTTTAAAGAAATAGAAGTCTTCTTAACCGAAGGCTTCTTTTTTTTGTATACCTTCGATTGTTCCATCACTATTTAAAAAAACCTGCTCATGAACCATAGACGGGGTTTTTTTATTTCCAGGCTTGCCTTTTGCTGCCTGATGTGCTGTTTAGATCTTATTAAACCAGCACTTGCTCAGATACCAAATTGGAGCTGGGGTGTTTCAGTGCATGGGACTCAAAATGACCCCATTTCTATTATCGACACAGATCATAAGGGTAATGTACTCATTGCGGGTAATACTGAAAGTCCGGCAATTGTTATTAGAGATTACATGCTGATTAATACCGATGAATTTTCAATTTTTAATGATTATTTAGCGGTAATTAATTCAGATGGTTCCTTGCGCTGGCTGAAGCTGATGCATAATTATCAATCGCCATACGCATTAAGTGAGGTAGAGATTATTTCGGCTCAATTTGGAATAGATGGTGGTGTGTATGTTCTAGGTGCATGTAATAGTGGTGAATTATGGGTAGATGACCATAAATTGTATCTCCCGGATGCAGGTGAATTTAATTTTATATTGAAGTTTAAAGCTGATGGAGTCCTGGAATGGTATCATCTTTTTACCGGTTCCGATTTTGAACCCATAGGAATTGAGAGCGATGCTGTAGGTGGATTTTTTCTGGCTGGTATAATGAAAAGTTGGTGCCTCTCTCTTGATTTAGGAGGATACGTTTTGGTAAATGAAGAAGAAAAAACAAAACCGTTTATCGCTCATTTCAATGAGGCCAACGCTGCCGACTGGGCTTTTCTTTTAGACGAACGCACGGAGGACTTTAGTATCGAAGGCAATAATCTGGGGGACGTTTACTTTTCTGGGGGATTTGATATAGATACGTATTCAATTGGAAACATCACACTCGTATTATCTGCTCCCTGGCATGATGAATATTTTGTTGGTCGATGTAACAGGCAAGGTACTGTTGAATATGCCACAACTATTTGTGCTCAGAATGAATCTATTTTAGATTTCGAACCTTTTGGAAAAGAAATCTATATATGGGGCAATATTGAAGATGAAATGGCAATTATTGGTGCCGATACAATAAATGCTTTGGAAACTGAAAAACGGTTTGTGGCACATTTGAGTGACCAGGGTTTGCCTGTATATGCTGATACTATTCCCGGTAATTATGAAGCTGATGAAATGACATTTGCTGTTTCACCTATAGGACGCATTACGATTGGTGTTATTTTGTACGATAGTTTCCCAATCAATGGTGATACATTGGTAGCAGACCCACCCTGTTGCGATCCTTTGGTTGTTTCCTTTCAAGAGCCGCTAGAGCCAATTTCAGGTTTTCTTATTCCAATGGAATGGCCATCCACACCAAGGGTTTTGTGGGATACATATGGGAATATCATTTACCAAAATAGATTATATCAGGATACTTTAATTTTTGGATTGGATACCTTAATCAATATTCAATTGTCTACTCAACCAGATTATTTTATTGCAAAGTCTTCCGATTGCAGCACTTTAGATTATCCGATAACATTAACGGAATTTGGATTGGTGGCACCTGAAGGTTTGGCCTACCAATGGTATTTCAACAATACTATTATACCCGGTGCTATTCATCAGACTTATTTGCCGCTTGAGTACGGTATGTATTCGGTGCATGTGCAGTTTGAGGATGGATGTTTTGGCTGGGGTGCTCCTTACAACTGGACTATCGGACAAACATATGATGAACTTGCCATTTTGGTATTTCCGAATCCTGCTGTTTCTAACGTTCACTTATTATACCCTGGCGCATTTGATTATTGTATGATTTTCGATGCTTTAGGAAATTTGGTATTTGAATTGCCGGCCATGCAGCATTTAGATACAATAATTTCACTTTCCGCATCAGGTATGTATTTTGTTGAATTAGGAATAGGGGATAAACAGGTATACACTAAATTTATAATCTTATGAAACACATGGCAAATGCTCGGTTTACCTTGAAAGAGTATGGACTTATGGCCTCAGCCCTTTTGTCATGCTTTAAGGTTTCTGCAGATATCATTTACACGAATCCTGAACCCGATCCTGTTTTGCAATTGGATGATGATTTTGCCTATTTAGATTTGGATCAGAACGGTAGCGATGAATTGTATTTTGAGTTGCATAGATTTATTTATGCTACAGATTATTATCAGGTACTCTATGGAAACCGATTGGATCTCGAACTCCCCAATCCCGTGAATGTTGAAGTGGCCGGCAGCTGGTTTTATAATGGCTCTGTTTTGTATTCAATGGTTGATACTTTCAGACCTTATGCAATACCGTTTTATTATCCGGTTGGCATTATGATGAGTTTTCAGGATGCAGATTGGCAAGTAATGGGTTTAATTGCGCGCACGATTGATGATAATGAGGTTGAGCATTCGCTTGGGCATTGGGTTCCTGTTTTGACAGAACAGTTTATAGGTGTTCACTTTAAATCGGATGACGGCAACATGCATTATGGTTGGGTGCGTTGCTCTGTAGAAGATTCTTTAAGTAAATTTATTATTCACGATTTTGCCTACGAGTCAGAACCCGAACGGTTTATTCTCACCGGACAAACGTCTGGAACTTACACAGATATTCACCAGGCGCAACCAGAGGCTGAAATATATAGTTATAATAATCTCATTTATATTAAATGTGATGCTGTGCTTTCAAATGGCGATTTGCAGGTTGAGGTATTCACAATGAGCGGCGAACGTATATATTGTTCAAACCTTGCCCAGGCATCTGCACCAATCGAGTTACAGACATCCGGTGGCATATATCTTGTAAAAGTGTCGGGTGAGAAATTTTCAACTTCTAAAGCAATTATGCTGAAGTAAACTATGGTGTATAAAAATGCCCGGATAGTGCGTTGCTATCCGGGCATTTTATTTGGTTGATTCTGAATAATTTATTTTATCGCAAACTTCCCATAAAACTCATACCGCAATTTAATTTTTTCAAATCCAATTCCGCTTAAATCCGGCGAAAAAGCATCCATACTATAATTTGTATTGGCATATTGCGAATAGCCGTATGTTTTCTTCTCGGGGGTTTCTGATATTTCAGTTATTTCCAAGGGCTGACCAAGTTCTTCTCCGATTGCTTCAAGTAAATATCCGGCTTTTTCGTGTGTAGCTTTTATGGCATTGATTTTAACCTCTTTGCGATATTCTTCAATTTTTGAATGACTTAATTTCGCGATATAGGCATTCTCAGCATCTATTTCTGCAAGCTTACTATACAGCTTGGATACCATTTCTGCCGTATGAACTAAAACCAAATAGTTCTTGGAGGTTAAAGACGCATCTTCTTTCAATAAAAACTTTTCAAAATCTGCATCTGCATCACTCAAACTCACATCTGATTTGGGAATGCCTAATGCCGTAATACCATCCATGAATTTTTGTTCCTGCTCGCCCATCGTCACTTTGGTTCGGCCATCGAAGCGCTCCTGTAATGTTACGGAAACATATATTTCATCTGGTATTATTTCCATTTCAGCACTTCCGCGAACTTCAATATAGGGAACCTCAGGCTGGGTCAGATATACAGGTGTTGTTGATTGACCCTGTACCGCAAACATACAGGCTGATGCAAAACAAATACTGAGAAGCTTTTTCATAGCAGATAGTTTAATGATGATTAAATGAAAAACAACTGTATATACCTACGCCCCACTTTTCTAACGCTAAGAAGGGGCGTATTGTGATTACAATGCGATTTCTGCAATACTTTTGGTAAACCCGGCAAATATGCCAAAGCCTCCCTGAATATTTGAATACACGACAACAGGTTCACTAAAGGGGTCTCCATTACTGCCTTCCTGTAACATGGAAGATGCCAGATAAGAATAATATTCGTCGCTCAAATTAGATAACACAAATTTAAATTTAGGCTCTGTTGCGAACAAGGTTTCAATGGCGAAAACATCAACAACGATTCTGATTTCCTGTCCATTATTCGCATAATCAGGGAAACGTATTTCATCGCATATGGTCACCTCGCCGTTCTCCTCCAGGTTGTTAGATACCCAACTATTATCTAAACCAAAAATTGGATTACTGGTTGTGAAGCAGGCATTTACAGTAAATACGGCATCTTCATATAATATAGTCAATCCGTATTGGTTTGATTCTTCCGGGTCGGTAAAAATCAGCTCAATTTGATAGTAGGGAATTAAGGTGTCAATGATCACAATATTACCGTCGGGATCAACTGAAGAATAACTATAGGTTTTATAGGTTGTATCTAAAATTTGAACTGATGTAATGGGTACCAGATTCGGTATGGTAGTGCTTGCTTCAACGGGATCCTTCCCTGGTGCAGTAACCGTCATGGTTAATGCATCACCCGGCTCTACCAAATGCGCTTCCGGCTCCAGACCGTAGGCGCCATCGCCATAATTATCTAAAACAAAAGAGGTGTTTCCATTTCTGGTTATCGTTACGGTAGCATCTGAAACACCTAATCCATCAAAACTTAATGCCAACGGGTCTGCACTTAATGTTACACGTGAAGAGGCATAATCGCCTGGTGCAAGTGTGGTGTTTACTACGAGTTTATTTTCCTGCGTTTCTACTTCCAGGTAAATCACTTTTTCACAACCACTAAAACCAATAGCAGCCACCAAAACAAAAATGGAAAATAAACGCATCGGATTAAAATTTAAATTCATAAGAAACATTTGGAATGATGGGAAATAAACTCACCTGTGTGTAATTATTCGTGTTCGTCAAATAATCATAGGCTACATACACGAAGAAGGGATTATAACGGTTATAGGCATTGTATACACCAATATTCCAGGTGCGTTCATATTTTTCTTTTTGTTTAGTGAAAGAAATATTGGCATCTAAGCGATGATAATCCGGCATGCGATATCCATTCCTGCCCTCGTAAGCAAACAAAGTTTGTCCATATAAACCTTCGTATTTAGCAATTGGCAAACTAATGGGTTGTCCGCTACTATACACCCATGTGCCCGATACAGAAATGTGGTCATTAATTTGATAAACAGCGGCAATTTCAAAATCATGCCTGCGATCATATTTAAATGGATAACGCTCTCCTAAATTGATTGTCGGGAATTGACGATTACTCCACGATAAAGTATAGCCTACCCATCCGGTTAAATCGCCGTGACGTTTCTGAATAAAAAATTCTGCTCCATATGCCTGGGCTTCTCCACTTTCAACTTTGCTTTGCCAGTCTTCAAATCCATCCTCCAGATAACTGGCACCATCTTTATAATCAATAATGCCGTTTATTTTTTTGTAGTATGTTTCAACGCTCACTTCATAACCTTCTTTAAACTGCCAGGCAATACCTAAAGCTGGTTGCCAGCTGTTTTGTGGTGGCACACTATCCGTTGCCGGCACCCATAGATCCGTTGGAAGACCAATGCCACTGTTTGTAAGTAAATGAATAAATTGTGTCATCGTTGCAAAGGATGCCTTCACTGATAAAGATTCGTTAATTAAATAACGGCCGCTAATGCGCGGTTGAAGGGAAGGGTAAAAGGTTTCATTTACATAAAAACCACTTGTGTGTAAACCGTAATTCACTTTCCACTTGGGGTTGATCTCCCAATCATCTTCAGCAAATACATCCAGTTCGGTTGCATACACATTTGCCGAACCTAACTCAACATCAGGGAACTCAAAATCCGGACTGTTCGATTCAAATTGACTGGCGCCTGGTCTGAAAGTATGGTAAGTGGCTGATGCCCCAAATACTAAATAATGGTTGGGACGTGGAATAAAATCAACATCATATTTTAAACTCCAGTCACTAATACCGGAAAAATATCGAAAGCCAAAGGATGAAGTTGTGCCGTCCTCAAAAATCTCTTCATTGTTGCTGTAAATCTGAAAAGAATAATCAGTAAAGGTGGCCGTCAGATTGCTGAAAATACGTTTATTGATTACATGGTTCCATCGCGCAACAGCGGTAGCATTACCCCACGATAAACCTGAATCATCCTCGCGTTCACTGTCTTCTGAATATTGATATTTGCTGGTGAAGTAAGCTTCATCGCGACCAAAATATCCGCTAATATATAACCGGTCTTTATCTGAAAATTTGTGATTGATTTTTGCATTTAAATCATAGAAATAATAACCCTGCCTGTCGCCATTTTCTAAATCCATAAATGGACGGGCAATTAAATCGATATACGTGCGACGTGCAGAAACAATAAAAGAGGTTTTGTTTTTAATAATAGGGCCTTCTAATGTCAGCCGGCTTGCCACTAATCCGATGCTGCCCTCACCGTGAAAGGATTGCATATTGCCCTCTTTCATGCGGATATCAACCACACTGGATAATCGTCCGCCATATCGCGCCGGAAATCCGCCCTTAATTAAAGTAACTTTATTAATCGCGTCTGCATTAAACACGCTGAAGAATCCAAATAAATGGGAAGCATTATAAACAGGCACGCCATCCAGCAAAATTAAATTCTGATCAGGGGATCCTCCACGAACAAAAAATCCACTCGTGCCCTCCGTACCTCCGGAAACACCGGGTAATAATTGCAATGTTTTCAGCACATCAACCTCACCTAAAAATGCAGGCAACGCTTTTATTTGCTCTATGGGAATTTCAATCGTACTCATTTGCGTGCGCTCCTGAAATTGTTCACCCGAACGTTCGGCCTGCACAACCACCTCTTCTAATTCGGCTGATGCCTGAAGTGTAAAATGAATGGTGGTATCGCCCTTTAATGAAATCGCTTTTTCCTGGGTGGTATAACCAATATAGGAACACAACACCGTTAAATCTCCTGCAGGAACGGTTAAACTGAAGAATCCATAATTATTGGCAACGGCTCCCGCATAATCGCGTTTGTCTACTATAGTAGCACTGATGAGGTTTTCACCGGATGCTGCATCCGTTACATAGCCGCTAATGGTATACACCTGCGCTAACAATGGAGATATAATTCCTGACGAAAATACCGTCAGAAATACAGAGAGTAGTCTTGATTTCACGCGACAAATTTAAACGACATTCTATTCTTGTTCCGACAGGCAGGTCGTTCAGGTAACGTTCAACCGAGGGGTTTTAGCATGAAAGCAGAAAAATTTACAGGAACATGGCAATACTTGTAAAAAAACAGCCCGCCTGCATGCGGACATACAGGCGGGCTGACCATTCGGGTTATTATCGACCTAAATACTGTTCATTATAATCATGCAACACCGCATCAACATTGCATTTGAGCTGCTTTACCGCATCCACAAGCAGCACATCATCAGGTGGGAAAGGCACAGGCTGACCACCAATTTTCTGTTTGCTTTGCGGGGTTAGGGCCTCGTAAAAACCGGTGGCAACAGCATAATAGTTCTGAAAAACAGCATCGCTTTCAACGGGTATGCTGCGCAAAACGGAACCATTTCTGTCTTTGTATAAGATTTCGCCGCTTACAGTTGCAACCTTTTCCTGCCAGGTTTCCGTTACAAAAGCGGTTACAGTCTTATAATCAGGCACCTTTACAGGATTGCCGAGACTATCTAATACTTTGTTGCCCTCCGCATCATACACATACTCATAGCCATCCACAATTTCTTTGCTTTCCTGGTATCTGTTGGTGCTCACCCTGTCCTGGAAAGCCTCCACCTGCCGCACAACCAGCTCAACTGTATAATCAGCTTCATCTGCCGGAAAGGCATTGTGTAATCTATACCAGGTGCCGTTTTCTTCCTGAACCGCAAATCCGTCAATTTCCTGTTGAACTGCATAATTGTAATTGCCGCTGCTGCGATCTGTAATCATAAACAAGGCATCGGCTGTACCATTCTGTTTAGCCTCATTAATGAGGTCATCAACATTCTTATAGGTCGCGTAAAACCGGTAAATATTGCTGAGGAGGTAGTAGGCCTCTCTTGCCTTATACATATCTCCCGTGGCTAGTTTTTCTGAGCCTGCTGCATACCAATACGCAGCGGCGTTCTTTTTGGCATTGTTCAACTCACCAATAGCATCTACGAACTTAAATTCGGCATCCCGCTCCTCAGCTCCTACATAAAGGGGCATAAGAGGGGCAATTTTTTGCTGACGGTTGTAAATACCTTCGTATATGTGATAAACTGACTCCCACCTGTCAGGACGGCCTTCTGTATGCAAGGCCTTAATTGCATCTAAGTCTTCCGTATTTGCCCGGTAAAAGGCATCTTCCATCAAAATGATGTACTCCGACTTGTCTGGATTGTCAATCAGTCGCTTTACGCAAATGTCGATGGCTTCATCATAGTTACCCTTCCGGAATTCCTTTTCTGCAACCTTGCATCCGCTTCCTAAAATTACAATACTGGCTAAAACGTAAATAAGTGGTTTCATATATCCTCCTGTCTTTGCAAAGTTAACTATACAAAACTGTGCCAGCCTTTGATGGCCAAAGGCGATATTTTGTGTGATTATATGTGCATAACCCATACCCGCAATTTAGAATGGGTCTAAAGAGTGGTTTTTTGACGTCTGAAATCCTTGCAGAGAAAGGGTTTGATTGTGACGTAAAACACCCAAAAAAATTTTAAATGTTTTGTTAAACTTTTGGAGGTTGGTGGTTAGCTTTGCACGGGTTTTTAGAAATCAGCCAAATCCTTAAACTTAAAAATTACACGATTGTGCAGTTGAAGAACCAGACGACCTTCAGACGCCTACTGACCGGTTTGTTTTTCTTCGCGTTTGTGACAACGGTAAACACTGCGTTTGCCGGCGAAGCAGAAGGCAAGGAACTATTCCAAAGTAAGTGTCAGCGATGCCACCTTATCGATAAAAAGATGACTGGCCCGGCCCTTCAGGGGGTGCGCGAGCGCTGGACGGATAGTACCAACCTTTACGCGTGGATCAAGAATTCTCAGTCATTCCTGGCTACAGGCGACAAGTATGCTAATGCTCTTTACAAAGAGTATGGCTCAGTGATGCCTGCATTTCCTGAACTGACGGATGCCAATATCGCCGATATCCTTGTGTATATCGACGCAGAGGCTGCACGTAAAGCGGCACCTCCGGTAGATACAGCGGCTGGTCCGGTTGAGGCTAAAAAAGATAATACCCAATTGTATTGGATACTCATCATTGCGCTTGCCATAATCGCTATGATTATGTCGCGTGCCGTGAAGTATCTGAATGTGATGGTGCATCAGAAATATGATGACCCGGCTCCTGACCAAACCCCGTGGTTCCGTCAACGCCGTTTCCGCCCGTTAGTAGGCCTCATCGGTATTTTATTGCTCTGCTGGTTGAGCGTATCGATGTGGAACAGCGCAACATCTTTGGGTCGTCAGCAAGGATATGCACCTGAACAACCGATTTTATATTCTCATAAAGTACACGCCGGTATCAATCAAATTGATTGTAAATATTGCCACGTAGGCGCTGAACGAGGCAAAGCTGCCGTAATTCCATCATTAAGCGTGTGTATGAACTGCCACTATAATATTCAGGGTGTTTCCGGAACAGATCCAAACTACCCAAAGGCGGTTTACGATAAAGAAATTGCGAAAATCTATAGCTATATCGGCTTCAACCCTTCAACGCTCAAATATGAAAGTGAGCCTAAGCCAATTGAATGGGTGAAAATCCACAACCTTCCTGATCATGTTTACTTCAACCACGCTCAACACGTAAAAGTGGGTGGTATCGAATGTCAAACTTGTCATGGTCAGATTCAGGAAATGGATGTTGTTCAACAACAGGAAAACCTCTCGATGGGATGGTGTATCAACTGTCACCGCAATTCAAACGTAAACTTTACCACTAACGATTTCTATAAGCCATATGCCGTGTTACATGAAAAACTGAAAAATGGCGAAATAGAAAACGTAAAAGCGGTTGACATTGGTGCAACTGAATGTCAGAAATGTCACTATTGATTTCATTTACATTAGCTCAAATCTAACCATAACCAGATGGCAGACAAAAAATACTGGAAAGGCCTTGAAGAGTTAAAGCAGGAGCCGGAATTTATGGAACTCGCTCAACACGAGTTTAATCAGGAAATACCGGTTGAATTTTTTGATGAAAAAAATGATTCACTGCAGGCTTCTCGTCGCGATTTCCTTAAAGTAGTCGGATTCAGTCTTACCGCAGCCACTGTAGCTGCCGGATGCGAAATCCCGGTAAAAAAAGTAGCACCTTACGTGTTTAAGCCGGAAGATGTAATACCTGGTATCGCTACCTGGTATGCATCTACGTATTATGCAGGTGGTGACTACTGTAGCATCCTTGTGAAAACCCGTGAAGGTCGCCCGATTAAAATTGAGGGTAACAAAGATTCACAAATCACAAAAGGTGGAACATCTGCACGTGTGCAGGCTGCAGTGTTAAGTTTGTATGATACAGCCCGTTATCGCAATCCAATGGTGAAAAGCGATCGCGGTATGAAAAATACAACCTGGGAAGAAGTGGATACCGCTATCAATGGAAAATTAGCTGCTAACCCAAATGCAAATGTGCGCATCATTACCTCTACGGTAATCAGCCCTTCTACAAAAAAGGTATTTGCAAAATTTGCTGAAAAATTTCCAAACACTAAAGTAATGGCATATGATGCCGTTTCTTATGATGGTATGCTGATGGCAAATGCCGAATCAAAAGGCGTTGCTGCTATACCTGATTATAACTTTAGTGCTGCAAAAACAATCGTTTCAATTGATGCTGATTTTCTGGGTACCTGGATATCTCCTGTAGAATATACAAAAGGATATATCGCAACCAGAAAAGTGTCGAAAGAAAATGCGGAAATGAGCCGCCACTATCATTTTGAAAGTCGCCTCTCATTAACCGGTTCTAATGCCGATTATCGCGTTGCAGTTCTGCCTTCTGAATTAGGTATCGTTGCATTGAATTTATATGATGCCATTACCGGTGGAAATGCCTCTGCAGGAAATAAATTGCAAGATGAGGCTAAGCAAAAACGCATCAGCGAAGCAGCTACCTGGTTGAAAAAACATGCCGGCGAATCATTAGTTGTTGCCGGTTGTAATGATAAACATGTGCAGTTAGTAGTAAACGCTATTAACGATGCTTTAGGCAACTACGGTAAAACAATCAACTTTACACACGCTTCTCAATTACGTCAGGGTTCTGATGCGACTATTAAAAATCTGATTTCTGAATTAAAAGGTGGTCAGGTTGGTGCAGTTATGTTCTACGATTGTAACCCGGTTTACGATCATGCACTCGGAACTCAATTAGCAGAAGCTATTGGCAAAGCAGGCGTTTCAATTTCATTTGCTAACAGCATAAATGAAACCGCCGAAGCTTGTCAGTTTGTATGTCCGGATAGTCATTTCCTCGAATCATGGAACGACTATGAACCTAAACAAGGACATTACTCATTAGCACAGCCTACAATTTCCAAATTGTTTGATACACGTCAAATGCAGGAATCATTGTTGCTGTGGAGCGGTAATGCAACTAATTATTATGATTTCTTGATGCAGAGCTGGACAACCGGCTTATTAGCAAATAATCTTGCAGCGGGTACTGCCTTTAATCAGGCTTTACAAATTGGGTTGTATCAACCAGCATCTGCAGATATGATGATGGCCGAGGCAACTGCAACACCGGCGCAACCAACTGATATTGCTGCCTCTGCAGCTGCTATCATGGCGATGTCGAAAAAAGCAAGTGGCTTACAGGTGCAATTCTATGAATCTGTAGCCATCGGCGATGGCCGTTATGCAGATAATCCTTGGTTGCATGAATTACCAGATCCTATTTCTAAAATTACCTGGGATAACTACCTCAACGTATCTCCTACATGGGCTAAGGAAAAAGACTACATGCACGGCGATATGGTTACCTTATCGGTAAACGGAAAATCTATCGATTTGCCAATCGCCATTCAACCTGGTCAGGCTTATGGCTCTGTTTCTGTGGCTTTAGGTTACGGAAGAACAGCTATTGGTAAAGGTGGTGCAGGCGTAGGTGTGAACGTATATCCAATGTTGGATGCCAGTGGCGACTGTGTGAGCTACATGGCTGGTGGTGCAGAAATCAAACCTAAAGGCGAGAACGTTAAACTTGCGCAAACGCAAACACACTTTAGCATTAATGATGGTTTAGGTCCACGCCGCATTGTTAAGGAAACTATTCTCGAAGAATATAAGCATAACCCAAAAGCAGGTAATGAAGACCGTGAGGAAGCATTAGCCTGGAGTAATGTAACCTTCTATCCGGATTATTTCGGTAAAAAGAATGGCTTTAATTGGGGAATGAATATTGACCTCAACTCATGTATTGGTTGCGGCGCTTGCGTTGTTGCATGTAATGCCGAAAACAATATTCCGGTTGTAGGTAAAGCAGAAGTTATTCGCGCACACGAAATGCACTGGATGCGTATCGACCGCTATTATGCAGGCGATCCTGAAAATCCGGAAGTATTGTACCAGCCGATGTTATGTCAGCATTGCGAAAACGCACCTTGCGAAAACGTTTGTCCGGTAGGCGCAACTAACCATAGCTCAGAAGGATTTAATCAAATGGCGTATAACCGTTGTATCGGAACACGCTATTGTGCAAATAACTGTCCGTATAAAGTGCGTCGTTTCAACTGGTTCGATTATGGTGCTGCTGATACATTCGGCCACATGAACGATCCTGAAGGAACAGAAGAATTGGGCTTGTTCGAAGATTTAACCCGCTTAGTGCTCAACCCGGATGTAACGGTGCGTTCACGCGGTGTAATCGAAAAATGTTCTTTCTGTGTGCAGCGTATACAGGATGCAAAACTGACAGCCAAGAAAGAAGGTCGCGAATTAGCCGATGGCGAAATACGCACCGCTTGTCAAAGTGGATGCCCTGCTGATGCAATCGTATTCGGAAACAATTACGATGAAAACAGCATGTTAACTAAAGCATCTATGGATGACCGCTCATTTGGTATTCTGGAAGAATTCCACTGGGTGCCTTCAATCACATATAAAACGAAAGTAAGGAACAAAGAAAAAGCCGATGTGAAATCAGACAAGGCTTTAGATATCATGGATCTTTACAATTATAAATAATCAACCACCTAAGCAGTTATGTTCGTATCACCTTTAAGGGAACCGCTTATACAGGGTCATAAGACCTACAAGCAGATATCAGATGATATTTGTGCTCCGGTAGAAACCAAACCGAGCAAAGCCTGGTTTTTAGCTACTACGCTTTCAGGTCTGCTTGCCATTAACGGATTTGTGATGATCGGCCTCACCATTACCTATGGTATCGGTTTGTGGGGATTGAACAAAACCGTGGGTTGGGCATGGGATATCACCAACTTCGTTTGGTGGATCGGTATCGGTCACGCCGGAACGCTGATCTCCGCCATCCTTTTATTGTTCCGCCAGAAATGGAGGACGGGTGTAAACCGTTCCGCTGAGGCGATGACCATCTTCGCCGTAATGTGTGCGAGCTTCTTCCCGATTATTCACATGGGTCGTGTTTGGTTGGCCTTTTTTATCTTCCCGTATCCGAATACACGTGGTCCGGTTTGGGTAAACTTCAACTCACCACTCCTTTGGGACGTATTCGCGATCTCAACTTACTTTACAGTTTCGTTAGTATTCTGGTATACAGGTTTGATTCCGGATCTCGCACTTATCCGCGACCGCGCCAAATCAGCCTTTACCAAAAAGATGTATAATATTTTCTGCTTCGGCTGGAAGGGAACAGCGAAAAACTGGCAGCGTTTTGAGTCTATCTCATTAGTGTTAGCCGGACTTTCTACTCCTCTCGTATTGTCAGTGCATACCATTGTATCCTTCGACTTCGCTACCTCCGTTATTCCGGGTTGGCATACAACCATCTTCCCGCCATATTTCGTTGCGGGTGCGATTTTCTCTGGATTCGCAATGGTGTTAACGCTGATGCTGGTTGTGCGCAGGGTATTTAATTTACAGGAATATATCACACTGGGTCACATCGAATCCATGAATAAGGTAATTATCCTTACCGGTTCAATTGTGGGTGTGGCTTATATTACTGAGTTGTTCACCGCATGGTATTCTGGAAACCCTTACGAACAATATGCGTTCCTGAACAGATCAATGGGTCCTTACTGGTGGAGTTATTGGGGTATGATGACTTGTAACGTGGTGTCACCGCAATTATTCTGGGTGCGTAAATTACGTCGCAGCGTAGTGTTCACATTCTTCATGTCTATTTTCATTAACGTGGGTATGTGGTTCGAGCGTTTCGTAATCATCGTTACGTCTACGCACCGCGACTTTATTGTGTCGAGCTGGACAATGTATTATCCGACAACGGTTGAGATTTTCATATATATAGGAACGATCGGATTCTTTATGACCCTGTTCCTGATTTTTGCGAAAGTAGCTCCGGTAATTGCGGTTGCAGAGGTGAAATCCATTTTGAAGACAGCAGGCGATCAGTATACTGGTCCTAATGCGGTGCATAAACAAGATGATCACAGCCACCATTAATTATTAAACAGATTTTAAACAACATATAGCTCATGTCCACGAAAAAAATAATGTACGGCTTGTATGAAGATGAGGAAATACTCATTAAAGCTGTAAAAAAAGTGCGGGCAGAAGGTCTCAAAATCCACGACTGCTATACACCATTTCCGGTGCATGGTCTGGATGATGCCATGGGATTACGTATGACAAAACTCCATAGCGCAGGTTTTATTTTTGGTGCTACAGGTACATTAACGGCGTTGTCGTTTATTCTGTGGATTACCACAAATAATTACCCGATTAACTATGGTGGTAAACCTTATTTGTCGCTGCCTTCATGGATTCCAATTACATTCGAGCTCACAGTGCTTTTTGCATCTGTAGGTATGTTTTTAACCTATCTGTATCTGAACAGATTGGCTCCGGGTATGAAATCAGAAATTATTGACGAGCGAACTACTTGTCACATGTTTGCCATGACATTCGAAATTGATGATCATACTACCGATGCTAAAAAAGCAGAAATCCGCAAAGTGTTAAGCGATAGCGGTGCAGTAGAAATTCATGAAAAAGAACTTTAATTGAGAAAATCCATACCAATGGTGAAAAATACTTTAGTAGTTGCGTTGGTTGCCGTAGTAATTGTTCCTGCAACATTCACTTCCTGTAAAAAGGCAAGTGGTGATTATCCTGGCGACAGCTATACATATGATATGAACTATTCGCGTGCGTATGAAACGTATGCGTTGCATCCGGAATTGCCTAATCACATGTCGGCCTTAATGCCTGTTGCACATACAGTGCCTTACGTAGGCAATGCAGTAGCAGGAACAAAAGGAGATAGCTTGTCGATGGCATTAAACCTGCCGTATACCATTCCGAATACACCGGAAGGTTACCTGTTGGCTGCCACTGCAAACAAAAATCCATTTACCATTCAGGATAAAGAAGCAGTTGAAACCGGAAAACATTTCTTTGATATTTATTGTGCAATCTGTCACGGTAAAGCCGGCGACGGAAAAGGCGTGATTGTTACTTCCGGAAAATATACCGCAGCTCCTCCTTCATATTTTGATCCTGTATATATGGCGATGACCGAAGGAACCATGTTTCATTCAGTTAGCTATGGCCGGAACGCTATGCAACCATATGCATATGCTTTGAACAAACAGGAGCGCTGGAAGGTAATTACCTATATTAAAAAGTTACAAGCTGATTATGCAGCAGCACAGGCCGCAACAGCACAAACAGCACCTGAAACTGCAGCAACAGCAGAAGCAAAATAATATTTGAATAACCACTATCGAAATAATCATCGGAAATCAGAATAGCATGAACGGCTCAAATACTTTTACTTTTACGTCCAAGCTGAGAAACCTGTTTCTGGGTATGCTCGTACTGGGCGTAATACTCGTAGGGATCGGAATGGCCATGGGTACCTCTATGGACAGGTTCTGGTCAAATTATCTGCACGACACGATTTTCTTCCTGGGCATTTCTGTTCTGGCAGTTTTCTTCCTGACGGCTCACCAGATTGCGATGGCCGGATGGCACGTGACAGTAAAGCGTATTCCTGAAGCCATTAGCCAGTTTTCACTGTATGGTGCAATTCTGATGCTGGTTGTGGTTGTTGGTGTTTGGGCTGGTTATCACAATTTGTACGAACATTGGAGAAACGATTTCGTTACTGAGAAAGTGGTAAGCGTGGAAGCGTTGAAAGAATACGAAGCAGAACACGGAACCGAACACGGTCATACTACTGATTATAACCGTGAATGGCAGGCATTCCAATATCATCAGGCTGCTGAACCGGTTCATCATGATGAAGCATCTGCTCATCATGCAGAAGAGTTACACCCGGATGCAAATGGTAATGTTGAAAATCCACACTACGATAAATTATTAGACGGCAAAGACAGCTATCTGAATAAAACATTCTGGACAATCCGCTCTTTATTATACCTGATTTTATGGGTGGGTGTGGCAATCACTTTACGTAAGTATTCGTTGCGTGAAGATATCGAAGGCCCAACGGTTTGGTTCCAAAAAACACGTATCCTGGCTGCGGTGTTCCTGATTATTTGGGCGGTTACCAGCTCTACAATGACTTGGGACTGGGTGATGTCGCTCGATCCGCATTGGTACAGCACCTTATTTGGCTGGTATAACTTTATTTCTCTCTGGATTGCATCTATTTGTACAATTATATTGGTGCTCATTTATTTGAAACGTCAGGGATACCTGGAGCAATTAAATGAAAACCACTTACACGATTTAGGTAAATATGCATTCGGCTTCAGCGTGTTCTGGACTTACTTATGGTTTAGCCAGTTCATGTTATACTGGTATGGAAATATTCCGGAAGAAAACCGTTGGTGGCTCGATCGTGCACGCACCGATTATAAGTATTTGTTCTATGCGAACTTACTGTTAAACTTCCTGTTCCCTTTCCTCACTCTAATGCGTCGCGATGCTAAACGTAATATGACTGTGTTGGCTACCGTGGCTGTTGTTCTGATTTTAACCCACTGGTTAGATTTCTGGATGATGATTACTCCGGCTACATTGGGTGCTTATCAGGGAATTGGCATTATGGAAGTGGGTATGTTCATCGCATTTGCAGGCGGGTTCCTATTAGTTGTATTTAATCAATTGGCAAAAGCTCCGCTTATCGCAGAGAAAAACCCAATGTATCGAGAAAGTCTTGACCATCACATCTAAACATAAATTATCACAATGGCTACTGGTTGGTTAATTTTTATTGCAATTGTTTTGATCGTAGTGGTCTTGTTCCAGGTAACAAGAACACTCGACCTCGTAGGGCAATTACGCGGTGGTGAACGCACTACCGTTGAAATGACTCGCTTCCATGCGATGCTGGGTTTGATTTTTATTGCTTTAGGCATGATTGGATTCTTTTATTCATTCCCGCTGTTTAGCGATAGAATGGTGGATAAGCATTCAAGTAATAATGCTATTATCATAAGCAAAATGTTCCTGATTACCTTATGGGTAACAGGCATTGTCTTCGTGATTACGAACGTGTTATTGTTTTGGTTTGCATGGCAGTTTCGCCACCGTCCGGGAAATGAAGCCGTACACTTTGCACATAGCAACAAATTAGAGTTTATCTGGACGATAGTACCTACCATCGTGTTAACCGGTTTGGTGGTGTTTGGATTACAGGCGTGGACAGAAATCATGGGACCTGCAGAAGAAGATGCCACTGTAGTTGAAGTAACAGGTCAGCAATTTTTCTGGAGCAGCCGTTACCCCGGTCCTGATGGAAAACTCGGACCACGTGATAATGATTTGATTTGTGCAGATAATCCACTGGGTATCGTTACACGCGAATGGGTTGAACACCGTCGTGTTACACTTGCCGGTAGCAAAAAATTAAATCATGTTGGTGAAATTGAGGTTTTACAAAATCGCGAAAAAGAAATTCAGGAATTGATTAAGCAATATACTGCCATCATTGATGGATCACCGAATAAGTATATTGTTGCTGCTACTCAGGATACATTAGCGTTGATTGAAAAGGAACTCGGTAAAATTCCCGGCAAAATCACCATCCGTGAAAAAGCTTTAGATCGCATCAATAAAAAATATACCGAAGAATATATTGCTGCGCATGCTGATGAGTTTACATGGGGTTATGATGATCCAATGCCAAGCGAAGTGCATGTGCCGGTAAACAAACAGGCATATTTGAAAATAATGGCCCTGGATGTATTGCACAATTTCTACATTCCGCATATGGATGTGAAAATGGATGCCGTGCCGGGTATGCCAACTTCATTCAAATTTACACCACTCATTACGACCAATGATAAGCGTCAGGAATTAGCGAATAATCCGGCATGGTCTATTATTGAAGAAGGTGATGATAAACCACGTTACGCAAAATTTAATTACGAGGTGGCATGTGCCGAATTATGCGGAACCGGCCACAGCGCAATGAAATATACACTCGTTGTAGATTCTCAGGAAGATTATGACAAATGGATTGCTGCACAGGCAAGTAAATGGAGTCAGGTTGCTGGTTCATTGAAACTGGAAAACGGTTTTAGTAAATATGCACCGGTGCCCGCTCCTGCAACACCAATGGCAACAACCACAACAACGCCTTCAGATACTATAACGATTTCATTAAAATAATTTAAAGTAAAACAGTATAGGTATGTCAGCAGAGACTTCAACACATGCACATCACGTTGATACCCACGCCCACGGACATGACCACCATGATCATGATCACCATCATGAACCAGGGTTTATCAGGAAATATATCTTCAGCGAGGATCATAAAACCATCTCGAAGCAATTCCTGATTACAGGTATTTTCTGGGCAATTGTTGGTGGATTGTTATCCGTGTTGTTCCGTATTCAGCTTGGATACCCGGATGCTGATCTTACCTGGATGAAACCATTTTTAGGTAAATGGATTTCTGAAGAAGGTCAAATCGTACCTGAATTTTACAATGCATTAATTACGATGCATGGTACTATTCTCGTATTCTTTGTATTAACAGCCGGATTAAGCGGTACCTTCTCTAACTTCCTTATTCCGTTAATGATTGGAGCACGTGATATGGCCTCTGGATTTCTCAATATGTTATCCTATTGGTTCTTCTTCCTGGCCGGTGTTATCATGTTTATTTCTTTCTTCTTGGCAACTGGCCCTGCTTCAGGTGGTTGGACGGCCTACCCGCCTTTAAATGCCTTGCATGATGCCTCACAGGGTGGTGTGCTTGGGGTTGACTTTTGGTTGGTGAGTATGGCGGTGTTTATTGTTTCATCGTTATTGGGTAGTTTGAACTACATCACAACGATTATCAACCTCCGTACAAAAGGTATGAAGATGTTCCGTATGCCGTTGCCAATTTGGGCATTCCTGCTTACAGCGGTAATCGGTGTATTGTCATTCCCGGTTTTATTATCAGCAGCAATCCTCTTGTTATTCGACCGTAACCTCGGCACAAGCTTTTACCTGGATGCGATTAACCTGGCAGGAGAACCTCTTGCAAATGCTGGTGGTAGTCCAATTTTATACCAACACTTATTCTGGTTCCTCGGTCACCCTGAGGTATATATCATTATCCTCCCTGCGATGGGTATGGTATCAGAAATTTTATCCGTGCACTCACGCAAACCAATCTTTGGTTATACTGCGATGATTTATTCATTGCTGGCCATCACTGTATTGTCATTTATCGTTTGGGCGCACCATATGTTTATGACTGGTATGAACCCATTCATCGGTTCTATCTTCGTAATCTTTACGTTAATTATCGCAGTTCCATCTGCCATCAAAGTATTTAACTGGTTAACTACTTTATGGCGCGGAAATATTCGACTTAATCCACCTATGCTTTTTGCAATTGGATTTGTTTCCTTATTTATTTCCGGAGGTTTAACAGGTATCTTCCTGGGTAACTCTTCTATTGATATCCGACTGCACGATACTTATTTCGTAGTTGCCCACTTCCACCTTGTAATGGGTGTGGCAGCCTTCTTCGGGATGTTTGCCGGTGTATATCACTGGTTCCCTAAAATGTTTGGTCGTTATATGAATCAGACTTTAGGTTACATTCACTTCTGGGGAACAATTGCAGCTGCTTACCTGATTTTCTTCCCTATGCACTGGGAAATTGCATTACCACGCCGTTACTATACACACAGTGGTTTTGAGGCATTCAGCGGATTTGAGCAATTAAATATGTTCATCTCCACTATGGCCATTATTTCTTTTGCACTGCAATTATTATTTGTATTCAACTTCTTCTATAGCATATTCTTCGGACGCAAAGTGCGTGAAATGAATCCATATGGAGCTACTACGCTCGAATGGACAACACCTATCCGTCCTGGACACGGTAACTGGGAAGGTGATATTCCTGAAGTGCACCGTTGGCCATATGACTATAGCAAACATGGTCGTGACTTCATCCCGCAAACAGAACCGTTAACGCAATATGAAATTGAGCACGGTGAACATGGTGATGAGCATGATAGTGATATTATCAAATCTGAAGAGCATAAAGGATAATTGAGTATTGAGGATGCGCAATCATACTTCTATATCAAATAGTAGCTTCGGTAAAGTGTTTGCAGCCAAGCTGAAAGATTACCACATGCTGGTGAAATTTCGCCTGAGCTTCATCGTGGTATTTAGTGCCGGTATCAGCTATTTGTTTAGTAATGGTGATCAGTCAAAATTTCTGCTTTTTGTTTTAGGTGGGTTTCTGATAACCGCGGCATCCAATGCCATTAATCAGATTATTGAAGCGGAAACAGATAAATTAATGACGCGCACCGCTGACCGTCCTTTGGCAGCTGGCAGAATGCAAACTACTGAAGCCATTTTTTCAGCAGGTATTATGGCCTTTTCAGGCATCGCTTTGTTGTGGTGGCAGTTTAATAGTTTGAGCGCATTATTAGGCGCATTGTCATTAATCAGTTACGCCTTCTTATATACACCAATGAAGCGTGTTTCATCTGTTGCCGTGTTTATCGGGGCATTTCCAGGTGCAATGCCAACTTTAATTGGTGGTGCAGCAGCAACCGGTTCTATTACAGATGTGGCCTTATTGCTGTTTTGTATACAGTTTGTTTGGCAGTTTCCGCATTTCTGGAGTATTGCCTGGGTGGCATGCGAAGATTATGCAAAAGCGGGCTTTCATTTGTTGCCCACTTTGCAGGGAAAATCAAAAGCATCTGCTCTGCATATCGTCATATATGCATTACTGCTGATACCTGTTAGCTTGTTATTATTTATGTTGGGTTATACAGGATGGATTTCAGCTGTAATTGTGGGTATAACCGGATTATTCTTTTTTTATCAGACCATCGTTTTATACAGGACTATTGATACTAAAGATGCTCGCAGTTTAATGTTCGGCTCATTTATTTATTTGCCGGTTGTAATGATTGCGTTGTTATTAGATAAATTATAAGAAACAGATAATGGCATTATCCATACATAGAAGATTCATTGTGCATCCATATAAATTTAATATGTGGATTGCCATCGTATCTATGGTGATGATATTTGCCGCATTTACCAGTGCTTATGTGGTTAAAAAAGGAGATACCTCTTCATGGGAGGATATCACATTACCTTCCATATTTACTACAAGCACCATTGTAATTGTTATCAGTAGCGTGTTTATGCACGCAGCTTATGTTTCTTTTAAGCGGAATAAAGTGCAATTGTATCGGGGATTTATCACGATGGCGTTTCTTACCGGTGTGGCTTTTTTAACCATGCAGATACAGGGATGGAACACGCTGATGCTTCAGGGTGTGGAGCTGAAAGGTAATGTTGCCGGTAGCTTTATTTACGTGATTTCCGGTTCGCACTTTTTACACGTTGCCGGAGGGGTAATCGCTTTATTGGTGTTCGCCATTAAATCCTTTACCTTTTTTAAAGTGCACGATACAGCTACTATGCAGCGGTATCAAATTAATGTAGAAGTAATGACCACGTATTGGCATTTTGTCGATTTTTTGTGGGTGTATTTATATTTTTTCTTTTATTTAAACAGATAAAACCGAATTATCTTGGAAGCAGCAGTGTCAACTACCAATGCAAAGGAACTATGGTCAGGCGGTGACTCCCCGTTTAAGGTGAGTTATGGCAAGATTATGATGTGGTATTTCCTCATCAGCGACACCTTTACTTTCGCAGGACTTCTGATCTCCTACGGCGCTATTCGTTCCAGTCAGCCTAAACACGATGAAACCAATCCACTTAGCTGGCCGGATCCAAACCACGTGTTCAACGCCGGTCCCGGATTTCATCATGCACCGTTGGTGTTCGTTACATTCATGACCTTTACGCTCATCCTGAGTTCGGTTACCATGGTGCGTGCCGTGCAGGAGGGCCATTATATGAACAGAGCCGGCGTGTTGAAATGGATGGCCTTAACCATTTTAGGTGGTTTGGTGTTCGTGTTAAGCCAGGCTTGGGAGTGGACACACCTTATTCATGAAGGTATGACACCATCCAGTAACCCGTTTGGTGCTTACTCTTTTGGAGCTTTGTTCTTCCTGATTACCGGGTTTCACGGATTTCACGTAAGTGTTGGTGTGTTATTAAATTCATGGGCATTTATTCAAACATACAGAGGCGTATTTGATCGCAGAGGTCACTATGAAATGATCGAGAAACTCGGTTTGTATTGGCACTTTGTGGATTTAGTTTGGGTGTATGTGTTCCTTGCCTTCTATTTATTCTAATTAAAGAAAAGCTATAACGATTATGTCAACTCTGTCAAGAGAAGAATCGAAAAAACGCGTATGGCGCGTGTGCGGAATTCTCGCTTTGGTAACCATCGTTGAGATTGCTGCAGCCCTTATTCATTACAATTATATGGAGGATAGTCCTAAAACATTCCTCAATATTTTATTCATTATTTTGAGTGCGGGTAAAGCCTATTATATCATGAGCGAGTTTATGCACCTGAAGTATGAACTTAAGCCCATGGTGATTAGCGTGCTTGCACCATTTCTCTTCCTGATTTGGGGTGTGATTGCATTCCTCTGGGAAGGAAAATACTGGTTGAGCATGAAACAGTTCTGGGACGTCCTGAACTAATCGCATGGGTAACCGTAAGGGCCGCATTTGGACCTTAGTAATGATTTTCATTATTATTGGTCTTCCGGTTTGTACTGCACTACTACTTAGAAACGGCTTTCAGACAAGAGCGGCAGCTCCTGCCAGCTCCCGAATCGTTTTAACACCTGTCGATAAACAACCGGCATTTAGGGAAGTATCCTTCAGAGGAGATACTATATCACAATTTCGGATGCAGGGCAAGGTGCTGATTCATACCTTTGCATCTTTCGAATGTGTTCCGGAAATCGATACGCTGATGCGTAAACTGTATGAAATTCAATCCGATTATTACGGAAAAACACTTTCGCTCAGAATTTTAACTCATTCAATCAAGCCTGACCAAGATACTTATGCTGACCTGAAAATCATGAGCGACCGCTATGCAGGACGCGAGGTTTGGCACTTTTTGCGTGCGGATGATTCTTGCGCACAGCAATTATTCCAGTGGTGTACAGTAGCTGCTGAAAAAAATTACGGCAAGATGGAAACTGATTCTGACTGTCCGCAGTTTGTGTATTTAGTGGATAGTGAAGGAATGTTCCGGGGCGCCTATAATGTGCGGGATGAAAATCAATTCCACGATTTGTTTAACGACGTGCTGTTTCTGATTAATAAGCTTGACCTGCATGAGCAAGAGAAATAACCTGATTATTTTTGGTATTAGCGGTGTGGCTTTCATTCTGTTTATACTCTTTGTGTATTTGCCATATAGCGAAAAGCAGGATAAACTGAACAGAGTTACTGAAAGCTATCAGCACTCCAGCTATCTTAAAGATTCTGTCGGTCATATGCCGGCCTTTTCCGGTACTGATCAGGAAGGTAATCGCATTACGCATACCGATTTAAAAAATATGGTTACCATCGCCGGCTTTTTTTATTCTGAATGCGATGGTTATTGTCCAACAACTACCAAATACCTTGCTGCTATTCAGAATGCGTTGAATGATAGTATTCCATTTCGCATCATCAGTTTTACTTTGAATCCGGAAATTGATTCAATAGGCAGATTAAAACACTATGCTGAGATGTACGGCGCGAAGCCTGATGTTTGGCATTTTATTCGCAGCGACGAGGATGTTATCAATTTAGGTGAACAAGGATTCAGAACAATTGTTAAAGACGGCAATGGTTCATTTGAAGGGCATTCAGACAGGTTTACTTTATTGGATAAGGAAGGAAATGTTCGGGGCTGGTATCGTGGATCAGACAGCTTGCAGATACAAGCACTTATCCAGGATGTAAATTATCTCGTATTTAAATCAGATACATATGACGGAAAAGACCATTAATAGAGTTATACTGGCAATTTCAATTACTATACCCATTGTAGTAACGGTATTGTTTTACATGCCGGCTTTAAAATTGAATATCGATACGTCTTTTTTGCCTGCCTTTCATGCTATTTTAAATTCCGGTGTGGCTATTTGTTTGCTATTGGGTTTAATAGCCATCAGGAAACGCAAGCAATCCGTTCATCGCAATTTTATGCTGGCCGCATTTTCGTTATCAGCCTTGTTTCTTATTTCATATGTGCTGTATCACGCTAGCAATGATTCAACCCTGTTTGGGGATGCTGATTTTAATGGAGAAGTAACAGAAGCTGAAAAATCGGCTGCAGGAAGTATCCGGTATGTGTATTATTTCATATTGTTAACCCATATCGTTTTAGCCGCCGTGGTGATGCCCTTCATTTTGATAACGCTGTCACGCGGCTTAACAGCCCGGTTCGATAAACATCGCAAAATAGCCCGGATTACCTGGCCTGTTTGGTTTTATGTGGCAGTAACAGGCGTTATTGTTTACTTTATGATAGCACCTTATTATCCTTGATTTATCGTAATTTTGTAGTATGAAATACAAATTGTTCATCGCTCTGGCATTGCTTGGTATCATGCTGTTCTTCAGCCTCGATGCAGATGCACAATGTGCTATGTGTAAAGCATCAGCCGAGGAGGGAGCCCAAGGTGGAAATACCCAAACCGCAAACCTGAACGCAGGCATTATGTATTTACTGGTAATGCCATACCTCGCTTTTGCCGTAATCGGATTTCTTTGGTATCGTAACTACAAACGTAAGAAAGCGCAAGAAACTGCTGCTAACTAAATGTCGCCTAATTGCGGGCGAATAACGATTTCTTCAATAACAGTTCTGTCAGACAATTGTGATGTTTGATAAATCATGGTTGCAACATCTGTTACATCAATAAATCGTTCCGGTGGTAAAGTGGTGCCTTCCCAGGAAGAGGTTAATGTTGCACCGGGTATTACAGCAGTCACCTTTACACCATGTGGTTTTAATTCGTGTCGGAGGTTTTGTGAAAATCCGTACAACCCATATTTCGTGATAGCATAAGAACCGCCGGCATCATATGGTTGAATACTGGCTACAGAACATAAATTAAAAATGTAGCCGCTTTTTTGTTGCATCATGTGTGGTGCAATCAGACGGGTGAAATGATATGCACTTAATAAATTGGTTTCGATCAGGTGTAATAATTGTCCTTCAGGTTCGTCCAGTAAATTGCCGGGAAGGAAAATACCTGCATTATTAATCAGCACATCAACCCGCGACCAATTACTTAGACAGGTTGCTGCAAATTGTTCTAATTGTTGCCTTTGGGTAACATCGCAGCAAACGGCGAGGTGTTTTCCTGATGGATGTAATGACTGCAGAGTTTGCAAGGTACTGTTTACATGTGCAGCGTTTCTGCCGCACACCGCAACCTGATGTCCATGGCGTGCAAACATCTCGGCACAGGCAAGGCCGATGCCTTTTGTTCCACCGGTAATGATAACGTTCATATGCGCTCTTTGCGTGAATTTAGATACATTTACAAAGTAAATCAAATTGTGTGAGGCATAGCTTATTTGCGGATGTGATATTGCCGTTTGCATTGGAAAAGAATTACACCTATGCCATTCCGGAAGAGTATTCTGCCATACTGGTG
>JAKQVC010000186.1 GCA_029571985.1 Bacteroidota bacterium | reverse complement strand
TAAATCCGAGGCTTCTAAAAACTTTTTATACTTAGGCCCGAAGATGACCGGTTTACCATACACTGCGGCTTCTAGTGTATTATGCACGCCTTTCGTTAAACCGCCACCAACATAATTAACATCGCCATATCGATACACTTTAGATAACATGCCCATATTATCTAAAATTAAAATGCGTTTAGCCTGAATTACTTCTTTTGATAAGGTCGGAATGTCTGAATACTTTATTGAAAAATCTTTGAACAATTTTAATGTTTTTTTCATCGACCGTGCATCGATATGATGTGGGGCTAAGATTAATTTGAAATTGACATGCACGAGGTTTTTATACATGGCCCGTGCAAGTATTTTTTCGTCATCAGGCCAGGTGCTGCCCGCAATCAAAACATTGTAATCTCCTGTAAACACATCGAATACTTCTTCGTCAAAAGGCTCTTTGGCAATGGCTGCCACACGGTCGAATCGGGTGTCGTATGCCACTTCAGCATGTTTAAATCCATACTTATGCAAGAGGTTGAGACTGTCCTGATGTTGCACAAAAATATGCGTAAAGTAGCGCAGCATACTTTTATGCAGTCGCCCATACCATTTGAAGAATAATTGTTTTTTTCTAAAAACGGCAGAAATCAGAATAACTGGAATTTTATGCTCCGATAAAGTTTTTAAATAAAAATACCAGAATTCGTATTTCACAAATACAACAAAATCAGGTCTGATCAATGCAATAAATTCCTTTGCATGAGCCGGTGTATCTAAAGGTAAATACCAAACGGCATCAACCATCTCATAATCTTTTCTCACCGTATACCCTGATGGAGAAAAGAAAGTTAAAACAATATACGCGTTTGGATAAGCAGCACGTGTTTCTTCTATAACAGGGCGCGCCTGCTCAAATTCACCTAAGGAAGAACAATGAAACCAAATCACTTTTTTTCCTGCCGGCGGTTGATGTGCCTTCATGCGTTCAAATTGCCCGCGGCGTCCTGAAACCCATAACCTGGCTTTAGCATTCACTAAAGAGCCAAGGCGAATATACAGTCCATAGGCACTAACCAATACTCTGTAAATAAGGGGTTGTAAAAACCAGACTTTAAGAAACGCGAGTACCGCTAAAACGGCTAATACGAGCAGTACTTTCATATTATCGTGAGTAGTATTTTGTTTTAGGTTGATGATATATCGGCAATAGCCAGCTGACTTTCAGGTTGATGAGCATATCAAATCGCATAGTATCATCATGCACCTGAGTATCAAAGTTTACCGTTCTTCTGTTTTGGGTAAAGGCTTCCATCACTTCAATCCCACCTCTGAAATTGACGAAATTGCGTGTGCTGAAAAAATAATACCCTACATACTGAGATGCCATGATACCATTTGTGAGCCTGTCGTATCCAACCCGGTATTCAGGACCTAATTGTGGAACGATGGCCTCGTCGATATAAATCCAAATACGGTGTTGCAGAAAACCCAATCCCCCAATAAACGTAAGCCCTGAATTGGGATTGATACTCCAGATATCTGTTGTTTTCCCAACTTCAAACTTCATATTCAGACCACTCTCCCACAAAATCGGGTCATAGCCAAGTCCATCGGTACCGATGATATACCCGGCTTCATTCCGTAAATTATCCAGAATACTGTCTTCCCGCACATCACTGCCATAAATAAAGGCACCATTAATCCCCCAGATCCAGTTTTCGTTTGTTTTATGCTGGTAGCCTCCGCCTGCAATTGCATGAAAGCCAAAGCGCGTAGACATATCGCCGGCCGGCATCCCCACACCCAAATCAACAATAATCAGTTCGGCCGAAACACAGCTGTCCTTGAGGTTTACCTGACTAAATCCGGTTCTCAGAAACAGTATCAACGCACAGGCAACAATAATTGGCTTCATAAACTGGTGGCAAAGTTACAAAGATGAAATCGTACATAACGGCTTCCCTGTGCTTTGAGTATCTTTGCGCTAAGTTTAACAGGGTCGAAATGAGAAAATTGCAAATGGTTGACTTGAGCAGTCAGTATGCTCGAATTCAGGATGCTGTCAATGCAGGACTGCAGGAGGTGATTCAATCCACTCAATTTATTAATGGTACCGCAACAAAGCAATTTACGGCTGCTTTGGCTCAATATCAGGGTTTACAGCACGTTATACCCTGTGCAAATGGAACGGATGCCCTGCAAATAGCCTTAATGGCACTCGACTTGCAAGAGGGAGATGAGGTAATCACCGTGCCTTTTACATTTGTTGCTACCGTTGAGGTAGTTGCCTTGCTAAAGGGTAAGCCTGTGTTTGTTGATGTTGACCCTAAAACCTTCAATATTGATGTTACTGCCTTGCGTGAGGCCATTACCCCGCGCACAAAAGCCATAATTCCGGTGCACTTATTTGGTCAATCGGCTGATATGGCTCCCATTATGGAAGTAGCCAACGAACATGGCATTACGGTGATAGAAGATAATGCCCAGGCTATTGGCGGTACGTATACCTTCCCGGATGGAACTGTTAAGAAAACCGGAACCATCGGTCAAATGGCCACCACTTCATTTTATCCGACAAAAAATTTGGGTGGTTATGGAGATGGAGGTGCCATTTTTACGACAGATGAT
>JAKQVC010000185.1 GCA_029571985.1 Bacteroidota bacterium | reverse complement strand
CAGGACAAGGCAGCGGCTGAAGCAGCGACGACCGTGAGGATTCGGGCGTCGGCTGAATCGGCCACGCTTGCGGATATGGCTCGGGCCTGCTCACGGATAACAGAACAATGGCTACAGTTCGCGCTTGACTGGGGCTTCGGTGGCTGCAAGGCTGTATTTGATCTTAACACTGAGTACATGGATTTTGCGCCAGACGCACAGATACTGGCCGAGCTTAGAAATCAGGTAAACGACAACCTGTATGCGCTAGGCGACTTGATCCGTTACCAGCGCAGGGTGAATTTGATTAGCGACAGCCGGACTGATGAAGAGATACTGTCCGAGCTTGAAGCACAGAAAGAAGCGGCGGCAGAACAAGCGCAGGTAAGCGCACAATCGGCGCTGGCGAACACAGCGGCAAGGGTGGCGTCGGTATGAGAATTGAAAAGATTGGCGATGCAACACTTTATCTTGGTGATTGCCTTGAATCACTAAAAACTATGCCAGACAAATCTATACAAATGTGTGTTACTTCTCCACCATATTACGGCCTTCGTGATTATGGTGTAGACGGACAAATTGGACTAGAAAAAACACCAGATGAATACATTGCAAAACTTGTTGAAATATTCCGAGAAGTAAAAAGAGTGTTGAAAGATGATGGCATATTATGGGTAAATATCGGTGATAGTTATGCTGGAAGTGGTGGGGCTGGTGGTGATTATAATAATGGTGGCTTAAAGGATGGCCAACCTAAATGGAAATCAAAATTAGATATTAAGGCGAGCAAATTAAAACCGAAAGACTTAATTGGTATCCCATGGATGCTGGCCTTTGCCTTACGTTCTGATGGCTGGTATCTGCGGCAGGATATAATTTGGGCAAAACCTAGTCCATTGCCAGAGAGTGTGAAAGATAGGTGTACAAAAAGCCACGAATACATTTTTTTACTTTCGAAGTCTGCACAATATTACTATAATGCAGATGCAATAAAAGTTAAAGCTGTTACATCTGTAAATTCAGTCAGAAATGGCCATGGTAATAGTGCTGATTGTAAACGTGGAAGAATAGGAACTTTTTCAGATATGGTAAATAGGCGTGATGTTTGGACTATTTCAACGAAACATTATAAAGGGTCTCATTTTGCAGTATTTCCGCCTGAAATACCGAGGCTATGTATTCTTGCGGGTTCAAA
>JAKQVC010000177.1 GCA_029571985.1 Bacteroidota bacterium | reverse complement strand
GAAATCGACCTCGAGGCCTCCACACCCGGCTCTTACGGCATCACCTATACGGTTGAAGGTCCTTATGGCGCCTGCCCTCCGGAATCGGCAACCGACCTAGTTACCATTATCATCGACCCGGACGCTTCATTCGGTTATCCTGATGTCATATATTGCCCTACCGGAACTGTCCTGCCTGATTTTATTACTACCCCCGGCGGCACCTTTACAGTGAGTCCCGCTGGCTTAACGATAAATCCAACAACAGGTCAAATTAACCTGGCAACCGGAACAGTGGGAACAACCTATACCATTACCTATACAGTAGGTGTACTCTGTTCCAGTACGTTCACCTTCACTATAACCATTATCGACTTTGAAGATCCGTCATTCAGTTATCCGGCACCGTCCTATTGCCCTACCGGCACGGCATCACCAACTGTAACCAGTCCTGGTGGCACCTTTACAGTTTCGCCTCCGGGCTTAGATGTTGATCCGGTTACAGGTGTTGTGGATTTAACAACCGGAGCAGTTGGAACAACATATACAATAACTTACACTACGGGTGGAGGTGCTTGCAGTAGTACAGGAACCACTACCCTTACCATTGATCCGTTAGACGATGCCACCTTTAGTTATCCGGCAGCCAGCTATTGCCCAACCGGCGTAGCCTCTCCTGCAGTAACCACACCTGGTGGAACGTTTACGATTAGTCCAACAACTATGACTATCAACCCCGCTACCGGAATGGTTAACCTGGCAACCGGCAATGTGGGCACAACTTATACTATAACCTACACAACACCTGCAGGCCCATGCAGTAACTCAAGCACGGAAACCATTACCATAGATCCACTCGATGACCCTGCATTTACTTATGATGCAACGTCGTATTGCAACCTGGGTAGCGCGCTGGTTACAAGTGTAGAAACACCTGGAGGAACCTTTACGATTTCTCCGGCGATAACCATAAATGCCACCACAGGTACCATTGATTTAACAACAGCCACACCAGGTACTTTTTATACGATAACCTATACAACACCTGTTGGTCCATGCAGCAACACGTCAACTGTTGTTATCGAAGTGCTGCCGCTTACAGATGCCGCATTCACATATCCAAAAGCAGCATATTGCCCTTACGGAACAGCCCTTCCAAACATGGTTTTAAATCCGGGTGGTACATTTAGTGCTGTAGTGGGTATAAGTATAAATGCAACTACTGGTGAAATAAATTTAAATGCTTGCACCCCGGGCGGACCATATGACATTTATTATACCAGTCCAGGATGCCCTGAAACAGATACTTTTCAGGTTACTATTTATCCATTACCTGTCCCTGCCATAGCTATAGACCCGGTTATATGCCTGGAAGGCACTCCTATTCTCATAATTGGTGACCCAACAGGCGGAACATTCAGTGGTACGGGCGTTTCAGGAAATGAATTTGACCCTGCACTTGCGGGTGAACCGGGCGTGTATACCGTTTTATATACATATACCGATGCTAATGGTTGTATAAATACAACAACCGGCACCATCGAAGTCATTCAAAATACGGTTGACCTGGGTATTGACTTATATATTCCGGAATATACCACAACGGTATTGAATCCTATCGGTGGCACAACAACTGTTTTGTGGGATCCGCCTGCAGGCTTAAGTTGCACTAACTGCGTGAATCCCGTTTTTGATTCGCTGTTATCACAGACCTATACCATTACCGCATGGGATGAATATGGATGTGTAGCTACAGATGATATTACAATTAATGTGGTTCCGGTTTTTGATCCTGTTGTATTCGTTCCTAATACCTTCACGCCAAATGGCGACTATATCAATGATTTCTTAAATGCATTCGGTTCTGACGTAGCAACTGTTTCATCCATGCATGTTTTTGACAGATGGGGTGAGCTGATTTACACGATGGAAGAGTTTCCGGCTAATGATCCAAACATCGGCTGGGATGGCACTTTCAACGGTGAATTGGTAAATCAGGGTGTATATGCTTATGTCATCATCGTTAAGCTGGACGATGGTATGGAACAACGCGTAGCAGGAAACATTACCCTCATTCGTTGATTTCTGTCAATATCATCGAATATCCTTCCTGAATATTAGGCTTGCCAAGAGTATTCTGCTAAATTTGCATTCCTTAATAGTAACGGGATGGAAAAAAAACCAGTCAACAAGATTAAAATCACAACAACGGATGGGCAACCATTTCGTATACCTGTAGAAGGCTCCCTGGGATTACTCGCCCTTGGATATAAAGGTTTGATTGCGTGGCGTCAGGTACGCTATCAATACCACAAAATGAAAGGGGCAAATAAAACTGCCGGTACAAATAACGCTCCTGAAAATACAGATCAGGCCTGATTCTCCTTTTTTAACTGCACTGTTAAGGTGCATCGAATTTAGATTGAACGACTAACATGGGTAAACGTATTGCAAAAAAAGTACTCCTGATTGGATGGGATGCTGCAGATTGGAAGGTAATTGGTCCACTGATGGATGCAGGCCATATGCCAACACTTGAAAAATTGGTTAATGGCGGTGTGATGGGAAATATCGCAACATTAGACCCACCACTTTCACCAACTTTATGGACTTCCATTTCAACTGGAAAACGACCATACAAGCACGGAATTATCGGCTTCACTGAACCAGATCCTTCTGGTAAAGGTGTAAGACCGGCATATATTACTTCCAGAAAGGTAAAAGCGGTGTGGAATATTTTCAATCAACATGATATGAAAAGCCACGTCATCGGCTGGTGGCCCTCTCATCCGGCAGAACCAATTAATGGTACGATGGTGAGCAATTTATATCAACGCGCTTCCAAACCAATTAATGAGCCTTGGCCAATGCTTGATGGCACTGTACATCCTGCTGAAAAAGCAGAGCTCTTTAAAAAGATGCGCATCCACCCTTCTGAACTTACTGCTGCGCATATTTTACCGTTTATTCCGGATGCAAATAAAATTGATCAGGAAAAAGATAAACGACTCGGCATGCTTACCAAAATTATTGCCGATTGTTCTACCATTCACAGTGCCGCTACCTATATTCTGGAACATGAAGAATGGGATTTTCTCGCAGTATATTATGATGCCATTGACCACTTCTGTCATGGATTTATGAAATTTCATCCACCACAAATGGCAATGGTGCCGGATGATTTATTTAATCTGTACAAGGATGTAGTCATTAGCGGATATAAGTTTCATGACATGATGTTAGAACGTCTGTTGCAACTTGCAGGACCAGATGTTACTGTCATGCTTATTTCTGATCACGGATTTCATCCTGACCACCTACGCCCTATCGAATTACCAAAAGAACCGGCTGCCCCTGCATTGGAACACAGCCCTTACGGAATTTTCGTATTAAATGGTCCGGGTGTTAAAAAAGATGAACGCATTTATGGCGCTTCAATATTAGATGTTACACCAACCTTGCTTACATTATATGGATTACCGGTTGGCGCCGATATGGATGGTAATGTTTTGGTAAATGCTTTTGAAGAACCCATTATTCCTGAAAAGGTAGAAAGCTGGGATAACATACCTGGTAATTCTGGTCAACATCCTGCCGATAAACAAGAAGACCCGTATGCAGCTGCAGAAGCCTTGGAACAATTGATTGAATTAGGCTATATCGAGCGTCCAAACGAAAACGTAGAAAAAGCAATTAAACAAACCGTTAATGAAAATAATTACTACCTGGCCCGTTCTTATATGAATGGCAGGAAGTATGCGGAAGCAGCAGAAATTCTTGAAAAATTAGTGGCTGAAAATCCGGGTGTAAACAGGTATGCTATGCGACTTGCACATGCATATCAATCCATGAATAAAGTGGCAGAAACCCGAGAAGTACTCAGCAAAATAAAAAATGTAAACCAGGGTCGCGAATCAATTAGTATGCGTGTTATGGAAGGTAACCTGCTGCTGATAGAAAACAAACCGAAACTGGCGATGGAATTATTTGAAGCCATCGAACAGGAAATGCCAAATGCTTCGCGCGTGCACATGCAGTTAGGCAGATGCTACCTCGCTTTAAAGCGTTGGCAAAAAGCAGAAACAGCCTTCTTAAAAGAATTAGAACACGATCCGGGAAATGCATCTGCACATCATGGCCTTGGAATTTCCTATTTGCGTAAAGGCAAATATGAAGAAGCAATTGACAGCTTTTTAAATTGTGTTGGTCTTACCTATTTCTTCCCATTTGCGCATTACCATTTAGGCGAAGCACTGTATAAATTAGGCGACTATGAAAGAAGTGCAGAAGCATTAGAAGTGTGTATTAAAATGGCGCCGGGTGTAAATAAAGCACGCCAGCTGCTCAGCACTATCTACGCTGAACATTTGCAAAAACCGGAAGAAGCTGCAGATATCAAAGCTGCTATTCGCGAAAATATCAAAGGCGATGTCGTAATTGTTTCAGGACTTCCACGCTCAGGAACAAGTATGATGATGCAAATGCTGGATAAAGGTGGACTTGATATTTTTACAGATGGTTTAAGAACACCGGATGAAAATAATCCAAAAGGATATTATGAGCATGAACTCGTAAAATCATTGGCGCGAAATAAGGCATGGGTTAAAGAAGCAAAAGGGAAGGCTGTAAAAGTCATCAGCCACCTCTTGTTCGAATTACCGGCAAATTATCACTACCGTATTATTTTCATGGAACGCGATTTGGATGAAGTATTAAAAAGCCAGCACCATATGCTCGTGCGCGATGGCAAAGCCAAAGATGATACCATCAACATCCGACTGGTAAATGCTTTTCAGCAAAACTTACAAAAGGTAAAAGATTGGGCACCTAAGCAGGGAAATATCGATATCCTGTTTGTTTCCCATCGAAACCTGATTGATAACCCGACTGAAGAGCTCGCTAAGGTTAGTACCTTCTTAGGCGGAAACCTGAATATTCAGGAAATGGCCTCTGTGGTTGACAAATCCTTACACCGCGAAAAGTCTAATAAATGACCACATTTATCCGTAAAAAGATAAAAACTGTCAAATTTTAACAAAAATTAGAATGGCTGTCCCTAAAGACAGCCATTTTTAGCATAGTTTTGGTAATGAATATTTGCTATGAAAAAAAATTATACTACAACCTCCCGTTTAGTGCAGTATGCAGCTAGTGCAACTGCATTCTTAAGCATCCAACAGGCCGATGCAACTGTCGTTTATACTGACCTTGATCCTGACATTACGTTAGGAGGTGAAGGCGCCGAATCCGTTCTTGACATCAACGAAGATGGCACTGACGACTTTTCATTCTCTATTTACAGTTTCTCCGGCTCGGGTACTTACCTTGGTTTAACCTTTACTTATGGCGTAAAAGCCGTTGTTGGCGCCGCATTAAATGGAAACGAGTTTGTTGGAAGTCTTGTAACCTACAGCGGATATTCAGGTGTGTATACGCCTGTTTTGGCTGATGATGTTGCTATTTACGACGGACTTGAATTCGCCGAAGGCAGCGCCTCCCTTGGTTTCAATGTTGTCGTATCGCTGCTTGGTGCCCCTTATTATTCTTACTCTGGTGGTGTTTGGTTAGGTACCGACATGGCCTTTCTCGGTTTCAGACTCAATATAGATAAAGACCGTTATTATGGCTGGATGCGCATATCCGTATCAGAAGATGCTTCCACCATCATTATCCATGATTATGCCTATGAAAGTACGGCTAACCAGGCCATATTTACCGGCCAGGTGGCTACTGACATCACAACAACATCGGTTATGGACGCTGATGTATTTGCTTCTGGCAACACCATCAATATCCAGGTTTCTGCCGATGAAAGTGAAACCACTGGTTCCATGTTCGATTTGAATGGTAAGCTGGTAAAATCTTTCGGCCAATTGACCGGTACAAGCACCTTCACTTGTTCTGATTTAGCTACCGGCAATTATATCGTGCGACTCGAAAGCCCAACAGGCGTATATCGCAAGCAAATACACCTGACTAATTAATACTACAGTTTTAAAAGACTGACTTCGAGGCATTATTTTCAACCGGAATGTATCTGTCCGGACTGAAAATAATGCCTCTCTTTTTTGTTTGATACGCAACATACCGTCATTTCTACTAGCTGACACCTTAAACCCATGTGCCAGTAAGGTTTCAGGCAGGTGTGGCAGCCAATAAACGAAGTCTGAAATCCAGGTTAACGAATCATTTTAAACCTTTTTATCTGGGCGTTTTCTGGAATCTGTAAAAATGCCTATATTAGCGCCAAGTTATAACCAAAATTATCTAAAATGAAGAATTCTTCTACCCCTCGCATTGCTGGTAAAAAACTGGCTGCTTATTCCTCCTTAGCGGGTTCATTCCTGCTATTGCATTCAGCGGCTCAAGGTCAAATCAACTACACTGACCTCGATCCGGATGAATCAGTTTTCCCACTGGGCGCTTTTGATGTTGATATGGATGACAATGGTGATGTTGATTTCACCTTCAGCGTAACAACATTTACTCTGCCTGATTTCTTCTACACTGTAACAAACCACAGCGTTTACTTTGATGGTTTATTCAATGTAATGAAGATTTACCCTGCTGCCGGTAACGGAGCAGTTGCATACCCACTCTCTACATCAAGCGGTGGCACCTTAGCTTATGCTGAAGCGCTTAACGCTGGCTCAGAGATTGATGGCGGTGCAGCTATTTACACAAATTCTAATATCTACATGGGTGCTTTCCTGAGCGTGGCTAACTACCCTGTCCCAGGTTCTAACTACCAGTTTTATTCTTTTGGCGCATGGCCTGGTAAAACAGAAAAATTTGTAGGTGTTAAGTTTGCCGGCGACGGTGGCGATTATTATGGTTGGGTTCGTTGTACTGTTAACAATGCTGATATCGAAGTAGTTTTAATCGATTACGCATACAATGGTACTCCTGATGCTATGATTGAAGCTGGTGAAGAGCCATCTGCTATCAATAGCCTCAATCCTGATGCTATGAATGTTTACAGCAATGGAAACATCATTTACATCAACGATATCCAAATCCAATCTGCTGCTACAGTACAAGTTTATGACGTACAAGGCAAGCAGGTATTTAATGGCAACCTCAATATGAACGGTATGCAAATCGCATTAGATAACGCCTCTACAGGTGTTTACACTGTGCGTGTTGCTACTGCTGATGATGCACATTATGTGAAGCAGGTATTTGTAAAAAATTAATCTGTAAACACTATTTAATAAAAACCTCCTGAAAACATTCAGGAGGTTTTTTTATTTTAGTGATATATGGTTGAACATAAACAATTCAGACTCAGTCCGGCAGCATACACTGCAATGGCAGCCGTATGTATGCACACACAGACAGATGCTGAAGTGATTTATACAGATGTGGTGCCAGATGTAGTCATTGATGTACCCGGCACCGGAGTTGAAATTGATCTGGATGGCAATGGCACTAACGATTTTAATTTCCTGTTTACATCTACCAATTTCTTTGCTTCTACGTATTGGGGTGGATTTAACCTATATGTGATTAATGCCATCCTGGCTACACCAACGAACGATAACGCCATTGCAGCCTTCAGTACCGGTGGAGGCGCTTACGTATATCCTTATGTTATCGATTCCGGCATAGATATCGGACCATCAGCCGGTTTGTTTTTACAAAATGATTATCAGACACTGCTGTATCAATTCTATGCAATAATCAGCTCGGCATTTTACTATCCAATTATTCAGGCCGGAGAATGGCTATTTGGCCAAACGGATAAATTTGTCGGATTGCAATTAGCAGAAGGCGACAGCACCTATTACGGTTGGGTGCGCTTGACGGTAGATCCATCAAACAGGGCATTTACAATTAAGGATCTTGCTTTCGAATCGGTTGCTGAAACTCCTATTGAGACATTCTTTCCTACCAAGCTAATAAGCAACTCTGTTTTACAACCAGAACTTCAGGTATATTACTCGAATGAAACGGTATTTGTAAAACTTGAATCTTCAACACCAATGAATGGCAATATTGAACTCGTAAGCCTAAACGGTGCACTCATAGATAATAAAATACTGAATGGGAATGCAACACAACTTGAGTGTAGTCATATTGAATCAGGAGTCTATTTAATCGTATGTTACACTGAGAGCTTCACAATTACAAAAAAAATCATTATTTCGGGGAGTTAGATGTTATGATTATTATTCCGCATATCAAATAATAAATGTAGCGATTAACTAATTACACATTAATCGCCACATTTCACTTTCACTAATTATCTATTCTATTTACCGATGACCACAGTCAATGTTTCATAGTTAACATTTTGCGATTCAACAATTAAGTGGTATAAGCCAACAGGAAATTCAAAATCTAATATATTCTCACCACCAGCAATTTTTTGTTCTAAAATCAATTGCCCAAGATTATTATAAACTGTCAAAAATTCATCCCCAATCACATCCGCTTCACAGTAATAAAACGTCGTTTGTAAGCCATTTTGAAAGATGTAATTATGACAGTCAACAGAATATAAAAATTCATCCGCCTCACGTGCCGAACATTCCGCCAAACTCTCAGTAAAGCCCCCACCTAATTGTGTCACAATATTAGGTGTTGTGATATCTTCATAAACCGGTAAATCGAAATCAAATTCATTTTGATATGAAATATCAACAACAGTCGGATTCAAAACACCATCACATAATCCTACATCACCACTAGTATTCGATGCATGCAATAATGCACCTTTTTCAACAGTACCCCCTCTAAAATAGCCAACTGCATAAACTTCATCGGGCACCTTACCCGGATGGTCAACAACAATCATAGAATTTGGGCACAAATTCGTACTAGCGAGAATCCCTCGGTAATTCCTGCAATTAAACACAGTGCCATCTGCGTTCAATGTTAATAAAAATGGTTTGCCAAAACGAGGTAGGGTCGCAGCATTGTATGCACTTCCCCAAACAATATATCTTTGATTAACAATCAAACCAATTTTAGTCGTTTCAAATTTTACAGAGTGCAATTGACCGTCCAACTCTTGTGGAAAATCATACTGGTTAGCCCAAATTAAATCCCCATTTAATTCAGATCTCATTACAATGAGATCTTCTTGTGGCGTGCCATCATCTTCTAAATCACCGGTTGTAATTTGTATATAATCATCGGCCACCCTGATTCCATCTAAATTATACAACCGAGCGGGTGATTCATTTGGCACCAAATAATAATCTTGTACCACTGGTGTGTAATCAGATGCAAAAGTCATCATTACTGGGCGCATGTGGTCTAAATAGTTATCCGGCCTTAATTCGAATCTACCAGTACAATAAATTGAATTATCAGTTTCGGTGTCAATTTGTAAAGAAAAATAGGTGTCAGAAGATACTCCCGCGACTAAATCATCATCAACAGGGCGGCAAATAACCCTTTGAGTAAGGTTTCCCGTTGCATCATCTACCTCGTATAATATCGCATCTTCACTAGTTGGATCAATCCTATAATCCTTTTGACCACAAATTAATAAATCACCATTGTCAAGAAAGGCCATATCCAAAAAACTGGAAACCGCATTATATTCGTCTGAAGGCCTAGAGCACCATTCTACCAAACCACTTATAATATTGTACTTCAATACAAAACCAACAGAAGTTGTAAGATTAATGTCATAAGTATTTGGACTTACAGCCAAGTTGGGAAGGCCCACAGCCCCACAGATATAGATATAATCTCCTGCCCATAATATACTCATTGGCATAATAATTCTATCTACTTCATCAAAATCCATCACATACTGCTGAATAAAACTACCATTCAAATCAACTTCTACTATTGTCATTGCATAATTAGTGGGTGGCCACGTACTACTTGCTGCTAATGTTCCTCCAATTAGAATAGTCTCATTCTTTTGAATCAAACATGTAAATCGTTGATGACCAGGCAACGGCGCTAATGGCTCTGGTATAATTGGACCTCCATAATGCTTCAAAAATGATGACTGTGCTGTGACTACTAGAGTTGCAAATAAAAAAAAGAGCGTTAAAAAGTGTCTCATATTGGATTAGTTTAAGGATTAATAATGGTTAAATTAATTAAAAATCGGTAATCCTCAAATTCAGGAATTGTCACAAATCCATAGAATTCTATACAATTTTCTGATATATTATCAATTATATGAACAGTGAAGTCAAGCAAAAAACAAAAGGCCCCGTTTCCGGAGCCTTTGCTATAATGTTGAAGCGTAAGTAGTTTACGCGTTTTCTTCTGTTGATGCTGTATCCTCTGCTTTTGCTTCTGGTTCAACCGCTTTCTTCTCAGATTTACCTGAGCTACGACGACTGCGTTTTTTAGCACCTGCAGGCTTGGCTGTTTTGAGCATGTTTTCATTATAATCAACCAGCTCAATATAGCAGGTTTCAGCGTTATCACCCAAGCGATTTTCACCCAGCTTCAAAATGCGGGTATATCCACCATTACGATCTGTGATTTTACCGGCAATATTGGTAAACAGTTCGTTAACAGCTTCTTTGCTTTGGAGGTTACTGAACACCAAACGACGATTGTGTGTAGTATCTTCTTTTGCGCGATTGATAAGCGGCTCAATATACATACGCAATTCTTTCGCCTTTGCTAAAGTCGTTTTAATACGCTTATGCAAAATCAAAGATGTACCCATATTGCCCAACATAGATTTACGGTGAGCTGTTTTACGTCCGAGGTGGTTAATTTTGTTTCCGTGTCTCATTTTCTTCTTTTTTTAAATCGGTTACTAAATGACGCGTTACCGATCAATCTTCATCTAAATTATATTTGGCGAGGTCCATACCAAACTGTAAGCCCTTATCCAGAACCATTGCTTCAATTTCCACCAGTGATTTCTTACCGAAATTGCGGAATTTCAACAATTCGTTAGTATCGTATTTTACCAATTCAGCCAATGAATTAATTTTTGCTGCTTTCAAACAGTTGTAAGCACGAACCGACAAGTCGAGATCTTCCAATGGAGTCTTCAACAATTTGCGGATATGCAGGGTATGCTCATCAACCACATTGGCTTCTTTTTCGCCAACTGTGTTAAAGGTGATGTGCTCATCTGTAATCAACATTAAATGCTGAATCAGGATGCGGCTTGCTTCCTTGATAGCATCCTCTGGATGAATAGTACCATCTGTTTTAATTTCGATGAGCAATTTCTCATAGTCAGTTTTTTGCTCAACACGCGTATTTTCAATGGTATAACGCACATTTTTGATTGGCGTATAAATAGCGTCAATTGGAATAACACCAATTGCGCGATCAACACCTTTATTTTCTTCTGCAGGTAAATAACCACGACCTTTTTGAATCGTTAATTCGATATCGAGTTTCACAAAAGGCTCCATGCGACAAATCAACAAATCCGGATTTGTAACGCGGAAGCTGTTTGTATGTTTTTCGATATCACCTGCTTTAAATTCTTCTTTATCCTTTAAAGAGATGAAGATTTTTTCAACCGCGTTATCATCTCCACCCAGTTCTCTCTTAAGGCGAACTTGTTTCAGATTCAATACGATTTCAGTAACATCTTCCATTACACCGTTAATCGTGCTGAATTCATGATCAACACCGCTGATTTTAACAGAAGATATCGCATAACCTTCGAGAGAGCTCAACAGCACTCTGCGCAGAGCGTTTCCGATGGTCACACCGAAGCCAGGTTCCAAAGGTTTGAATTCGAATGTACCTTCGAAATCAGTAGCTTTTTGTAAGGTGATCTTATCAGGACGCTGAAAAGAAAGTAATGCCATATTATAGGGTTTTTACGTTTATTTAGAATAGAGTTCGACGATAAGTTGCTCTCTGATATTTTCAGGAATTTGATCGCGCTCAGGATAATTAACAAATACACCTTTTAATTGTGTCGGATTCCATTCCAACCAGCTGTATTTTTTTCCGGGATTGTTAGCAGCAGCTACTATCCACTCATGATCCTTAGATTTTTCGCGAATCGTAATCACATCACCAGGGCGCAATGTTGCAGAAGGGGCACTGCAAATCTGACCATTTACTTCAATGTGTTTGTGATTAACTAATTGGCGAGCACCACGGCGGGTTGGAGCCAGACCCATACGGAAAATAGTATTATCCAAACGAGCCTCTAATAATTGCAATAATGCTTCACCGGTAACACCATGACGGCGTGTAGCGGCTTCAAATGTTTTGCGAAACTGGCGCTCAAGCAATCCGTAAGTATATTTAGCTTTTTGTTTTTCTTTAAGCTGAATACCGTATTCGCTTGCACTTTTCTTCTTGCGGGAAAGACCATGCTGTCCGGGAGCATATTTACGCTTCTCGAACGATTTGTCGTAGCCGAAGATGGATTCACCAAACGACCTGGATTTCTTGGTAGTTGGGCCTGTATATCTTGCCATTGCTCTTGTTAATTTTCAGTTTTAATTAAACTCTTCTCTTTTTTGGTGGACGGCAACCGTTGTGTGGCATTGGTGTAATGTCACGGATAACAGTTACGTCGATTCCGTTTGCAACGATCGTACGGATAGCTGATTCACGACCTGAACCAGGACCTTTTACGAAAACTTCCACGCGACGCAAACCTGCATCGTAGGCAACTTTTGCTGCCTCAGATGTTGCTACCTGAGCGGCATAAGGTGTGTTCTTTTTAGAACCACGGAAACCTGCCTTTCCTGCGCTGGCCCAACTAATTGTTTGACCTGCCAGATTCGTGAAAGTAATAATGAGATTGTTGAAAGATGCCTGAATGTGCGCTTGACCTTCGGCATCCACCTTAACAACTCTCTTTTTCGTTGACTTTTTTGCTGACGTTGATTTAGCCATTGTATATGGAAATAAATGAAATTAAACAGCGATTCAATTTGATTAACCTTTAGGTGCCTTTTTCTTGTTGGCAACTGTTTTCTTCCTTCCTTTACGCGTACGGGCGTTCGATTTTGTACGCTGTCCGCGAACAGGAAGTCCTTTACGGTGGCGAATTCCGCGATAACATCCAATGTCCATCAATCGCTTGATTGACAATTGCATATCCGAACGGAGTGCACCCTCTACCTTCAGCTCGTTATTGATGTAAGCACGAATGGCGTTGATCTCATCGTCATTCCAGTCTTTAACTTTTTTGCTCTCATCAACTCCGGCTCCAGCCAATATCTGCTTTGAGGTAGTCAGGCCGATACCGTAGATGTATGTGAGGCCTATTACGCCTCTCTTGTTTTTTGGTAAGTCAATACCAGCAATCCTTGCCATATATTGTTTTCTCTAATTTTAGAATTAACCTTGACGTTGTTTGAATTTAGGGTTCTTTTTGTTGATCACATACAGCTTACCCTTCCGGCGCACGATTTTACAATCGGCACTTCGTTTCTTAATGGACGGTCTAACTTTCATAATGCTGTTTATTTGTAACGATAAATAATTCTTCCTCTTGTTAAGTCGTATGGACTCATTTCTACGGTAACCCTGTCGCCCGGGAGAATCCGGATATAATTCATCCGCATTTTTCCTGAGATATGTGCTACTATTTCGTGTTCATTTTCAAGCTTCACTCTAAACATGGCATTGGATAATGCTTCTGTTATCGTTCCGTCTTGTTTTATTAGTCCTTGTTTCGACATTAACCTATTGTTTCTTTCTCTTTATATAAGTTCACATTACTTGCTATGGCTGCATCAATCTGGTCAAAACTCGACAAAATATCTGCCTTGTCTTTCATCACTGCAACGGTGTGCTCATAATGACAGCTCACTTTTCCGTCTTTCGTCCGGATAGTCCATCCATCATTCTCCTGCACCACATTTCTGGTTCCCAGATTAATCATTGGCTCAATGGCAATCGTCATACCTTCCTGCATTTTTGCACCATGACCTCGCGTTCCAAAATTGGGAACCTCCGGATCTTCGTGCAATTTCTTTCCAATGCCATGTCCAACCAGCTCTCTAACTACACCGTATCCATGAACCGTTTCAGCATAATGTTGAATTGCATAGCTGATGTCACCAATACGGTTACCGGCTATAGCCATTTCAATGCCTTTATACAGGGAAGCTCTGGTTGCTTTAGCCAGATTCACTGCATCCATCGAAACCTCGCCCACCAAAAAGGTGAAAGCTGAATCTCCATGAAAACCATTCATAAATACACCACAATCAACCGATACAACATCACCGTTTTTAATCTCGCGTGCGGATGGAATACCATGCACAACCTGATCATTAACAGAGATACACAACGTGTGCTTATATCCTTTATAACCCTTAAACGATGGCTTCCCACCGTGGCCGGTTATAAAACTTTCAGCCTGTTGATCAAGCCATTCGGTTGTTACACCCGGCTTGAGTATACCGGCAATCATTGCCAGTGTATCAGAAACAAGTAAAGAACTCTTTCGGATAAGGTTTAACTCATCCTGTGTTTTATAATAGATCATCCCTGCGGTACGCTTAATGCTGCTGATTGACGACCTTTAATTCGGCCGGATTTCATCAGTCCGTCATAGTGGCGCATCAACAGGTGACTTTCTATTTGTTGTAAAGTATCCAAAATTACACCCACCATGATGAGCAGTGAGGTTCCTCCGAAAAACTGTGCAAACGATGTATCTACACCAAATGCACGGGAAAATACAGGAGCAATCGCCACTAATGCCAGGAAAATTGAACCAGGCAATGTAATTCGAGATAATACATTATCAATAAATTCTGCTGTTTTCTTTCCGGGTTTGATACCTGGAATAAAACCACCATTCTTTTTCAGATCATCAGCAATCTGCGTTGGATTGATAATGATGGCTGTATAGAAATAGGTAAACAGAATAATTAATGAACCGTAAATCAGGTTATATCCAATACTTTGAAAATCGTTGAGCATAACCAGGAATGAACTGGTTTGCCAGTCTTCATTAATCTGTGCAAATATGCCCGGAATAAACATCAGGGCCTGAGCAAAGATGATAGGCATTACACCCGAAGCGTTAATTTTCAGCGGGATGTATTGACGCACACCACCAAACTGGCGACTGCCAACAACCCGCTTAGCATATTGAACCGGGATACGTCGTGTACCCTGTACCAACAAGATACAACCCATAATCACCATAATCAGGAAGGCTATCTCCAGAACGAATGGAATAAATCCACCGCCACCATCGGCACCGCGATGTGTAATCTCGTTGATTAAAGCTGCTGGTAATCCGGCTACGATACCCACCATGATGAGTAATGAAATACCATTACCTAAACCTTTATCGGTGATACGCTCACCCATCCACATGGTGAAGAGTGTTCCGGCGGTCAGAATAACCAAACAGATAAACCAGAATAAACCTTCAGGGGCGGTAATAAAGTCAGTAGACTGACTCAGATTTTTCAAATAGGCAAAATAACCACTCGCCTGCAAAGCCGTAACAACAACCGTCAGGTAACGGGTATATTGGTTCATCTTGCGACGACCACTTTCGCCTTCTTTTTGCAAACGTGCAAAAGCAGGAACTGCGATACCTAACAATTGAATTGCGATAGACGCAGAGATATACGGCATAATACCCAGCGCAAAAATAGAAGCGCGGCTAAAACCACCACCTGCAAACAGGTTGATTAATCCGAGTAAACCACTTTGCTGATTTACATTCGCCGCCTGGTTATAAAGCGTTGGGTCAATACCAGGTAACATCACGTACGAGCCGAATCGGTATAACAATACCAATCCAATCGTGTAGACTATGCGCTTACGCAAGTCTTCGATGCTCCAGATATTTTTTATTGTTTGTATGAATTGTTTCATGTGATTATCCAATCATAGTAATAGATCCACCAGCAGCTTCAATTGCTTTTTTTGCTGTTTCGCTACAGGCGTGAGCCCAGATTTCCACTTTAGTTTTCAATTCGCCTCTGCCCAGTACTTTCAACTTCTCATCACCTTTGATGATGCGGTTGGCTACGAGCATATCCTGATCGAATTTGGTGATTTCGTATTTATCTACCATTTCCTGAATCTGGTCGAGGTTCAATGTGGTATACTTAGTTTCAAAGTTTTTATTATTGAAACCGCGTTTTGGTAAACGACGCTGCAAAGGCATCTGTCCACCTTCAAAACCACGCTTGGTTGAATTACCAGAGCGGGATCCTGCGCCTTTAAAACCACGGCCTGCAGTTTCACCCCAGCCGGAACCTTGTCCACGACCGATGCGATGACGCTTCTTAATTGAACCGGCAGCCGGTTTTAAGTTTGAAAGTTCCATATCAGATGTTTTCTACTTTTAACAAATGTTGAACTGTTTTCACCATACCCAGAATTTGTGGAGTTGCTTCCACTTCTACGGTTTGATGCATTTTACGCAAACCGAGCGCCTTCATAGTTGCCTTTTGGTTTTTAGGCCTGTCGGTAGTGCTCTTCACTGATGTTATCCTAATCTTCGCCATATGCGTATAATTAACTGTTGAATACTTTTTTCACAGATACATTGCGATTTTGAGCAACTGTAAGCGGACTGCGCAAGTGTGCCAGTGCATCTAAAGTTGCCTTTACCACGTTGTGCGGATTTGATGAGCCGAGTGATTTAGCCAATACGTCGGTAACACCTGCACTTTCCAACACAGCGCGCATAGCACCACCGGCGATTACACCTGTTCCGTGTGCAGCAGGCTTGATCATCACTTTACCGGCACCGAATTTTCCGTGTTGTTCGTGCGGAATAGTTCCATTAAAAACAGGCACTTTAATCAGGTTTTTCTTGGCGTCGTCGATACCTTTCTGAATGGCTTCAGTTACTTCGCGGGCTTTTCCCAAACCATGGCCAACAATACCATTTCCATCACCTACTACAACCAGTGCAGAGAAGCTGAAGGTACGTCCACCTTTGGTTACTTTGGCAACACGCTGGATGCCAACGATTTTTTCTTTCAGTTCGAGCTCGCTCGTTCTTACTCTTTGCAAATCTTTATTTACTGCCATAACGTTGTTGCTTTTTAGAATTGAAGACCGCCTTCACGTGCTCCTTCCGCAAGGGCCTTTACACGTCCGTGATATAAATAACCTCCGCGGTCAAACGATACTGAACTGATGCCTTTTGCTGCGGCTTGCTCAGCAATTCTTTTACCAATTGCTTTTGCTTTGTCAGTTTTAGTACCGGTAAGCGATTTGCCCTGCTTGTCGGCGGTGGATGCGGCACACACTGTGTGACCAGCAACATCATCGATCAACTGTGCGTAGATCTCTTTGTTGCTCCTGAAAACCGCCAGGCGCGGACGCTCAGCCGTACCTGCAACTTTTTTGCGGATACGATAGCGGATTTTTTGTCTTCTTACTGCTTTTGTAGATAACATATTTTTACCGATTATTTACCGGCAGTTTTACCTGCCTTACGACGTAATGTTTCATCAACATACTTAATACCTTTTCCTTTGTAAGGTTCCGGCTTACGGAATGAACGAATCTTTGCAGCAATAGCGCCGAGCAATTGATTGTCGTTACATTCCAATATGATCATCGGATTCTTACCTTTTTCAGTAACGGTAGTTAACTTCACTTCTTTAGGAATCATCATCATAATTGGGTGAGAATATCCCACCGACAATTCGAGAATTTGACCCTGATTAGATGCGCGGTAACCTACCCCTACCAATTCTAATTCTTTTTTGAACCCATCGCTAACACCTTTCACCATATTGGCGAGGAGTGCACGATATAAACCATGCATAGCGCGATGACGTTTTTGTTCAGTCGGGCGCTCCAGTTTCACTGTGCTATCCTCTATTTTCAGAGTGATATCCGGATCAACTTTCAGAGTTAAATCGCCGCGTTTGCCTTTTACTGTTACCGTATTATTACCAGCTACAGATACTGTAACACCTGCGGGTAATTGTATGGGTAACTTTCCTATTCGTGACATAATGTTCTACTTTCAGTTTTAATTAATACACGTAACACAGTACTTCACCGCCAATATTCTGACGTTTTGCTTCTCTTTCTGTCATTACTCCTTTTGAAGTTGACATGATAGCGATACCTAAGCCGCTCATTACACGTGGTAATTCCGTAGCACCTGTATACTTGCGTAAACCTGGTGTGCTGATACGGTTAATACCTTTAATGGCTGGAGCCTTAGTTACAGGATCGTATTTAAGAGCGATTTTGATTGTGCCCTGAGGACCATCAGCATCGAACTTATATTTATAGATAAATCCGTTTTCGTACAGAATTTCTGTAAGACGCTTCTTCATGTTAGAAGACGGGATTTCCACGATTCTGTGATTTGCCTTCTGGGCATTTCTGATCCTGGTCAGGAAATCTGCTATTGGATCTGTTACTTTCATCTTTCGATTCGTTTACAAATGTCTTTGAATTACCAACTTGCTTTTGTCATGCCCGGGATCTTACCATATAAGGCAAGGTCGCGCAATTTAATCCTGGAAATACCGAGGTCACCAACATAACCGCGAGGACGTCCGGTAAGCTTACAACGATTTTTGTAGCGCACAGGTGAGGCATTACGTGGAAGTTTATCCAGTTCATCCCATTTACCTTCAGCTTTCAGTTGTTTACGGCGCTCAGCATATTTTGCAATCATTTGCTGACGCTTGTTATTTCTTGCTATTACTGATTTCTTGGACATGCGTTGATATTATGATTTGCGGAATGGCATTCCCAATCCTTTTAATAATTCATATGCTTCTGCATCGGTTTCTGCGGTAGTTACGATAGTGATATCCATACCGGTGATTTTCGTAATCTTATCGATATCGATTTCCGGGAAGATAATCTGCTCAGTAATACCGATGGTATAATTACCACGACCATCAAAGCTTTTATTATTTACGCCTTTAAAGTCACGAACACGAGGTAATGCTACAGAGATAAATCTGTCGAGGAACTCATACATATTATCACCGCGCAAAGTCACGCGTGCACCGATTGGCATATTTTCACGCAACTTGAAGTTCGAAATCGCTTTCTTCGAAATAGTCGGAACTACTTTCTGACCGGTAATTCTGGTTAATTCGTCGATGGCAACATCTACCACTTTTTTATCTTGCGTGGCAGCGCCTAAACCCTGGTTAATGGCAATTTTCACCAGCTTAGGTACCTGCATAGAGCTTTTATACTGGAATTTCTCCTGTAAGCCCTTTACCACCTCATCATGGTACAGTTTCTTTAGACGTGGGGTCCTGGTTTCCATTATTTAATAATTTCTCCTGATTTTTTTGAAATTCTTACTGACTTACCGCCTTCTGTTTTGCGGCCAACACGTGTGCCTTTTCCTGTTTTCGGATCAACTGGCATCACATTGCTGATATGAATAGGTGCTTCTTTTTTAATGATGCCACCATTCGGATATTGTTGTGTTGGACGTGTATGTTTAGAAATAATATTTACTCCTTCAACCAATACACGGCTTTTTGTTGCATCCACTTCAACAACACGGCCTTTTTTGCCTTTGTCTGCCCCCGTAATAACTACCACAGTATCATTCTTTTTCACATGAAACTTTGGTTGAAAACGGTCGTTATTTGCTGCGTTCTTCATAATTATAACACCTCCGGTGCTAATGAAACGATTTTCATAAATTGTTTATCTCTCAGTTCACGGGCAACTGGTCCGAAGATACGTGTGCCGCGTGGTTCGTCAGATGCGTTGAGTAATACACAAGCATTGTCGTCGAAACGGATATAAGAACCATCTTTACGACGCACTTCTTTATGTGTGCGCACTACTACTGCAGTTGAAACGGTTCCTTTTTTGACACCACCGCCCGGAAGTGCATCCTTCACGGTAACAATGATCTTATCACCGAGAGACGCATAACGTCTGCGTGTGCTACCGAGAACGCGAATACATAATACTTCACGTGCTCCGCTGTTGTCAGCTACTTTTAGTCTGGATTCTTGCTGGATCATGTTATTTAGCTCTTTCTACGATGTCAACTAATCTCCACCTTTTGAGTTTGCTCAATGGGCGGGTTTCCATGATTTTCACCTTATCGCCTGCTTTAGCTTCATTTGCCTCGTCATGCGCATGGTATTTTTTTGTCTTTTTCAAGTACTTACCATATTTCGGGTGCATCACTTTACGCTCAACAGAAACGGTAATGGATTTATCCATTTTGTCGCTGGTTACCACTCCGATAATGGTTCTTCTTAATGCTCTGGTAGTTTCTTCCATGCCGATTTACTTTTTATTTGGCGGTAGCCAGTTCACGTTTACGCATTTCTGTTTTCAAGCGCGCAATTTCTCTGCGCAGATAACGCAATTGTGATGGGTTATCCAACGGATTCACTGCATGATTGAAACGCAATTTCATCAGGCGCTCGGAATCGTCATGAAGACGTTGCTTCAAGTCTTCCAAACTCAGCTGGTTGAGATCTTCTCGTTTAAGCTTAGCCATTTTGCCTCTTTATTTATGATTATGCTTCGTAGTCTCTACGAACTACAAATTTTGTTTTAACTGGTAATTTTCCTGCTGCCAGACGCATTGCTTCGCGCGCAGTGTCCAGTGGAACACCTTCCGCTTCGAACATAATTCTGCCCGGCTTTACAACTGCAACCCATAATTCAGGGTTACCTTTACCTTTACCCATACGCACCTCAGCAGGTTTTTTGGTGATAGGCTTATCAGGAAAAATATTGATCCACACCTGACCTTCGCGTTTGAGATGGCGGGTAAGTGCCACCCTGGCTGCTTCAATCTGGCGATCTGTGATCCAACCTTCTTCAAGTGTTTTCAGACCAAATGAGCCTGCAGACAACTGAGATCCGCGTTTTGCATCACCTTTGATCTTACCTTTAAAGGTCTTACGATGTTTTACTTTTTTAGGCGCTAACATGATGTCCTATTATTTTATCGTTTTGCTGGTCTTCTTCTTTGTTTATTGCGATCTTTTTCCTGTGGCAAACCAACGTTTGGCGACAGGTCGCGCTTGCCGAGTACTTCACCTTTACAGATCCATACGCGAACACCGATTTTTCCATACACAGTAAGTGCTTCTTTCCAGGCATAATCGATATCGGCACGGAATGTATGCAGTGGCACACGTCCTTGTTTGTATTCTTCTGTGCGGGCCATCTCAGCTCCGTTCAATCGACCGCTTACGCGAATCTTTATCCCTTCAGCACCCATACGCATGGTTGATGCAACAGCCATTTTGATAGCGCGACGGAAATTGATACGTGCTTCCAATTGGCGGGCAATAGTTTCACCTACGATATTGGCATCCAATTCAGGACGACGAATTTCGATGATGTTAATCTGAACTTCTTTCTGAGTAATTTTTTTCAATTCCTCTTTCAGCTTATCCACTTCACCACCACCTTTACCGATAATGATACCGGGGCGCGATGTATGAATTGTTACCGTGATACGGTTAAGCGTGCGTTCAATTACAATGCGGCTAATGCCACCTTTAGAGATACGCGCATTCAGATATTGGCGGATGCGTTCATCTTCAACCAGTTTCTCTGCCATGGTTTTACCACCGTACCAGTTGCTGTCCCATCCGCGGATGATACCTAACCTATTACCTATTGGGTTACACTTTTGTCCCATTCGAATCAGTTATTTTATTAAGCGTTGTTATCGTTTTGTGGAGTGGCATTACGTGAAGCCACTTTAATTGTTATATGGTTTGTGCGTTTACGCATGCGATACGCGCGACCATGTGGTGCAGGAAGGAAGCGACGCATGGTTTTACCACCATCGACAAATATTTCCTTTACGTACAGATTGCTTTCTGTTGCATCCATTTCGTATTTCTGCTCCCAGTTTTTAATCGCACTACGCAATACCTGCTCAACAGCAGTTACGTTGCGACGATTGGTATATTTCAGGGCCGCAAGTGCCTTATCAATATCCAAACCGCGAATCATATCAGCCACATAGCGGGCTTTGCGCGGTGACCCCGAGTTATTATTAGTGCGGGGATTGTTTATGAGTTTCGCTACTGCTTCCATATTGATTATCTGTTACCGGCGTGTGATTTGAAGTTACGGGTAGGTGAAAATTCGCCCAGTTTATGACCAACCATGTTTTCGGTTACATATACCGGAATGAATTTATTACCGTTATGCACTGCAAATGTGTGTCCTACCATATCTGGTGAAATAGTAGAGCGACGTGACCAGGTTTTGATTACGGTGCGTTTACCTGAATCATTCATTTGATCTACTTTACCAACCAGGTTGTGATCTATGTATGGTCCTTTTTTAATCGAACGTGCCATTACCTATTGATTATTTTTTGCGCTTGCTGATGATAAATTTGCTTGACGTCTTTTTCGGATGACGTGTTTTCAGACCTTTTGCAATCTGACCGTTACGTGAACGTGGGTGTCCTCCTGATGAACGACCTTCACCACCACCCATTGGGTGATCAACAGGGTTCATAGCTACACCACGGTTACGAGGACGGCGACCTAACCAACGTTTGCGACCGGCTTTACCCAGTTGCTGGAGGTTATGGTCAGGGTTAGAAACAGTTCCTACTGTTGCAAAGCAGGTATCGAGGATCATGCGGGTTTCGCCTGAAGGCATGCGGATAATTGCATACTTACCTTCTTTTGCTGACAGCTGAGCCCAGCTACCTGCGCTGCGTGCAATCATACCACCACGACCAGGATACATTTCGATATTGTGAATAATAGTACCCAGTGGGATATTACGCAACATCAATGCATTTCCTAATTCCGGTGCAACGTTTTCACCTGCAACTACCTGTTGTCCTACCTGAATACCGTTTGGTGCCAGGATATAACGTTTCTCACCATCTGCATATACCAACAAAGCAATAAATGCAGTACGGTTCGGATCGTACTCAACAGTTTTAACAGTTGCAGCAACGGTATGCTTATCGCGCTTGAAGTCAACGACACGGAATTTACGCTTGTGTCCACCGCCGATATAGCGCATGGTCAGGTTTCCGGAACTGTTACGACCGCCGGTTTTTTTCATCGGCGCCAACAGGCTCTTCTCTGGCTTATCGGTAGTTAATTCAGTATAGGCGTTGCCAATTCTGAATCGTGTACCTGGTGTAACCGGATTATATTTCTTTAATGCCATCTTTCAGATTAGATTGTGCTGAAAAAATCAATTGTTTCTCCTTGTTTCAGGGTGATATAGGCTTTCTTTACGCGGCCTTTTGTTCCCTGACTGATGCCGAATGGTGTGCGATTCCAGCCAAATTTGCCTTTATCGGTTACCGTTCTAACGTTCTCAACCTTTACGCCATAGTGTTGTTCTATTGCGCGTTTGATTTCGATTTTATTGGCATCCATACCCACTACAAAACCATAGGTACCATTCGCTTCATTCAGCTTGGTGGTTTTCTCGGTGATGAGTGGTTTTATTAAGATTCGCTTTGCCATTTTCGTATCTGGTATTAGTTGTTTTCTGCCATTTGGTTGATTTGCTTCACTGCGCTTTCGCTGATTACTAAACACTGTGCATTCATCACATTGTAAGTATTCAAATCTTCTGCGCGTGCGCTGCTCACTTTCGGAAGGTTACGCATGCTCAACAAAACATTTTCATTGTCGCCCACTACAAAAAGTGTTTTCTTTCCGGCAACTCCGATACTTTTTAAAATACCGGCAAATGTTTTTGTTTTAGGTGCGTCCATGTTGAAATCTTCAACAATTACCAGGCTGTTTCCTTTCACTTTATATGCTAAAGCAGAACGACGAGCCAGTTCTTTCACCTTACGGTTTAACTTAAAACTGTAGTTACGTGGACGAGGTCCGAAAATAGTACCACCTGTGCGGAAAATCGGGTTTTTGATATCACCTTTACGTGAACCACCTGTTCCCTTCTGACGATGCAATTTTCTGGTTGAACCAGCAACTTCGTTACGTTCTTTAGCTTTATGAGTACCTTGACGCTGATTAGCGAGATATTGCTTTACTGCAAGATAAATCGCATGGTCGTTAGGTTCTACTCCGAAGATCGCCTCATTGAGTTCGATCTGACGGCCAGCCTTTTCACCTGATATTTTTACGATATCTACTTTCATCTTATTTCTCAATTATTACATAGGAACCTTTGCTGCCCGGAACGCTTCCGTTTAACAGGATCAGATTCTTATCAGAGATAATCTTTGCTACTTTAATGTTACGTTGCTTAACGGTGTCGTTACCCATACGGCCTGCCATACGCATACCTTTAAATACGCGTGATGGGAATGAAGACGAACCGATTGAACCCGGAGCGCGGTGACGGTCGTGCTGACCGTGTGTGCGCATACCCACACCGTTAAAGTTGTGGCGTTTAACAACACCCTGGAAACCTTTACCTTTTGAAGTTCCAACAACGCTTACGCTTTCGCCTTCTTCAAAAATGTCGACAGTGATAGACTCACCTACATTTTTATCCAAATCGAAATTGCGGAATTCGCGAATAGTCTGTGAAGGAGTTGCATTAGCCTTTTTGAAATGGCCTTTCATTCCATTGCTCACATTCTTTTCTTTCTTTTCGCCAAAGCCTAGCTGAAGCGCAGTGTATCCGTCGTTATCCTCAGTTTTCTTTTGCAGTACAACGCATGGACCAGCTTCTACTACAGTGCAGGAAATCATCTTTCCATCCTCACCGAAATAGTGGGTCATACCGATTTTTTTACCAATTATTCCTTTCATGATCTAAAGCGCTTTTAGATTTTGATTTCAACTTCTACGCCACTTGGCAATTCAAGTTTCTGCAGAGCATCTACTGTTTTATTTGTTGCACTGTAGATATCCAGCAGACGCTTATACGTGCACAACTGGAATTGCTCGCGAGATTTTTTATTTACGTGTGGTGAACGCAATACAGTATAAATTTTCTTTTGCGTTGGCAGCGGAATAGGCCCCGTTACCACTGCACCTGTATTACGAACAGTTTTTACGATCCGCTCAGCTGTTTTGTCCACCAGTGTGTGGTCAAAAGACTTCAGCTTCATTCTGATCTTATAGGTCATAATCCTGATATTCTTTCTTTACTGATTAATGATCAACTGACACTTTACCTTTTGATTTCGCAATCACTTCATCTGCGATACCGGATGGTGCCGGAGCGAAGTGTGAGAACTCAAGAATTGATGTAGCACGTCCTGAAGTAATGGTACGTAATTGTGTTACATAGCCAAACATTTCGCTCAGTGGTACTTTAGCTTTGATTACGGTTGCGTTGTTTTTATTATCGAAACCTTCAATCATACCGCGGCGACGGTTCAAGTCACCAATTACATCACCCATATGATCTTCCGGTGTAATTACCTCGAGTTTCATAATTGGTTCTAATAATTGTGGGCCTGCGCTGCGTCCTGCTTCACGGAAAGCCATTTTAGCACACATTTCAAATGAGAACTGGTCAGAGTCAACCGCATGGAATGAACCATCGAACAGGCGCACTTTCATACTGTCTACATTATAACCAGCTAACACACCGGTGCTCATGGCTTCTTTGAAACCTTTCTCTACTGCAGGCACAAATTCGCGCGGAATTGAACCTCCGAAGATGTCGTTTACAAACTGTAAGCCGAGAACACCTTCATCAGCAGGGCCGATTTCAAACTGGATATCAGCGAATTTACCACGACCACCCGTTTGTTTCTTATATGTTTCACGATGCTTATGCACTTTGGTGAATGCTTCTTTATAAGCAACCTCAGGCGCACCTTGATTCACTTCTAATTTAAATTCGCGCTTCAAACGATCCACGATAATCTCGAGGTGTAACTCACCCATACCGCGAATAACGGTCTGGCCGGTTTCATCATCGAACATTACTTTGAATGTTGGATCTTCTTCAGCGAGTTTAGATAAAGCCATACCCAGTTTATCTGCATCAGCCGTTGTTTTAGGCTCGATAGCTAAACCGATAACCGGATCCGGGAATTTGATACTTTCGAGTGCAATCGGATTGTTCTCGTCGCACAAAGTATCACCGGTACGAATATCTTTAAAACCAACAGCTGCACCAATATCACCCGCTTCGATAAAATCGATTGGATTTTGTTTATTGGCGTGCATTTGGAGGATACGGGAAATACGTTCTTTTTTACCTGTACGGGTATTCAGCACGTAAGAACCTGCATCCAGGCGTCCGCTATATACCCGGAAGAATGCGAGACGACCTACAAACGGGTCGGTCATAATTTTAAATGCAAGACCTGTAAAAGGTTCTTTAGCATCCGGCTTGCGGATTAATTCTTCTTCAGTATCAGGGTGCGTACCTTTCACAGCCTCAATATCGAGTGGTGAAGGCAGGTAGCGACAAACGGCATCCAACATAAACTGAACACCCTTATTCTTAAATGAAGAACCACACAACATCGGAATAATCGCGATATCGATAGTAGCCTTACGGATAGCCTGAATTAATTCATCTTCAGTAATTGAATCCGGATTGTCGAAGAATTTTTCGAGCAACGCATCATCGTATTCAGCAACCGCTTCTACGAGTTTTGCACGGTATTCAGCAACTTCATCTTTTACATCATCCGGAATCGGAATTACCTGATAAGTCATTCCTTGGGTAGCGTCATCCCAAATCATCGCGCGGTTAGCGATCAAATCAACTACACCACGGAAAGTTTCTTCAGCACCAATTGGAATAACGAGTGGCACCGGGTTTGCGCCTAAAACTTCTTTAACCTGTTTTACAACTTCGAGGAAGTCGGCACCTGAACGGTCCATTTTATTTACGAAACCGATACGAGGAACGCGGTAACGGTTAGCCTGACGCCAAACGGTTTCTGATTGTGGTTCAACACCACCTACTGCACAAAATAAAGCTACCACACCATCTAATACACGCAATGAGCGCTCTACCTCAACGGTAAAGTCAACGTGTCCGGGGGTATCGATAATATTTACTTTATACTCTTCATTATTATATTTCCAGGCGGTGGTAGTAGCAGCGGAAGTAATCGTGATACCACGTTCTTTTTCCTGCTCCATCCAGTCCATGGTAGCTGCACCATCGTGAACCTCACCGATTTTATGTGTCATACCGGTATAAAAGAGGATACGCTCGGTAGTTGTTGTTTTACCGGCGTCGATGTGCGCTGCAATTCCGATGTTTCTGGTATATTTAAGATCCCTTGCCATAATAAATCCTTCTAACTATATTGATTACGATTTGAAATGGGCGAAAGCTTTATTGGCTTCAGCCATTTTGTGTACATCTTCTTTCTTTTTGATAGTAGCACCTTCACCTTTGCTTGCGGCAACGATTTCAGCAGCTAATTTTTCGGCCATTGAGCGACCAGAACGTTTGCGGCTGAACATGATTAACCATTTCATTGAAAGGCTCACTTTGCGATCAGGGCGAATTTCTGTTGGAATCTGAAAGTTAGCACCACCGATACGACGGCTTTTCACCTCAACACCTGGTGTAACATTGCTCAATGCTTTTTTCCAAATTTCATATCCGCTTTCACCGGTTTGTTTTTCAACCAGTTCCAATGCATCGTAAAAAATGGTGTAGGTAGTACTTTTTTTACCTTCCCACATCATCATATTTATGAAACGGGTAACCAATGCATCATTGAAGCGTGGGTCTCCCGGGAGTATCCTTTTCTTCGGTTTAAGTTTTCTCATTGTATATAGATATACTTATCGTTCAGAATTATTTTTTACCTGCTGGTGCTGCAGCGCCTGCTTTAGGACGTTTAGTACCATATTTAGAACGGCTCTTCTTACGGTTGTTCACACCTGCAGTATCTAATGCACCGCGAACGATGTGGTAACGCACACCCGGAAGATCTTTCACCCTGCCACCGCGGATTAACACGATTGAGTGCTCCTGGAGGTTGTGACCTTCACCCGGGATATAAGCGATAATCTCGGTCTGATTGGTCAAACGCACCTTAGCCACCTTGCGAAGTGCTGAGTTTGGCTTTTTAGGCGTGGTTGTATAAACCCTGGTGCACACACCACGTTTCTGAGGACATGCATCCAATGCGCGGCTTTTGCTGGGACTCTTCATTACATCCCGTCCTTTGCGAACTAACTGTTGAATAGTAGGCATTCAGTTATTAACCTTTTTGTTTAAAAATTTTGGGGCTGCAAAGATAAGAAGGGGTGAGGATATTCACAAAGGTATGTGCACAAACCCCAAAAAAAAGCTGGAGAGAGTGCAGGTAAGCCATTTGCGAACAGTATCGGGGTTCACTCCCTTAATTAACCTGCGGCCGGTTTTCGTTCCGTTTTGGGCTTTTATACCCAAACGGGCTGCAAAGATAGGAGGTCTGTACCGGAAAACCAAATTTCAACAGAGAATAAACAATGAAGGGCGCCTCTTCCCTAAAATCAACCCCTACCCGGTTTCACGGCAACTTCCATTTTGCTACATAATCCGGGTATTTGTGACGTCGATATTTCGGATTATTTTCATACAAAAATGGCTTAAAGTCTCTATTTTTGGCGATAATGATTACTCATTTTTTAACTCATTTGTGACATTGCCATCCGCCTGGTCTCTTTGATTAGAAGGTCGCAGGCCATTTTTTTGTTGCCATTATCAGGACTTAAAGAACATTTACATTCATGAAAAAAATAGTACTCCTCCTACTCCTCTCCTGCTCCGTTTCGCTATATGCGCAGCAATTCAGGTACGGTGTTTCCATCGGCTTTTCGAAAAATTCGCTGGTTTACGACCCATCTTTATATGATGAAGATGGTCCCGTGTTCTCCGGATTTCAGTATGGATTGTTGTTTAACCAGACCTTTTTGAAAAGCGAGCTGCTGGGGATTACGGCAGGTTTCAACCTCAATTATGCCGAAAGCGGCTTAACATCCACCAATATTTCCGGCTCAAATTCAGATAAAGAATGGACAGTAAGAGCCCGATATATTGAAATCCCAATTACGCTGCAGGCGCGAACACCGCAATTGGGCAAGTTTGTATTTTATGCTGAAGGCGGCTTTGCCTATGGAAAATGCTACCGGGCCATGGGCGATTATTGGGAAACCAAAGCGAATGGCGAATTAGAGGGCGATAGCGACCTCGATTACTTCGATCGGGGGAGTGCCAATAGTGTCGAATACCTGAAAACCAATTATGGCTTGCAATTCGGCTTTGGAACAGAGTTTGAAATTTCGGAAGGCGCAACCCTACTGATAGGCGCATTTATGCAGCGCGGCGCAACCAGCGTCTACTCCGATAACAATGATGGCTCCGAAGTCAAACTTAACCAGACCGGCATTCGCATTGCCGGTTTATTCTAATGTTTTTCATTCTTTTATTCATTTAGCTTAATATCATATGAAATATACAATACTCGGCATACTCATCGCATGTGCATCAGTGGTTCAGGCTCAATCATTCAGATTTGGCGCGTCAGTGGCACCTGCGGTTAACTTTTGGATAGTGGAGGGCGATAACTACCTGCCAGCAGACAACAAATTTGGATTTCAACTTGGCGGTGAACTTGACTACGCAATTGGCGAAACCGGCCGCTTTGCCATCGCCAGTGGCTTGCGCTTTACCTCAGTTCCCGGTGGCTTTGAACAAAACCCAACCTCGCAGAGCTATGCCGGGAAATATTGGGATTTTAAAACTACCACGCTTGATTTACCCATCATGGTGCGACTGAGAAGTAATGAAATGGGCAAGTCTGTTATTTTCCTGCAATATGGCGTTACCATGGGCTTTACCCTCAGCAGCAGCGTTGTATTGAACGACGGCAAGGGCGGTGGAGAGGATTATGAATACCAAAGTTCAAATACCAGTCTGACCATGGGTGCCGGTTTGGAATACAACATGAATGATCATATGACCTTAATGTTTACCACCTTTTTCCAAAATGGCGTTAAAAACATGGTGGTGTATACTAAAAATGACGACAGCGACTCACGCTATTTCCCGCAACAAATTGGCCTGAGAGCCTCTGTTTTGTTTTAATCGATAGCGGATAAACAAAAATTTTAAAGAACCTGATTGGTAGGCAATAAATACCAGTCAGGTTCTTTGCTTTTACGGCAATGCCCCCTGAGCTTTTCCAGACAGGATGCAAATTGGAGGTCGGGGGCTTTTGATTACCTTTACGATTCCTAATCCGAGAATAATCATTATGAAGTATCTGCCTATAGATCAAGCGCTGTTCGTTCATAACCGGGCGAATTATACCCAGCATCTGCAACCCAACAGTATTGCAGTTTTCCATAGCAATGATGAAATGCCGACAAACGCAGATCAATTTCATCCCTGGAAGCAGAGTAGTGATTTATTTTATCTCAGCGGTATTGATCAGGAAGAAACCATCCTGCTGATTTATCCCGACTGTCCGAATCCTAAATATCGCGAAGCCTTATTTTTAAAAAAGACCAACGAACATATTGCCATTTGGGAAGGACATAAATACACGGAAGAGGAAGCGCGTGCCGCCAGTGGTATTCAAACCATTCACTGGAAGGAAGATTTTGCAGGTATTTTCGGTATGCTTATGAACCATGCGGCGAATGTGTACTTAAACACCAACGAAAATGATCGCGCCAGCATAACTGTACAAAACAGGGATGCCCGTTTTATTCAGGAAACAAAAAGCAGATATCCCTTACATCAGTATATGCGCAGTGCACCCATTATGGCACAATTGCGCACATCAAAAAGTTTGTGGGAACGCGATTTAATGCAAATTGCCTGCGACATCACAAACAAAGCCTTCAAACGCGTTTTACAATTTGTGAAACCCGGTGTGATGGAATATGAACTGGAAGCTGAAATTCAACATGAATTTTTGCGCAACAGAGGCACCCGACCTGCTTACGGCAGTATTATTGCCAGTGGACCAAGTGCATGTGTATTACACTATGTAGACAATAATTTACGTTGTGAAGATGGGCACTTGTTATTAATGGACTTTGGCGTAGAATATGCGAATTATTGTGCTGACCTGACCAGAACAATTCCGGTAAACGGAAAATTCACACAACGTCAGAAAGATGTGTACAATGCCGTATTACGGGTTCAGAAAAAGGCCATTGATATGATGCATATAGGCATGATTTTAAAGGATTTTAATGCGGAAGTCGGAAAAGTGATGGAATCGGAATTAAAAGGTTTAGGATTAATTACAGATACCGATATTAAAAATCAGGATCCTGAATGGCCTGCCTTTAAAAAATATTTTATGCATGGCACCGGACATTTTTTAGGATTAGACGTACATGATATCGGCGATCATTATGCACCGGTTCCGGCTAATGCCGTTTTAACTTGTGAACCTGGAATTTATATACGTGAAGAAGGCATCGGTATTCGCATCGAAAATGATATTATGCTGATGCCGGATGGCAGTAAATATGATTTCATGCGCGATACACCTGCAGAGGTTGACGAAATTGAATCATTGATGCATTCCTAATTCATCATTAACCAAAATAAACGCCGGGATACAGATTCATGAAACTTATACAAAACCTGCCAAACATCCTTACACTTTTCAACTTGTTTTTAGGTTGTATGGGTGTTGTATACCTGTATAATGACCATATGGTAATTATGACCGGAAAGCAGGAATTTTTTATAGACATGGGTTTAATCAATTTAGCCTGCTACTGTGTCATGCTTGCAGGCGTTGTTGATTTTTTTGATGGCTTTGTTGCGAGAGCACTAAAGGTTGAGTCGGCACTTGGCAAACAATTAGATTCACTGGCTGATGTAGTTACTTTTGGGTTGGTACCGGGATTGATTATGTATCAATTATTGGCACGTGCCTATTATGTGCATTACAATGCATTCGACTATCCGATTTTATATTTTTCGACAGGCTTTCTGGTTACCATATTCGCTGCAGTGCGTTTGGCGCGCTTTAATATTGACGTGCGCCAGAAAACAGGTTTTTTAGGATTACCAACACCTGCCATGGCAATGATTATCGTTTCTTTGCCACCGATGTTATTGCGCAATGAATTAGGGTTGCTCACTACGTTGCAAAATCATTGGGTATTGCTCGGCCTGGTTATATTGCTCAGTTATCTGATGATGAGTGAAATACCGATGTTAAGTTTGAAATTCAAATCATTTGGATGGCAGGAAAATCAATGGGTTTATGGTTTATTACTCATCAGCATATTTGTTGGTTTTACAGCTATATTCATTTTTAATATACTATTTGCGGTAATACCGATACTATTATTTTTGTATATCATCATTTCCATCACAAAAAATATCAAAGAAAATGGTCTTTAAAGCAGAGATAGATGTAATGCCTCTGAAAGAATTATTAGATCCTAAAGGGAAAGCTGTGGCAGGCAGTATGCACAATTTATCACTTGATGCAATTAAAGATGTGCGCATAGGCAAACATATCCAGTTACATATTGAAGCCGCCAATGCTGCAGAAGCAAAAAAAATTGCAGAGGAAGCCTGTAAAAAATTATTAGCCAATCCGATTATGGAGAGCTACACGCTCACCATCCATGAGGCTTGAGCTTTGACCTGAAATGTAAACGAATAAGCACTTGTCGGCTGGCAAACTATATGTGGTTCCCACTCCGGTAGGTAATTTAGAAGATATTACCTACAGAGCAATTCGTATACTTAAAGAGGTTGATTTAATTCTTGCCGAAGACACCCGCACATCCGGTGTATTGTTAAAGCACTTTGGCATTGAAACAAAAGCCATTTCGCATCATAAGTTTAATGAGCATGCCCAGGTTGAGCGCATCAGTGAAGAAATTGCTGCTGGTAAAACCATTGCACTCATTTCAGATGCAGGCACACCCGGTATATCCGATCCTGGTTATTTAATAGTACATACCTGCGTATCAAAAGGGATTGCGGTTGAAACACTTCCCGGCGCAACTGCCTTTGTTCCAGCGTTGGTTAATTCCGGTTTGCCCATACATGAATTTATTTTTCTCGGATTTTTACCGCAGAAAAAAGGCCGTGAAACAAAATTTAAATCCATGGCACAGGAAAATAAAACCATGGTTGTTTATGAGGCGCCGCAGCGATTGGTAAAAACACTCACGCAGATTCAAACTTTTTTAGGAGACCGGCAGGTAACTGTTAGCAGAGAGATTTCCAAAAAATTTGAAGAAACAATCAGAGGCACCTGCACTGAAGTTTTAGCGCATTATATGCAGAAAGAACCAAAAGGAGAATGTGTTATTGTAATTGCGGCAGCTGAATAATGCGGATGTTCAAGCTTACCATTTCAGACATTCAATAAATTTCTTTTTGGTTTCAGGCACCAGCCAATAAGGCGTTAATTTGACCCCTACATAGAAATCAATGGAAGCATAATCTTCCGGATTTGTCCACGATCTAAAATTATCAGTGCCCACCGTCAGGAAAAAAAACCGCACTGCACCGCCGATTCGGAATTCTTTATCCTCGTATAATTGCATCGGCATAAACAATCCTATTTTTCTGCGTTCGTATCTTGGTGTAACAGCTACAATATTAGAGCGGGCAATCAGATTTGTACCAAACCGCGGAAAACGGCGCACAATCATCGCCTGAACAAAAAAATCATTTCCCAGTGGCTTGTCAACCGACAGCATTAATGCAGCCGGGAGAAACATACTAAAGGTGCTGAAATCTTTAGAAAAGTCAACATCATCATAAATCGTTTTCGATCCGGTGCGATTAAATTCATCAATATCATCTATTGAATCTAAAACAAGGTTTGAAACAGCAAAAGGCAATGTATCCTGAAGATGATAACTTCCAGAATTGGCTGTGAATTTGATGGCACCTAAATCCAACAATGCCGCACCGAATTTCCAGGTATATCCCAATTTACGTGAGTAGGTGAATTTGCTTTTTTTATGAATGATATAATATCCACCAATATCCAGGCCAACACCTTTACCATTTAAGGCGTAGTTAGCCGGGTCATATAATAAATTAGAACCCAGGTTTCTGGTATAATCAAATTCAGTATTAAATGCACTCAGGTTATAGTTAACCGTATCTTTTACAAAAACAAAATCCTCATTATTTTCAAATCCGAGTGCTTCAAATCCCATTAAAAATTTGAGGTTCATACCGATATGAATGCTGAAAAGCGAGTTTGATTCCAATATCATCTCGCCATTTAATCCAATTTCGGACCAAACCAAAACGCCTGCATTAAATGCCGGCATGGTGTGTTCTGTATACAGCGGTAAATCTTTAATCCCGATGATGCCTTCCGTTTGCTTATCGCTTAAGAAATAGCCCGCTGAGCGTGCGGTAGTATACATGCCGAATGCATAATCATCAAACCGCATAAAAGCAGAAGGCAATTGCAGCAGGACATTTCCATGTCCGTATATTTTTTTGGGATGATAATAGTTTACATCAATAATACTATCGGTAGTAGAAACAAACCGCAGCATCGGGTCGGGAATCTGGATATAATTATTATCCTCATTTACTGCAAAGGCCCCGACATTAACATCCCATGGCAAACGACCAGAAATAGGGCCTGCCGGATTTAATAACATGCCATTTGAACCGGAGAAATTATCTGTGCGCAATCCCTGAAATTCCTGAGCATGCGTGTTGAGTGGCATCAACATGCTCATCATGACTACACAAACATAAATCACGCACCTGTTCATACAGGAATATGTTTTGACGATTTAACCTGTGTGTGGTTCTGAGAATAATCGCCTTGTTGTGTGTGTAGTATCAGGATAACCGCTCTCTGAGGATAGAACGGGAATGCTCACCTATTGTTGTGTCGAAAGTATGACAAAAAAATGAATTTTCAGAAAAAAAATAGCGGTTTCGGGCGGCCTCAATCAATAACCTTACCCGGATTAAGAATGCCCTTCGGATCGAAAACCGCTTTAATGTGTTTAAAAAGTTGCAACTGTCGGGATGAAAAGGCAATTGGCATGAAGGGCTTTTGGACCCAGCCAATTCCGTGCTCGCCGCTGATGGTGCCGCCGAGTTGTACGACGAGTTGAAATATCTCGCGGATGCCTTCTGTGAGCGTGGTTTGCCAGGCATGGTCCGACAAATCGCCGCGCAAAATATTTACATGCAGATTACCATCACCGGCATGTCCATAACACACAGACCTGAAGCCGTATTTCAGACCTGTTTCTTTTACGCCTTTTAGCAGAGCAGGCAATTCAGCCCGGGGCACAACCGTATCTTCCTCCTTGTAAACAGAATGTTGCTTTACCGCCTCTCCCACTTTTCTACGGATGCGCCATAAATCCTGTTTTTCGCGCTCTGATTGGGCAAAAAGCATTTCACCCGCATGATAGGCTGAAACGACCTCTGCAATTTTTTCGCAATCGCGCATCAGTATTTCTTCATCATTTCCATCCACCTCAACAAGCAAATGTGCCTGTACATCTGCGGGTAAATCCATATGTAAATCCGGGTTATGCATCAATACAAATTCAATGGCATCCCGCTCCATAAATTCCATCGCACTGGGTGTTATTCCTGCCTGAAAAATGGCACTAACTGCAGCACAGGCATCCGTTGCTGATCCAAAGGGAATGAGCATTAAAAAATCCCGTTGTGGGTAAGGTATCAGGCGCAAAACTATTTTAGTAATGATGCCCAGTGTGCCTTCGCTACCCACCAGTAATTGTGTGAGGTTGTATCCGGTTGCATTTTTAAGCACATTGGCACCGGTCTGGATGATTTCACCATCCGGCAATACGACTTCCAGGTTTAACACATAATCTTTCACCACTCCGTATTTCACTGCTTTCGGACCACCGGAATTTTCAGAAACATTGCCTCCTATAAAACAAGACCCTTTGCTTGCCGGATCGGGAGGATAAAATAATCCTTTGGCCTTAACTGCCTCCTGCAACACCTCTGTAATCACGCCCGGTTCGGTGGTAACCTGCAAATTGCGTTCATCAATGTTCAGAATCCGGTTAAATCGCTCCATACTCAGCGCTATACCTCCAAAAACAGGTAATGCGCCGCCACTAAGGCCCGTTCTGGCACCCATTGGGGTAACCGGAATATAGCGTGCATGTGCCCACTGCATAATGGCAGCAATCTCCAGTGGTGTTCGGGGTTTAATGACCACCTCTGGCGGAAAGTTTAAATCTTCCGTTTCGTCGCTCCCATAATGCAACAAATCTTCCTGTTGAACAGACACCCATGTATCGCCAACAATATGTTTAAAGTGCTGAATGTCTTCAGAGGTCAACTTCGTAAACATAACGTCAAAGGTATACGGCTTCCCGCAAGCGCACAAAGAAGTTGTGCACGCCCCTGTGGGAGCTGTTTACCGCCAAAACCTTTGTGTACACATTTGTTTCTCTATCAAGAATCGGTATCTTTAAGGTTCAAATTTTTTAGAACATGAAAAAATCGCTTTACATCTTACCCGTTATCACACTGGTATTGTTAACCGGCACCACCTTTGGTCAGGCGAAAAAATACCCATTATTTGAGCACTTCACACAGGCATCTTGTGGTCCTTGTGCGTCTCAAAATCCATTTTTCCAGGAAGTTTATTATGCCAATGAAAGTAACGTGCACCACGTTGCCTACCATACTTCATGGCCGGGATATGATCCTATGTATGAATTTAATTCCAGCGAAAGTGATGCGATGGTTGATTATTATGGCGTAACCGGTGTTCCGGATATGATCCAAAATGGCGTTGAGATAGGTAGTCCTGCAGGTGTAACTCAGGATATCGTTAACAACCTGCTTGCCGAAACCAGTCCGATTCGTGTATTAGTAACTGAATCAACCACCGGTACAACACGTAACGTGCATATCGAAGTGGTAACAGTAGGTACTGTTCCCGCGGGCACTTATAAAATTAAAGCTGCTGCCGTTGAACATATTATTGAATATGGTTCAGCTCCAGGCACAAATGGTGAAACAGAATTTCCGAATGTTTTCCGCGAATCTATTACCGGCACAAGCGGTGTAACCTTTACTCCTGCTGCGATTGGTGGTAGTGTAAGTTTTGATTACAGCTATGAATTAGTTGATGATTACATTGCCGAAAACATGTATGCTTTAGCTTGGGTTCAGGAATCCGGCAGCAAAAATGTATTAAACTCAGGTTCAGCTTTAGATCCGGATATTGAGGTAATCAATTTATCTACTAACACCTTTGTACAAGGCGTTTCAGGTGCTGCAACCGCATTTAGCGGACAAGTGCTCAACCTGAGCGATGCGATGGGTATGAATATCGATATTGATTTTGCCGTTACGCAGCCGGGCGACTGGAGTGCAAGCTATACTTATGATGGCACTACTTATACAGGTGCAACATCTGCCTATGTTGGTGCATCTGGTGATGTGCCTGTTGGTTTAAATGTGAATGTGGGTCCAACGCCTGCAATTGGTGAGTATACCATTACGGTAAGCTTCCCTGATAATCCGGAATTAGCGCCACAAGTTTTAAGCTATTATATTATCAGCGGCGTTACCGACCTGGTGGTGAATAATGAAGTAAGCTTTGGTGATGGTTCGCCTTATGGCACTTATGACTGGGAATCATTGTATACAGACGGACTTGCTTCTGCAGACCTGACTACATATGCAGCCACCAGCCACTTTACCATGAAGAAAGGTTTTAACAGCGGAGCTTTATCTGAAGTAGAAAATATCTATTACAATGTTGGCTGGACCTTCCCTGGTTTAGTAAGTGATGCTGAAAAAATTAGCCAGTTAATGGACTTTCTGGATAATGGCGGTAATTTATTTATTTCAGGTCAGGACATTGGTTGGGAAGTAAATGAATATGCTGCTTATTACCCTGAAGCTGTTGATTTTTACGAAAACTATCTGATGGCTTCTTATGTGGCTGATGCTGCTTCAGGTGCATCCACCTTTACGGCAGTTGCTGATGATACCTGGTATGGCACTGTTGCAGAAAGCGATATCAGCAAACCTTATGGAACTGACTATTACTATCCTGAGCAAATTGAACCAAATGGCGTTGATGCTTTCAGCATTTTCTCTTATAATGCCGGTACCAAAATTGGTGGTGTTAGAGCTGAAACTTCTGATTTCAAAACAGTATACTTAGGTATCGGGCTCGAAATGATTGCAGATGATGCCGTAAGAAATGCGGTTATGGAGGCTACTTACCTGTATTTCCGTGGCAATATTGATGGAATTACTTACGATCAGTTGATTCAGGGATTACTTGGTGGTGCCCAGCCAAACCCGGCAGTTAACAGCACAATGATTCCTATGGAAAACATTGAGCAGGATATGACACTTGCCGTTACCGACATTACCGGTAAGGTTGTATATACTGGTACTGTGCAGGCCGGAACAACTGCCTACACATTATCTACCACTGAATTGGGTGCAGGTATGTATTTTTATTACCTCACTAATGGCGCTCAGCGCACACAAACAGAGAAATTACAGATTGTGAAATAACCCTATTTCAAGGTCATAAAAGAGTCAGGTTAAGCGCCTGACTCTTTTTTTTGCTTGTAAGGCATTACATTTGTATAGGAAATACCAGGCCTTTGCCTTGCGTTTCCTGCATTTTATTCACCATAATGATTGATTACATGAGAAAATTGTACCTCCTCGCATGCCTCCTGCCTGTTGTTTCGCTGCAGGCACAAAACATCACACTTACTCCGGCAATTGCTGAACTAGAGGGCGAACCCGACATCATCCATGAAGTACATATTGAATTACACAATGCCGGCGAAACACAAACGATGACCTGGAAACGCACGATCAATGATATACCGGATTATTGGACAAGCAGTGTGTGTGACTTCACATTATGCTGGTCGCCAAACGCAGATGCGCCGGGAGATTATTTTGAGGCACCAGCTGATACCATGGGTAGCGTATTTGTCAAATTTGATGCTCGTAATTTCAAAGATGGGGTATACAATCCGGTTCCAGGATGTGGCACGGTAGAAGTTGTATTTTACAGTGTTCTGGACAGCGCTAATTATAATGCGGTTGGATTATTTAAGGCCTTTCTGGGAACTACCAGCGATGATTGTGATGTTGCCATCATAAGTCCTGAGTTAGATAATAGCTTTGCTGTATATCCAAACCCTGCCATAAATACAATTAATATTTATGCTTCAAAAAGCGCATTTGTTCAACAAGTAAGTATTGTAAATCTGGTTGGACATGAGGTTGCTCGTTTTGACTGGAATACTGCTAATGGAAAGATGGAATTAGATGTTACTGATTTAACTCAGGGCATTTATTTTGTTCGTCTGGTTGATGGCAGCAGTCAAGTTGTTTGGACTGAAAAACTCAGCATCCTGCAATAAAGCATTCGTATTCCTTTTTACTAAAATCATTCTTCTCAGAAGCTGTCATTAAATGGCAGCTTCTTTTTTTTGAGCTGATACTCGTATAGAGTTATCCTATATATTCAATTATTCAAAACTCAATCAATATTACCGCTCAGAAATACGTGAGGTGTCGTGTTTCAGCCACTTAATCGATTGCTAGCCGCGCCGGTTAATAACACATTAGGACCTTACACGATCAATGTTATTCGTGCGGGTAAGTCAGTGGTTTGCGGCAGTGCAATTTGGCATTTCCTGAAGTCACTTACGATCATTTACCTGATAATTAATATCGATATACAATCAGGACAAAACTTATTCAATCCAAATAACATCCTGCTATAAACATCTCGCATAAAAAAAGCCGCCATGCATACACATGGCGGCGTAATCAATATGAATAACTACTAATTATCTGTTGATGGTGAACGATGCGCTCAGCATATTATCCTGAGTGAGGACACGAACAAAATACATACCATTTGGTAAATCGGCAACCGGAACAGAAACTGTTTGCTGGTTAGCGATATCCAATTGTTGTTGACGCATTAATTGTCCATTGATATCATAAATTTCGAGCATAGCCGCATTGCTGTTAATTTCTTCAATATCTAAAGTAACGGTTTGGTTAGCCGGGTTAGGATAGATCTGAATTGTTTGAGCAGAAACTGCTGTTGGTTCACCTGAGCGGCAAACGGTAACCTCTACTTCATCTGTATTGCGGAAGCAACCGAATACAGTAATAATCTGACAATAGTAAGAACCAGGTTCAGTAACTAATACTTTGTAGTTGATTTCACCTTCCATAGGCAAACCATCTTTGTACCACTGCCAGTCCCACAACTCATCATAACTAGCTTTAAGCAGAATTGAGTCGTCAGCACACAGGTCGAGTCCGTCTGGATAGAAGATATTACCAAAAGGCATAGCAGTTACCGCTACGGCTTGTACTTCAGAGATTGCGGTGCAACCACCGTTAGTAGCTTCTACCTGATAATAACCTGGATTTTCAATTACGATGCTGGAAGTTGTTACCGGAATTGGATTACCATTTTTATACCACTGATAGCTATCATAGCCTTCTGTGCCATAAAGTGTTACGGTTTCATCATCACAAATGTAAACGTCACCAGTTGGTGTAATAGAGATATTTACTTCATCAGCAATTCCATCACAGTCTTCGTCAATATCGTTGCAAATATCTGCTGCACCCGGGTTAATATCCGCATTGGTATCGTCGCAATCGATAGCGATTCCATATCCATCACCGTCTTCATCAACCATGTCTAAGGCACCATACACATAAATATCACTGATATTAAAACGACCTGAAGTAGCGATTGTTCCGTAAGGAATAAAGCGCACATACAGTTTATCTGTTACGTTAAAATCAGGCATATCCCAGTTACAGAATTCAGTTTCATCGCCACAATCAGAAATAAATGGAGTATAATCAATACCACCATCAATCCAGGTTGTTCCTGCGTCAACAGAATAAGCGATACGCATGTAAATCGGACCTGTTTCAGTAATACGTACGCGTGCAGTGATAGAACCCACTTCAAAATCTACACCTGTTCCTGGTGTGATTGTGCTTAATACACTCGGCATATTATCGGCATAATCTCCGGCTGTAGAAAAACCCTTTGAAGTAAAACCGATTGGGCAGATGATACCGGCGCCTACACCGGATGCACCTTTCACCCTACGCAGTTTTTCTGCTGACAGGTTAGGATCTACATAGTTAGCATAACCATCTACCTGATTCGAGTAGTGGTAAAGTGTGATTTGCGCAGTAAGTTGATTTACCGCGGAGGAGAGCAACAGCATCACGACAACTGCTACTTTACTTGGTGTGAGATTTTTCATAAAATATAAGGCATTGAAAGGTTTAAATTAAACGAAGTATGCTTGTCCGGAATATTCTATCCCGGTTAACGAGTATGATGGGGTTCGACTTGTGATCTATTGATTTACTTTACCACATTGAATTGAGCAACTGATTGTACATCTCCCTGTAAAGCCCGGATAAAGTAAATACCGGAAGGTAAATCAGTTATATCCAATGTTGTGTTCGCCAACGGAGCTTGTGTGCTATAAAGCACTTCACCCGTTATACTTACAATCTGGATTTTATCGAATGAACTATTTGATAAGCTAGACATGATAGATACTGAATTGGTTGCAGGGTTAGGGAAAACCTGAATATCAGTATGCACGTCAGAGAGTGGTTCTGCTAAAACAACAGGAGAATATGTTTTAACGCCATCAGAACCAACCACACCAAGGCGATAATAGCTCAGTGCATTAAACTGTTGGTCGACAAACGAATAATGTAATTCATCAGTTGAATTTCCAGCACCGCTCACAGAGCCGATAACAGTAAACTCAGCATCATAGCTTGTTTTCTTTTCTATTTCAAAATGGTCTACATCCACTTCTGTCAGGGTTGTCCAGTCTAATTGCGCCTGAGTCAATTCAGTGGGCGTAGCTACAAAATTGCCCAATTCGATAGGTAAAATTATCGGGCCGGTAATAACCACATTATCCATCCAAATGGTTTCAGTGGTATTTGATGAATAATCACCTCTGATTTTGATAACGGCAAATGTGGAAATAAAATCCATGAAGTCGTCATAAGAAACCGCTGCACCAAGCAGTGTTTCATATCTCCAACCACTTTCGCTCAATGGAATGCTGTAATGCGTCCAGGTTGTGGCCGGGTTAGATGTAGTGTTGTACACGATTTTAGTGCCATCTGACTTAACCAGCATCACATCCGGTTCGCTGGTTTGATTCAAGGCAGTATTCTGCTTTTGATCAAAGGTCAACGTGCCGTTGTAATAGGCGGTAAGGTCGATGTTGAAGGCTGCAGGGGAGTTATAATACCAAACGCCGTTGGCATTATCTGTGCCTCTAAAGGCACCTCCTGGGGAACCGGCAGTGGATGTCCAGCTTGCAGTTGGGTGAACGCCGCACTCGCATAGTGCTGTCCAACCTTCATCACTTGCATTAAAGTATGATGCCGGTTGTGCGTAAACTTTCGTTAAGCTGAGACAAACCCCAACCACCAAGGTAGTTAGAATGTGTTTCATGTTGTGTGTGTTAGTGACTGGTAATAACGAGACTTCAAAAGTAAGCCCCCTTTGCCGATATTGCAAGCCCCGACGACATTTTTTTTATTAAATAACCCTTTGACAACAAAAGCTGGAGAAAGATTGAGCATATGTTAACATAGCGTTCAATTTGTGTCTAATTTTCAAAAATACGACCTCCTTTTAATCAATTTTTTAATAGAAAATGTACGATTTTTCGAGAAATTGTGACATATTTTTGCCCAGAAGGGTCAAAAAAAAAGTCAAAAACAGCCAAAAGGCAGGTAAGAAACCGCAAGAAGACGGTGATAAATGCAGGTCAAGGCACCACAAATTTAGTCCATATCATGATCGTCTGCCAATGTTTCCTTACCTAATATCGGTTTACATATATATATATATATGCCGCAAACCGAATTGCCGTGAAACTAACAATCTCAGCTTCCCGACTGACGAAGATTAAAGATTTGGTAGTTTAGTGACGAAACAACACCTGAACTGACAACCCGAATCATGGCAACGCCTACCACCTGTCAGGAATGCTCTCCTAACGGAATCCAGGACACGAAACTATGGTGCCCTGAACAGCATCCCTTAACCTTTAACCCTACATCATGTATTCAGCCCAATTAAAAAGCTATACAAACACATGTCGGTTAATACTGGCGGGTACTATTTGCTTTGTGATGTTGGTTTGCACGCTAAGTGCGCAATCACCGGATCAAAAACCGCGAGATCAGGCTATTCAATTATCCTGTAGTATTGCCTATCTGCCGTCGTTTCACAACGAAAGTGAGGCTTATCATGTAAAAGGTAGACGAGTGAGGCATACCTACTGCAAACAGAAACAATTCATTGGTTTGCGGTGGCATTCCTGTAAGCCATTGCTTCGCTCAAATAAGCAAATGGTTTTGCAGGCAGTCGATTACATTGAACAAAAAGCTGATGACAGTCGGTGTACAATTATCCTGACCGAGGCGGACATGGATTCGCTCATCGCCTTAAGCAAGAAAAAAGATTATCTCGGTAACCTGCTCTACAGAGTCGAATATGCAGACATAATCCGGCAAATTGATTCTAACAGAAGTATTACCATTGAATACAACCAGTTTAATACAGCATATAGTCAGGCGTTGGACAAATCAACTACGGTAATAGATGGAGCCCCTTTTTTTATATCACTAACCCTAATCAGCAAAAACCAGGATACTGTTGTATACGACTATTCAGGAAATTTGTATGATGGAGTGCCTGATACACAAGTGGATGAATTTATGACGTATTACATGTTATATCAGCAATCCCCTCTTTTCAGTCAATTGCCAATGGAAGCCTATTTTTCAAAGGAAACACTCTATAAGATATTGTTGCGGTATATTGCCTATGCTGAATACAAAATAAACCGTGAAAATTATTTTGACTTAGATAACCCGTGAGCATATCAACATTGGTATTGCGTAGCAAAATTTTCAGCCAAGCTATCATGGGAAAGTCATATTATATCCAAATTAGATTACAAGAAAAACTATTACGACACTTAGCATATAAGCATTATCCATTTGTGGTGCCAAACTATTTAGGTGAAAGTACTAGTTTCCAAATTCAGATAATATGCCTACATTAGCTAAGGTAAAAGTGCAAAAATGACATCAAAATCTTTCATAGCATGAAAGTAGCTTATGTTTTCATCTTCATCCTCAGTCTGTCATGGATTTCCTGCCAACAAGACGAGCCCATTTTCGTAGATTATGTATCAGATGTGGTTGGTCATTATTCCGGCGTAAAAATACATCAGTATTACACCGGGGTATTCAATTCCGATACCACTAATATTGAGGCAGAAATTATCGGGTCGGCATCTGAAAATACCATACGTATTGTTTTCACCCCAACCTACCAGTCAACCGATGGATTTCAGTTTACCTATATTGATGGCATGTGGCGTTCGGACATCAACTATCACCCACCCTATTTAACTTTAGGCGGAGACACACTTAGGTTCAATCATTGTCTCGGTTTAGCGCCCGATTGTTGGACGATGTCTATGCATAAAATAAGCGACTGACAAACGCGAGTGCATCCGGTTTCTTTTAAATTTTGATTTACATCAAATGCGAGCATTTCAATTTTCTCTGCCGGTTTTCTAACCTGCCTGATATCTGGAAGACATACATTACCGGTATGCTGCTACGATGAACCTAATCCCGGGCACCGGAAAGTTAAATGCATAATTTATCAGTGAAAATGAAGCGATAATCCTCAACTTATCTCGTATATTCGGGGGTGTTTTGTTCGTTTATCCAGACGAGTGGTATCAGCCTTACACTTTCTTTTTGAAGTATTCGCCAAGGATTTACGAAACAAAGTAGAAACCATTTTCAAAACTAAATACAAATTAACCTATGGCTTACACAATTGGAACAAAAGACAAACCCATGGTTTTAAAA
>JAKQVC010000174.1 GCA_029571985.1 Bacteroidota bacterium | reverse complement strand
GAAAGTAATAATAAACGTCCAGCTACCACCAAATGCCGCAACCCTGTCGGCAATTTTCTGACCAACCGTAAGCTCAGCTTCCAGATCATCCTGGATATTCTCCGACAGAATAGCATTGTTTTTAATGGCATCCATCACATCCTTGTCGATACGAGCGATTTCACCTTTCTCCTGCACAATTAATGAAGCCAGATACAAGCGTCTGTATTGGTTAAGTTCTTCGAGGGTGATGTAACTCTCAGAATCGAAATCAGGGTGCTCGGATTTAATCAGGGAAAGTATGCCTTCTCTGATATCCCGTCCCCTAATTTCTTCACCTTTGGGAATTTCGATTTGACTGATATGGCTAATTTTCATGTTGTTGAGCTTTTATTGGTTGGATGCGCGGTGATGTTTGTAGTGTCCGGATGGAGAATGGATCAGCAAGCAGTATGTATCATATGACAAATCCGTATTGTGGTGCAACATTTTTCGGAATGAAGCTACAAGTTTTTGTTGTATTTAGAACACTCCACTGTAAACCAGGCATACATGCGGAATACCGGATAATTTGATCCACTTGAGCGGGAAACCTATATCTGACCTCCATACAACAACTACAGATACAATCCCTTTGCTGCGTATTTAATCGCAACTTTCCAGTTTTAGAGGCAACATGTTTCCGACATCTTTTTGTTCATCGTATCCGTCCTCTGAATAGTCCTGATAAACCCATTTGCCATTATGTTTTTCTAAATAGTTTACGATTTCCGAAAAGATTGGTGCTTTTGCCGATGTAAAGTCAAAGGCATCCTCATGCACACCGAACTGCTTCAATAACACCCATTTGCCGTTGCACAAAGCATATATCTGACAACTGTTTACTCTACTATTGTCTAAATAATGAACTACCAGTGCTATTTCATCTTGGTTATCGCTGTTGTTATCGCCGATGTTGATTAAGCAATAAAGCCCTTGTGCGGTTCCTACATGTAAGGTGTCCTGATTATTTATGTTCAAAGTCAAATACACATCTGCTTTTTGCTCGTAAAACCATTTTATAACAGTATCCATTTCATACAGGGAAGGGTCAGGTGAAAACTCCATTTCGGAATTGGTAAGGCCGGAAAAATTATGCTGCGAGAGTGTATCCTGGTTACCATCACCGTCAAAATCACCTACAACAAATAGTTTTTCCAATTTGCGCAGACTCAATTTATTGTCTGATGCACTTGCAACACTTGAATTGTCAGCCGCTTTATCGGTTGGGCCCGAGCAGCTACAAAGTGCTAATGCAAATATCCATATGTAAATTATCTGATTCAAAATCGAACTTTAAAAATACTAATTGCGACAGAATGCCTTTTGCAGACAACGAAATGCGCTCAAAACTTCATACAGAGAACAACAATTGCACAAGTTACAAATGTGTCTGCGAAATAAAGATAGCCAGCTTCTGCGCCATCTGGTTAGGAATAGTTAATCCTCCAAACAAGCTAATTGCAGGGGCAAATTATTAGACAGATAAGTCACTTTAACCGATCTCTCTTTCCCATCTGCCAGATAAAACGAAATTGATTGAACGGTATTGTTTTGCATCAATGCCAACTCCTCCGCTGACGTAACAAAAAGCCCGTAAGCGGTTTGAACACTATCCACCTCCGACAAATTCCTTTGCACCAAAACACATGCCCAACTTTTACCATCACTCGTATGTATAGTCAAGCCCCCATTAATCACTTGTAGGTTGGCTGCAAATGAAATGGTCAAATGTATAAACCTACTTTCCCCCAAGGCCGAAACACCTAACTTGATTTCACCCATGCTATCCGTTGCTGACAAAAAGGGCTGGCAAAAAGTATAAAATGTTCCGTTCTTCTGATCCACTTTTTCGCAGTCGCATTGAGCGGAAAGGGAGTTGAGGGTGAGGGTTAGGATTATGGTTGTGGTGAGGAGTTTCATGGGTAGCGGGTTTCTAGTATTTTTTTTGAAATAGCTATTAAAAGAGGATCCATTGTTTACGAAAAGGATTTAACTTTACGTCAATCCATTTTAAGATAAGATACTTGATAAGCTTGATGGTAATGGTCCAGGCTTTGGGTTGGTGGGCTTTCGAACCCGTTAACCGTCTCCCAGCCCCAAATTTTATTAATTACTCAAATATTTTTATTGCACTTACCGCCCACAAACACAAATCCCTTGATATGCGGTCGGTTTTCTTATCTGTTTAAATATTCCTTTATTACTGTTGCAACATTGTCTTTTGTAATTCCTTTTGTTTTACAGTACTTTCCGTTTAACCAGTCTTCTAATAATTTTGTCCCTTTACTCGCATTGCATGAACCACAGCAAAGAGCAATATTGTTTATACCGTTAATTTTAATGTCATTGACAATATGCTCCCAAGTCGGCCTAGTTTTATGAGTGGGAATAATATTGGCAAATGAAATACCACAATACACACAAAACATATCTCTCTGTTTTACAAATTCTTCAACGTCTTTTGGTATCCCCCATCTATTTGCCATTACCATTTAATTATTCCTCTCCAAAATAATCACTGTCAATCTTTTTGAGTTCATATGTCTGCTGCGGTGTGCAACCGAGATTATAGTCAATCATTAGTTGAGCCAATTGCTCACCGTCAATTAAAACAATTTTAGTTTCATTTCGCGGAGTATATTCTATAGCTTCTTTTGTGAAATTGGATGTCGTAATGAAGATGCCCTTTTTTGCACCTTGTCCGGCTAATGCACCGACAAATTTTTGGAGTTCAGGTCTGCCCACTACATTTCCTGGCTTCCAACGCTTCGCTTGAATATAAATGATGTCAAGTCCGAGTTTGTCCTCCTTAATTGTTCCGTCAATTCCTTCGTCACCACTTTTGCCCATTGCTTTACCTGCATCTTTGATTGAACCACCATAACCCATTTTAACTAATAGCTCAACTACAAGTCGCTCGAAAAATGCAGGTGAGAGGTCAACAACTTTATTGAGTAATTCAGATGCTAAAGATTTCCTTATTCTTTGATATGCTTTATCAAGGCTTTCTTCAGGTGTCTGCTGATTTGGTTCAATCGCTGTAATTTCTTCCTCCGTTTCGTTATCGTTACGTGAAGCATTTTGAAACTCTAAAAAAGCAGGGAACTGACGTAAATATTTAGCGTCAATACGGTCAGGTTTCTTTTTTAAAGTTTGCCTGCCAAGGTCTGTGATTACAAATGTCGCACGTTTTGGAGAGTCGAGTAGCCCCGCCTTTTTTAAATATGTCTTTGCCCAGCCAACTCTATTGTCAAAGATTGCTTGATTTCCACTTGCCAAAAGTTCTTTTCGTTCTTCATCTGTTACATGAAACTCGAGTGCTAATTTTTCAATGAGGTCACGATATTTATGCTCTTGTCCGTCTGAAACAAGTTTCATTAATGGAAGCATTAATGATTGATAGTCTGGAATCATAATTTTCGCCTATTCGTTTTTATTATTATCGGTCGTCTTTAATTTGCAGCATAACGTATTTATAGCCACTCCTAATAGCACCTATCCGCTCAAATTCTGCGGTATAACCGCAATAAATGTCAAAACCGCTTCGCATTACTTTTTGCTTGGATTTGGGAATAGAGATTGTGTTTTCTTATGTTATTAGATATAACAAATATAACACTCTACTTCCAATTCCTATTCACAGAAAACCGTTAACGACTGTATGTCACATAATTTGATTAATGCGTAATGAGAAGTGCAATACCAGCGTAATTTTCAGCTTATTGATTAGTGAAGTTTGATGCTAAAACCCTGTCACAAGCAGCATTGCGTAACGCAACATTTTCTCCTAGCCCCGATAGAAGCGTAAACCCCACATGACGACCAGAGGGAGGACGAGGAGTTGCAGCGGATAGCGGGAGAGGATGATGATGCGGACGAAAAACCATATGCTTCTTAATTAGAGCATTTGTGATAATAGAAGGCTTATTCGTTGGATGATTTGCTGATTAGCCGATTAGCCAATTAGCAGATTAGCCGATTAGCCGATGAATGCAGTTGGGATAATTAACCGATGGAATGCAGATGGGATGATTAGCCGACGCAGCGGAGCGGAGTCCCGAGTACTCGGGATGAATGCAGAATTGGTTGATAGCCGACGTAGCGCAGCGAAGTCCCGAGTACTCGGGATGAATGCAAAATTGGTTGATAGCCGACGTAGAGAATCGAAGCGAAGTACTGAGTAATCGGGATGGATGCAGGTGTCGAAGTTTCGACGTGTCGACGAAAAATGTCGATGAGTCGTGGTGGTGGTTAGTTTATGTAGATTTCGCCGGTGAGGTAGAGTTTGGCTTGGCCGCTGATTTCGGTGCGGGTGTTTAGGTAGGTGCATTGTAAATAGCCGGTGCGTTCGGAAAGTTGCAAGGCGGTGAGCTCGGTTTTGTTGAGTTGCTGTGTCCAGTAAGGCGTTAAAGTGGTGTGCGCCGATCCTGTTACGGGATCTTCGTTAATGCCGAATGCGGGTGCGAAATAGCGCGACACAAAATCTGTTGTGGTGTCGGCTGCGGTAATAATTATACCTCTCTTGTCGAAGCGGGCAATTTGTGCGAAATCCGGTTGTATGGTTTCTATATCGAACTGACTACCATAAATAAACAGGTAATCATCTTTTCCGCGAAATATTTTTTCAGGCTTTTTGTCGAAGCAGCTCAAAAATGCATCTGTGATAGGTATTTGTTCAATCGTATCTGTCGGGAAATTTAATGTGAACCAATCGCCCTTTTTTGTAACCGTGAGTTCACCACTTCTCGATTGAAAACGGATCATTTGTTGTTCGTATCCTAATACATTAAACAGCACAAACGCAGTGGCTAAAGTGGCGTGCCCGCATAAATTCACTTCCGCTTTCGGTGTAAACCAGCGAATGTGAAATCCGGTATCCGTTGCCACATAGAAGGCTGTTTCAGCGAGGTTGTTTTCCATCGCGATGTTTTGCAGAAGCTCATCACTTAACCATTCGGTGAGGGGACAAACAGCTGCAGGATTTCCCGAAAAAACTTTATCGGTGAAGGCGTCTACCTGATAAATTTTTTGTGGCATTTTCTGATTTAAGTTTCGAAACTTGCAATAGGTTGAGGACTATTTAGATGCACACTCCTTCCCGCACAAAATCTATTTCAGGCTTCACACATCTCTTTCAATTTTTGAAGGGCCTTTGGATAGTTTTCCTGCATATAGTCAATAAATTCTTCAGTCGTATCCAGATCAACGGTAATGATTGTTTCGCCATTTAATTCGCTGAAGGTGTAATTCTCAAATCCATTGGCCCATTTTTCTACATCAGGACCTTCGGTAATTTCAACGCCTGCCTGAACCAAACCGTAATGCCGGATAGATACAAATTGATTGGGAATGAAATCAAATATTTCCGACACCAAACCGCCCTTTTGCCCCTGCTCATCTACACCAACAAAAAGCATTTTACTTCCTTTTGTCCAGCTGCCTTCATATGAACTGGTAGGATTAAACATGGCGGTCCAGGCTTCATAATCGGCCTTATTTGTAATGCCCAACATGGTGTCAAATACGCTCGCCACCGGAGCGTTGATGTTGATTTTGTATTGCAGTTTTTGCATGGTTTGTATCTTGTTTGTGTTCTAAGATAATTTATTTGCGGCAATGATCTCGTCAATGGATTTAAATACAGGCAGACCTTTTGCCAGTATTAAATCTCGTTCTTTATTAGCACCAGGACTTTCTGCTAAAAGTAATAAGGCATCACAGGCATTTATAACAGCAAGTGATATATCCATTGTGCATTTATATGTATCTGGTACGTTTGCATGTTCTAATACAGGAATGGCTGCGTTCATTCCGATTAAAGGCACATGTCCAAGCTCAAGTAGTTTTGCTGCGGCTTTATTCATATTGTCCAAATTGATTTGTCTTTGTTCAGCAGTATCAGCTGAATAGGGTCCTGCTACTCCTATTATCATGTCAATTTGTTTTTATTGCGATGTATCGTTATAAAATAAATGCTTGTTCTTATTCCTCATTCGTTTAAATGCACGAGGCCGGGAAGACTGGGAGACGGTAAGGTTTAAGATGCGGAAAGTGTATTCCTTATTCCTCATTCCTTTATTAAAAGGTAGTGAGTAGTGGGTAGTGAGTAGTGGGACAATGCAGGGATTTTGGTGGAGCAAGAGATTTTACTTTCGTTTATTATTATCATAAGAAAAAACTGAATAGTTAGGCCGCAGGCCTTATTGCATTTATCTCACTACCCACTACTCACTACTCACTACCCGCCCATTCAAAACAAAAATTCTCATTCCTTATTCCTCTTTCCTTATTACCCCCCTCCGAAATAAACCAAAAATTTTTTCAAAAGAAAGAACACTATTCATTAAATATATATCTAAATCCTAAAAATCCTCTTATGCCCTGGTTGGGGCCGTATACGTAGGTTGGGTCGAATGTTAGGGCGTATGGATTGTTTGGGGTTGATAGTGCCTGACCGTCGGGGCCGAATGCTACCTCTTTATCAAATGGGTCATGCGATCTGGAGATGATAAATGGATTGCCATTATTGGGTGTCCAGTTCAGGAGATTTTTTATGCCGCCATACATTTCCATATTGCTTCCAATCTTTTTGGTGAGTTGAATATTCTGGATACTCCACCAGGGCGAATAAGCTCTCCGCGGATCGAGGTCATTTAATAGTGGTAAACGCATGGGACTATACACATTTCCGGTATAATCAATCGTTAATTCGATACGGTTAAAAGTGTATCCGATATTCCAAACACCGGCAAAGCGTTCGGTAAATAATTGTCGCTCTTTTATATTATTTTCTACGCTATACACATCGAGGTAAGTGCCGCCTGCCAGTATTTTAAATCCATTGGGTAACGACAAATAGAGGTTCAGCGAAACACCTTGTGAAATGGCGTATCCACTCAGGTTATCATAAATGATTTTATTTGGGTCTGTTTCGTAATCGGAGAAATTTTATTGGTGAAATAGGTATAAAAGGCAGAAGCGTCCAGATTGATAAATACGCCGTTGCGGGTATACATCTTTTTTACATAATTCACATTTCCATTCCAGGAAGTTTCGGGTTGAATTTCGGATAGAAACTCAACTTGTCTCGACCCGGTGAGCGCCGCATGATCTTCTGTAAATACATTTGCCACACGATAACCATTACCGAAACTGACACGCAGCACATCTTGTTTACTGATTGAGCTCCATTTATAGTTTACTCTGGGTGTTAAAATTGTTCCATGAATAGAATTGTAATCGAGGCGTAAACCCATCAATACAGCATGTTGCGGATGCATTCTCCATTCATCCTGCACAAATACGCCGGGCAGATAAGTATGCGCAGGCATGTTTGTTGCTGAGCTGTAGAAAGCGGCTGTTGCAGGTGTATTATCATCATAATACGTATATCTGTAAGTGACACCTGAGAGCAAATCATGTGCGCCTGATTGTTTAAACCAGTTTAATTGTCCAAACGCAATTTTTTGGTCGGCCATAAAGGGTATATTTCCATACACACTATTTTGGTCGTGAGCATTTGCGCTGAATTGAAAGAAAATTTTTTCTTCAACGGGCAATTGATAAGTGCCAAATATTTCCCATCTGCTCGTATATATACTTTCTCCGTAGATGCTGTCGCCGCCTCGAAATGCCTTTGACCAATCCATATCACCACCCCAGCGGTCTTCATAAATATAGCGACCGGCTAAAGAAAAAATGCGATTATGCTTACGCTGCATATTCCACTTATTAAACAGGGAAATACGATTTTGTAAGGTCATATCTGTGAAGCCATCAGCATTATTATCCACGCGGTTTTGAAAATTAAAATAATTCAATCCGAGTAAAGCTTGTGCGTTTTTTCCTGCATTAAATTTCGCAGCAAGATCCGTATTCA
>JAKQVC010000149.1 GCA_029571985.1 Bacteroidota bacterium | reverse complement strand
TAGCAGTGTCATAGCTGCCCAAATTATTAAACCCATTGCCAATATTCAGGTAACAACCGGCAACACCTTTATCCCAACCTATTTTTTTACCAAGCGCAACACCTTTCCAGCCATAATAAATCCCTTCTCTTGGTTTAATACTAATTAAAGTACCGGCTAAAGCTCTATAGGCTATAACGGTATTTGTATCTTCCTTTCCTAAACTTACTACCTGACGTAAAGAATCTAAATTAACAGATTGGCCAAAGGAAGTATTAAGGCCAAAAAGAAATAGCACACATAAGAGTCTGGATTGTATAAACTTCATTCTATCTGCCATTTAATTGGTTCTATATGATGCTGAGTGAGCCAGTCATTTACCTGTGAGAAATGTTTACATCCAAAAAAACCTTTATCTGCACTAAAAGGTGACGGATGTGCTGCCTTTAACACCAGGTGCTTCGATTGGTCAATCAGCACCTCCTTCTGTTGTGCAAAAGCCCCCCATAACAAAAACACGATATGGGCTTTAGCGGAACTGAGTGCCTGAATAGTAGCATCCGTAAACATCTGCCAGCCGATATGCCTATGCGACCCGGGTAAATTTTGCTCAACCGTTAACATGGCATTCAACATAAAAACACCTTGTTCGGCCCAAGCGGTCAGGCAACCATGGCTGGGCATGGGCAATCCCAAGTCGTTGCGCATCTCTTTAAAAATATTAACGAGGCTGGGTGGTGGTTTAACCCCCTTTCTGACGCTGAAACATAAACCATGCGCCTGGCCTTCCCCATGATAAGGGTCCTGACCTAAGATTACAACCTTTACCTGATGGAATGGGGTTAAGGTATATGCATTGAAAATCTCAGGGCCGGGCGGGTAAATGATTTTGCCTGCCGCCTTTTCAGATTTTAAAAATCGCCTGATATCATTGAAGTACGGCTTATCGAATTCGTTGGCCAATTGCTCCTTCCAGCCTGGTTCTAACTTTATGCCGCTTGTGGATGATGGATGTTGCATGATACCTTTGGTCTGAACAATTTTACGGAATATTGATGAATATCACCCTGAATCACATGCAATTAAGTTACATTTGAACATCCTCAGTATGGGACAGGATACTATAAAACCAAACCAATCGGCAAAATCGCATTTGCGGTTTGTTAGCGCTTTATTGGAAGACATTGAGGTTCTGGAATTCATGCTACAGCACAACCTCTTTGAAAATGGTGTGGAACGCATTGGAGCTGAGCAGGAATTTTGCATTGTGCAACAGAATTTAAGCCCTGCTGATAATTCCATACAACTGCTTGAAACTATCAATGACCCCCAATTTACTACAGAGTTAGCTAAATATAATATGGAGGTAAATTTACTTCCACGTTTTCTGGGTCCGGGTTGTTATCGCGAAATGGAAAATGAATTGCTTGAAAAATACCATAAAGCGCAGGAGGCAGCACGACAATTAGATTGCAAAATGGTAATGGCCGGCATATTACCGACTATTACACGTAAGGAAATTTCGCTTGAATACCTGACGCCAAAAGAGCGTTATAAAATGCTCAGTAAAAAACTGCGTGATTTACGTGGTAGGCAATTTGATTTATACTTAAAAGGAGTTGATGAATTACACATCAGGCATGACAGTATAATGTTTGAAGCCTGCAACACGAGTTTTCAAATACATTTGCAAATACCTACACCTGATTTAGTGCCAGCCTATAATTGGGCTTTAGCCATATCCGGTCCTGTTTTGGCGATATGCAGCAATTCACCTTTATTGTTAGGAAAAGAACTTTGGAGTGAAATCAGAATTGCTTTATTTCAACAAAGTATAGATACGCGACATAGCGTTGATGAAATTCGCGAGCAACGGCCGAGGGTAACCTTTGGAAAAGATTGGATTTATTCGTCCATTACGGAAATTTATCAGGAGGATATTACACGTTTCGAAGTACTGATTAATGATACCATCACTGAAAGTTCTAAAGAAGCTTTACACAACGACCGTACGCCGGCTATGCAAGCCTTACGCATGCACAATGGCACCATTTATCGTTGGAACAGAATGTGCTACGGCATACTCAATGACAAGCCCCACATGCGTTTAGAGTGCCGATATATCCCTGCGGGACCAACCATTCGTGATGAAATTGCCAATGCCGCATTTTGGGTTGGGTTAATGAAAGCAAGACCTGATAATGTTAAGCGCATTTGGGAGCATTTTGATTTTAAAGATGTAAAATCCAATTTCTTTAAGGCCGCACGTGCAGGAATGGAAACCGCATTTGTCTGGAGGGGTAAAACAATATCTGCAATTGAATTAATTAAAACAGAATTATTGCCATTAGCACATCAGGGTTTGCGCAATTGCGGATTATCCGATGGAGAAATATTTACATACCTGGGGCCAATTGAAAAGAGACTTGAAACTGGCACCGGTGCACAATGGCAGGTGCGCAATTTCCGAAAGTTGAAAACAGAAATGAATGTGCAGGATGCATTGCGTATACTCACGGACATGATGTACAATCAACAATTACAAAATACACCTGTGTGCAATTGGCCGGTCATACCTGTTGAACCTGCTGTTGCAACATTAGTCAGCAATATGCAAAATGTGCATCAATTAATGAGTAGTGATGTATTTACGGTTTACCCGGAAGATCCAATTCTATTAGTTGCGAATATCATGGAATGGAACGATATAAATCACGTAATAGTTGAAGACAGGAAGGGAAAAGTGCATGGCGTAGTTACTTCCGGACATATTAAAGAGTTGCGCGAAAAAAATGGCGATTTATCCATGACGCCGGTTAAAAAAATTATGCGTAAAGATATTTTAACAACCAGACCAGATGCCTCTATAGAAGAAGCGTTGGACATCATGCAAACTCATTGGATTAGCAGTCTGCCGGTTGTTGAAGGTGGCCGTTTAATGGGTATCGTTACCAAAAACGATATGCTCAGGTGGATGGCTTACAACAGTAAGCGTTAAATAGTGTTAGTAGAGCATTTGATACCAGTTGAATACCCTAATTTTACCTAATCAAATTTGAATTATGCGACCTATACTTATTTTGGCCATTGCCGGCGTTAGCCTGGTGGCGTGTAAACAAACAGCAAAGGAAGAGATGGAAGAAGTTAAAGGCCCCGGACCAGTTACATATCCGGTATCTGCCACTGCCGATTCGTCAAGCGATTTTTTTGGCACAAAAGTAGCCGACCCATACAGGTGGCTTGAAGAAGAAGCATCAGCCGACAGCACAACTCCGGTCCGCGCCTGGGTGAATGCGCAAAATGACGTGACATTTGATTATCTCGCTGACATCCCGTACCGTGAACAAATTAAAAGCAGGATGACAGAATTAGCTGATTATCCAAAGATGTCGACACCGGTGCGGTCAGGCGAATATTATTTCTATCAGAAAAACGATGGCTTACAGAATCAATCTGTAACCTACTATAGAAAAGGACTTAATGGCCCTGAAAAGGTATTTATAGACCCGAATAAACTTTCGAGCGACGGTACAGTTACCCAATCATTTGCCGGATTTAGCAACGACAGAAGGTATGTGGCCATTAATGAAAGCGCCGCTGGTAGCGACTGGGCAACAATGTACGTGAAAGATGTTGCAGCAAACAACATGTTGAACGACAAATTAGAGTGGACTAAATTTTCAGGTGCTGCCTGGCAGGGTGATGGGTTTTATTATAGTGCATATGACAAACCAAGCAAAACGTATACAGGTAGCAGTGAAAACATGAAAATATTTTTTCACAAACTGGGTACACAACAATCTGAAGACAAGCTTATTTACACAGATCCGAAACATCCGAAATATTATTTTTCAGCCCAGACTACTGAAGATGAACGTTACTTATTTATTTATGTAAGTCCGGGCACATCAGGCACTGAAATTTTATGGAAGGATTTACGCGACCCTAAATCAACATTCAAAACCTTATTTAAAGGCTTTGATTCTGAGTATTCCATTTTAGATAATGATGGAGATGAAATTTTGGTGATGACCAATTATATGTCGCCCAACTATCGCGTAGTGCGTGTTGATCCTAAAAACCCATCACCTGATGCCTGGAGTGAAATCATTGCAGAGCAAAAAGAATTACTGAGCAATGTATCACTGGCAGGTGGCAAATTGTTTGCATCTTATCTACGGGATGTGAAACCTGTCATCATTCAATTTAAACGCGATGGCACACCCGAACGTCAAATATCATTACCGAATGATGGCATTGGAGGCACTGTGACCGGATTTAATGGTGAAAAGGATGATAAGTTTGTATTCTTCAGTTTCTCAACTTTTCTATCGCCATCAGATATCTATAAGTACGATATTGAAAAAGGATTTTTCGAGTTATATAAGAAAGCTGATATTAAATTCAATAGCAGCGATTACGAAATGAAACAGGTATTTTATACCAGTACAGACGGAACAAAAGTGCCTATGTTTATCGTACATAAAAAAGGCCTTAAGTTAGATGGGTCAAATCCATGTTTATTATACGGATATGGTGGCTTCAACATCAGTATAACTCCGGGCTTTAGTATTTCACGTGCAACATTGCTTGAACAGGGATTTGTTTATGCAGTTGCCAATATCAGGGGCGGTGGCGAATATGGAGAGGAATGGCACAAAGCGGCTATGTTTGAGAAAAAACAAAATGTTTTTGATGATTTTATTGCTGCTGCAGAGTACCTGATTGATAATAAGTATACCAGCAACAAGAAGCTGGCTATCCAAGGCCGTTCAAATGGCGGATTATTAGTAGGCGCCTGCATGACACAACGTCCAGATTTGTTTGCCGTGGCATTGCCTGGTGTGGGCGTTATGGATATGTTACGCTATCATAAATTTACTGTTGGCTGGGGTTGGGCCGTTGAATATGGTTGTGCCGACAGCTCTAAAGAAGCATTCGACTATTTGTATAAATACAGTCCATTACACAACATAAAACCAGGCACTAAATATCCGGCTACATTGGTTACAACTGCCGACCACGACGACCGTGTTGTACCGGCACACTCCTTTAAGTTTGCCGCGGCTTTGCAGGCTGCACAGGCAGGCGATGCGCCATGTTTGATACGCATTGATACCAATGCCGGTCATGGGGCAGGAAAACCACTCGCCAAGCAAATTGAAGAAGATGCCGACTGGATTAGCTTCACGATGTGGAATACCGGCATCAAACACATGACCATCAGAGACAAACCATAATTACTTCAATATTTTATTTCAAAGCCTCATCCTTTCAGGATGGGGCTTTTTTGTTAAAAGCGCAATTTTGAGTAAACTTGTACAAACAACCTTACCATGAAAAGTCTGCCTCTGGCAATTTGCCTGTTAATTGCCGCACAGAGTTTTGCTCAAAATACACACTCACGGGTAACCAACACCGCATCCTTACCAACCGAGGTTTACACACCTTCAACTGAAAAATTTAAAAACACTGTCTTCGACCTACCTGACACACTCTCTAAAAGAGAGCGCATGGTACGTGAACAATATTATCTTGAAAGCGGGTTTGGGATTGATGAAATGATGCGCAGTGGCGTAGTGTTATACAATACAGAATACAACGCGTATTTAGATAAAATAGCCGATCACCTCCTACGCGACAATACTGAGTTGCGCATGCAGTTGCATTTTTACATCCTGCGTAGTCCTGTTGTAAACGCATTTGCAGGTGCCGGAGGCAATATTTTTATCAGCATGGGCTTGTTGGCCATGTTGGAAAATGAAGCGGAACTGGCCTTTGTTATGGGTCATGAAATCGGGCATATTGCACTTGAACATGGACTGGAATTCTATGTCAAAGCAAATGAAATTGATAAAAATTCAGACGACAATGCACTGTTTAAACGCAGTAGCTCTTTTGACATATCGTCCATCGCCAAAAACCTGTATTCGCAGGATTTAGAAAAGTCGGCCGATTTGTTCGGAATTGATTTACTGCTCAAATCAAAGTATGTTGCCGACACGAATACCTTAAATGCCGTTTTCGATGTATTAAAGTTTGCCTATTTACCGTATGAAGATCAACCTTTTCCAATCGATTTCTTTGAGGGACCTCATTATGCCATTTCAAAAAATCTGATTTTAGATTCCATTAAGCAAATTAGCGGAACCCCTGAATTACCATCTAAAAAGGAATCACTTAAAAGCACACACCCAAGCATAGGCGAAAGGCGGAAAATTATTCGCGAAAAACTACTTGAACAGAATGGCCGAGGCAATCAATATTATGTCGTGTCCGAAGCCTCATTTAAAAACCTGCGCGACGATTCAAGGTATACGTTGCCCATGTATTATTTGCATAATCAGTTTTTTCAGGATGCCATTTATTTAAGTTATCTGGGCTTGCAGCGCAATCCGGATGATGCCAATTTAAAGAAGGTCATAGCAAAGGCGCTTACAGGATACACGAAATTCAGAAACAGTAAAGAAGAAACCACCTATGCAGAAAAAGCGCGGTTTGAAGATTACGAAGGACAACAACAACAATTATACTTTTTACTGTGGGCGATGTATGATGTGGAATTCAATGTAATGTCCTTATTATATACCTTCCAATTACATTTAGATTATCCGGATGATCCTGAAATCTTGCCGCTCTGTCAAACTTTAGTTAACGACCTGGTGTATTATCACTTCAATGATGAAGACGACTTTAAAATAGGTGAAACCATTTCACGTGATAGTTTATATCTGCTTTCAGATATCGCTAATCCAAAACTCAAGGTAGCGCCGCCGAGTAAAACTTCGAAAGTTAAAACCAGAAAGGCATCTGTTCGCAGCAAGCGTACTTCTCAGGAAAAAATTCAGAAGGACAAATACAAAAAACACTTGCTTTATGCTTATAATGATTTTTGGGACAATAAAGACTTCCGCAACCTGTGGAACGAGGCTGTTATTGCACGCGATGAGCGGGAGGCTGAGGCTAAAGAATTGCGCGAAAGCGGATTTAAAATCAAAGACCTGGGTGACAAGCGAAACTATTATATAAATAACAACCTGGATGTAGATTCAATTGTTATTGTAAATCCTTTTTACACAAGGATAGATTTGAGAAAAGACAATGCCGTAGAATATGTATCGAGCGAAGAAGGCGAAATTAATTTCCTGGAAATCGTAGAAGCTAACGCAGCAAAAGTTGGAATGCAGGTAACCATTATCGACCCGTTGCGGATGGATGCAAATGCAACCGAACAATTTAACGATATGCAGGCCCTGAATGACTGGTTTAGCGAGCAATTAGACTTTGGTTCTATGAATATGCCGGGTTATGAACAAGCTTTAATTGATTCGCTATCGAAGGCATACGGAACACCTTACTTTATGTGGACAGGCATTGTTTCACTGCGCACCAGACAAAAAGTTTTGGGGCCTGTATTGAGCATTGTTTTTTCACCGGTGTTTTTCCCGTTACTGCCTTATGGTATTTATGAATTGATATCGCCGGAGTATGAATTTTTCTACTTGAGTTTATTATATAATGTCAATACACATGAAGCAGATGTGCTGAAGTTTACCCTCCTGAAGAGGAACGACTCACAAGCGATTTTAAATTCGCATACTTACGAAATGTTGTATCGTTTATCATCTGCTAAAAAGTAACACACTATGAAATCTATATTCACCATCACCATAGCTGTTTTATTGAGTGCCTGCGCATGGGCTCAGCCTATAGGGTATCAGGGTAAGACGTTTATTTTATCGGCAGGTTTAGGGCTGGGCTCTAATTTGCCTTATTACAGTGGATATGTTCCCTTTACAGACGATTCAACGCCGCCCGGAGAGGATATTGGCATAGTGGTGAAACCAATTCCACATGTACAGATTGAATACACCATTTTTGACGCTTCCAGTATTCTTATCCGTTGGCAATCGATGCCGTTGGAGGTGAATGCCAATTTGTATGCTGAAGATGAAACCTTTTACACACTTACGCGCATTTCTGCGAAGGGGAACATGTTTGGACTTGGTTATAAATCATACTTCACCCAAACTCCTGCCCCTTTATCCAACTATTTCAGCATTATGGCCTTCATGTATCCTTCACAGATTGAGATTACAGAACACCCCGATTATGCAGGCATAAATCCATTTCCTACAACCTTGCAAAATACAACCTTTGACAAGGTTACCAATTATGGCCTATCCTTAGGTTTTGGGATACAGGATATCTTTTTCGATAAGTTAACCGTTGACTATGCCATAGAACTGGCTTATATTTTCAAAAATTTCGACGAAGGCACGCACACATTTGAGGATTTGCATTATGAAGGATACGATAATCCAAACGCCTTTACCTTCGAAAATGCACGAACATTATTGCTTGCTTCGCCAATGATTCACGTAGGTTATTTGTTGTTTTAATCAGGATTGCTCGGGTTTGATTAACTTTGCACAACTTTTCAGGCCCCGTAGCTCAGTGGATAGAGCATCTGCCTTCTAAGCAGAGGGTCACTGGTTCGAATCCAGTCGGGGTCACCTTACAGGGCTGCTAAACCGGCCTTGATGTGTTCAAGAATTTCTTCCTCTGTATGATTTACCGGTGTGAACTGATTTCCGGTAACTTTTTCAAAAAGCTCGATGTATCGGTTAGAAATAGTCTGAATCCATTCGTCGGACATTTGCGGAACCTGTTGGCCATCTTTTCCCATAAACCCGTTTTCAATCAGCCACTCTCTTACAAACTCCTTACTTAATTGCTTTTGATGCTCTTGCTTTTCCTGACGTTCGGCATATCCATCCGCATAAAAATATCTGGAAGAATCAGGGGTATGAATTTCATCCATCAACATCACCTTGCCATCGTATAACCCGAATTCATATTTCGTATCTACAAGAATCAAACCCTGCTTTGCAGCCATTTCAGTTCCTCTTGCAAATAGGGCTCTGGTGTAATGTTCCATTATCACATAATCTGATTCCTGAACCAGACCTTGCTTCAATATTTCTTCTCTTGAAATATCTTCATCATGTCCTTCTGCCGCTTTTGTAGTCGGTGTAATAATGGGTTCCGGAAATTTGTCATTTTCACGCATCCCATCAGGCATGGCAACACCACAAATCATCCGTTTACCACTTTTATATTCGCGCCAGGCGTGACCACTTAAATATCCTCTGATTACCATCTCGACCTTCACCGGCTCACACCGCAAACCAATGGCCACTCTCGGATCCGGTGTGGAGATGAGCCAGTTTGGAGCGATATCGCGTGTAGCTTCAAGAAAATAGGCTGCGATCTGATTCAGAACCTGACCTTTGTAAGGAATAGGTCTCGGTAATATCACATCAAAAGCACTAATCCGGTCTGAGGCCACCATCACCAGATAGGTATCGCCAATACTATACACATCACGCACTTTACCATGATAAACACCCGTAGCACCCGGCAATGAAAAATTGGTAGTTGAAACCGCCATAGTTTGATGATTAGGGTGTAAAATTACAACCCACTATTGAATGCGGTAGGTCAGAATGCGCGAACCGGAAACAGTTATCAAGATTTTATCACCACTTTGAGTTAAATCATCCATGATGGCTTTTGACGAACCTTCTACCGGAAATCCATTTCTGGCAGAACCATCATTTTCCAGCAATACCAGCTTATCAGGTGCCATTGTATAACCATAATAGCCCATGCCATTCAATCCGAGGGAAATCAACTCTGTTACCGGCCCTGATTCCTCCGCAATACCGATATGTTTTCCTGCCAAGTTGGTCAATTTAATATACGTTTCTGTTAACTGGACCACGGCTACCTGACTATCCACCAATCCCGGAATTAATTTCAGTGCAGTTGCATTAGCATCAAACGTATACATGCGCTGTTCAAGTAAGGCATTCAAAGTGTACACGACACCTCCGGTATCAACCACAAACAGTACAGAATCCATTCTCTTAATATCCTGTACCTGATACTGCAATTTAAATTTAGCCAAACCTGCTCCCGTGCCGGAACGCACTTCACAAATATCATCATGCACAATAACAATACCTTGACCTTTCGAAGTAGGTAACGAGAGCATCGGTAAACGAATCACACCTACATTTCGCATGGGGTTCCATCCTGC
>JAKQVC010000087.1 GCA_029571985.1 Bacteroidota bacterium | reverse complement strand
AAATTCTTCTGACCGTGTTATGCCGGTTTTGTCTTTAAGTATAACCGGTTCTCTTGCTTTTTCCCGTGAAAAGCAAAAGAGAGGTGCAGACATAAATAATGCCGGGTAAATCATTCTTTTCATGACCGTGTTATTTTTTTTTACAGGTTTCATTTATTCGAACTCCTTAAAAAAATAAACAACTATCAGAAATATAGCATAGCATACTAACTATCAACAGGCAAGTTACGAAAAAGATGACATTTCCAAATTTTTTCTTACTTCTTTCAATGCTTTCATAGCAAATCATAATTCATAATTAACCTGAAGCTTTGACTTTTAAATACACAAAGCCCGAACCGATAGCCGCTAGCCGCACGCCGCACGCCGCTAGCCGCTAGCCGCACGCCGCACGCCGCACGCCGTTCCGTTATAACAATGTTATAACATGTTTCGGACCGCATATCGCAAGTAGAGTGCCGTTTTTCCAACGTACCGCTAACAAACAAATAGTAAGTAACGTTGACATTTGCCTTATTCCAGGATGGGATCCCTCGCCTCAGTACTGCTGTATAACTGATTGTCCGCTTTGAAAAGTTTTACCGGGTCAGGCAAGGTGAGTTGCAGAACATCCCGCATCCCGGTTTCCCACGGGATGCGGGATCTCATTCTCCAGGGTGGAAGAACGGCGAGCGGCACGCGGCTTACGGCGCAGGGCACGACTTGCATGACTTATAATGTATTACAGGCGATGTGAAAACAATTGGCAATTAGCAATGAACAATTAACAATTAGTAAATGATGCAAGGCTCAGGACTAAGAGACGAAGGGTGGAAGAGACTGCAAGACTGCAAGACCGCAAGACAATGTATAATGTATTATAGGCGATGTTAAAACAATTGGCAATTATCAATGAACAATTAACAATTAGTAAATGATGCAAGGTTCAGGACTAAGAGACGATGGGAGGAAGAGACCGCACGACCGCACGACCGCAAGACCGCATGACTGCAAGACTGCACGACAATGTATAATGTATTATGTATTATAGGCGATAGATTATGTATTACTCTGAGAGGTAGTTAATACTGATTGTCGATGCCGGGTAAGAACCAGGAAAGTGCTTTTAACGAGAATCCACGACATTTATTTATAGCAGATATGTTACTGGTACGGTGAACCGCGATAGCGGTTAAAGGAAGAAACCGTGAAGCGGTTCAATTTTAATAACCTCCGGTGCAACCGGAGGTAAACTGCTCTCTATGATGTAAAGCCCTGAAGAGCCTGC
>JAKQVC010000085.1 GCA_029571985.1 Bacteroidota bacterium | reverse complement strand
TTGCAAAACGGCCAATGATAAAATATCTGCTGCCACAATGCTATACACCTCATGCATATGCAGATGCGCAATAAACGAGCTGTAATCAAATACCTCACCCGTTGCAGCCGGATATTGCAATAAAGCACCAAAATAGGTATTGTCGATAGCGGCATTGCGGTGATCGCCCACCACTACTTCGATATTTAAGGGCTCCGCTTTCGCTTGCACGATTTCAATTGTCTGCGGAAAGCACAATTCACTCACAAAAAACTTCGGCGAAGTAACATCCTTTTTATTCTTCAGATGGAAGAACATAATCATCGCTTCCGCGGCAGCCGTTCCCTCATCGAGGAGACTCGCATTCGCGATTTCGAAACCGGTCAGGTCGCTCACCATGGTCTGAAAGTTCAGCAAAGCCTCAAGTCGACCCTGCGCGATTTCAGCCTGATAAGGCGTATACTGTGTATACCAACCCGGGTTTTCAAAAATATTGCGACGAATCACGCTCGGCGTAATCGTATTATAATACCCCATACCGATATACGTTCGGAACACCTTGTTTTTAGACGCCAGTGTGCGCAAGTGTTTCAGATAATTATGCTCACTCATCGGCTCAGAAATTTGGAGCGGACGTTGCAGGCGGATATTGGCCGGCACGGTCTGGTTCACAAGGCTGTCGATCGAATCAGCCCCAATAGCCATCAGCATCTGTTGCACGTCCTGCGCATTCGGGCCAATATGGCGTTTAGCAAAGGTTTCGGTAGTTGAAGTACGAAGTTTCACTGGTAAAAGATCAATTAGGCTGCAAAGTTAAGGATTCCCGAGGTGTCATTCTGCTGAGAAACAGCGGTGTGAACAGGATGTTCACATGGCCCGGTGAGTGGTGAGTGGTCACTAGTCAGTGGTGAGTGGTGAGTGGAGAGTGGTGAGTGGTTAGTGATGAGTGGTGAGTGGTGAATGGAGAATTATGAGGGGCCTGCCCTGAAGTGAAGTTTTTCGGCGCGCAGCAGAGAAAAAGTTCTACTTCAGGGGGTAGTGAGACAAATGCAGGGCCGCTGTGCGGCGAATGCTGTTTCATTCCAGACGTCAGCACCTACTCACGCCGACATGTTGACACGTCGAAACGTCGAAACGTCGGCACTTCGACATTTCTTGCACTCCTTTCCGCAACTTACCGATTTACCGCCTTACCTGTTCTTGTATTTTTATGGGGAAAGGAATGAGGAATTTAGTTCAGAATTGGCCGTTGTGTCGCCCCTCTGGGGCTTTATTTTTTGTGTTGCGTGTTTGTTAGTGGGTGTGTCGCCCCCCTGGGGCTGTTTTTTTTGTGTTGCAGGTTTGTTAGTGGGTGTGGCACCCCCCCTGAGGCTTGTTATGCCTTTCACACGTCGACACGTCGGAACGTCGACACGTCGACACTTCCTGCATTTCTTCCCTTAACTTTAGGCCTTATCATTGTGCAACTTACTTTGTGGTTTTGCATGATGGTGATGCATACCCTATATCCAGGTATTTGTAAGCAGAACATTGTTTTTACAAGGAGAATTTACAGTCGTTGATTACACATAAACAGAAACAAAGATTGATGAAATATTTCTTACTTATTCCGTTTCTCGCTTTTGCTTTATGGTCTTGTTCCCGACAAAACCCTGATCATGCAAAACTTGAAAACGATTCAGCAAACAAGGATAAACCGATTTCGTCAACAAACGCTTCGTCAATTCCGGTGAATGCCGAGTATCCATTTGGCTGTGCTGAACTAACCACCTTTACATATCCCAGGCATTGGGAAGGGAATCTTGAAGAAATTGGGCATCTGAAACAACCCGATGGTCAGTTGTTTGAACATATCGGCCACTGTTTTAATCTTATCCATTCAGTCAAAAAAATAGAAACACCAACAATATTACATGTTGAGTTAATCGAAATTGGAACAACATTTAAGCTTGCCAACAACCTGAATATCACGCAGCAATCATCATTTGATCATTGCTTGTATCGACTACCAGATATCGGTATATATGAAGTATATTATGCCTACAATCAATACGGAAACTTAATTCTTCTAAATCCCACAACACATGCTGCAAAATTGCTGAATATCTACGCAGATGATTTAGGTGGTGATTCATCTACTGTTTTGCGGTATTTTTATATGGACAAAAATGAAATTCAAATATATGAAGCCAGTTATTATGACGATGGCTGCACCCTTAACAAGCACTCTACAATTACAATTCAGGCAGACGGCCAATTAAACATCCATACCTTGTAAAACTTTCCCCTTTGCCTTAAAACACAGGCAGGTTAATTTGGAAATATTCACGATGCGCAGGTCATAAATGTAAAATCAAACTCGTTTGACGAAAATGACCTTACCGTGACGGTTAAATTTAGTTGGCTTTTTATTACCGGAAGAAAATGAATTACATTTGAAACTGAACAAGCATATTCTGGCATCATGCACATACTAAAGCCATCTGTCGCGACCACTTCAGGCAACATAACTATAATTTGTCTTCTAACCTGTCTATTCAATACATCCACCATTTTAAAGGCGCAAACGATCAGCAGCGAACATGGTAATTTAACTTTTTGTGATACGATGACAAGAGATGTTTTTATTGTATGGTGGGATAAAGATTTTGATTATTCGGCAGAAGCTGATATCCTGTTAGATTCTATGTTGTCTTATCGAAACACTTGTTTAAATGCTTTATATATGCAAGATCCCTTAAGCATTCAGGATGGGTATTATTGCAATATATACATTCATACACCCGGCGATATGACTGACTATTTTACCGCCAATTACCCCTATTTTGGAAACGGTGTAGGTGGGGATATTAATAATTATCCTTATATGACATTGCCCAATTTTGTTTTGGACCCTTATTACGCCGGTTTTACCTATGGCCGCTGGATAAATCTTGCACATGAAACGTTTCATATTTTTCAAACACATGGCATGTGGGATTTAACTCCGGGCATTTACCTAACAGATGACGGCGACTGGTTTGTAGAGGCATCAGCAAACTGGTTTGCATACGATTTGTATCCTGACTACATCAGGTCGTTTGTCGAGTCTGAAATTTTAGTGCGTATACCGCATGTGCCACTTTGGCTTGGATGGTCAAACCTCCCCGGTTACTATCCGGATAACTGGCAACGGCAAGTGCATCAATATGCTTTGTCCACCTTCCTCTATTATTTAACCAATACATTTGGAATTACCGACAGCGCATTGGTTTCTGTTTTTTACAGCAGCACTGACCTTACCCCGCAGGCCTATTTATACAATCAGATCGGCGGTGAAGTATTCCGTAATCAGTTTATTGATTGTGCTGCACATATGACAAATCATTTTGATTTCATATCAGCCGAACAGGCAGAGGGCGCACAGCATGAATGGGACACGTATGCCGATCCATCAGACGATAATCAGTTTATTCAAACGTATATAAACACCGGAAGCGACGGCTGGTTCAGACCTGATGATGATGTAACGACCAATGCCTGGTCATTCAACACATATAAACTCGAAAATAATGCATCTCAATCCTATACCTTTGAAATTCGTGGCGATGAAACCGGAACGTATGGAGATGCTGCTTATTTTCAGGGAAAGGTATTGGTGCAGAATGCATTAACCGGTGCCAGTTTTCACGATTTAGTTATGACTAGTAGTCTTGAGGGAGCGCTAACATTAAATTTAACGCCAAACGATACTTCCATATATTTTATCATTGCCGCCATGCCGGAAATATTTATAGATGACAACCCTTTATTTCAATTATTTCCATATGAAATGAGAATTAGTGCAGGTGCAGTTGTCATCTCAGATTTAGATTGTGAAAACTGCTCCGCATATGAAATTGCCAGATACAATGTTTTGGGACAAGAAGTAGATAAGCATGCAGGCGGCTTGCAATTTGTTTTATACAATAATGGGCATATCGAAAAGGTTTTTATTGTGCAGTAAATGGTAAAATAAAGGATTTGATTATGTCCTGATACAAGTGCACCTCATTCAAATCCTACATATATTTGACCAGTCATATGCCTTTGGATAGCCTCTTCTGAAAATACAAATAACGAAACTATGAGTCAATCTGCATCCAGTGATTGCAAACTTGTTCGATTACGCATACCCGGAGGCTGGGCTGTTGAATGGAATACTTTTTTTGACGAAGCTCCAGTCGATGCACACGGAAAGCCCAATCGCCTGCATAATGACTCGCCAGACCTTTTACTTATCAAACAAATCCGCACCTATCATTCCGGCAAATGGACCCGCAACAAAAAGTATGTGATGTGTATTGACGTTGGCTGGCACTATCTACCGTACGGAACTTTGGAAAAAGATAGAAATCATGGCCATTATAAAATAACCGCATATAGAAATAACTGGAAAAAAATAATCCGAATAAACTACCAACAAACCCTTGAAGGCACCATCGCGCTCATTGAGGAATGGCTGGATGAAATAGACAGAACAGGAGAACTTTTTAAAGAGGAATGAGGAATGAGGAATAAGGAATAAGGGAGCTTGCTCTGTAGCGAAAGTTTGCGGAACGAAGTGGAGTGAACTTTCTGCTTCAGAGAGGAATAAGGGAGCTTGCTCTGTAGCGAAAGTTTGCGGAACGAAGTGGAGTGAACTTTCTGCTTCAGAGAGGAATGAGTAAAAAGGAATAAGGAAAAAGGAATAAGGAATGAAGATTTAGGGATGAATCCCCCCCCTAGCCAGTGTTTCTCCGATTGTGCGTCTCAGGGCGAGGTTTTTGAGCTTTAGCCCTCAACTTAGACTGTATTCCCCATCATCTCAGCTATTTTAGGCTCCCCTGTGAACAATCTGCCTCCCAGCCTGTTCATCAGAAAAACAAAAGATGAAGACACTCCTCCTCTCAATCGCAATCGCTGTATTTTCAGTAACCCTCACCCAGGCACAAATCAACCTGGTAGGCGCTTCCGTGAACGGGGTGACCGGCAAAATCGACCTGGTTCAATGGGAAGCCCTGGATTCCCTCTCAGTAACCACCACCCCAACCATATTAGATGCTTACTATTATGCTACCTCAGCTTTCAACGCTTTTAGTGGCGACTATTACATCACCGGCATCTCCGGCGACAGTTCAGGTTTGTATACCTTCAATACAGCTACTGCTGAAGAGAATCTGACCGCCGGTTCGCTTTTTACAAATGTTGCAGAATTCGACATGAGCAACGGTAAAATGTATAACCTCATCATGGAAACGGAGGAAGTTATCAGCATTTATGAATTTGATATCACCAGTAATGAAGATAGTCTGATTGGCACCATTTACGAACCGGGTGTTATCGGTATTGTTACAGATGCCGTTGGATTTGATTCCAATAACGGCATATTATACTATGTTGGTTATACTAATGACCCCGCCACATGCCTGTATGCCATTCCGGTTCGCGACTCTGTTTTTTCTTATACCAAAACGATTTTAAATCCGGTAGGCGCACTTAATAATATTACCTGCGTGCATTTTGATAATGTGAACGAAACTATTTATGCGTTAAATGATAAGTTCGATTCGCTCTTTAATTTCACAGGCAGATACATTATTGAAATAGATATACCTACAGGCGATATCATCGATCGCGGCGACCTTGCTGAATTCCCTTATTATATTGGTGGTTCTTCCTGCTTCGATCAAATCACAGGCACCTATTTATTAGCTGCTATTGATACTGCAGGATACCTGAAAATGGTTGCATTTAATACAGCAACCGATACATATGAAGCAGGTTTTATCCCAAATGTGGTTTCAGAAATTGTATGTGATAATACGCTCTTTTCAAAATCAGCCTATGCTTCAACCGCCATTCAGCCAATTTCAAATATTCAAATTGACGTATTCCCAAATCCGGTTACAGATAAACTCAACATCACCTATCCATTCGAAAATCAGGTAAATGTGCGCGTTACTAATTCTGCAGGACAGCTTGTTTTTGCTGAACTAGTGCAAGGCGTGCAAACCTTCGAAATAGATATGCGTAACCAGAAACCGGGTCTCTATCTCGTTAATCTGATTGATGGCAATCAAACAATTTCCAAAAAGTTCATCGTGCAATAAAGCGTTATCCAAAACTGCAGGCACAACTTTAATTCTCTTACAAAATTCTTAAAACCGCTATGATACGCTCATGGCGGTTTTTCTTTTTATAATGAGGAATAAGGAATAAGGAATGAGGAATGAATCATGTCTATTCAGAAAGATTTGGCTTTTTGGGTTGATTGCTGTGCAAGGCATAGACGCTTCGTAAAAGGACGTTGTGTCGCCCCCCTGGGGCTGAGAATGCATTTCACACGTCGACACCTCCGCACGTCCGCACCTCCGCACCTCCCCCAAACCTTACCGCCTCAAAGTCTTCCCGGCTCCTGCATTTCATGGCCAATGCGAGACTATTATACGAATCGCCCGTCAGATTCAGTTATTAGCATACTCCCCTCTCATCTAATGAAAATACCCTACCTTTAAATAACACCTCAATCCCATCCGCATGACCCAACAAAAAATAATTTTCCTTTTATGCGTAACAGCCTTTTGTTTACCGCTGTTCGGACAGGTGGAAATTTCTGACAAACCGGTATTTGGATTTTCGTATATGATTGACGAAGTGCTTGAATACCCTGTCATTCAAAAATTATCCCCCGGCAGTCCGGCCATACAGTCAGAAATGCAATCCGGAGACATATTGGTGTCGATAAATGACCATAACCTCAAAGGTTTGCCGATGGAAGAAGTTGCATCCATTATGCAGTCTGCACCCTGGCATAACAACCTATTTTTCGGCAGACATACGGATGGTACAACCTATCGTATACAAGTGAATAAGGCGCGCATCATTACAGCGGAGTATAATGTTTATAGATATACTATATTTCTTGATTCGTTATACCACCCTATATATAATCCTGAATCCCCATGTTCCTATGGAACAGATAGTTGCAAAAACGGGTATGGTTATTACGTGTTCGACGATACACAGGCTTTTTATGGTGAATTGGAAAACAACAATATGAAGGCCGGCCTTTATTATTACCTCGCCGGTGGCAAACCCTGTTATTATTTAGGTGAATTTGTAAACAATCAATTTCATGGAAAAGGCACGTTCCATTTTATCAATCAGAAAAATGAAACTTGCACCTATATCGGCGATTTTGCCAATGATAAGATGCAAGGAGAAGGTATCCTCTATGATGCAGCAAACCGAATCATATACAGCGGAGGATTCACCGATGCGCGTTTCGACGGTAAAGGCATATATTATTATCCCGATGGCACGCAATTAAATGGCCAATGGTCAATGGGAATTTTTCAAGGCGCAGGTATAACTGCATCAGCTGAAACACCCGATAATACAGGATATACCGCCGAAGAAATTATAATAGCCGATAAACTTCGACAAGCAGGACTCACAGAAACAGAAATCCGGAAGTATTTTACCTATATCAATACGCCAACGCCAAAAGTTGAGACGACCGGTGCGCTAGCGGTAAACACCAACAGCGAGTTGCAAGGTATTATCGACCAACTCAACAGAGATAATAATGCGGAAGGATTCTATTTATATGAATCATTTGATGCCGGTTTCTCCAAATATCAGGTAGCACAATGCTTTACCAGATGCAGCGAACAGAAACGCAAAATTTATCTGGTGGTTGATGGCGGACTTACAGGACTTCAAACCACTACACTGAACGTACAGTATGCGCGAAAAGCAAACGACATTTGGGACCACGATGCTGAAGATGAAGCGGATAATCATTTTCCATTCTTGTTTTATGGATACAGTGACTCCTATCAAATATTCAATTGCAACATCGTTGCCGGTGAAATACACACTGCCTGCTCCTATGAATGGCAGGTAAATTCAGCAGATGAAACTACGCATTATGTGCATGTTTTTGTTTATGGAGGCAAATGAGAATTAGCTTTTGGGCCATATCACTTCAGTATCCTAAATTATGCATTACGGTAGTTAGAAGTGCCTGCTATGAAGTGAAGTTTTTTGCAGCGCAGCGGAGAAAAACTTCTACTTTATAGGGTAGTGCCTGCTATGAAGTGAAGGTTTTTGCAGCGCAGCGGAGAAAAGCTTCTACTTCATAGAGTAGTGGGACAAATGCAGGGCCGCTGTGCGGCGAATACATTTGCATTTCACACGTCGACACGTCGGAACGTCGACACGTCGACACTTTTCACTCTTTCCGCAACTTACCGACTTACCGCCTTACCTGTTCCTGTATTTTACAATGAATAGGATTTGATGCTTCTGTATAAGCCGCTGTGTCGCCCCGATGGGGCTGTTTTTTTGTGCTGTGTGCTTGTTAGTGGGTGTGCCGCCCCCTTGGGGCTGAGAATGCATTTCGCACGTAGACACGTCGGAACGTCGACACGTCGACACCTTCTGCATTCCATCCCGAGTACTCGGGACACGTCCGCACCTCCGCACGTCCGTACATCAACCCCGGATCCATTCGCACACTCCCACACACCATCCGCCGTACGGCGGACCACACTCGCACACTTGCATTCCACGTCGACACGTCGGCACGTCGACACGTCGGCACATTCTGCATTCGCACCCGAACACCTGAACACCCGAACACCTAAACACAATCTTAAAATTTCCTCCTTACATTTACGTCTATAAAGAAAATAAATCACACAAATCATGGAACCCTTTAGCCCGGAAAACCTGCGCATTACCCTGATTATCGTTGGGGTGGTGCTTTCTATTGTTTTCTACAAATTTATTCTGCGCGTATTCTTCGGTATGGTTATCGTGCCGGAAGACCGCATTGGTCTTGTTACGAAAAAATTCGTTTTGTTTGGAGCCAATAAGGAGCTCCCCGACGGTCACATCATCGCCACAAAAGGTGAGGCCGGTTATCAGGCACATAGCCTTGCCCCGGGATTATACTTCTGGAAATGGATATGGCAATATGAAATAACGATGCAACCTTTTGTTGTCATCCCCACCGGACAAATCGGTCTGGTAATGGCAAAAGATGGTGTTGAGTTGGAAGTGGGTCGCGTATTAGCCCGTAAAGTGGAAACCGATACCTTCCAGGATGCAACAGCATTTATGGAAAACGGCGGTAGAAAAGGCCGGCAAACTGCAATCATCGCCCCTGGTTCTTATCGTATCAATTCGTTTTTGTTTGATGTCGAAATCGTTGACATGACGAATATCCCCGACAACTGCGTAGGTATTGTTACAACACTCGAAGGTCAGCCTTTGGATGACGGACAAATTGCCGGTAAAATAGTGGAAGGTCACAACCGCTTTCAGGATGCAGATGGCTTTTTAAATAATCACGGTTTAAAAGGTTTACAGGAACAGGTTATTCTGGCTGGTAGTTACTTCCATAATCCCTGGTTTGTGAAAGTGGAAATCGTGAAAATGACGGAAATTCCGATTGGATATGTAGGTGTTGTGATCAGCTATGTTGGTCCGGAAGGTGTCGACTTAAGCGGAACCGAATTTAAACATGGCAACATCGTGTCGAAAGGTCAAAAAGGTGTTTGGGCAGATGCTTTAGGACCTGGTAAATATCCTATTAACCCATATATCATGAAAGTGGAATTAGTGCCAACCACTAACCTCGTACTCAATTGGGCGAGTGCACGCACTGAATCACATCAACTCGATAAAAATCTGAGCACCATTACCGTGCGCTCGAAAGACGGTTTTACATTTAATCTCGACGTTTCGCAGATTATTCATATTCCAACCTATGAAGCTCCGAAAGTTATTGCGCGCTTCGGAAATATGGCTAACCTTGTTACGCAGGTACTTGAACCAACTATCGGTAACTACTTCCGAAATTCTGCGCAGGATGCCGATGTAATCGACTTCCTTAAAATGCGTAAAGAACGTCAGGAAAGTGCAAAACAGCATATCGGAAAAGTACTCGAGCAGTATAACGTTAATGGTGTAGATACGCTGATTGGTGATATCATTCCACCTGAATCGCTGATGAAAACACTTACCGACCGTAAATTGGCGGAAGAACAAAAAGTGACGTACGACACACAGATGAAAGCGCAGGAAACACGTCGTACACTTGAAAAAGAAACTGCTGTTGCCGATATGCAGAAAGAACTTGTGAAAGCAGATCAGGGTGTGGTTATCGCAGAAAAAATTGCGGACGCCAGTGTGAAAAAAGCGACTGGTGATGCAAATGGTATTCGTATCCAGTCTACTGCCGAATCTGATCGTTTGAAATTGCTGGCGAATGGTGAAGCAGAAAAAATTCGGGTGCTCGCCAACGCGGAAGGTGAAAAAGTGAAATTGCTCGCCGACGCTGAAGCAGAACGTATCAGTAAAACAGGTAATGCAGAAGCTGAAAAAATTCTGGCGATTGGTAAGTCGAATGCGGAATCCTATAAATTATCTGTTGAGGCGATGGGTGGTGATAACTTCACACAATTGAAAATAACGGAGAATATCGGTGTAAATAAAATCAAAGTAATTCCGGATGTGTTAATCACAGGAAGTGGTGATAGCGCGAATGGTCCGATCAGCGGATTGTTAGGAATAGAACTGATGAAGAATCTGGCGAAACGGGTTACAGAAGAAGGTGATGCACCGAAAAAGTAAAAGGTGATGAAAACAGAAAGCCTCGCTCTAAAAGCGGGGTTTTCTTTTAATGGGCCGTTGTGTCGCCCCCCTGGGGCTGGGAATGCATTACACACGTCGACACGTCGGAACGTCGACACTTCCAGCATTCCTTACCGCACCTTACCGGCTTACCGCCTTACCTGTTCCTGCATTTTACAATGAATAGGATTTGATGCTTCTGTATAAGCCGTTGTGTCGCCCCGATGGGGCTGTTTTTCTATTACTGTGTGCTTGTTAGTGGGTGTGTCGCCCCCCTGGGGCTGGGAATGCATTTTGTATTTTGCGCACACATGAACACTTGAACACTTGAACACATGAACACCTGAACACCTGAACACATGAACACATTTGCATTCCATCCCGAGTACTCGGGACACCTCCGCACCTCCGCGCGTCGACACTTCCTGCATTCCTTACCGCAGCTTTCCGCCTTACCGCCTTACCTGTTCCTGCATTTTACAATGAATAGGATTTGACGCTTCTGTATAAGCCGTTGTGTCGCCCCGATGGGGCTGTTTTTCTATTACTGTGTGCTTGTTAGTGGGTGTGTCGCCCCACCTGGGGCTGGGAATGCATTTTGTATTTTG
>JAKQVC010000077.1 GCA_029571985.1 Bacteroidota bacterium | reverse complement strand
ATGCAAAGCGTCTTCGTGCCATTTCTTGGTGATTGCACCTTCTTTCAAATAAACGTCCGCCAGGTCTTCCGCCTCTTCGTCATTAAACACATACTCTTTGTTTTCTTCTGGAATTAATTTTAGCAAGTCACGAATTTCTTGTCTGGCTCTTTCAAGTTCGTCAAGAGTGATGTCCGAAATAACCGCAATCTTTTTCCCAGCTTTGAATTCAGCAAAAAGTTGTTTGCTCCACTCTTGAAATTCTTTGTCAAGGTAGCCACCGATAACAGAAGTGTCTATATAAACTCGTTGTCTCATCGTCAATAAATAATTAGTTTAAAGGTAGTGAAAAATGTCATTTAAGTCGTCTTGAAAAATATGTGTTACACTGTTCTTTCAAAACACAACATTTCGAAGTTCGCACTGTCCCCAAATGCTTGCAGCTAACAAATAGTCGAGTAACCGCAAAAAGCGTGTCGTCAGGATGAAGATAGCAAAACAGTTGATAGCTTTTTGCGGTTTACTCGCTGTTGACCGACCCTATGGAGTTAGTATGGATTGCCGGGTGATTGATCTGTCTGGCAACACCTTGGTTTTATCTGAAGAATGTGTCGCTGATACACGTTCAATTGACTATCCTGGAATGAAAGGAGTAAAGGAGGCATTAGAGGATTGACAGGTAGTGTATGTAAATGGCAAAATTGCATGGGTGGCGTGATTTTTTTAAGTCCGGCACAAAGTAGTCCTGTTGCACCGGTGCGCATTTTGAGAACAGGGATTATTATTTTTGTTTTACTCATTGGTGATAGCTGTTATGGTGATCTTCCCCGCTCCCATGTTTTAACCAGTATCATGGTGCCTTGCTTGCAATGAGGACACGCATCAAGGTCGATTCCCATGAGTAACCTTAAGCGTTGCTTGTAATCCAGGGCCAGAACAGGTGGCATCAGTGGGAAGTCAATTTGTTGAGCAATCTGTTTTAATTTTTTGGTTTTATCACGATTGCTCAGAAAGCCGTAGTGACGGATCTTTACAAAACGGGCCGGCAACATATGCTGCAACCACCTTCTGATAAACTCTTCTCCTTTCAAACACATCTGCTTCGTAGTTGCGCCATCACGGTAATCTTTATAATTAAAATGTACCTCGCCATCTTCGATTTTAATGAGCCGCTGATTGCTGATGGCTACTTTGTGCGTGTAGCGTCCAAGATATTCGACTACCTGCGCCGGCCCGCCGAAAGGTATTCTGGCATCTACCACCCACTTTTTTTGATACAGCAGCTTAATGATGTCCGCTATCGCCATTGTATCGGGAGGTGTTTGTAGGGTTACCCGTTTTTTTGAACCGATTGCAGCTGATAACTTCGATAAAAATATCCCCCTGTACACCACGCTCATGGCTGATTGAGGAAATAAAAATTTTCCGCTGGTCCGTTTTGGTAAACACCACTTTTGCTCCCTGGTAATTCCACCACCGGCAACAATGCAATGGAGGTGAACATGATAATTCAGTTGTTGCCCCCAGGTATGCAGGATGGCAATCATACCCGGTGTTGCACCAAGGTATTGACCATCTTGTCCGAATGTGGCAATGGTTTGCCAGGCACTGTCAAATAGCAGATCATAGAACCACTTTTCATTAAACCTCATCCAGGCGTTGAGCTCGTGTGGAACAGTGAAAACGATGTGGTAGTAATTGATGGGCAGCAGTTCTGAGCGACGTGCTTCGATCCACTCTTCCTTTTTCATACCCCCGCATTTGGGACAGTGCCGGTTGCGGCACGAGTTATAACTGATGCGTATGGCGCCACAACTATCGCAGGCCTCCACATGTCCGCCCTGTATGGCCGTGCGACAGGTAGTGATCGCTGTTATGGTGTTGTGTTGCCCGGCGCTGAGTGTATGTTTTTGGAGAAACGAGGGAAGAAAGGCAGTGAACACATCACTTACTTCGGTCCGCTGTTCCATACATCCAGTCAATTGGGTTTGGAATGGTTTTGATGCGGTTTCGCTGCACGTGGAGGTAGACCAAAGTCGTGTGAATATTACCGTGCCCCATCAGCTTTTGAATCGTTACCAGATCAATACCAGACTCAAGCAGGTGCGTGGCAAAACTGTGGCGCAGTGAATGAATACTGTAATGGGTATCGAAGGCAGCCCTCTTGCAGGCACGGTACATAATCCATTGGATAATACGATCACTGACAGGCTTGCCTTTTGTTTGTCCGTTGAACAGAAAGGTTTGCGGTCGGTAGTCTTTGTAATAACAGCGCAGCTCTTCGAGCAATGGTGCGGACAGCAGCGTAAAGCGCTCTTTATTGCCTTTTCCGCGGCGAATGCGGATGCGCATGTTTTTGCTGTCGATGTCTTCGATACGCAGTTGTTTAAGTTCACTTAGTCTCAATCCGGCCGAATAAATGAGCTTCAGTATCATGCGATGTTTAAGACCAGGTACCTGATCGAACAGGGTCTGCACTTCTTGCTGCGTCATCACAACAGGCAGCTTATGCTCTTTGCGCGGGAGGATGATACTTCCCAGGTTAAGCGGTTTACCAATGATCCTGCGAAACAGGAATTTACATCCGCAAAAGCACAGGTGAATTTTGGCCCAACTGCAGCGATACTGCAACTGTAGCCACCTGATGTAACAGATTACATCATCCTGTTCGAGGGTAAGTGGATCCTTTTGAGGATAGTAGCTAAGCAGATAACGTACTTCACTAACGTAAACTTTGATGCTGCTTGGGGAATAATTACTGGCAAGCATCATCTGCTGCATCTTATCTAAGAATGCAACGTGTTGTGGATTTAAATTTTTTTCATCAGTTTAAGTTTAGATGAAAACTACGAACTATAAAATTGGCAGGACTCCCGAAGGGTAGGTTCAACGAATGGGGCTTTGCGTTGGTGGGCGTTTGAAACAATCAACTGCATACCCGCAATAAAGTTAACTAAATGAAACACTTTTTCTCTTCTTCACTTCGTGCCCACTAACGCAAAACCCATGTTAGCGGTAGTATATCTTTCATTTGTCATGGCGGAAGTCAATTTTCTCGTTTGCAAATGTCCAGTCCGACTTGTTAATTGTTGTCGTGTCAACGAGTGTTACCTTGTTCCAAAATTTTAAAAATGGTTCAAGTTGTACAGTTCTATGTCCGTCCGCACCTAATGCACCTTGTCCAATTGTCTGCAAAGTAATTGTAATGGCAGGATTTGTTTTACTTCTGTAAAGTGTCATGTCATTTGTTATCGTCAAGAAGCCAACTGAAAAAATCATACTTGTCATTATGAAAAGCCCTACAACAGATGTCAAAACTGTCAAACTGATGATGCCAATATTTTTTGATTTATTGTTTGTCCGCTTAATTGTACCGGTTAGTGTCAAGAGAATTGCAATAAGAAGTCCTGGCATTATTGTGTCATAAAACTTGCGACTAACTCTCCAGTCTGCAAATTCATAACTTGAACTTTGTCCAAATGTCAAACTGTAAATTGTCAAGGCAATAAACATCAAGGTCAACCAGAAAATTGTTCGCAATGATATGTCAACCACTGTTGTCATTTTATATTACCGCTAACG
>JAKQVC010000073.1 GCA_029571985.1 Bacteroidota bacterium | reverse complement strand
TCCGCGTCAATCATCTTTCGCCCGTAATGCTTCACGCGGTCCCGGTGCTGCGGCCAGCGGTGATGGATGGGGCGGGAAGGACGGACGCCGCAGTATTCGCAGGGCTTGACGATCATTTATTTTCCAACGAAATCCATCATTAAAGAACTTCTTTAAGCTTGTTTGCAATTTCAAATGCCAATAAAGGAGGAACAGCATTACCAATTTGTTGATATTGACTTAAACCTTTTTCCCAACTCATTTTAGTCCTCATTCCTTCAAAAATAAATGTATCAGGAAAAGATTGAAGGCGAGCACCCTCACGGGCTGTAAAATTTCTATTTAAATGAGGATGGATAAAATTACTTTGAAAAGATGCTGCAATTGTTGGTGCTGGTTTATCGCCAAAAAGTCGTTGATTGTTTTGAGAAAATTTAATATTTGATTTTTCAGATGGATTCCCTCGTTTAACGGCACCATGTGTATCCCAAACATCCACCAAGCTTTGACCATGGTTTATTGCCATAAATCTTTCAATTAATCTCTTTGTATGATTCATGGCTATATGATTATATACATATTTAGAATTTTTTCGTAAAAATTTTTGGTAGTTATTTTTTGGTTTACTATTGTACTCCATTTTATCAGCACCTTCACCAGCATTGATTAATGGAAGATCAGATATTGCTTCATCAACAGTTGTTGGTTTTTTATATTTTATTAATGGAAATTCAGGGTATAAATTTAAATCTTTTCGTATACCAATTATTATTACTCTTTCTCTACATTGAGGGACACCATAATCTGATGCTTTAAGTATTTGCCATCTAACATTATAACCCGTAGCAGTATTCTCAAATTCATTAATAATCTGTCTAAATACTTCTCCTTTGTGCATTGATAATAGACCTTTTACATTTTCCATCACGAAAGCTTTTGGATTATACCAATTAATAACTTTAACAAATTCAAAAAATAATCTATTGCGTGGATCATCTTTTACTTTATTTCTATTTTTATTTGCCAAGCTAAATCCTTGACAGGGTGGGCCGCCAGTTATAACATCAACATTCTTCTTGTTTATTAAATGATCAATTTCCTTCTTTAATAATAGAGATATGTCATTACAAATAAAAGGAATATCAATAAAATTCTTTTGAAATGTCAATTTGCAATTTTCATCTATATCTGACGCCAATAATGTATTGAAACCTGCCCATTTAAAACCTAAAGACATGCCCCCACAACCCGAAAATAAATCAATAGTATTGAAAGTCAGTTTTCCACTCATAATTATAAAATATTTCCCCAATTTATTTATCAGTTGCAAAAAATCACTAGAATTGACAATTCGTCAAGCATATATTATTCTTGCCATCGACCCTCCTTCGCCCTCCGCTCCACCGGGGAGGGATAAACGTAAATTACTTCGTCTATAACCTGTTATATGCAATGCCGGGCCTCTTGTTGAGCCGCCGTCCTGGCGGCTGTTAATTTAGAACCAACAATAATCCGGTTAGCATATTCCCTCTGGAATTTAATCCATTGACTCCGATCATCTTTACCTTCTGCTTTATTAAATAGCATGGCCATCGGCATAACATCCAGCTTTAATACCTGTTGCAATCTGCGTTCTGCTTTCTCAATCGTGTCACCTTTATATCCAATTAAAACATAGCACGAATAAACACGATCATATAAAGCTCCGGCATCCCTCAACATCTTAACGGAATCCACAAGCGGCTCATAATCATCCGGTGTATCGTATGCAAAATATGCAACGTGCGGCCTCAACTCCCTCAACCGCTCGGCAATCCACGGTTTCATCCTCGCCGCTTCAAGTCCACCCGTGAATCGTGCTTTTTCATGTTGTCGATCAAGCATATTGAACACCCTCTCAATATGATCCCGACTGCAAGCAAGTAAATTACTATCAAGAATATTGAACCCCTCTCTAATTTTAAGTTCACGAATACCTCCTTCTCTTTTCGGTACAGAACAGAACCAGCATTTATTCGGACACCCTCGGCTCGTCATAACATATCCATGCTTGACATACATCCCCGGCTCAAACTCCCCGCCCGGATCATCATACGCAGGGCCTCCGATTGAAACCTTGCTTGTCAACCCTCTCCACGCCTCGGCCAATTCTTCGCCTCTCTGTTTATCCCACGTCCACGTTACAGAAACACGCACCTCGTCCGCCTCATCAAATAATCCCGGCTCTGAAAATCTGACATTCTCATCGTCCGGAGTGGCATTTGTTTTTCGTGGAAATACTCTTATTAACTTCATCTGTCTCCATCGGTTCCGGCCATCCGTGGCCTCCACCGCCTTTATTCTGTCATGCCCGGCACAGCATATAACAACGGTCAGGCGTTCGCTTCGCACATGCTATCGCACGTCGCCTGCCCTGTTCAGTTGTACGCCATGCCGCCTTATGGCCGCACGTCCTGTGCGGCTTTCTATACATTACACTTGTTCTTTCCAGTCAAATATTCAGGTAAACTTTCAGGTTCTCCGAAATTATCAATGATTTCATCTATGTAATTTTCATGGGCGCAATCAATACAATAATAATTATTATCAGATGAATTCTTTTGAATTTTGGTTTCTTTAAAACCTTTTTTATCTATTCCTGAATTATCATACTCTTTATGACATCTATAGCATATCATGGCTTTTCTCCTTCAAATATATTTCCAATAATTTTTATACTCATGCTATGTGTTTCTATATCACAGAATGGTATATAACTATTCTCATTATCAACAAACCAACCATAATATTTAAACACAACGCATCCTTTGAACTCCCATTTTTCAGGATACTCATCTGGCTCAATTACAAGACCTTCACCCGTATATGCTTCATCACATGAAACTATAACAATATCATCTTCATAAATTCCATTTCCATTTTCATCAGTCATGCCTGTAAATTGCATATCGGGATTCCATTCAAACGATGCCTCACTTCCAATATCCCAAGGGCCAATCATTATATTATTTTTTACATCCCAACTTCTAAATCGCAACTGTTTTATGTTTCTCATGAAATGTCTCCACTATCTATAAAGTTGATATTTGGAAAATAATCAGTAATTTTTAGTTCTTTAATACATGAAAAACAAACCACAGTATCAAAAAAATTGTCGTATTTTCCTTGAATAAAAATCTCTTCTTCAGGTAACAACTTTTTACTACATCTGGAGCATATCATAGCTTTTCCTCTCTTGGAATTGCGTCGTCGTTCTTCGGACACATCGGCTCACCGGTATATTTATTAACATACTCTTCGGTATTCGTACATTTCCCGTCTTTATAGTCATTGCATCCTATAAGTTCGCATCCAGTCATTGTGATACCTCCTTATGAACTACTTCCCCTCTTCGAGTGTGCAACACACTTAGGGCCGCGACATCCGCACTTTGGGCACTCCAACATCGACCTATCTATAGACTCTGGATATACCGCAGTCCATTCATGCCAACAATGAGCGCATATTATGAGATCATCAACCACCCATCGGTCGCGCTTTCGGTTAGCTGGTATTACTATTCGCTTTAATTTCACTAGTCCTCCTCTACGCTTCGGTACGTCCTGTACCTCGCTATAATAATCTATTGCTATCATCGGCACGGCGTACAACATCGGGTAAGCGTTCGCTTCGCACACCCTATCGGGCGTCGCTTACCCTGTTCAGTTGTACGACATTAAAGGCCCCATTGCTGTGCCATCGCCTTCGCAATCCCACTGTATGTCTTGCTCCTCAATTTCCACCGATCCGCAGACGGCGGCATTTTATGCACCTTCGCCTCCCGGCCTTCGACTATATCTGTCGGTACGAGTGGCGGCAAATTCTTTAACCATAAACAAGTCGCCTTTGTTTCTCCGTGTCCAAACATCCACGGCTGAATAATTTGATCCGGCCTCCTGATTTTACTTGAAATAATACTGATCGGATTTTCAATACATATTCGGTCTATATTTGCCGCCATCAGTTCCCGTACAAAATCCAATGCCGCCGCCTGCTCTATCTTTTTATCTTTAAACCACCTGGCCCCGCTAACCGCCAGGTGCGTGCATGGCGGGTGAGCAATCATCATATCCCATCCATTATCTATTATGTCCATAACATTTCCTTGATAGTGCGCCCCAGGCTTATCTGTCGGTAGCAAGTCGCAAGACAAAACATCATGCCCAAGATTTGCGAAGGCTTCTCGTACCGTTCCAGAAAACTCACACGCTATAAGTATCTTCATCCTGTCCTACCTTTAACGTCGTACAACACTCGGTAGCCGTTCGCTCCGCACATTGCTACGCAACGTCGGCTACCTCTGCATGTTGTACGAAATAAACGGGCTTAACTTTTCCCTACCCATAAATAGTTTTACATATCCGGCATGAATGAGATTGGCTCGCCTGTTCGTAAACCTTCATCACCTCATCATAGTTTTCAAACAATTTACTGCCTATTTTCCAAACATTGCTTTCGGTCATACCATCGCCTGCAAACTCTTCTAAATAAATGATAAAATACTTTTCCTCTTCCATAAAATCCTCCTGTATAATCGCCCGTTTACTTCGTACAACAACGGGCAAGCGCAATTAAAACGTGCGCCTGCCCTGTTCAGTTAGCGGAAATGCTCGCTAATCTTTTGCAATTTATTTTCTATATTTCTTAACTTTGGAACTATCCCCATGCTATCATTATATCTAAATGTTTCAGAAGCATCATCAATCATCCTGCGCACATCCGCTCGCACATCCGCTAACAGCGAATATGCGTCCGCCTTCGGCAAATTTTGAGGAGCTTTTATATTAAAATTATTACCACAGTTACTACATACATCTTTCTCAATATCCGTTAGCTTTCCGCATTTGTTACACATCTCATATAAACTCATTCTGTAGCCTCCTCAAAATTTCGCATATTCGCTATATGTTCGGCGAAAGCTGGCGGGTCTGGTAGTGGCCGCCAGTATCTCGCAAAAGTTCTTTCTCCGTTTGTTCTCCACTGCTTATCATCTGAATCCCACATCGCAATATATGGCAAATATCCATCTCTTCCGCTATGGCAAATATAATAACCACTCCCGTCAGGCAATATTTTGCTCGCATCCCGCCAGCCATCGCCTAACACGGCATAACCGCCATCGGAATTAAACATTTCGATTATCCTTTCCGTTGCAGTTATGGTTCCAATCGTACCGCACCTGACTCCATTTAACATGTGCTCTATGCGCTTAAATCTATCATCCATCTTGTCCTCCGACGGCGTTTATGCCGGGATATGTTATATGCAATGCCGCTTATCTATTGGCATTTAACCGGTTTACCATTATCATCTAATTTTATCGCCATTCTGGATAGAGGTGCAGAATGGTAATACTCATGTCCACCGATGCAATCCACTAGATAATAGACACCACCAGACGACCACACACTGTTTTTCCGCTTCTTTGCACTCTTTTCATTTAGTATATCGTTGCACCCCGAAAACGCGGCACAGCATAT
>JAKQVC010000070.1 GCA_029571985.1 Bacteroidota bacterium | reverse complement strand
TCAGGGCAGTGAAGTACGGAAGTAGGTCGTTGATTATTGAGTAAATCATATTGTTCTTTATCTGCTAATTCTGTTTATTGTAATTGATACCCCCGGAGAGGTAGGCATTGTGGCTGTTTTTGGCGTTGTTTCAATTGTTGCCCCCTCGTGGGTGTGTCCCTCTATTATGGGCTCAAAATTGTATTCTATGAATTTTGCCATATTATAGTGCTTTAGTTCGTGCTACATAGTGCCAGTAAGTGCCGTCCGAAATTACATCATAAATTAGAAGTGTGCCGTCAGCATCCTGAATAATATAAGTCGCTCCCCGTGTTGCTGTCGCGGGCGTTAATCCTAATGCTGCGTTTATTTCGTCTTCTGTCGGTACTCCGTCAGTGAGGGTGCCGCTGGTTATGGTTGTTTTTATGGTTGTGGCAAATAGTTCCCCGTTAATCCTTATACGGGGTCGGGTTAACATTTCACCGTAAATGATAGCCTGTGTGCTGTCGCCTTGACCAATCCAAAGGCGGTTGGATAATGCGGCATCATACCCTGCATGGTATCCAATCGCTATATTGTTACTGTCGGTAGTGTTTGAATACAGCGATTGCATACCGTTGGCCGTATTATAATTTCCTGTCGTGTTTGAAAACAGCGAATAATACCCGTTGGCCGTATTACCATTCCCTGTCGTGTTTGAAAACAGCGAATAATACCCGTTGGCCGTATTATCATTTCCTGTCGTATTTGAATACAGCGAATGCATACCGTTGGCCGTATTACCATTCCCTGTCGTGTTTGAATACAGCGCTAATTCCCCAACTGCATGATTTTTCAATGTTGGATTGTACCTAATGAAATCAATTCCTTTGATATAATATGAACTATCTGTATTTATGTAATTAGTTGCGACTTTCGGCTCTAACTTATCCCCGGTGAGCTTCCAAAATTCAGAGCCAGGAGTTAAACTGTCAGCACTCCACTGTCTTGTTCCATCAGGCCATACAATTGTATCAAACAAAAATAAC
>JAKQVC010000059.1 GCA_029571985.1 Bacteroidota bacterium | reverse complement strand
TCTTTAGTTAACTTTAAACCAATCAATTAACTACCTGAATGATGCATGAAACCAAAATCTTCGCCAGCAAAATCACTGGTCAATTTGCTTCGGCGCAGGGTGGTCAATTTGGTCGGCGTTTGCAATTTAAAGTGTTATACTGAATAAATACCACTCATCTAATTTATTCAAAAAGAAATTAACACCAGCATGCAAACGAATATTAAATTATTAAGCTTGTCACAATAAGATCAATATTATCGAATTTTAATTACCTGTATTTCAGTTGATTAACAGTATTTACATTTTCGACATTAACGGAATACCGTTAATGCAATCATGTCACTGGATGAAGAAGTTAGAAAATAATTAGAAAAACAGATTGGCGATACTTTAATATGATTACTTCTTTAGTTGGTCAAAGGCTGAGTCTGTTGCCGAGTCCACATAGTGTTGACTATAGTGAACATATCTGTAAAACTCCTTGCTACCGGGTGCGTGTCCTGAGATCTTTCTAACTACCTGCTCAGGTACTCCTAAGATCAATAATGTGGTTATTGCTGTTTTGCGCATGGTGTGCGTGGTAACTAGATCACAAAACCTTGCTGGTTCGCCCTCAATTGTGACGTTTTTTGATAAGCCCTTTCTTGATCTTGACTTGCCAACTGTATGGTTCCAGCCTGCACGCTCACAAAGCTCCTTGATATTTTTATTCATCCTAGCCTTTGAGATTACGGGCAACAACGTGGGGAGGTGTTTGTATTTCCTCGTGATCTGAATGGTATAATCAGGTAGTTTAATTACCGTTTCTGTTTTAGTCTTTTGTGATCGAACTTTCAGATAGTCTAACCCGTTCACTTTTTCGATATTCCGTTTAGTGAGTTTGATCAAATCCGAATACCGCAAACCCACTGTTGACCCAAAAACCAGCAGATCCTTGGTGCGCCTGAGATACGGAGGTAGACTTTCCTCAAAAGCTTCGTTCGATATCAAGTATTTCATTTGATCCTGGGTGAAAACAATAATAGGAACGTCTTCACTACGGATGTAGAATCCTTTGTAGAAATCGCCTATTGCTAAAAACTTCTCTGTCTTCAGGTAGGCGAAAAAGGTTTTGAGCACCTTTATATGCACCCCCACGTAGTTGTCAAAGCTGCCTTTAGCATACAAATAGTCCGTATACCTCCTGTAAAATCGCTCCCAATAGCGTTTTTCAATGGCCAATTGACGTGCATTAAGTCTGTTAACGATCCGCAACCTGAGCTTTTGTCCCGTTCTCTCCTCAAACAATTTTAAATCTCTTAACACAAAGCTATAGGACTCGATAGTGCCTTTACTTAGGGCACCCCCGTCCCGTTTAAGACGCTTGCCGGACTTAGATGCCTGCAGGAACTCCTCAAACAAGGTTACCATTCTAAACTCCCGAATTTGTGTATTTGCCATATCCTAATATTAAATGTGAAGAAATTGGACGCCCTACTGTGCATTGAGCACTTAATCCTACCTGTCTAGGATAACCTATAATTTAACTTTTCACATGGCAAAAATGATCGTTTTTTTGCATATTTATGCATATATTAGGGCTTTCTAAGTAAGACTTATGCTTCAACAGGCAATATTTAGAGGCTCTTTAGATTACTATCCGTTCGGGATGGTAACGCCGGGAAGGTCGTTTACCGCTGGAAGTGGGTATAGATTTGGGTTTAATGGAAAAGAAAGTGATGCAGAGACCTACGGAAGTGGCAATATTTATGATTATGGGTTTAGGATATATAACCCGAGGCTCGGGAAGTTTTTGAGTGTGGATCCATTATCTAATTCTTTTCCATGGTATAGTCCATACCATTATGCAGGAAACTCACCAATCAGGAATATAGATTTAGATGGGCTGGAAGAATATAGTAGGGTCGAATACAGCTATCAAGGGGTTGTTTTTCTCACAATCACCACTAGACTAGAAAAAGAAAATCGAGCTCGGGTTGGTGATAATGATGATAATCCGACAATAGATCAGGGAGTATATGTTAAAAAAATCGAATTAACACCAGCGCAATTTCAGGCCTTCACCACAGCCACTGCGGAAAATCCAGCTAACTATAAGGCAAATATAGACTTTTCGGCAAAAGATGTAATAGCTGATCCTTTAACCGTGTTGTCTGAAAGTGAGAAAGTGACACTTGATGGAAATAAAGATTTTAGAACAGGTGGTGGACACACCAAAATTGAAGTATACCCTCCGCAAAAGATTAATTTAAACTTTGCCACAAATGACGCATCAATAAGTGAAGTAGTTGACGCTTACAACACCGATAAGGACTTTGCAACTAAGATAGATATTACCGTAAGACTGTTAATCAATTTTCCAGCAGCGAATTTGACCATTCAGGGTTTCACTGACGCTGATCCTACTTCTTATACCTCTACAAATCCTGATAATCCGTTCTTTGGTACGCCAGGGAATGAGGCATTGTCGTGGGATAGGGCGAATACTTTATCTCAATTTGTGGCTCAACGAGCATCTGCTACAACCGGGCAACCCGCAACAACCTATTCCTCACGCATCAAAGCAGAAGGGAGAGGAGTATCAAGAGGGGCCACTATATCAGATAGTGAGGACACTAAAGCAACTCAAAGACGATTTGTAATGAAATTAACAGGTGAATAAATTGAAAACATTTTTTAATATGCGTACCTTTTTAATGTGCTTACTGATAATTTCAATGAGCAGTTGTAAAGTGTATACGGTTACTACGCAAAATGGAGATAATTCAACTGTGGTGTATTATAGAAGTAATGACACTATTCAAGTTTCTAAATTTGATTCAATTGAAAGAATTTATGACAGTAAATACTATAAATATGGCAGATTAACAAAGCATTTCATATATAATTATGATTCTGAGACAGGTTATTATACAAAGTTAACCGTGGATAAAAGTTTAGGGATAAATGGGTCATATATTTCTTATTACCCTTCGGGCGCCACTTATCAATCGGGGACCTTGGCTCAGGTCCCTGGGTTCAAAATTGAAAATTCAGATATCAAACATGAGATTTCCATTCTATCAACCTTAGATGATAGCACATTGATAGATGTAGGAAAATTTATTGAATATCACGAGAATGGAAAAATTAAATTAAAGGGCAAGTATTCACCTTTTTATTATGAAATAACTGATAAGGTAGATAACATAACTTTAGGCGAACCAGTATTTATAAAAACTGAAAGAATAGCTGTAAAAAACGGCAAATTCAAATACTATGATCACAATGGACATTTGCTTAAAGTTGAAACTTGGCACGAAGGCCATTTAAAAGAGTCTAGAACGGCAAAGTAAATGTTGTTTCATGTGAGGATGATAGATAGTATTTCAAATAACTTTATTAGACATGCAAGTTACTATCCGTTCAGGATGGTAATCTACAATGCCTGATTTTTTTTGTTTCTTCCCATGATTAATAGCCGTAATGAAAATACTATATTATTGTTTATCCAGCGACCAAATATCATAGTTAATTTCATCATCTGCCGAATAACCTTTGCCTTCTTCTAATAATTTTAATAAGAACTTTAACCAATAGATTACCCGAAAAGTTTCTAGAGGCTGTCTAATATCCCGATCATGTATTATTGAACATAGTTCTTGAACTGAAATTTGTTCTATTTTGGAAAGTTCTATTATAGCAGCTTCAACATATTGACAGAATAATTTGATTCTCTGGTCATCGATTAGATATTCGTCAAGTCTAAAACTAATAAAACCATGAAATTCTCCTTGAGATACATGATTTAAATGATCTTTCATTTCAGTCAGCCAATTAAATTTGTTGGGTGACAACTCTATATATTTTGAAATATAGTGTGCAGCTAATTCAGCCCAGAAGTCGCCAGTCCAAAATCCTACATTATTGAAACTAATAAAACTTGAAGCCATTTTTTAATGAAGTTTAATTGCCAATTACTACAACTTTACCACCTTCATAGATGGAGGAATGATTGTTTTTAATATAATTAATTACCTCTGTTTTTTGCGACGGACTAAATGCACGAACATCCATTACCAAATAGTCTACACCATTATTTAATTTTTTTATATGTACGTCAATGGAGTTTTTAAACTCCTTCATTGAGAAATTATTCATTGCAGATGCTGGCTGCAAACGCCGACCAAATTGACCACCCTGCGCCGAAGCAAATTGACCAGTGATTTTGCTGGCGAAGATTTTGGTTTCATGCATCATTCAGGTAGTTAATTGATTGGTTTAAAGTTAACTAAAGATAATTGTATTTATTCACTTTCTTTTTCCAGGTTTTTCTTACGAAGCGATTCACCCTTTATCTCGAGTCTGTGTGCTCCATGAATGATCCTGTCCATGATGGCATCGGCAACAGTTTTCTCACCGATTACCTCGTGCCATTGACTGACCGGGACCTGCGATGTGATGATAATCGATGTTTTTCCATATCTGTCTTCAATAATCTCCATTAATGCTGATCTGCTAATGGTATCAAAGGGTTGTATTCCAAAATCATCCAGGATTAGCAGTTGATTACGTTCAAGCTTTGCCAGTTCGCTAATATAGGAGCCATCTGCTTTGGCCATTTTTAATTTTCCGAACAGTTTTGTTGTATTAAAGTAAAGTACACGGTAGCCCAAGCTGCAAGCGTGATGCCCGATAGCTGAGGCAATGTAACTTTTACCGATGCCTGTACTCCCGGTAATTAGAATGTTTTCCTTCTTTTCAATGAAAGTACAGTCGGCATAACGCATGATCTGGTTGCGGTCAAAGTTTCGAGCTGTGTTATAAATGATGTTTTCCAGATCCGCTTTATACCGGAAGCGGGCATTCTTAAGTTGTCGGCTTATTTTTCTGTTTTGACGGTCTTCCCATTCTGCTAAAATTAGATCGCTGATCATTTCGTCAGGAGTGGCGACTGACGGATGGCCGCTTTCAATGCTCATTTTAAAAGCGCCATACATGCCGTACAAATGCATTTTTTGCATTTTTTCTAAGGTAGTTGCATTCATTTTGTTTGATTTATAGGTTTAGTTATTGATAATATTTTTTGCCGCGGATATTCTCATGCAAAGGCATTTGCAATTGCTCTGATTCATCGTCCTGATATTTATCCATTCCCTTTTCCAGTATGTTTTGTATCGTTTTGTAATTGTAAAGCCCGTAGCTCAGGGCACGCTGACAAGCTCTTATCAATCGATCATTGCCCACTTTTCGGCTAAAACTTAAAATACCGATACATGATTTATACGCCTGCTCAGGATGTTGTTTTCCGTTCAATATTTCAGTGATGTACGACTTCACATCATCGTGAATGGATGCTGCCCATTGGATAAATTTTTCTGGTGTCCACTCGCTCACAAAGCGATGGGCCGAGGCCAGATGGTCTTTTTGGGTGGTATAGGCATATGGTTGCATTACTCTGGAGTGAAGCGCAATGCGTTCGTAATTATAAAATATCTCGACACTATGCCGAGAGTATAAAATCTTTATCTTTTTTCCAATGAAACGGTATGGAACACTGTAATAGTGTTTATCCGGTCCCAAGGATACATGGCCGTTTTTCATGACAGTTGCAAAAAATTGCTTTTTAAGCTCGTAACGAAGCGCGGGCAAAGGTGCCAGGGCAGACTTCTCAATATCATTGAATTGATCCCTTCGACTATAATTTCTACCTTTCAATGGTACGCTGTTATGCATTTCAAGGGCGATTAAAATAGAAGCATTTAATGCTTCTAACGAAGTAAAATTTTGCGCTCGAAGCCTTGCATAAATGCGGGTATAGGTTAGTCTTACAGCATTTTCTACCAGCGATTTGTCTCGTGGTCGGTATGCCCGTGCCGGTAAAATACTCGTACTATAATGCTCTGCAAAATCAGCAAATGACTCGTTTAGTGTCGGCTCGTATTTGCTACTTTTGACCACTGCTGATTTAAGGTTATCAGGTACAATTGCTGCCGGCACACCTCCAAAAAAGATCATGGCTCTTTCGCAGGCGGCTATAAAGTCTTCCTTTTGCTGACTCATCAAAGCTTCCACATAGGTAAGTTGACTTGCGCCAAGTATGGCAACAAATACCTCTGTTTCTTTTACTTCACCGCTTGCCGGATCTACAATTTGTAATTTGTCCCCGGCAAAATCAACAAACATTTTATCTCCGGCTTTATGCTCCATATGCATCACCGGGTTGGTTTGCGCTTTCCATTGATTATAGTATTTCTTGAACTGGCTCAGACCTAAGCCATCAGGGTGTGTTTTTTTATACTCCTCCCAAAGCAACTGCCTGGTTACTCCTTTTCTCTTCAGTTCCTTGCTATACAATGGAAACAGATCAAACAATGTTTTAAGCTTATCGCTCACCGGCCTAACCTCATCTTTAATGAAAATATCCTCGAGTTCCTTATCACTCAACTCGTTGACAGCTTGGATTGTAAGCCTGTTCTGCTCAAATATTTGCAGGTATTTTTTTAAAGTGTTCCGCGCTACCCCAGTTTGGGCCGCGATCTGAAGTTTACTCCTTCCCTGTGCGTGCAGTCGAAGAAGATGTCTGATTTTGCTCATACTGATTGGATTATTAGCCACTTTACATTAAATTTGATTGCTCAAATTTTTATATAAAATGGTCCCAAAAGAGCATGAAAAAAATACTAAACCAGTATGGTCAATTTGAATCGGCGCAGGGTGGTCAATTTAAATCGGCCTCAGGTGGTCAGCTTAAATCGGCGAGAGGTGGTCAATTTGACCGGCGCTTGCACAAAGCTGGATATAATTATGTATTTGAATGTGCTAGTGAAAAGAAAAATTTCGAGGGCATAGCTCAGCTTGTCAAAGACAAGGTTGACCCAACTTTGCATAATAGAATATTAATCGGAGAACCGGAAGCACTTTTTGAGTTTCTCGATTCCATCCAAATAAAGGATACTGAATCATCTAAGGATACAACCATAAAAGGTTACCGGGTAAAGATCGAATATGACAAAACCTCAATTGATGATGTTCAGCGCAAAAAAGATTCAATAGCTAAACTAGTCATGGATGCACTTCAGAAGTCAAAGAAGAAACCATAATCCATGCTACTAATTTATTCAGATTTGCTGGACGTATTGGTCTTAATCCTTCCTCCCACTCTGCAATTGTTGACCCATTTACACCTATGATCCTTCCAAGATTTCGGTAGCTTAATCCTAGACGCGTTCTGTGCCATTGTAGTTTTCCATGTAGGGTTTCAGTGTCAATTTCGCTTTCGAATGGGTTATACCCTAAAAATGATATGATGTCGGGGTAGTGCTTCACCTTTGGGAGAGATCGCGAATTCTCCCAATTAAACACACTGCATTCAGTCACTTTTAATTGTATAGATGCTTCATATTGGGTCAGCTTTAAATCCATCCGCCGTTTTAAGAGATGGTCAGCAAATGTTAATGGATTTACTGGATAGTCCGCAGGAATAGGCATTTCGGCCTTTATGCTGCCAATCGCAGAAAGGCAACGCAACAGCATGGTTGCGGGTTATTTATTAAGCCTAAAAATTGCAGGGTTGAGTCTTGTGCGGTATACAAGTAAACAGAACCCGTTTGCTATCTGAGTAGATTATTAAAAGCATTCAACTTTCAATTCAAAATATCTGAGGCCCCGCCGTGAAGCAGGCAGGCTGTAAGACGGTGAGACAGTCAGGAAGGAGAAATGTAAAATCCTATTTTATTTTCCAACAATTCATTGACTACTCCACCACTCACCCCTGAAGTAGAACTTTTTCTCTGCTGCGTGCCGAAAAAATTCACTTCAGGGCAGGCCCTCACCTATGAAGTAGACGCTTTTCTCCGCTTTGATGCGAAAATTTTCACTTCAAGGCAGGCCCTCACTTGATTTTATTATCTTTGCGGCATGACACTAGAACATTACAACGAGCTGATGGACAAATTGCTTGTTTTGAGGAGGTTTCTTTAACTACGATGATAAGCTCATCCAGGTAAAAGAAGACGAACAGATCACACACCAGCCGGGTTTCTGGGATGACCCGAAAAATGCTGAGGTGGTTCTCAAACGGATTAAGATCAACAATTTATGGATTAACAGTTACAATGAAGCACAGACAGCTGTGGAAGACCTTCATGTACTGTATGAATTCTCTCAGGTTGGAGAGGCTACCGAAGAAGAGGTAGATGCGCAATTCAAAAAGGCAACCGACCTTGTTGAAGAGTTGGAGTTTAAATCGACCCTCACCGAAAAGGAAGATGCCCTGCCGGCCATCCTGACGATTAATGCAGGTGCAGGCGGAACAGAAAGTTGTGATTGGGCAAGCATTCTATATCGGATGTATATGATGTGGGCCAATAAGAAAGGCTTTACGGTTACCGAACTCGATTTTCAAGCAGGTGATGTGGCGGGTATTAAAAGCGCTTCCATCCAAATTGATGGTGAATTTGCCTACGGTTTACTCAAAGGCGAAAATGGCGTACATCGTTTAGTGCGTATATCACCATTTGATGCCAATGCGAAACGACATACCTCCTTTGCCTCCGTATTTGTATCTCCCCTGATTGATGATACCATCGAGATTAATATTTCACCATCTGATTTAACCTGGGATACTTTCCGAAGTGGTGGTGCCGGTGGTCAGAACGTAAACAAGGTGGAAACAGCTGTGCGGGTAACGCACCTTCCAACGGGTATTGTTGTTGCGTGTCAGGTAAACCGCACGCAGGGACTCAACCGGGAGATGGCGATGCAGATGCTGCGCAGTAAATTATACGATCTTGAGATGCAAAAACGTCAGGAAGTGAAGGATAAAATTGAAGGCACCAAAAAGAAAATTGAGTGGGGCAGTCAGATTCGCAACTATGTTTTACATCCGTATAAACTCGTAAAAGACGCCAGAACCGGCCAGGAAACCGGAAATGCTCAGGCTGTATTGGATGGGGATCTGGACGATTTTATCAAGGCGTTTTTACTGCAGCACTAATGCGTCGGCCGGATTGAGTTTATTTAACCAGTATATATTTATGGGCGGTAAATAATTGCCGTTTAAAAATATATATCTCGAAGAAACTCAATAATCGGATATGCCATTTCTCATGTTTGAGGGGTGGACGATTATATTTCTTTTGGTGTTTGGCGTAGTTCAGCATGTGTCCCCAATCGAATGCCGCTATGCGTTCCTGCATAACAGCCGGATGCGTGTCTTTATAGGCAGGCTTTCTTCCTACAGGTCCATAATCAAAAAGCTGTGCGCTAAAATTGGCTTCTGTTTTTTCCTGTCCGTGATGCAGTGTATTACTAAATTGCTTCTTACGCATCATAAAATCCGGTGGTCGCACCCAACCGTAGTGATACACATGTGCATCCACTTTTGCCACATGCAATTTAAACACACCCTCCTTTTGTCTGAAATTTTGTTTATCAAAACCGGGGATGCGTCTGAATCCCTGTGCATCGCCGTATGAATAAATATCAGGGAGATTTTTAATCATACGGATTTCGTGTCCGTATGCACTATGCGAACGATTGATATGATTATAATCGGCCCAAAAATGCCGGTAGGCAAAAAGCAAGCCTTCTACCCTATCGTTGTGCACATATTTTTCGCAAGCTGAACGTATGGCGGCATAATCGCGTTCATGCAGCACTTCATCTCCCTGAATATACAGCAGCCAATCGCCTGTACAGGCTTCCTTAGCAACGTTTGTTTGTTGGGCATAGATGGTAGCTTTGGGATATGTAGCCGTATCCCAAACCGTATGTATAATTTTTATTTTAGTCGAGCCAATACTTTCAATCAGGGCTACCGTTCCATCGCCGGGTGCGCAATCGCCAATGGCAATAACAAATTCATCCACCAGTGGCAACACAGATAAAATAGATTCTCTGACCGGATAAAACAACCGGTCGGCATTGCGAACAAATGAGAATCCGGATATGCGCATGCAATCAGGTAAATTGTGGTCAGGATTCAGCTGTCAGGATATCCACCAGGGTTTGTAAATCATCCTTCTTGTACTGATCTGCGGGTTTATTGATAAATGACATCAGGTGTCGGGCATACTCGGCTAAAATCACTTTGTTGGAAGCCGGTATAAAATATTTTTCATCTTCATTCAACTGCATGCGTTTCACATACGTTTGAATTTCTCTTTCACCAAAGGCCAATCCTTTATTATACGGATTGATATAAAACAAAATATCCTGGCGGTTTTCGCGTATTTGCGAAAAATCAGTAACATAATCTTTTGTTCTGGCTAAAATCAGGTGGGTGCGCAGACAAACACCATACACAGGCAAATCCAGTTGCTGGCAAAGTGTTAAATACAGCAACCCAATGGCAAAATGATTGCCCTTAAACGCATCCAGCATATTATTAATATATGCGAATCGCTGCTCATCATCCTGTTGTTGCAAGGTAGTAAAACCATATTGTGAAAACACACTTTGATTCACCACATTCATCTGTTCCAAAGGCGACAGATAGGTGTTAATTCCAATCCAGATATCCTTATGAATGCGTGCAATATTTGTGCGGATAGCATCTTCATCCAGCTCCGGATATTGATGGCGTGTAATAATCAGCCAGCCTGTCAGTAAATCGCCATGTTCCTGGTTAGCCCAGGAGCGCAAATCCTGTAATACGCTGCTAAATTGAATTTGATGAATAATATCTTCGATACGTTCCTGCATTACCGGATTGGGTATAGAAGTATACGCATCTTCCAACTGATCAATTACCATCGGACCGTAAGATAATAATCTCGCCGCCACATGATCAAACACCTCAGGGTCGCTATCATCAAGCAACGCTATTAAGGCTTGTATTTCAGTTGAGATAGTCACTGTTTGCTCACTAAAGTAGAGCTTCTATTTCTTTTTAGCAAATTTGCGTTTGCCCTTTCCACTAGGTTCAGTAGTTTCAACAATCTGCAAAATTTCCTCCAGTGTTAATGCTTTTGCATCAGTGCCTTTCGGAATTTTGAAGTTGTCTTTACCCTTTTTGATATAAGGACCATACAAACCATTCAACACCTGAATTTCATGTTCAGGGAAATCGTGAATCAATTTATTTTTATCCTTTTCATCTTTCTCCAGGATTAATTGAATGGCTTCGTCTAAGGTAATAGCGGCAGCCTCAGTACCTTTTGGTATGGAGTAGAATTTTTTGGTATTACGCACATAAGGTCCAAAGCGGCCAACACCAACTACAACATCATCATCCCGGTAAGTGCCGATCGTTTTAGGCAATTCAAATAATTTCAGGGCATCTTCCAATGTGATGTCCTGCATGTTTTGGGTTTTGAGCAATCCGGCAAATTTCGGTTTCGTAGTAATGCCACGAGCCTTCGCTTCTTTTGGATCCAGCAATTCGCCCATAACGACCATAGGACCGAATTTACCCATGCGGACTGAAATCGGTTCGCCTGATTCCGGATGCACACCTAAAATTCTTTCTCCCGTTACACGTTGAGCGGTTTGTGTTGTTACCTCCAGATGTTTGTGGAATGGCTTGTAAAACTCATCAATCATATGATGCCATTCTCTCTTGCCAATCGCAATTTCATCAAATTGTTCCTCAACATTCGCTGTGAAACTATAGTCGAGTATTTGCGGAAAATTTGCCGTTAGAAAATCCGTAACCAAAATACCTAAATCTGTAGGAAACAGTTTCATCCGTTCGGCACCATACGTTTCAGTAACTACATGACGCTCAACCTTTTTATTGCTGATGCGATACTGTATAGCTTCCCGTTCGATACCGTCCTTATCTTTTTTTACCACATACTCGCGTTTTTGCACAGTAGAGATAGTTGGCGCATAGGTTGAAGGTCGGCCGATACCTAATTCTTCCAGCTTCTTCACCAAACTTGCTTCCGTATATCGCGCAGCAGGTTTACTGAATTTTTGTGCGCCTTCCATTTCCAATAAATGCAGGGGCATATTTACGGTAAGCGGAGGTAAAATGGTAGCTTCATCATCGCTTTCATCTTCGAGTGCTTCTGTATACACTTTCAGGAAACCATCAAATTTAATTACCTCTCCCTTTGCAACTAATTGCTCGCTTCGGGTAGAAACATGAATATCTACTATTGTTTTTTCCAGTTCCGCATCAGCCATTTGCGAGGCCATGGTGCGTTTCCAGATCAGTTTATATAAGCGTTTTGCATCATTATCTCCCGGCACTTCAGCATTCTCCATATAAGTAGGACGAATGGCTTCGTGTGCTTCCTGCGCGCCGGATGATTTTGTTTTGAACTGACGGGTATGCACATAGCGCTCACCGTAATTCTTTTCAATTTCTGATTTCGCGGCTTCTATTGCCTGCTGACTTAAATTCACTGAATCCGTACGCATGTAGGTGATATGCCCTTCTTCATACAATTTTTGGGCAATCAACATCGTGCGCGAAACGCTGAAACCCAGTTTAGTGCTGGCTTCCTGCTGTAATGTAGATGTTGTAAAAGGTGCAGATGGAGTGCGTTTTGCCGGTTTTACTGTTATGGCAGAAACTGCGAAATCGGCACCAATGCAATCCTGTAGAAATGTTTGCACATCCTCTTCCTGCTCAAATTTTACCGGAAGTTCGGCTTTGAGCTGGTATTTTTTCCCTTTTTCATCCTCCAGAGAAAAGAGCGCTGTAATTTTAAATGATGCCTGTGCAGAAAATTTACCGATTTCCTGTTCACGCTCCACAATCAGACGCACGGCAACCGATTGCACGCGACCGGCAGAAAGGGAGGTTTTCATATTGATTTTGCGCCACAGGAGAGGCGACAATTCAAAACCTACAATTCTATCTAATATACGTCGAGCCTGTTGCGCATCAACTAAATCAATATTTATAAATCGCGGATTGGCAACAGCATTTTGTATAGCCTTTTTAGTAATCTCATGAAAAACAATGCGCTTTGCTTTTTTGGCATCCAGACCCAACACTTCACACAAATGCCATGAAATAGCTTCTCCTTCGCGGTCTTCATCCGTTGCGAGCCAAATTTCTTCAGCGCTTTTGGCTAGTTTTTTCAGCTCTTTAACAAGCGCTTCCTTATCGGCAGAAATGATATATCTCGGTTCGTAATTATTCTTGAAATCGATACCAAAATCTGTTTTATCGAGATCACGGATATGGCCGTAACACGACTTCACCACAAAATCCTTTCCCAGGAATTTTTCAATGGTTTTTGCCTTTGCAGGCGACTCAACTATCATCAGGTTTTTCCCCATAACGGCACTTATCTTGGGTGCAAATATAGTTTTCTGCTGAACAAAACAACCCTTCTCCCCTATTTAAGCGGTGGGTTATAAACTGTTTTGACTGCTTTTTTGTTGCGATGATTGTAACTTTGGACTCCAATTTATAATCATGGCAATCACAGAATCCAGCATACTTTCAGCCCTTTCACACGTAGACGATCCCGACCTGCATAAGGACATTGTGCAGCTGGGGATGGTAAAAAATATTGTGATAGACGGCAAAAAGGTCAGTTTTACGGTTGAACTCACCACACCGGCCTGTCCGATGAAAGAGGAAATCAAGCGGGCCTGTATAACTGCTGTTAAACATCTGGTTGATAAGGAAGCAGAGGTTGTGGTTGAGATGAGTGCACGTGTTTCCAGCATTCGCACCCAGCAGGAGGCTTTATTACCGGGAGTAAAGAACATCATTGCCGTTTGTTCAGGTAAAGGAGGTGTTGGGAAATCGACGGTATCGGTGAATCTTGCCTTAGGATTGGCGGCTACCGGTGCGAAGGTGGGTATTATGGATGCGGATATTTATGGACCATCCATCCCGGTGATGTTGGGACTGAAAGACGCACAGCCGAAAGTAGTTGAACGCGACGGGAAACCGATGATGATTCCATTGGAAGCACATGGTATAAAGGCCCTTTCGATAGGGTTTTTGGTGGATGACTCACAGGCTGTGGTTTGGCGCGGACCTATGGTAAGTAGCGCTTTACGCCAGTTTGTTACGGATTGCATCTGGGGAGAATTAGATTATTTAATAATAGACCTGCCTCCGGGCACGGGTGATATTCATCTCACCCTTGTGCAAACAGTGCCTGTAACCGGAGCAGTAATTGTTACCACACCACAGGAAGTAGCCTTGGCCGATGCCCGTAAAGCAGCTGCCATGTTTATGATGCCAAACATTCAGGTGCCGATCATTGGTATTGTGGAAAACATGTCGTGGTTTACACCAGAAGAATTGCCAACACATAAATATTATATTTTTGGTTCAGGCGGCGGAGATACAATGGCTGCAGAAACAAAAACAACCGTTTTGGCACGAATACCGCTGGTACAGGGCATACGGGAAGGGGGCGACACCGGGAAGCCGGCTATTTTGCGTAACGACATCCCATTGTTAACAGAAGCTTTTGGGGAACTTGTAAACAATACGGCACGTTTTATCTCTATTCGCAACGAGGAAAAACAGGCGACCCGCATTGTGGAGATTACCAGGTAACGGTGTGGAAGGGAATCGCTAATTTTGCAACAGGCATGGAAACTCATCAGGAATTGATCGCACGTGTGGAGTCTTCACTGGACTCAATTCGCCCCTATTTAAATCAGGATGGAGGAGATATTGAAGTGGTTGAAATTACAGACGACATGGTGGTGAAAGTAAAATTATTAGGCGCCTGTGAAAGTTGTCCGATGAGTTTTATGACGATGAAGGCGGGTGTAGAAGCCACCTTAAAAAAGACCATTCCTGAAATCAAGGCGATAGAAACCATCGGGTAATCCTTTACCTTTGCTGTATGGATCGTCAACAACTGATTGCAGAAATTCGGCGTAAAAAAAGCTATTTATGTGTTGGGTTAGATACGGATTTAGAAAAAATTCCAGCCCATCTCCTGCACGAACCAGATCCAATATTTTCTTTTAATAAAGCGATCATTGATGCAACGCGTCCGTTTTGTGTTGCTTATAAACCCAATGTTGCCTTTTACGAAGCCTATGGTTCGAGAGGCTGGGAAAGTTTAGAAAAAACGATCGCCTATATCGGACAATCACATTTCATCATAGCAGATGCCAAACGCGGCGATATTGGAAATACCAGTGCCCGATATGCACAGGCATTTTTCAGCACGATGCAGGCAGATGCCATTACAGTAGCACCGTATATGGGTGAAGATAGTGTGACACCATTTTTTTCCTATCCAAACAAATGGGTAATTCTTTTAGCCCTTACCAGCAATAAAGGCAGTCAGGATTTTCAATTAATTGAAGACGGCGATGGTGCCTTATATGAACACGTCATACGCAAAGCCGCAACCTGGGGTAATCCGGAAAATCTCATGTATGTAGTAGGTGCAACACATCCGGAATATTTCGCCGCAATCCGCAAACTCATCCCAGATCATTTCCTATTAGTTCCCGGTGTAGGCGCGCAAGGCGGAGATTTAAGTGCCGTTTCTCAACACGGATTTAATAAGGATATTGGCCTCCTGATAAATAGTACAAGAGATATTATTTATGCTTCCAAAGGATTAGATTTTGCAGAAGCTGCTGCTATTAAGGCAAAACAGGTGCAGGAGGAAATGGCGGAGTTGATGGGGAAATACATTGATTAGCCGACGTAGCGCAGCGAAGTCCCGAGTACTCGGGATTAGCCGATGGAATGCAGATGTGAAAGTGTGGTCCGCCGGACGGCGGATTTGTGTGAGGAAGTGTGAGAATGAAATGCAGAATTTATCGTTTGACTTCCATTTTAAATAAAATTTCCATGTACAATAGAAGCTAACTCCCCTCTCCGACGACTGAAAGGAGACGGGGAGGGGCCGGGGGTGGGGTTGAAATGCAGATGGGAAAGTGTGGTCCGCCGGGTGACGGATTTGTGTGTGCGAGTGTGCGAATGAAAATGCAAATGTGTCCGCCGTACGGCGGATGCTGAATGCAAGTGCACAAGAAAAATACATTGAAACATCTTAATACATCCAAACAATTAAATGAGAAGAAAAAATAAGCTCCCTCTCCAGCAAGGAGAGGGCGGGGGGTGAGGTTCAGAAAATGATGATTAGAACTTCAAATGTGTCGAAGTAAGAATGCAATTGTGTTTATGTGTTTATGTGTTCAGGTGTTCAGGTGCTCAGGTGCTCAGGTGTTTCCGCCGTACGGCGGATTCAGGTGCGAATTCAAATATGTTGACGTAATAAATGCAATTGACTTTGCCGCAAAGCGGCCCTGCATTTGTCCCACTACTCACTACCCACTACTCACTACCTCCTCCTTAAGTAGAAAAAATCCAAATACCTGATACTTGATACCTGATACTTGATACTTGATACTTGATACCTGATACCTGATACTTGATACCTGATACCACTCACTTCTTTTCCCTACATTTACATAAACTCCACAATCAGATCAATCAAATCAATCAAAGAAAAAACTATGGAACACTTAGACAATTCAGTTTTAGACGAACACGATTTCACCCGTAGTGCTGAGATTCAGGGCTATTTGTTGACGGCTGCGAAATGGGGGAAGTTTTTAGCGATTATGGGGTATATTTTCATCGGGCTTGCGTTACTTGCCTCAATAGGCATATTCGGTGGTTCAGCTTCTACAGAATCTACCCTTCTGCCGGGCACTTCGATAGGTACCGGTGTTTTTGGTATAGTTTACTTGCTATTAATAGTTTTGTATTATTTCCCGACCACCTATTTATATCGCTTTTCCGTGCGTGTGCGCAGAGCGGTTGAGAGCGAGGATACATCGGCGTATACATCAGCCTTCGAAAACCTGAAATCACTTTTTAAATTTTCAGGGATATTAGTGATTGTTTTGCTGGGTCTATATTTAATCGCGTTTATAGTTGCCATGTCTTGGGCTCTTGTATAGTCGAAATACAATGGCATCAGCGCTACAACTATACAACATCTTTTTTCAAAGCAGGATTTTCGGTAATCCTGCTTTTTTTTATGCAATTGCTCTATAGAATTACACAAGTTTCAATATCTGTTTTTTCAATTAATACACTTCATGTAAAATAATATCATACAATCAACCTCGGATTTTTTTTGCATGAATTGTGTATATTCGCTCTATTGTTTACCCTTAAATTATATCCCTTATGCAAGAAGCGTTTATCCAGTTCGCCTGGAAGATGCAGGTATTTACCGCTTCCACCCTTACTACTACTGATGGCGAGCCAATTTCAATTATTTATCGCGGCGATTGGAATACGAACAGCGGACCTGATTTTTTACATGCACGAATAAAAATTGGCGATACGCTTTGGGTTGGCAATGTAGAAATTCATATTAAAAGTTCTGCATGGTTAGCGCATAAACATCATACCGACCGTACGTATGATAATGTCATTTTACATGTTGTCTACGAGCATGATATGCCGCATAGCGACATCCCCACCCTAGCCTTAAAACCCATACTTCCTGAAACGCTATTGCATACTTACACACATTTGATGGGCAGTTCAAATCAGGTACCTTGCGCGCATCAACTCAATACGGTGCCACCTATTTATGTGCATCAATGTTTAGATAGTATGTTAGCGGAAAGGCTGGAAGAAAAGGCCACCAGAATTGAACAAAGATTGCATGTGCAGAAAAACGATTGGGAAGAACTCACCTATCAGCTTATTGCGCGAGGTTTCGGTACAAATGTCAATGCCGATCCATTCGAACGTGTTGCCATGCAATTGCCCTATAAACTCATATTAAAGCATCATGATCAGCCCTTTCAAATTGAGGCCTTGTTATTTGGACAAGCAGGTATGCTGGATGGAAATTTCAGAGCTGTTTATGCGCATCAGCTGAAAGCGGAATACAGCTTTTTGAAAAAGAAATACGGATTAGAACCCATTCGCGCATTAGAGTGGAAATTTCTCAGGATGCGTCCGGCTAATTTTCCGACCATACGGATGAGTCAGCTTGCTGCATTTTTATCGGGGCGACAAAAAATATTTACACATATTTTAGACATACGGTCGGTAAAAGAAATCAGGCAATTATTTCAGGTGGAAGCCTCTCCTTTCTGGCGTGAACATTATCATTTTAAACGCGCCACTAAACATGCACCGGGTAATATTGGTGATGAATTTATTCATCTGCAGATTGTGAACACTTTTGCCCCTTTATTGTTTTTATACGGGAAAGTGCATCAACAGGAAGCCTACATTACGCGTGCAACTGATTTGCTTGAGCAAACGCCTTATGAGCGAAATCATATTGTTCGCGAGTGGAACGACCTGGGGGTGAATGCCCAACATGCCGGCCATTCGCAGGCATTATTGCAACTTAAACAACAATATTGTGTGCATAAACGCTGTTTAGAATGTGCCATCGGATATAGAATTTTACATAGTAAGCGGATTTAAATATATTTGTTAAGAGAAAAGCAAGATGTTATACGCAATCAGACATATCATAGAAACAGGTGTTTTTGGCGCTTGTTCCTGGTTAGGCGATAAGTTAGGTATAGCCTCAAAACGTGTGCGCCTCTGGTTCATTTATATTTCATTCCTCGCCATGGGCTCTCCGATTATCCTGTATATGATTATTGCCTTTTGGGTAAATATGAAAAACTACATCCGCGACCGGGTGAGTCCACTCCGCGATTTGTAATACGTTTTCCGCCTTCAATCCATCCTGATGTTTTGGGGAAATCACCCCAATGTAGTACCTTTGCACCCGCCTTGCCCAGGTGGTGGAATTGGTAGACACACTAGCTTGAGGGGCTAGCGCCCGCAAGGGTGTGCAAGTTCGAATCTTGTCCTGGGCACTTCTTACCTCCCAAAACAAAATTTTCTATAAAATTCTGATTAACAAATAATTAGGTAGGCTTACCTATTATAAATCTCTAACCGGGTCAATTTTATCGCGCAAATAATTTTTGAGGTTAACCCAAAACGCAATAATCATATAAATGATTACAGGTGAGCCCAATGCGAGAAATGAAGCATAAACAAAAAATAAGCGCACACGACTTGAAGCAATGCCCATTTTTTCTCCCATCCAGGCACAAGCACCAAAGGCGCCGGTCTCAATAAGGTGTTTAATTCTGTATAGCATTGTTGGTTGTTTTTACAAATTTATCATTTTTTCCCAGTTTTCAAAATTCGGTAACCCACACTACATTCCAAACAGCGTTTATTGCTGCAATATTGTTTTTTTAATTCCAGCAGCGCCTGACTATCTCCTGCATGTTTTGCGGTTAAACCTAAGTTTGCCCATTGTCTGGTTATGGTATTGTTTTCCGGTTCTAAATGTTCGAGCAAGTCAACAGCTTTTATACAAAATTGTTCATAACCCATTTTTTTGCCATACAAAAACAGGAGAGGAGCAATAGTATTTATCAGAATTAAATTAATTGTGTCCTTGCCTAATGTTGCCGATTTTACAGCGGCTGCTTTTTTAAAATGATAATGTTCTTTCCAGTAGGGAC
>JAKQVC010000051.1 GCA_029571985.1 Bacteroidota bacterium | reverse complement strand
ATGCAATCGCGTGGGTTGATGAACAGAACAAAATAAACCAACTGCCATGACCATACAGGAGATACGCACACGGCAGGCATTAACGGAGCAGGGGCGCAACGAGGCGTTCACGTTTGACCATTCTACGCCGTGGGTTGAGGTCGCAGGCAAAAGATACACCCTGGTCTTTCCGCGTTCTCTGTTCCTGCCTATTGACTTTGACCGACCTATTATTGATACACTATTCATCGGCAAGATGACACCGGAACGTGAGAAATTCCTTGACCAGTTCGATACGGCTATCATTGTCCCATCGATGCGAGGTCGGGATGAACAGACAAAAGCAAATGATGAATCGTATTTTAACGCCATGCGGCTGGCTAAGTTTGCACCCTGCCCCAATGGGGACTTTACATGGACATACAGATTTTTTGAGGCGTGCATATGCGGAGCCATCCCGATCATTGAGGACTTCGCGGAGTGCTATTCGGGGTTTAAGTTTTACCGTGCTGATGAAACGCCAGTATATCGGGAGGACTGGGTTAAACATAACCGGATGAAAGTTGAGCGAGAGATGACACTTGACAAAGTGAAATAAATGTTGTATATTTGCACCCTATGAAAGTCGAAAAACTAAAACTATCAAAGATAAAACCGAACCCATCGAATCCTCGTTTGATTAAAGACGACATTAATGTAAACAATAACGAGGTCAGGCTGGCTATATTCGGTAGCAGAAGCCTATGCGATTATAGAGTTGACGATTTAATTCAAGAAAAAATAATTGAATTACGGCCAAAGTGTATAATAACGAGTGGAGAGACAAGTGGTGTTAATGAGATAGCAAGGATAAAAGCAAGAGAAAATAAAATAACACTTATACTTGAATACGCAAACAGGGAAAAGTATGCCGCTGGAATGTATGAACATAGATGTATTGAAATATTAAAACAATGTAATTATATTTTATTCATACACGATGGGAAAAGTAAGGGCACTAAAAATGAAATAATAATTGCTAAAAAAATGGGGATAAAATTTGAATATCACAAAATGGATTTAAATAATGACTACGACCTGAATTTACCTGAACTAAAATTTGATTGGTAACATGGGACGACCTAAAGCAAATATAGACTGGCACAAAGTCGATAACCTCCTGAAGGCTCAATGCGATGGCGTCGGTATTGCTGGCATTTTAGGCGTGCATCCGAATGTTTTATACGAGGCCTGTAAAGAGGTCAATAAATTGAGTTTTAGTGAGTATTCAGCGCAAAAGAAGTCTGAAGGCAAAGAGCTACTCAGGGCGAAACAGTTTGAAATGGCAATGAATGGCGATAAGTCGATGTGCATTTGGCTCGGCAAACAGTACCTTGACCAGAAGGACAGGAAGGACATGACCTCTAATGACCAGACGCTCGGCATG